>NZ_JACJPF010000088.1 GCF_014695915.1 Trichocoleus sp. FACHB-40
TTTGCGCTCAATTTATATCGTGACAATCGCTTTGAGAACATGGCTCAAGCCCAACGTCTTGCTGGTTTCAGCCTGAACACACTCAAGCACCTATTTAAAATGAAATAGCCCTGACCTGGGATGTTCCCTAAAATCTTTCCCTATTCTGAGCAGTTTTCTTGGTTGAATTCCGAAATGTACTTTCTTCCAAATCAAGCAAACTTCCTTGCAAGAAAGAAATTATTAGAGGACGAATATACTGGAAGATTAACTAAGATAGAAAAAGAAATTCAGCAAAATAAAGAAAAACATAGATTTTTACATAATTTACTTACTGAAACAGATGAATCACTCGTAAAGTCTGTTGAATGTTTCCTTAAATGGCTTGGTTTTGCAAATGTTATTAACATGGATGAGACCAAGCCAGACATAAAGGAGGAAGATATTCAGATTCCTTTAGATAATGGTTTATTAGTTGTTGAGATAAAAGGTATTGGTGGAACCTCTAAAGATAGTCAGTGTTCGCAAGTGAGTAAAATTAAGTATAGACGCTCTAAAGAGCGGAATAGGTTTGATGTATTTGCCTTATATTTAGTCAATCATAAACGATATCTACCTCCTGCTGAAAGGAAAAACCCACCTTTTAGCGAACAACAGATTGCTGATGCTCAATCAGATGAAAGAGGGTTACTAACCACATATGAGCTTTTTAAGCTTTACTTTAAAATCGAAGAAGGTTTTGTAACTAAAGAATATGCTAGATCTGCTTTGTTAGAGTATGGGCTTGTGAAATTCAAACCCTCAAATGCGAGGTTGCTGGGATTTCCTCTAGAAGTTCATCGCAAAGGAAAAGTTATAATACTTAAGATTAATAATCTTACTCTGCGTAAGGGCGCGACAATCATTGTCTGCAATGATGAAACTTGGTTTAAAGCAGAGGTACTAGAAATTCAAATGAATGATGAAAAAGTTGAATCTGTTACTGAGGGTGAAATAGGTGTTCAGCTCAGCCACAGTGTACAAAAAACGTCCGAACTTTGGTTGCAAGATATAGATTCTGGAAACAATCGAGTAGTAGTTGAAGCAAGCTAACAAAGCGAGCAATCTAATGCTCAAGAAACCTTGAGAGTGAGGTGATGCAGAAGTTACTTGTCGTTGCTAATCTTGATCGTCAGGCAGCAATATCACAGTTCCAGTACAAATGCCAAATCCTTCTAGTTCTACACAAGGATAGAGGCACAATGAACTTCATCTAATACTGTTTATGGTAACAATCGCAAAAACAGGCAGTAAATAGCGATGCAGAAGTTGGCAGTATTCGGTGGAACAAGGATTATTGGACGCAGCATTATCGCTATCCGACCCAGAAAGTGCTTCCATTAGGCAAATAACAAATAGCAGCTAATGGGATGGGCAAATGTCTTCTAAATCTCAACGACCTCCAAACTGGCTGTTGCAGCAGTTTCAACTCAAACCGGGTAAGCCCGATATTGCTGCCAGTTTGCAGACCCTTGTATTGGTTTTGGTTCCAATTGGGGTTGGAGTGCTAATGGGTCATCCGGCTGCTAGCGCGATCGCGCCTTCCAAAAAAGATTCAGTTTGCGTCGCTGGTTTGAGACGCTCCCAAAACAACTGCATCACCGATGGATACATGGCATAAGCACGCCAAGAAGCAGGTGTCCAGGGAATTCCTAACGTGGATTGAATGTCGCTTAAACTGGCTTGAATTTCAGCTGGTGCGTGGGACGGTTCGATCAACGGGAATGCCGATTGGTCGTCTTCTGCGATCGCTGGTTCCGCCGATGGCGATCGCGCAGTAATTCCAGAGGATTCAGCCTCTGTTGCGGAGGCTTATTGTGCTTCTCCTCTCCTCTGACTAATGGGTTGTGATATTGAAGCGACTGCTGAGTCTAATGGGAGAAGTTAGTCTTAAGTTGGAATGTACTTGTGAATACAATTGTTGAGCTTTTGGCTGGGTTAAACCAGCCAAAAGCTCAGATATACCTGAAGTCGATATATCAAGTTAACCAGGAGGCAGACCAGGAATCTAAGCGCTGGTAAAAAGGCTCTCAAGAAGACTAACTGCACTTCGGTGCTTGGTGTCCTTGTATCGGTTACTGTGTATCAATTACTGTGTGTTCTCTGCGGTGTCCTTGTCGCCGCGTCCGAGTAGGGTGCGAGCAGCGGCCATAACTTCAGGCGCTGCCAACACTAGGGACGCGAACGTGCAAAGCGTTGCCACTTGGCAGTACTCGCAAAATGCTTTGTTCTCGCTCCACTCTTCACGAGCTAGCTCGACATTCGTCACCGCGTCTATCAGGATCTTTATACCCATTGCAATTGGTAAGATCGGGTTGCGCCTAGCGCGATCTAGACCACCAGCGGAAGCCAGCCAAGCAGTGATGGCGTAAGTAAACACCATTATTGGGCCATCGGGCGAGTTAAATTTGTCGTAAGCGTAGTTAGATGCGTCAACGCGGTCTGCATCGAAAAGCTTTTGTCCGGGAGGATCGGGTAAGTGACTAACGATCCCGGTTTGGTATAGCGTCACCAGCTGTCCCATCGAACCTCCCAGCATAGACAAGCCGATAATCGCTCGCCGACGGCTCATGTGAGGGTTTTGTCCTTTACGCAATTCCTGACTTAGTTGTTGTGGCTCCATGAAGCGCAATCCTCGATAAGGTATTAACGGTCGCATCAGCGATGCACGGAGCTTTCCACCGACGAATAGAATACATACTGCGTATTCTATTCGGCAGCGATCGCGCCCGGAGCTGATAGTCGAATAAATTGTTTACCATTTTCACGAATCGGTTTGATGCGTACCTCTTACGCTGGAGGTACTTCTTCAACGCTGCGTTTGATAGGTTGTGGTATTCAAGGGTACAAACTGGCTTAATATTAGATTCTTTTTCCTCCCACGATTCTCCCTTGGTTTAAGCGGAAACTCCCCTAAGGTAGGAGGTTAGTTAGCAAGCAAACAACTACTATTTAAAAGATTGGAAGATTTAGAAACTTTTATAAGTGTCTTTACCCACAGGGAGGGTTAATTTTATGGTGCCGTCTCAAGCTCAAGCTAAACGCATTTTGTTGGTAGATGATCTAGAGGATAATGTATCCCTCCTAGAGGCGATTTTGGCGGAAGAAGGGTATGAGATTGATAGCGCTAGAAATGGTAAGTCAGCCTTAGCCAAGATAGAAGCATCGCCACCGGACTTAATATTGATGGATGCCATGATGCCAGGAATGGATGGCTATGAAGTAACTCGGCGTGTTCGGGAAAATACGAAACTTCCTTTTATTCCGATTCTGATGATTACAGCAAGTGAGAATGCTAGTATCCCTCAAGGATTAGAGCTAGGAGCTAATGACTTCATTCGGAAGCCGATTGATTTTGAGGAGTTAATGGCAAGAATTAAAGCATCTTTACGATTGAAAAACATCGTTAATCCGGCTCAATAATTTCAAGAATTATACAAGTTAGAGAAAAAACAGATAAAACCAAAACTCAAGAAATTGATTCCAGGGTTTTCACTTCTAGCGGCAAGATGACGGTAAAGGTGGAGCCTACTCCAACCTGGGATACCAGCTCAATTTTGCCTTGCATTAGGTTTACCAGTTGCGTGACTATTGCCAAACCTAAGCCAGTGCTATCGGGTAAGCGATCGCGAGTTCCAGCTTGAAAGAAGGGGTCAAAAACACGCGCCTGGTCTTCTGGGGCAATCCCAATTCCGGTGTCGCTCACCGCAATAAACCAATGGTTATCAGATAACATCTGACACGTTAATTGGACACTTCCCGCGTTTGTGTAGCGAATCGCATTGCTTAGAAGATTCGTGACAATTTGCTGTAATCGCAAGGGGTCTGTCAGCACTTTTTCAGGGGCGCGTGCAGCGGAACTATCGGCACTAGCCGAATCACAATCAATCACCATTTGTAGCTCTTTGGCAGCAGCCAAAGGCTCTAACATTTCAACTACATTGTTGATTAAAGAGCATACATCTATTAGTTCTGGGTGCAGTTCTATCTTGCCTGCGGAATACCGGGCGATTTCCAATGTATCGTTGATCAGGCGAAGTAAGTGTCTGCCATTGCGTAGCACTCGCTCAATGTGTTCCAGATTGGGAAAATTGTCTTGAACTTCAACGTTGTTTCGTGAAGAGCGTAAAATCAGCTCCGAGTAGCCAATAATGGAATTCAGAGGATTTTTCAGTTCGTGGGCTAGTTGAGAGAGATTATTCTGATTCGCTTTTAGCAAGCGAGTTAGTTCTTGATTGGTTAACTCTACTTGACTTTGCACCTGTTGTAGTTCTTGCAATCGCTCCTCTACATAACTTTTGAAACATTGGGCAATGGCTTCGTCGAGGGTCGCGTCAATCACATTGTAAGCTCGCATCACTTCGGGAACGGTACCCTCTAGTAAATCTGCCTCTAAAGTGGAAAAGATCGTCTGGCGCAGTAGACGATACTCTCGCGCAATTTCTGTGGGAGAGAAACCTTGTTCAGCCCGCAGAACGCCATGATGCAAACTGTTTTGAACGATGGATTGAATATCGTTTTCCTGCGAGTGGGAAAGCACAGTTGCCATCGCCTTTAGGACATCAGGAATATGATTCCTGATAGCTGAGCCGGGTAAATCGTCAGTGCTGGAAATCTGCCTATCCGAACGGACTGCTTCAACCCAGTTTTTGGTGATCGCGTCTATTTTTTCAACGAGTAATTGGCTAAAATCCATTGTGGCAAGAGGCGTGGAGATGGAATAGGTCAAAAACCTTCTTGGCATCATTCTACATTGAGCGATCGCGCAGTTTAGTCGGTCGAGTACACTTTAAAAAATTTTTCCCAAGGTTCAGCACCGCTTTCTGACGTTTGTATGCAAAACTACAAAGCTGCTTAACATTATGTCCTTTCTATAGGTAGAGGATTAAAGAAATTACTAGGTTTAGTTTAGTCTATGGCTTGTTTTGTAAATTGAACATTTTGATGTATGAATGAAAATAAAACTTTTTTTAGGAAACTGTTTTATACTAAAAAAGCTTCCAAGAAGTGTCTTGGGAAGCTTTATTAATCCTTTGAGGATGTTTGGAAAGTAGATAATTTTACAAACAACCTCTAAAAAATCTAGAGCCATTATCTATGTGAGTCAAACACAACTCTAAGAGTTACTCAGATTTTTTGATCTGCGTATTCCGCATCGTATTGAAATATGCCTCCCATAATTGCTTCTGAGTTTCGATGGAGAGACGAGCCACTAAAGCCTGGAATTGCAGAGAACTTGTCAGCACTTCTTCCTGGAATTTCAGAGTTTTCTCGAAGGTCTCGCGGTAATTTGGTGTGTTGGAACCTTGCATAGTCGGCATGGTAGAAGTCCAGCTCTTGAAAATCCCACTCTGCAACTCGCTTAACTGCCTGGTAAACTGCTCAAGATTATTTGCCCAATCCATTACTGTTACTCCTTTGACTTTTTTATTGGATGTGATTGTCTTGTCCACCATCTTAATCAAATAATAATTGGTAGTTAGCTCTAATGGATGATTTATAAATAAAGTATTTTTTTTAAGTTTGTTGTAAATAGAAATTAAAAGGATCGTCTTTTGATTTTTAGCATAAAAGCTTTGCCAAAAAATCCTTTTATCACGGTCAGATAAGTGGAGGAATATGGGGTAACTCAGTTCTATGAAGCCATAACAACTGATAGCTTTAGCTCAACTTTGTATAAATAATGAAACCTTCCTAAAACATCCCGCTTTAAGTTGGTAGCGCTGGACAACGTGACATTGTAAAAAATAATGAGGATGTATGCAAGAAGCCTATATTGTCTCGGCAGTACGGACGCCGCTCGGTCGGTTCGGAGGTGCGTTAACGGGTTTTTCCCCAGTAGAATTAGGTGCCCACGTCATGCAAGCAGCATTGGATCGGGCGGAAGTTTCGGGGGAAGATTTAGACCTGTATATCTTTGGTAACGTCCTCAGGGCGGGACACGGGCAGTCATTGCCGCGTCAAGCAGCTTTCAAAACTGGGATTCCCCAGACAGTGAACGGGTATGCAGTGGATATGGTGTGTTCGTCGGGCATGATGAGCGTGATGAACGCCGCCACGGCTATCCGCTCCGGCGAAGCGGAAATCATACTTGCTGGCGGCATGGAATCCATGTCCCAGGCAGGGTTTTTCCTATCGCATCGAGGCAGATGGGGGTATAAAATGCTACTGGGTGCGCCAGAGCAACTCAGCGATATTTTACTTTACGACGGTCTTACCGATTCCACGACCGGCGAAACGATGGGAGAGCAAGCTGAGCGGCTGGCAGCAGCTTACCAAGTGACGCGGAAGGATTTAGACGAAGTAGCGCTATATTCACAAGCGAGGGCAGCGATCGCAACCGAGAACGGCTGGTTCAACAAGGAGATCGCACCCATAAAAATAGAGGGCAAAAAAGGTTTGCAACTCGTGGACAAAGATGAGGGAATTCGCCCCGAAACCACCTTGCAGAGCCTTGCCAAGCTAAAACCTGCTTTTAGGGAAGATGGGGTGTTCACGGCTGGAAACAGCAGCCAGATATCCGATGGAGCCGCAGGTTTAGTTTTGGCAAGCAAAACGGCGGTGGAACGCTTTAAACTCAAACCTTTAGCTCGCATCCTTGGGGGAGCGTCGATAGGTGGAGAAACTTGGCGCTTCCCGGAAGTTCCGATTCTGGCAGTCAACAAGCTTTTAGACAAGCTGAAGATGAGAATCTACGATTTTGACTTGTTCGAGAACAACGAGGCTTTTGCTTTAAGCAGCGTGCTGTTCAACCGCAAGCTGGGCATTCCTTACGAGAAGCTGAATGTCTATGGAGGAGCGATCGCGCTGGGGCATCCCATTGGCGCTTCCGGGGCGCGAATCATCGTCACGCTGCTCAACGCCTTGCAGGAGCGAAATGGACAGATGGGACTGGCATCGGTGTGTCATGGAACTGGTGGCGGGACTGCGATCGCCATTGAGCGGCTTTGACAATTGACACTTCCAAGGCTTTTACGAAGTGGAGCCGTAGAATTCTTAGAGGATGTCCCAGAAGTGTCAAAAGTTAGCTTGATCCCCCCCAGCCCCCGCGAAGAGAGCGCCGCTGCGCTAGAAAAAAGGGGGAACAATCAAGTCTTAGTCCCCCAATTTATCGGGGGATTTAGGGGGATCTCCACCATCTAAGCGTCTCGATTATGACTGTTCAGACATCCTCTTAGTTCCGTAATCTAACTCAGCTTCTCGTGGGTTAAACCAAAACATCTAACCTGGGCTAGGTGGACAAGAACTGGATTAACGACAAAATTAAGATATTCAAGGTTTTTTCGCTTGAAATAACCCATTTCCAGAACTAAGGTAATGGTGTTCGTTCGAGTTCTCAAAGCAAGGGGTGAACAACACCTCTAAAAGCTCTGTGAGTAATATTTGGGCAACTCGTATTGAGCTACATTACCTCTGTGGTGAAGCGGGTATCAATCAGATTATTTTTCTACAGGATAACAAAGCATGGTTACAACGATTGACGATACAAAGCGGATGGCGATTGGTGAAAGATTGGCAGACCTGAGAGCCTTTCAAAGTTTAATCATCTCTAACGATCAAAAACTCATAGATGCCTGCCCTTATGAAGATGTCCGCGAGCGTCTCCAAAATATGCTTTCTGATGACCAGAAAAATCTGGGCATTATAGACACTGTAATCGTTCAATACGGCATTCAATCTGAACCGAGTGCTGCAACCAAGATATTTATTCCGCAGTTTGAGCAGATGATGTCCGGCGATGAGTTTACCTATTATCAGAAACTCATTCACCACGAACTGATGAAGCATGGTCAAGCCATGAGTGGAATTATGATCCACAAAGCCGCTCAGGTTGTAGGGGCTGATATTGAAGTAGCAATTGGGCCTCTCAATACTGTCAACTTCGAGGGTCGCGCTCACCAAGAACAGCTCAAGGGGATGCTCGAACAGGTGGGAGTCCGCGAAATGACTGGTCAAGACGCGCATCAGGGACTCTGGGCACGGGTGCAAGATGCAGTTGCTGCCCTATCGGGTGTGGCTGGCAGTGTGGTTACGCAAAACACTGACAAGCAAGATATGAATATCCAGACCCTTATCCGGCTGGATCACGAGAAAGTGAATACAATTTTCACTGAAGTTGGAGCGACGAAAGATCCTCAAAAGCTCCAAGAGTATTTCGGGCAAATCTACAAAGATTTATTAGCACACGCTCAAGCAGAAGAAGAAGTCGTGTACCCGAAAGTACGTTCTTTCTACGGCGATGACAATACTCAAGAGCTTTACGATGAGCAAGCGCAAATGAAGCAGATGCTCGATGAAATTAAAGCGATTGACCCCGTTAATGCCGACGAGTTCAGATCAAAAATTAAAGACCTGATGGATGTGGTTGGCGACCACATTCGCCAAGAAGAATTCACGATGTTCACGGCGATTGACAAAAATTGCAGCGCTGAGCAGAAAGAGCAAATGGCTACTGAATTTAAAGCTGCCAAGAGCAAGATTCAGCAAGAAATGTCAGCCTAATTGCAATAATTCGCGACTCCTATAGCAGTCCTAAATGATTCGTGAAGGCGAGATCCCCGACTTCTTGGAGAAGTCGGGGATATGAACCGCTGGGTCACAACATTGATAAATATTTGTTGGGTTTCACTGTCGCTCAACTACAACTGCAAATATTGGCGCTAAGCGGAGAAG
Organism: Trichocoleus sp. FACHB-40; assembly: GCF_014695915.1. GTDB lineage: Bacteria > Cyanobacteriota > Cyanobacteriia > Cyanobacteriales > FACHB-T130 > Funiculus > Funiculus sociatus. The sequence goes on from NZ_JACJPF010000088.1 coordinate 8,692, forward strand.
ACACTGGAATTAGTAATAGGAATTAGGGAGTGGCTCATGGTGTCTTTGGGACTGGAAGATAAAGTCGTCTTGGTAACGGGTGGTAATCGAGGGATAGGAGCCGCTATCGTCAGTCTGCTGGAGGAGCTGGGAGCTAGAGTAGCTTACACCCAGCGCAGCGCTACCAATGGTCAGCATGGAGCGATCGCAATCCAAGCCGATGTAACCGACAAGGCAGCGATGGAGGCAGTGGCAGAACAGGTTGAACAGAAACTAGGGTCGATTTATGGGATTGTGGCGAATGCTGGGATTACCCAAGACAACTTTTTTCCCAAACTGACGACCGAAGACTGGGATGCCGTAATTGACACTAACTTGAAAGGCGTTTACAACACCTTGATGCCCGTTATCCCCAAGATGTACGAGCGGAAAGAAGGCTCTGTGGTTTGCATTAGCTCAATTTCGGGTGAACGGGGAAATATCGGTCAAACTAACTACGCCGCAACCAAGGCGGCTGTGATTGGTTTAACCAAGTCCCTCGCTTTAGAGGCGGCTCGTTATGGGGTACGAGTCAACGCTGTGTCACCGGGATTTATTGAGACTGATATGGTTAAATCGGTGCCAGACAAAGTGAAAGAGCGCATTGTGTCCGAGATTCCGCTTCGTCGCTTCGGTAAGCCAGAGGAGGTTGCTTGGGCAGTTGCATTCCTGCTTTCGCCTCGCGCAAGCAGCTACGTTACTGGCGAAGTTGTGAGAGTCAACGGCGCTCATCACACTTGAGGGCAATTGCGATCGCATTCGGTTGAATGCTCATTCAACACTAATAACTATTCATAATTTACATTGGAGCCAAGCGTGAAAACAGAGGTTGAAGAGCGGCGAATCAATGTCAGCGGTTTAAGTATCCGCTACTTTAAAGCAGGCGATGATGGTCTACCGTTAGTGCTGCTACATGGAGATAGTGCCAGCGCTCTTGATTGGTCTTGGGTGCTTCCCAACCTGGGGGCTACCTATCGTGTCTATGCGCCGGACTTTCCTGGTTTCGGTGATAGTGCCAAACCATCCCTGGAGTATACGCCAGAGTTTCTTAAGCAGTTCTTGGTTGATTTTCTTGACGCGCTGGGAATTGAGCGGGCGGTGCTGGTTGGCAACTCCCTAGGCGGTCAAGTTGCGTTACGCTTTGCCCTATCCCGTCCCGAACAAGTCGCAGCTTTGGTGCTGGTAGATAGTTCCGGGCTTGGTTACGCAGTCACCCCGTTACTATCCCAGTTAACTTTACCTGGGTATGGGGATGTGATGATCGTTGGGTGCCAAACGCCTCCTGGTGCTAAGATGCGCTCTTGGTTACGGGCGACGCTGTTTTTCGCTCACCCCGCGCAGGCTCCCGCTGTGTGGATAGCCGAGCAAGAGCGAATGTCTCAGATGCCCGGTTTTCTTCAAGCTACTCTGACCTCGCTGCGTGCCCAACTGAATGTATTTGGACAGCATCAAGTATTTCTCGACTCTCTAGGGCAGTTACCGATGCCGACTCTTGTCGTGTGGGGGACGGAGGATGTGGTTCTCCCGAAAGAGCAAGCTCACGACGCGGTTAGCCGCCTAAAGCAAGGACACCTTGCCTTGATCCCCGACTGCGGTCACTTACCCCATGTCGAACGCCCGGAAATTTTTAGTGCTGAGTTGAGCCAGTTTCTCGCTGGCGTTGCTGCTTAGACAACGGTCAACCCTGCGGCTGATGTAGGCACGCTTGCTCTGGCTTATTTATTGGGTAGAAGTTGAACTCGTAGATTTCAATTAAATCAAACGTTTGTAGATTGACTTCACCTCCAGGGGTGAAGAATTTTTGGTAGTGGTAAACAGGTAGTGATATTTAATGCTCAAAGCCTTGTACAGTAGGGGGTAAAAGTGGATTTATCACTACTTCTATACCACTACCGAATTTTTAATGAGGACTTTAAGGAGTAGCATTGATGCAACTGAAGCCAATCAATCAGCAGGTCGTTGCAGTCGTGGGAGCGAGCAGCGGCATCGGGCGTGAGACAGCCCTCCAGTTTGCCAAGAGAGGGGCAAAGGTGGTCGTTTCATCTCGCAGTGAATCGAAGCTAGCATCCTTGGTAGACGAGATTCGGGGCTTTGGCGGTGAGGCAACTGCTATCGTCGCTGATGTAACAGTATTTGAGCAGGTGAAAGCGATCGCAGACCGTACTGTAGAGGTGTACGGGCGACTCGATACCTGGGTGCATTGCCCCGCGATTGCCGTTTATGCCGCTTTTGATAAGACAAAACCAGAAGAGTTCAAGCGGGTTATTGATGTCGGACTAATCGGGCAAGCATACGGTGCAATGGCAGCGCTTCCCCATCTCAAACGTGAGGGGCGAGGGGCGCTGATCCATCTCTCTTCAGTCTTGGGCAGGCGAAGTCTCCCGCTTCAAAGTTCCTACTGCACCGCAAAGCACGGTATGGAGGGATTCATCGAAGCCCTGCGTGTCGAACTGCAACATGAGAAAATACCCGTCAGTGTCACGAGTGTCAAACCCGCCGCCGTCAACACACCTCTGTACAACAATGCGCTCACCAGGCTAGGTGTGAAGCCAGCCAGCCTACCGCCTTTTTACGAACCCAGCTTGGTCGCTGACGCGGTTCTCTATGTTGCCGAACATCCAACCCGTGACTTCCTGGTTGGGGATGCGGCTCGAATGATAGATTTGCTTCAACGGATTTCGCCTGGACTGGTAGATGCCATATTGCAGCGCGTTGCCTTCAAACTCCAGCGCACCGACGAGCCAAAGTCAGACGATGCGCCAAACAATCTTTACGAATCTATCCCAGCCAATGACCGGGTTAAGGGAGATTTTAGCAACTTAGCGATACCGAGCGTTACCGACTGGCTGGATAAAAATCCCGTTCTGAAGTGGGGTGCTTTAGCAGGTGTTGTCGCACTGGGAGCGGCTTTGTTAACCCTGCCAACAGAAGTCACTCTCCCTCACTAGCTGCTGTTGAGCGTTCGGCATCTTCAGCCTCTTCCTGATAGTCCATTGCTTCTGCTTCTTCCGACAGCGGCGAAATAATTAGCGGGTTGCTTGCCGAATCGCCTAGATTAACATAGGCATCTGGAGCTGGCATCGATGGTGTATCTGGTGTATCAATGTTTCCAGTGATTTCTAGGTCTTCTATTGGTCTGGTGTCGGGATCTGGGGTTGCCATAAACTGCTCTTAGTAGGATTAATCTAGATTGATAATTGTTTTCGGGGAGTTCCCTGATTGCAAGGGTTCACTCGCATCTTTGACCAAGCAATCGGTTTGAATCTGACGGCAAATGCGATCGCGCTCCACACAATACTCAATGCTCCGGATAATCTTCCGCAGACATGGGGTCTAACTCCCATCGACCAGCGTCACGTGACTCCAAAATCTCGTTTGTCTGAAGAGATACGCCGTCGTCATAATCCAGCCCTACAGCAACTCCGAGTTCTTGAACAACATTCTGATCGGGAGTCGCAACAGTTCCCCCTACTGCTTCGTCACCAACTGCTTCCGCCTGATCCCAACGAGCATCAATATCACCGCCGGTTAGTTCTGGGCCAGCCGACGTATACTGCTCCATGCGATCCCGCATGGTTCGTCCGCCGGTTTCTAGCCCCGGCTCTACAGCAACACCTGTTCCATAGGATTCAGTAATTTCCTGGGGTAAATCTGAAATAATTGGTTCGCCAGTATCTTCTACGGGTATATCTGAAACCAGGTCAGTATCTTCGATGGGTACATCTGAAAGATTGCCTTGATCCCTTATCTTGGTTTCCTTGTCTGTTTTCCTAGTCTTATCAGCCATAATGCTTCTTGTGAATCCTGCGAATGCCTATAAATGCAACATATCTAAAGATGAGATTCTCTAGAATCCACAAATAGGATGAAAATCTATTAATTCCCTAAATAAAAAACTCAATTTCTAGCGTCAGCTAAAGTTCTTTATATCTACGAACACTTACTAGCGTAATAATAAACCCTGCTTTGGGTATAAATTGGCTAAAACCATAGTAATTATTCTCTTTAAAAGCGCACAAATTGGCCTGAATAGTTATAAATAGATTCAGCAAGCGCTCGCGGCTTCAAATATACCCCTTTTTACTGATGAGGAATAAGGCAAAATCCTAATTTTTGATTTTTACAATATTTAGGGTGCTTTTAGTCATGCTTAAGTACAACGTTTCTTTCGCTATCGCTTAGTATGATGTAATTATTGAAAAGTTGATTTTGTAGATTGCAATTAGACCAAATGTTCTAGAAAAACTTTACCTTTAGAGGATGTTTGAAAAGTGCTTTTTCAAACGTTATGGGTTAGAGATCCCTCTAAATCCCCCTTTTAAGGGGGGCTTAGAAGATTTCCCCCCCTTAAAAAGGCGGGCTAGGGGGGATCTCCAAGATTTCAGCGTCACATAGATAATTCAAACATCCTCTTAGAGGTGAATTTTTTTGGCATAAAAACTTTAAGGAGTAGCATTAATGCAACTAAAACCAATAAATCAGCAGGTTGTTGCCGTCGTTGGGGCGAGTAGCGGCATTGGGCGCGAGACAGCCCTTGAGTTTGCTCGTCGTGGGGCAAAGTTAGTTGTCTCGGCTCGTAGTGAGTCGAAGCTAGCGTCCTTGGTGGACGAGATTCGTATCTCTGGTGGTGAAGCAACGGCTGTGGTAGCTGATGTGTCGGTATTCGAGCAGGTCAAAGCGATCGCAGACCGTACTGTAGAGGTATACGGGCGGCTCGATACCTGGGTACACCTCCCTGCTGTCGGCATCTTTGCCACCTTCGACAACACCACACCAGAAGAGTTTAAGCGCGTTATTGACGTTAGCTTGATGGGGCAGGTATACGGTGCGATGGCGGCGCTACCCCATCTCAAGCGAGAGAGACAGGGGGCGCTAATCCACATCTCTTCAATGGAGGGCTTGCGAAGTCTCCCTTACCAAAGTGCATACTCCGCAGCAAAGCATGGGATCGAGGGATTCCTCGAAGCGATGCGCGTTGAGCTGCAACATGAGGGCATCCCCATCAGCGTGACGAGTGTGAAACCAGCGGTGATCAATACACCCTTCTGGAACAATGGTCTCACCAAGCTAGGTGTGAAGCCGTCAGGGATACCGCCCTACTACGACCCCAGGCTGGTCGCTGACGCGATCCTCTACGTCGCCGAACATCCAACTCGTGACTTCTTGGTTGGGGATGCGGCTAGAGCGATAGATGCGCTACAGCGGCTCTCGCCGGAACTGGTGGATTCTTTGTTGCTGCTCGTTGGCTTCCAAGCCCAACGCACCAACGAGCCGAAGTCCCCAGACGATCGGAACAATCTTTATGAGCCTGTCCCCGGCGATACTAGAGTTGATGGAGATTTTAGCAATCTGGTGATACCGAGCGTTTCTGACTGGCTGGCTAAAAATCCGGCTCTCCAGTTGGGTGCGATCGCTAGTACCGCTGCATTAGCATTCCTGGCAACACAAGTCTTCAAAGAAGAGTAAATTTAGGACGTATACCTGGATTTTTGGGTTTTTATCTGACTCAATAATCCAGCCTCTGTCAAAGTAATAATCAGCTTTCTAGCTATTTACCCAGAGGGGGCGACACGAAGACCCTCTGGGTTTTTGCCCATAAAATTCAAGGGTTTAACGTTCCTGGGAAATGTCAGCGATCGCTCAAAGTATCTTCCCCAATTGAATCAGTCTTTGTGGCACTCGCACAGCTAAAAGCGATCGCATTTGAGCCGACAAGCGCACCCAAAAAATAACTTTGGTAGCTGATCACCCTTTCAGTTAGGCAAAACGCCCCTACAATCGGCTACCAAAGGATTACTCAGGCGGCGCTTATCTTGGATAACGCTCTACCATTCCCAAAACAGGCGTTACTTCCGATTCCACCTTAGAAACCAAAAATCCTTCCGTATAAATCTGGGGATTCACTTCTGCGATTTGGGTATAAGATTGGCGAACCTGAGCATTAACTGCAACAGTTTTTACATCGTACATTTGCATAGCCATCTTGGGGTATACGCCAAAACCGATAATCAGAACTAGAAAGCAGGCAGCGATAAACACTTCACGAGGTCTAGCATCGGTAAATTCTGCATCTATAGGCAAGGTACAGTTTGTACCAAAGCAAACTGGCTCCTGATTTCCCTGACTCTGCAAATCTGGATCAGTAATGTCGCAGGTAGGTGCAATGTCGCAGGTAGGTACTTCACCAGAATTGTAAAATACCTGTCGCAGCATCGAAAGTAGATAAATTGGAGTCAGGATGACACCCACAGCGGCTAGAAAAACTGTCACGGTGCGGAAAGTTGAGCTGTAGATATCGCTAGTCGTCACACCGACGAAAACCGCAAGTTCGCTAGCAAAGCCACTCATCCCCGGCAGAGCCAACGATGCCATCACACCCATTGTAAACAGGGCAAACACAGTCGGCATTGCCTGAGCAATCCCGCCCATTTCTTTCATCGACATCGTGTGAGTGCGATCGTAAGTCACCCCAGCTAAAAAGAATAGTAATGATGCAATTAAACCGTGAGAAATCATTTGCAGCATTGCGCCGTTGATTCCCAAGTCAGTAAACGACGCAATCCCCAACAGGACAAATCCCATGTGAGAAACCGACGAATAGGCGAGACGACGCTTCATATTCGTCTGGGCAAAGGAGTTAAACGCACCGTAGATAATATTGACAACGCCCAGAATCGCTAATACAGGTGCAAAGTAAACGTGTGCATCCGAAAGAAGTCCTAAATTGAGGCGAATCAACCCATATCCGCCCATCTTCAGCAGTACGCCGGCTAATACCATCGATACGGGAGAAGATGCCTCGCCGTGTGCATCCGGTAGCCAGGTGTGCAGAGGGAAAACAGCTAGTTTGACACCAAAGGCAACTAGCAATCCTGCATAAAGCAGCAGTTCTAAAGTAAGGGGGTAATCCTTTAAGCCGAGTTCGACCATATCGAAGGTCAGATTATCGCCGTAGAAGGCCATTCCCAGACCAGCGACCAAAATAAAAATAGAAGCGGCGGCGGTATATAGTAAGAACTTCATCGCGGCGTACTGACGCTTCTGACCACCCCAAATCGAAACGAGTAGGTAGACGGGAATCAGTTCTACTTCCCACATAATGAACAGCAGCAGCACGTCTTGGGCGACGAATACCCCTACCTGTGCGGAATACAGCACCAGCATCAGGAAATAGAAGAGGTGGGGTTTGAGATTGACTTGCCACGCCGCAAATATTGAGAGTGTGGTCACTAATCCTGCCAGAAGCACAAGCGGGGCTGAAACTCCATCAATCGAAACTGCCCAGTTCAAGCCTAACTGAGGCAGCCAGGTATATTTCTCTACGAGTTGAAAAGTAGCGCTGGTTGGATCGTAATGCTTCCAAAAGACGTAGCACATCAATACAAAGTCTGCGATACCCACACCCAGTGCATACCACCGCACGCGCTTACCGTCTTTATCAGGCAGAAAAGGGATAAGCAGTGCAGCAACGAGTGGGAGCAGGATAATCGCGCTAAGCCAGGGAAATTGATCCGCTATCATGGCACTAGGAAAAAATACTTATTTGTGTATGTGATTATCTTATTAAACTTTGTAAACACTTATTCATAAATATTTCTTGTAGATCACTATAGACGGATCTATGGGTACAGGTTGAGCAACTTAAGCGTATGGTATGGGCTGGCAGAACAAGAGAATGCGATCGCTTTTGCTGGAGGCTAGGCGCGATCGCTCTTTTCGCGTGGAGTCTAACTTGGAAGATGCGATCGCCTTCATCCCATTTTAGATACACAGATTGCTGCTCTTGTCAATCGTGTTGTAGCTTCTCCGCGCTAGAGTGAGAGTGACGCGATCGCCTGTTTTGGCAGGATGAGGAAAAGCGAGCACGCTTGGCGCACACTTAATAAACCATTCATCAACGCTTGCGATAGAATCTCAGAGATTTTGGCAGCGAATGAGAACTTTAGTATCTTCAAAAATGTAGATTAGCTAAAATTTGAGTGTTATATACGGTTAACGGAATAGAAATGACTGATAAATCTTCAGAGATTCAGATAAAGGCAACCCCAAAGATCTGTGCTATTGACCTCGATAAGGAAATCATTGATGCTCTAAATAATAGAGGTTTGCAGTGTTTCTCTGGTCGATTAGGCTCCCAGATTAAAGTTCCAAATTCTAACCGCGGTCTAGGACATCAATGCCTTCTAGATTTTCTCTTTCCTCCTAATCTTCACGAGTATGACATTGTGCTTGTAGATTTGCAACAGGGAGAGCCAATTGAATATAATCGTTTAGATCATCAGCACTCATCATTTAAGGGAAGTAAAAAAACTGTTTTAGTAAGCAGCTATCCTGAAACAATTTTTGATCCACGCCCTTTCTCAGCAAATCTTCTTAAAAAAGAGCTACAGAGTCTCTATAAAAAAGAGTCGTTGATTATTATATTCTCTTCTCCTAGAGAAGTAGTTGAATATCATTCCGTATCAATAAGTCCTTATGGACATCACGAAGGAGAACCCTTTGAGCATGATATATATGAATTGCTTCCTGGTTTAGGTGGAGTTCACAATAAAACAGGTCAAAATATAAGTGTTGCACCTGGGATAGGAAGAGATATTGGAAATTTACTTCAGAAATATAGTAAAAACTTTATTTATGAAGTCGTATTTAATCATCCCACCAAATGGGTTAACAACAAAACTATTAAAAGGGATGAATTCATCCCTTTTCTGTTGAATGTAGATGGCGAAATAGTGTCATTTATTGATTCACTATATAGCCCATCAATCACATTAGTATTCCCTCAATTAATTCACAACAAAAAGGAATTTTTACTGGAGTTAATTGATGATATTTTACCGGAAACGTTTCCTATAATATTTCCTTATTCTGAACAATTTTCTTGGTTAAAATCAAATGATTATTCTCTCCCCAACCAAGTTAGTCTTTCGAGAAAGAAGGAAAAATTAGAGGCTGATTATATTAAAGCTTTAGCAGGGATTGATGGAGAAATTCATAATAATCAAGCTCAATATCAATTTTTACACAACTTGTTAACTGAAACTGGTGATGCCTTAGTTAAAGCAGTTGAATACTTTCTCAATTGGCTTGGTTTTTTAAATGTTGTCAATATGGATGAAACTGCTCCAGACATTAAAGAGGAAGATATCCAAGTTTCTCTAGAGAAGTGCTTGCTTATTGTTGAGGTTAAAGGCATTGGTGGTACTTCTAAAGATAGTGAGTGTTCACAAATAAGCAAGATTAAATACAGAAGGTCAAAAGAGCGAGGAAGTTTCGATGTTTATGCTCTCTATCTGGTGAATCATCAAAGGTATTTACCACCTAAAGAGAGAAGGAATCCTCCTTTTACCAAACACCAGATCGCTGATGCCCAATCTGATGAAAGAGGTTTGTTGACTACATATGAGCTGTTTAAGCTCTACTTTGCTATTCAAGAAGGTTTCGTAACACAGGAGGATGCAAGAAGGACTTTATTGCAATATGGACTTGTAACGTTTAGCCCATCAAACGCTTTTTTAATTGGTTCTCCTCTTGAAATTCATCACAAAGGCAAAATTGCCATAATCAAAATTGATAATGTTTCTCTATGTAAAGGCGCAACGGTTATCGTTTGTAACGATGGAATATACTCTAGAGCGGAAATACTGGAAATTCAAATAGATGGTAAGACCGTTGAAAGTGCTTCTACTGGTGAAATAGGTGTGAAGTTTGATCGTAGTATCCCAAAAGCATCTGAACTGTGGTTACAACAAAGCAACCCTTAAGTTACACTCATACTCCCACAATGTCCTTTTTTGGCAATGCGTTTGGCAAGCAGTGCTACTTTACACAAAGAGCAATCGCTCTTTCAATCAAATAAGCTGCCTCAAGTATTTGACTCAAACTCACAATCTAATGCTGCTTTAACTTTCGTATTCTAATCTAACGGCTGCATCCCAAAGCCAAAGCGGGAGACGACTAAACCTGTGTGTCCAAGCGTTGTATATTGCATGGAGAAAGTCCTTAAGTTTTGCTGCTGAAACTATCAGCTAGGGCGCGATACTGATTAAGCCAGTCGTTCTGGAAGGGGTTTGAGGGGATAAACTTTCCAGAAGAAGGCATCTGCTGCGTGTTGGTCGCCGGGAAAATTCACAGCTTCGACAATGCGATCGCCTTCAATTTTAAACAACAATGCCCAAAGCTGATCGATATTGTCCCGTTCCATGTTGCTCCAGCCTCGATGAACATCGACAACATAGGAGTCATTACCGCCCAAAAATAAGACCTCAGCCCGAAACTTGGCTTTAGCCAGCTGCTGGAAGAAAGCTAAAACTTCATCTACACCTCGCTTGGTTCCAGCTAGTGGGTGATGTCCGGGAATTGTCCAGGCAATATTCGGAGCAAAACTTTGCCGAACGGTTACTAAGTCGCCCTTACCGTATGCCTCATAGTAACTTTTAATAATTGCAACATTGGGATGTTCAGTAGAGCTAGTTTCTGCTGAAGCTTTCTGCCCTAATAGATTTTGGCTGCCCAAAAGAAACGAAAAACCTGCAACTGCACTCAAATTCAAAAACTCTTTTCGAGTTTGTTGATTAGTCATATAGTCACCAGATTCGATGTGTGAAAATTAACGAACCGCTCCAGGCGAGAGAGGACGCAGAGAAAGAAAAAGCAGAGAATTTGATGAATTAGGATTGCTATAGAAATGATTTTAGCAACTGCAACTACTTGGTGAGGTAGCCGCCTGTTACGTCAATGTCAGTACCAATAATGCAGGTGGGGTCAGCAGAGGAGAGCCACAAAACGGTTTTTGCAATCTCTTCTGAAGCCACTAGCCGCTTGAGCGGGTATTCGTTGGCAATTTGTTCTTCGGAAAGCTTCCAAGCAGCCATTGCCCGTCGCAGCATGGGCGTATCCACTGCGCCAGGCGAGATGGAATTAATGCGGATGTTTTTGTCTGCATACTCCAAAGCTGCAACTTTAGTTAAAGATGCGATCGCGTGTTTGCTGGCACTGTAGGGTGCGATCGTTGCAAAGCCAACATGACTGGAAACGGACGCATTGTTGATAATTGCACCACTCCCCTGCTTGAGCATAACGGGAAGTTCATATTTCATAGATAAGAAAGTACCTGTTGCATTGGTCGTCATCACATTCATCCAGTCTTCTAAGGACTGTTCGGCAACAGTATTCGGAGAACTCTCAATTCCGGCATTATTGAAAGCAATGTCAATCCGACCATATTTCTGAACGCCAGTATCGATAAATGCTTTAATTTCCTCTTCCTTGCGGACATCTACTTTCTGATAGCTAGCTTTACCGCCTTGAGTGTTAATTTCTTGGGCAACCTTCTCTCCAAGTGCTTCCCGGCGACCGCAAAAGTGAACAGCGGCCCCTTCCTTAGCAAATGCCCGTGCGGTTGCTTCCCCAATCCCTGATGTAGCACCAGTAATTAGAACGACTTTGCCTGCAAATCTTCCCTCTGGTTTAGCGGAAACTTGCTGTGCGACAGCAGACTGTGGCGTATTTGCATCAACCTTTCCGCCAACCGTCATGGCAGCAACACCTGCCAAGCCTGCGCCACCGTAAAGCATCATGCGACGGCGACTGACCCCTGCAATTTTCTCACGGCGAGGGGTTTTGACATCACTAGAGGCGTTGTGTTCAAAATCGTTTGTCATTTTTGCTTTCCCTAGCTTTGCTTCAAGTCTGCAATTGGCTCTTGTATTATCCAAAGCTTAGAAAAGATAAAATGTACATTCATGACCGATTCTTGCTGTCGTTTATGCTAATCTTGCTTTTCTGCGTGCTGCAATAGCATTAAAGACTATCCCGATAGCCTTTAGGTGTTGTGCCTGTGGCTTTACGAAATTGGGCAGTAAAGTGGCTTTGATTAGAGAAACCAACCCGATATGCCACTTCAGCAACGGGAAGACGGGTTATAGACAACAACATTTTTGCTCGTTCCATGCGCCGATGAGTAATGTAGCGATGGGGCGGTTGACCTGTGGCAGTTTTAAAGGCACGAGCAAAGTGAAAGGGACTTATATGCACCACACTAGCCAAGTCTGCAATGCTCAAATTTTCAGCCAGATGTTCTTCAATAAAATCTTTGACTAGGCTCAACCTGGGGGTGTCAAGCGCTCCATCTTGCAGAGCTGGCGAAATCCGTGTCCCGCTATAATTTCGTAGAAGATGAACCGCTAATAGGTTGGTCAGGGACTCAGTATAAAGTTTCCCAGCTAAACCGCCGTTGAGCATTTCGGACTTGAACAACTGCGCCAAATGCACGATAGTTGGGTCTGCAAACATGACGCGATAATCGATTTCGACATTGCTAGACAAAGAACATTCTGCTGCTACTCGACTCAGCAAGTTTGGGTCTAGCATCATGTGAACGCACTCACTCGGTCGCTGTGAGTGTAACCAAACAAACTCGCACGATGAGTAGAGGAAAACACTTCCGGGATGCAGCGATGTTGTTTGGCTTGAACCTCCATCAACACACCACGTCACGCGCTCGTGGGGAGCAAAGGCGACACCGACAAGGTGTTTGGGCATCGTCTTATCGTTTTCACCAGGTGGTGTCAGGGAATACTCGACTGTGATGCTATCCCATTCGGCTTTGAGGCTAGATCCTACTTCAGGTTTGAATCCGGGCATGATTTTTACCTCTGCTGATAGGCTGAGAGCAGTGATTCCTGTCAGGAACGCCGTAGCGAAGGCGAGGTGAAAGCGAGCGGATCGGGTTTACTTTTGCTACGAAGCAGTATCCTCAATTCAAAGTCGGCGTGTCAAGAGGCGCTTCTTTGGCTAACAGAGGAAAGTTCATGCTTTAACCTTATACATGAGCGATAGGCGATCGCACTATCTGACCTTAACTCCATAGAGAAAGAGGGGATTATTTCTTTGATTCGTAGGATATATTCTTGAAATATGCCACTTTCTTGTAAATTCGCTTACACTCCAGCCTATTTGCTCATCCTCAGAAATTTTTATGGAAACCCTAGCCTCAATTTTGCATCAATCGGAGGGAGAAATTAGTTTTCTCGTTGATGATGTCCAGGTATGTGAAGATATCCTTCCTGTTAACAAGGCTTGGAGGAAATTTGAGCAGCGATTAGGCTTCTCATTATTGGCATTCAGCCACAATAACTCATTTGAAGTCATTCAGGAATCAGGGAATCATCCCCTAGTCACTGCTATTCATATTGCCCACAGCGAACATCGACCCCTGTTACTAACTCCAGATGCAATTTGGCTGACGATTGCCCAAGGGTTTGCACAACACATCAATAATAATGCGGAAAAGTTGCGATCGCGTTTTGTGGGTCATTCAGGCAAGCTGGAGTTAAAGGTTGAGACTCAAAAATTCGCTCAACCGAGTGACTGGACTGAAGTGATTGAAAAATGGTCAGAACGCATTCGTCACAATGTTAAGCCCGATATTCACTCACTAATGGTTTGCAACTTCAGCACCACTACATCCATCATCCAAACTGCAAGTCAGGTGGTGATGATGGAGGCATTTCAGCAGTATTTTGATTATATGCTCTATGCCATTTGCGGCATTCCTTGGATTGCGGTGCGCGGAACAGAAGCAGACTGGCGCAGTATCCGAGGGCGGGTTGAAGCGATCGCTGCTTACGATCTGGGTTGGTGGACAGAACGGCTGTTGCCAATTTGTGATGCTTTGATTGACACCGTTGCTGGTAGACCTCCATTGAAATTTTGGCAGCACATTTACAAACCAAAGGAGATATACGGTGGAGAGGTGATTACAGGATGGTTAGCCGATCTATTTCCCTACATTAATCACTCCGTCACCCACGCTCCTATACAAAAGAATCCGATTCTAGATATCCCTCGTGCAGAGCTCACGGTCGAGGACGGAATCTCACCAACAGTATTGCCTACTGGACTCTCTAAAGCACCAATCGCACTCGTTACCCCTCAAGGAGAAGGTGATTTAGAAGTAGTTGCAGGCTTTATTGGAGTTCGACAACAAGATGGCTATCTCCATCCGGAAATCGGCTGGGCAGTACGGGAGCAAAATCGATTTCTCAAGTTCCTAAACACGCTAAAGCAAAAACCTGGCGTGCGATCGCCGATTGATTGGTCAGAGAATCAAAGCCAACCGGAAATGCCAAAGGAACTGATTCAACTCCACAGCCATTTCGACGGTGGCACAATTTTTGCTCAAAGTGAATATCCTTGGCACATTCGGGCATTACAGGACTATACTTATCACGAGTTGAAAGGTACTGACAAACCGTTCACTGGTTTCATCGATATTCAGGGCGATCGGTTCACTGGTTTCATGGATATTGAGGGCGATCGCTGCATTGCCTACGGTTATGTACGCCGCCTCAACAGTAGAAATCGCCTTTGGGAATGGTGGGTGATTGTAGGCAAACCCGTTTGGGAAGGAACCATTCCAATTTTTGGGCAAGAAGTTTGGACATTCACAACGGAAGACGTAAAGGTGATTGCTAAAGGAATTCCGCAACTGTTTGAACGTATCGCGAAAGCTAAGGGACAATACTACTTTGACGATCCTGACTTCCAACCAGATGATTCATTGTCGGCATCCAGATAGTTTTGGCATCCGATTCAATGGCATCACTTACTCTGATAGGTGCGATCGCGTATTCTCCTAAGCAACCTTATTCCCCGCGTACAAAGGCAATTTCACAAGTGCTACCATCACCAGTAAATGCGCTCAATTCACATACCCTGTGTCCACATCCATACCATCGGATACACTGAATACCCAAACCATTGCGGCAGTACCAACAGAACCCGTGTGGCGTTTGAGTGTTGAGCAGTATCACCAGATGATTCGTCTTGGCATCCTGAGCGACGACGATCCGGTAGAGCTGCTGGATGGATGGTTGGTCTACAAAATGCCGAAAAATCCGCCCCATCGTGCGACCACCAAACTGACTCGAAATGCCTTAGAAGCCGTCATTCCTGAAGGCTGGTACGTCGATACTCAAGAACCTATCACCCTAGCAGATAGTGAGCCAGAACCAGATGTGGTGGTCGTTCGGGGAAATACCCGCGATTACCTCGAACGTCATCCCGGTGCCTCTGACATCGCTCTAATTATTGAAGTTGCTGATTCTACCCTGGAGCGCGAATGTCCTGGGGACACGCTTCGCGAACGCACTTCAAAACAGCGCCTCTACGCTCGTGCTGGGATTCCGATTTACTGGATTAAGCTGTTGTGCATTTAAATTGTGATAAAAGCATTACCTTTGTTTTTGAGCTTTCGTCCCCACTTAATAACCAGCTCTCCTTCATTTAAAAGCCGATGTAATAAATACTCTA
>NZ_JACJPF010000089.1 GCF_014695915.1 Trichocoleus sp. FACHB-40
ATTTTATGGTCAATATCTTGTGTGGTTTAATTGCTTACTGTCATCAACCCAAGAAACCATCACTCCGTTTAGAGTGGGCTTTGGTTCAATCAGCTTAACCCGAACTGAGGTTAAGTTAGGGAAGCAAGCCCCTAGATACAAAATTGCAAAATAAAGCTTAGAGAATTACTTAGGGATCAGTTGAGTATGGATAGCGCCACTCGCCTCCAGAAAATTTTGGTTGATTCGCCGATTGGTGTTGTGTCACCCGCGATCGCGCTTTTGAATCTTCCCGACTGGTGGTTAGCAGGTGGTGTGGTGCGAAATACGGTTTGGCGATCGCTATTTGGCAATGAGTGTGAGTTAATCATCAATGACTTTGACATTGCCTTTTTTGATGCGCTTGGAGACCGTTCCCAAGAACTCACCGCTAAGGCTACCCTGACAGCGCAGTTTCCTGACTACAAGTTCGACGTTAAAAATCAAGCGAGTTTTGCACGTTGGCGTTCCGGTCGCAGACCTTACAACAGCACTGAAGATGGGGTCACTGATTGGCTACACACCGCGACGGCTGTAGGCGTTCGGTTAGATACTCAAGGAGAATGGCAGTTTTTTACTCCTTATGGTCTGGATGACTTGTTTAATGGCATCATCCGACCGACTCCAGCACATATAGACAACCCGGACGCTGAAAGTAAAGCGACTTCGTTTCTACAAAAATGCCCTTGCCTGCGTCTAGCATAGAAATTGCCTACGAGGTCAGCGTGGATTACCCTTGAAGGTCAAGATTAAAGCGTAGTTGGTTGCCACTCATGCTCTAATTACTCCAAAATGAAAAGTCTCAAAACCTACAAGCATAAGTGATAGACCGTCAACTAATATCTATAAGCCTGTTTTCTGGAGCCTTCGGGCTTGACCTAGGATTAGAGCAAGCAGGATTTCACACGGTTAGCGTCGTGGAAATCGATCCGGACTGCACAAAAACCATCTCTCTTAACCGCCCACACCTTTCTGAGAGCGCTGTCCCAAGAGACGTGCGGGACCTTACGGCTTCGATCCTGTTGGAGGAAGCTGGTCGAGCTTTAGGTATTAACAGACCATTGCAACCCGGTGAAGTAGACCTAGTGACAGGTGGCCCCCCATGCCAAAGCTTTAGCACAGTGGGGAAACGCGGGTCTATTCTAGACCCACGCGGCAGCTTGTTCATGGATTTTGTCCGCCTTGTCCGGGGTATTCAGCCACGATGCTTCATGATGGAGAATGTCCGAGGTCTACTCTCTGCTCCAATTCGCCACAGACCTCATGTTCTGCGTGGACATGGTTATCCCCCCCTTGAATCAGATGAGATGAGAGGTGCTGCTCTAGTCGTGGTTTCAGCAGAACTGAAAAGTTTGGGGTATGAAGTATCCCATGCTCTTATAGAAGCAGCCGACTATGGGATACCCCAGAATAGACAGCGCGTAATCTTTGTTGGTTCAAAAGGTTTGCATCGGTTTAACTTCCCACTGCCGACCCATAGCAAAAATCCAAACAAGAATTTGCAAAAATGGCGAACTCTTGAAGACGCACTGCAAAACCTAGTTGATGATCAGCCTGAGTTTGTTCCTTACTCAAACAGTCGGCTTAAATATTTAAGCCTTCTAAAAGCAGGTCAAAACTGGAAGTATCTACCTGACGAACTGAAGCAAGAAGCAATGGGCGGAGCCTACGAGTCTGGAGGAGGCAAGGTCGGTTTTTATCGGCGGCTGTCGTGGGACAAACCCTCTCCAACCGTTACAACCTGCCCTCATCAAAAAGCAACAGATATGTGCCATCCGGAAGAATTGCGTCCTTTAAGCGTGAGAGAGTGTGCGAAGATTCAGACATTTCCAGACGATTGGTTTTTTTATGGTTCAGCTACGTCTAAGTACCGACAAATTGGTAATGCAGTGCCAGTAGAGCTTGCAAAAGCACTTGGAGGGCAATTGTCTAAACTTCTAAAAGAAGAGAGCTTCTCAGGCAGAGAAGAAGCATTCCAACTTTCAATATTTGAACTTCCTCAGCCTACAGAAGCCGTAACGATTTGCCCATCAAATAGAAATTATCAAACAAACAAAAATTTTATGTCAGACAAAGCAATACTGAACAATTTGTTTAAAGATGCACAAATTAAGCGTTCAGCTTTGCTAGCTGAGAACATTCGTACTGTAGAAAAATATTTACAAATAGAAGAAGAAGACTTAAAAAATATTCTATGGGTGGATAAGAAGGGTAAAAACGAACAAATGATTAAAGATAGAGAAATTACCCAGCTTATCACCAAGCGAGACTTGTATTTGAGAGGCGTGCAAATCGAAGATAGAAGATCCAACATAGAGTCAGTGTCTACTTGGCTAGCCGACTTGCCAGTTTTGAAGGAAAGCCTAAAGTGTTTTGTTGATTCTAGGAAGGCAACAAGAATAGCTAATTTATTAGAGAAGATTGAAGCATTAAAAGTCGATAACCCCAAGTTCTGCGAAGCAATAGAAAACTTGGCTCCTGGGGAACGTAATAACCTCATTAGCTTCTTTTCACAAAGGGAGGAATGGAGTTCAACTTTGCTAAAAAAACTTCCGATGAGAGTCAGAACTTTCTCTAGCGCCTTGCGTCTACGAGCTAAATTCCATAACAAGACTATTTCTATAGCGTCTGAAGAATCTTTTTTAGAATTTAAACGTTACTTGTTAAAAAACTGGTTCAATATTCAAGCAAACCCTAACTTGCTTTTGACTGATGAGGCTACAGCTTTATTCGGTAATCAAGTGGAAGATATTGAATCTATTCAGGTACTGGCTAGTCTTTTAGAACTTGATACAAATAAGCTCGATCTATTGGTACTTTTTCTCGACGAAATTCTGAGTATAGCTGAAAGAATTCCTAATTTAGCTAAAGAAGCTATCTTGACAGAAAATCCTTTTTTATTCAGGTCGTTGTTTTTAAAGTTTAAAGAAGCCGAAGAGTTTGCTGTAGGGGGAAAATTAAACAGTAGTCTAGAAACAACATATGGAAACCTATTCGAGAAGTTGATGGGAGAATTTGAAAATTGCCAAAGAATTTATGACGGAGGAGTTGATGTAGTTGTAGGAGGAGATGCTTTTGATATCAAAAGCGGCCCAAACGTGATGAACAAAAGTATGGTAGATGCTTTCTCAGCCAAACAAGTCTTAATTCAAGACAAAAAAATGCTTCCTGATATAAGTACATATAAAATAGCTTTAGGTTATGGAAAAAAAGAGCAGTTAAATCAATTTATGGGAAAAATTGAATTTGAAATATTGACAGGCAGAGAATCTTGGAAAAAAATAACAGGCATAGAACACAGCCCAGAAATTGTATTTGCAATAGCCGGGTTAGTCCCAAGAATTTTTAATGTTAAAAGCTTAGTCGGTTCCGTTTTAGGAGAGAGTGAGCGATACGAAAAAGAAAACACAGATGTTTCTGAGTTTGAGAAATTATTTAGAAACAACTTTACTCCGATTAATCTAACTCCAGAAGCCCAAACAGAAATTTCTACGATTAATTCACTATTAGTCTAGGTTGAAATTATCGGGAAATTTACCCAAAGCATGGAAGTGGAACATCAAGACATGGTAGGGGATGACGTAACGAGATTTGCCTTGAAAGCTGAACTCTTGCAACGAGTAGAAGCATTAGGGCTACAGCAAGCCTTATTTCCATCTGATGGACAGCCAATTGATGCAATTGTGCAACAGCTAGAAAGCATCAATCCCATCCCACAGCCACTCCACTCCGACCATCTCCCTTCTCTACTCGGTAACTGGCAATTGGTATACGCATCAAGAGGAACAGTTGTTACCCGTCAGCTGGCATCAATTCCAGATTTCGGGGGAGGAATAAACATTAAGCGGGTGTGGCAAAGGTTGATTGCAGACGGTACTGGGCAAATTTCTGCTTCTAACGGTGCTTTTCTTGACTTACCCCTGCTGGGGGAATGGCAGTTACGCGCTGACGGTGTTTGGACTTGGGGCGCAGATGAAAAGATGGCTAAGGTGAGCTTTAACAGTTTTTCTATGCAAGCAACAAAGCTTTTTGGCATGGAAAGCTGGAGTTTTCCTGAGCTGAAAATACCAGTATTGGAATTCCTCCGGAATGAGGCAGAGTGGACAACCTCTTATTTAGACGAAGAAATTAGGGTAGGACGAGGTGCAACAGGCAATCTGTTTGTGTTTCGTCGTGAGTGAGTTGGGCGTTTTGAGCGATCGCGTATCCACAAGAGCGATTATGGAGAATGCGATCGCTACCTTTTCTGCTTTGTTTCATTCTGCAAAATCAGCAGGTGTTGTTAAAGCATAATCAAACCAAGCCGTACACCCAGTGTGACAGCCTCAGTCCGGCTGGAAGCATTCAGCTTTTGAAATATAGATGATACGTGGAACTTGACGGTATGCTCAGAGATGCTTAACCGCTTGGCAATGCTCTTATTCCCCATTCCCAGAGCCAGCATACCCAAAACTTCAATCTCCCGTCCGGTAAGCGCTTGAATTGGGGAAGCGGGTAATGTGCGGCTGAAAGACTCGCTACGGGGTAGCAGAGAATCCAGAAAGTCAGGATGCAGCACCACTAGCCCCGCAGCTGCTGCCACCACAGCAGCTACAATTTCATTAGCCGTCGCCTTGAGCGGTAATATTGCCTGGACTCCAACTTGCAAAGCTGACTCTACCCAAGTATCATCGGCGTTGTCAGCCAAAATGACAAGGGCAGGAGATAGAGCGCCAAGAGCAAGTATTTTCTCTTCAGCAGCATCATCAGGTATGCTCCACTCCAGCAGCACCACGTCGGGTTGTAACTCTTCAACTAGCTTCTCTTGGATGGCAAAACTAGACGAACTACCAACTATCTCCAGCAATTGGGAAGCGTGGATGATGCTTTCTAAACCCGCACGGACAATGGAGTTAGAAGCACTTACCATGACCGCGATCGCGCCGAGTTCTCCCTTGCTCATAGGTTAGCGATCGTCCCACCAGCCACAACCACACAAGGAGTGAAGCAGTTTTCCCAAACGCAGGAAATCCAAGGGTAGCAACTCGCCAGGTTCGGCGTACCAGAGAAGGTTACTCAAATTATCAGCGACAATTAAGCCGTTAAAATTCCAGATGTCACCACCGCCACCTTCTCGGCGACTTCCTACCTGGACAGTAGAACGGCGTAGTTGTGCGGCAATAGCTGCCAACTCATGGGCGATGTGTGAAGTAGTATCTGTATTATCGATTGCGATCGCCATCTTCAATTGCCTCTGTTATTTTTCGCCAACTGCGATCGCTAATTCAACTAATGCACCACCCCGTACCAGCTGCACCTTAAGAGTTTTACCTACGCTCTGGGTGCCTAACAGCGCCTGCACATCACCCGTATCGCTCACAGGCTTGCCATCCATCGCTACCAGCACATCCCCAATCATCACGCCAGCCTTATCAGCAGGGCCATTCGGCTCCACATTGATAACAATTACCCCACCAGTAGAATCTAGATTTAGCGTACTCTTGAGAGTATCCGGTAGGCGTACAGGCTGCATACCCAAACCCAAATAGCCGCGTCCAATGCGTCCTTTTGACACCAGCTGGTCAAGCACCCGGTTTACGGTAGAAGCCGGAATGGTTAAAGCCATATTCCGAGGCCCGGAGGTATTCATCCCGACAACTTTACCTGTTGTCACCTCGACCAAGGGGCCGCCTGGGAAACCAGAATATAAGTTTAAATCTGGGCGCAGAAATTGGTCAATTAAGCCGCCGCTCATGCTACGCCAAGCATCACCTACAGCACTGACAACACCCATAGAAGCAGTGATACCGTTTTCTTTTCCTTGTCCGAGTGCAAGTACCAGATGACCTACCTTAAGTGTGGAAGCATCGCCAATTTCCGCAACGGGTAAGTCTACATCTTGTAGTTTGAGGACAGCTACATCGGTGGTAGCGTCGCGACCTAACACCGTAACTGGAACTGTGCGACCATCTGCTAAGGTGACGGTGATTTCCTCAGAACGCTTGATGGTTTCGTCCGAGGTGATGATAATACCGCTTCGCCAGTGGATACCGCTTGAAGAAATACGCGATCGCCAATGCCCTCTGTGGGAGCCTCGCACATTAACCGCAACAACGCACCGACCCACTTGCTCCACGGTATCAGCTAAATTGTTGGAGAGAGTCAGCAGCACACTAGACATCGAAGATTCAGATGAAGACATTTAAGGAACTCCACGGATTGATAGTTAAAACGGTATTGTCTCGTCTGTTGATATCCTGCCGCTTTGTAGAGTCTCTGTGCATCGGAGAAATGGGGAGAACCATACCTGGAAAAATGGCTAGGTGTAACAAGTTAAAATCAAATTCAGTATTTTGTCATCCTTCACATTAGGCTTGTATTCAGTATGAAAGAGATAGTTACATTCTTTTTTGGATTAGGTTTTTTGTTCAATGCCAGCCTGTTTATTCCCCAAGCATTGAGAATCATTAAAACCAAAAGCTCTAAAAATATAGCTTTAATTACTTTTCTAGGTTTTAATTTTATTCAATTTAACGGAGTCTTATATGGTTATTACCAAAATGACCAAGTTTTGATGTATGGAAACCTGATTAGTTTAATTAGTTGTGGAATCGTAACAATTTTGGCAATAATTTATAGACATAATTAGCCAAATCATTCTTTAATTCTTAGTTACTTTTTGCCATGTCCCGTCTAGTCTTGATAATTCTCCAGTTGGTCGCATTGCTCTTAAGCGGTACGGGACTTTTCTTGAGTTCTTGGATTGTTGTTCCGGCTCCAAATATGCCCCTGCTAACTTTGGGAGTAGGAGCGCCGGAAGTTTCTCACTGGCTGATACTACTAAATTTAGTCGCAACTGGACTATTGCTAGGTGTAATGCGCCGCACGCCGCTGCAATTTATAGCTTTGGGTGCGAGTTTGCTGGGACTGTTTTTGAGTGCTTTGCCGTTGATGCAGTTGCCAGGAACTGTGCAAAATTTGACAGTAGCAATGAAAGAAGGCATTGGCTCAGAATACAGCGAAATTTTAAATAATAAGCAAGTATCGATGCGCCAGCAACCGTTTGTGCTGGCTGATGCGTTTACAGGCATTAAGTTGGGTAAAAGTCGTTACACTCCGAACATCCGCTTTGCTAATCCCGATGGCGTACCTTTGAGTATGGATATTTACCGACCGCCGCAAGTTGGAAAATATCCAGCGCTTGTTGTAATCTACGGTGGAGCGTGGAGAAGTGGCGATCGCTTATATAATTCTGATTTCAGCCGTTATATGGCAGCGCGGGGTTATACTGTTTTTGCCATTGATTATCGACACGCGCCGCGATACCGTTTTCCAGCCCAGTTGGATGATGTACGTGCAGCACTATCCTTCATCCAGCAGAATGCAAGTCAGTATGAAGCTGACTCAGAACGCATGGTTTTACTCGGACGTTCGGCTGGCGGACATTTGGCGATGCTGGCAGCTTATCAACCCGATGCTATACCTGTAAAGGCGGTGGTTAGTTACTATGGCCCAGTTGACTTGCCAGGAGGCTATGCTAGTCCGCCACGTCCCGACCCAATTGATACGCGAAATGTTTTGGTAACGTTATTCGGTGGAACCCCAGAAATGTTTCCTAACGAATATCGAGTTGCTTCACCGATTAATTATGTAACACGTTCCTTACCGCCAACTTTATTAGTGCAGGGTGGGAGAGATCATCTAGTTCAATTAAGATTTATAGAGGAAATGTATCAACGTCTGCGGGCAAATGGAAATACGGCGATTCTGTTAGAAATTCCTTGGGCAGAACACGCTTTTGATGCTATTTTCAACGGGCTAAGTAACCAGTTGGCATTATATTACACTGAGCGTTTCGTAGCTTGGGCAGTGCGCTAACTACAATTTTCTATGAGCAAGTAGCTTGGGCTAAGGTAACGAAACCCAACGCTAATATTAAGTAGGTTGGGTTTCGCTACAATTACTCTGTGTTCTCTGCGTTTTTTCAGTTCGTTTTTTCATAAATCAAATAGGGCTGCTATAAAAGGAAGTGATTAGCCGAACTGTATTGTAATTAGAGAGATTTTTGGATGTCTTCTATTGAAAACCGCCTGGAAGCTTTTCGCAAACTGCCTTTACGCGCCCAACTCGCCCTTATTGCTTCGAGTCGCGCTAACCCGGTTTTAAGCAAAAATCAGGAATACATTGAGAATTTAGAACGCATTCATGCAGAGTGCCTGGAAGAAGCGACCCCTGAGCAAAAAGCAGCTTACGATAAAGCTAAAGCTAATTTTGTGCCAAACGCTCCTGAATAATCCGATTTGCTGCCTCAACTGTAGCTTCTAGTAGTTTTGGATCTACTTGAGTGTCGTTGGGTGAGTGGTAGTTTGGATCTTGCCCACGATAGAAAAATATTGCTGGAACCCCCGCCGAGGTAAATGATTGATGATCGCTGTTACCAGTGTCGCGGAATGTGGATATCTTCGGATCTGCTTTAGTCGCTAGTGCTGTCAGTTCTGATGTTCCACCTACAAGCAGCTTTTCATTCACGCCTACCATGTCGAAGTTTAGCATTGCCTGAAGTCCTTTGAGAAATTCTGGCGATGCTGAATTGACAAATGCCTTGGAACCATGTAAGCCATCTTCCTCACCATCGAAGGCGACGAACCAGATTTGGTTTGCTAGTGGCGTATTGGCAAGACGACGGGCGAGTTCTAGTACAACTGCGGTGCCAGAGGCATTATCATTTGCTCCAGGCGAACCTAAAACTGAGTCGTAGTGACCGCCAAGCAAGATGCGGGGTGATGTGACACCGGGTTTGTGCGCGATCGCATTGTATCCTGTGACTTTACCCCCTTGGGTATTCACATTTAGAGTTGCCTCCAGCCGCGAGACGAGGGCTTTTTTTAGCAAGGGTTCGCCACGTTCACCAGAAAGGGAGAACACGGGAATATTAACTTCACCACCCAGCGTCCCGGCGAGTTCGCCGGAGGATGTGTTAACAATTACTAAACCAACTGCACCAGCATTTTGTGCATTGCGTGCTTTGTCGAGAAAGCGGATTTCTCCCCGTCGTACAATAGCGATCGCATTTTTGACGTTAACAGCAGCAAATTCGTCAGGTTTTCCCACCCCAGGAACGCCAATCAGTGGTGCTTGCAGTTTACCAGCCCTTGAACCAACAAGCGCCCTTCCGTCTAGCTGGGCGTTATTAACCAGTAAATTTGAGCCGTTATCCAAAAATTTCGGATAAGTAAAAGTCCCCACCTCTGTAACATAGCCAGATTCGCGATATTCTGCTAACAAGTAATCGCGGGCTTTCTGGATAGTTGGCGTCCCAGCTACACGCGGCCCCAAGCCTACCAAAGTCATAACATCGGCGTGGACGCGGCTTGGCGGTTGGGCTTTAACTCCGAGTAGGGAAAATAATAGCGTTCCTATTATCACCCACCACCAAAATCTAATACGGATTTTCATGGAAACAGATCCTCGCCGATATCAGCGTTGACTCTCTTGTTGCATTATGAGCGCTCTTTCTGTGATCTAGCACCTCCACCCCCAAGACGGTTCGGTGTTCCCTTGCGGTTCCTGCTTCTGGTACACCCACTTACTCAGATGTGACGCGATCGCTTAGCATCTAATTGATATTACAAACATAAGCTCATGCAAGACCAAGTTCTACCTACAGTTCTGGATAACATTTTCCGCGACCACAGTACGCCGGATGCAGTTTTTTCTGCTGGAGTGTCAGCGTTAGGTGAAGTCTTGCAATGCGATCGCATTTTTCTCTACTTGCGAGATCCACACACGCGCATTGGTAAAGTTCCTTACTGCTGGCTTCGCAGTTCTGAGTATCCCAATATCCTTGACTCCGACTGGAAACAAGAACCAGAATCTTTGCCACAAGAAGATCCGTTATTTGCTGCCGCACTGCGTACAGAACCATCTATCTTTGTAGAAGATGTTGAAACAGCTAACCCCCAAGTAGTTAATAAAGCTTTCGAGGAAAAAGAGTTTGGGCATCGAGCATTAGTTCACGCTCACCTATGCTTTGATGGTGTGTTGTGGGGAATTTTGCAACCTTGTGTTTTTGGTGAACCTAGAGTCTGGACTCAGCAAGACCGATCTATTATTGCCGCAGTTACAGAAAAGTTCACACCTTTGGCTGTTGCCTATATAAAGGCTGCTAATTCTAAGTAGATTCCATATTAAAAAACATCTGAGATTCAAGGTTGAATTGTCAGCCTTGGATGTGACATTATCCGGCACAAAAAGATAAATACTTGCTTACTTTTAAACAAACTCTTGTTTAAAAGCATTATTTACCTGTTGTATCAGATGATTCGCCAGATAAGGTGCCAACGCGATCGCTTAATTCTCGAAGTTGTTCGTTTAACTGCCTCTGCCGTTGAATCAATGCTTCCACCTCTTCCCTGGTCGCTAAGCCTGCCCTCTCGCTAGGGATGAGTTGATTTAACTGATTTAAGCAAGCATTTAAAGCGGCAGCAAATTCATAGCGACTCACAGAACGTTCGCCTCGGTAAGTACCATCAGGATACCCAGAAAGGCAACCCCTCTGGGAATTGGCATCATTTTGCGTGCTAGGAACTTGTGCCAGGGTTTTTAATGGGTAGGAGACGGTTGCAGCTAACAGTAAGGTAGTTGCAATCAATGAAGTCTTAAGCATTATCGTAGTTCCAAGTTATCTACTCCTTTACTGTATCAAACCCGTTTGCCGGGAAAGGAACTGGAAACTTGACAATTGACCTCCCGTCTTCATCCACCCAGCCAGCTTAATTCCGGTTGATTCCCACATCACGCCGCAAGCGGGGTGGGGTTCCTTTGCCAAAGGGGATTACGAGTAATCAACCAGACACCAGATCACAGCGATCGCACTTAGAAAATGGGGGAATTTGCCCTACTTGCGATCGCGATCACTCTAAAACCTCAGTAATTTCACAGACTTCCTGTGGAATGGATCGCTTTACACAAACTTTAAAAAGGCGATATTTAGAGTGTAGAGTTCACGCCCCAAAAACAATGTCCCCAGTAAATCTTCTCCCCGGTGCCATTTCTGAAATTCTTGCCAGCGTTGCTGAAACGGGCGTGCTTACTTTGGCTGACCGCTATGGACTGATGGCAGCTGCTCTAGATGAGTCCTTAGATGAAGAAGATAGAAGCTCTCTCAATAGATTGCTCCGTGCAGTGCTAAAAGGACGAGTTCAGGTAGTAGAGCAACTCTCCATAGCAGCATAATATCGAATTTGTTTACTATGCTTCGCTGTCGGGACAATGGGCGTTGAACCAAAAGCAGCGATCGCACTTGCAGACAAACACTCAAACACTCATTAACTTTTCCCCATTTTCACCTATCTCTGTCAGCTCTAGGACTAAAAAACTCTTTGCAAGATACCTGCACCACATCTTCAAAACCTAGACTTTCAAGATAAGTTATCCACCCTTCTACACTTGGGTCTATCTCCAAAGTTCGTAATATAAGTGCCACTTCTGCAATTTCTGGCACAACCCAAATTTTATAACAACGAGGCTCTTGTGCATCAAACGAAAATTCAACTGCTAACCAGTCAGGGATAGGATTTTCTTTTGGTTCAGCCTTCGCTCTAAAGCAGAATGTCATATAGCAATCTTATTTGAGTTATCGCCAGCCCTTCAGATACCCGACTTCTTAGAGAAGTCGGGTATCTCGCCTTCTCTAATTATTGAGGACTGCTATAGCAATCCTAATTTATTTATTAAATTATTTCTTTTCTCTTCCTCTGTATTCTGGAGCGCCTCAGGGGTTCGTTTAAAAAACTAGAGACGCGAAATTTAGTATTTTTACTAGCCCAGAAATTCGTGGATGTAATCAGCTAAACTTTGCTGCAATTTCAAGTCAGTGCTAGGAATTGGGGTTAAATAAAAACGTCGTCCTGATACAAGCCTGAGACTAAGCCTGTAAAAATGAATCCATATTAAGTTAGATTTTTCTACTTGAACTCCAGCAACCTTATCCAATGAATAGCTGATTATTTGGGTTCCCAGCCAACCTTTTTGTTTAAAAGTTACCCGATTAATATTTTTATCAAATAGGCAAGTTTTAACCGGACTCCCAAATATCATAAAGTTGGCGCAAGCAATGCAAAACAACCCAAAAAAATCAACAGGTGGGTTGGACGATAGAAAAATAAAAAGTCCGACGACAGCTGTAAAACCGCTCAATATCCAAACCCCAACTGGGCGTTCTCGCAAAGTGAGTAATGTAAAAGTTTGCTGAACCACTTTCATAACATTACTAATAATGACGATTAACTCTACACCCTAGCTTGCTCGCGGTTCTCTGCTGACGCAAGTCTTACATGATAGCGGCTTTTTTAAGGGCGCATTAAATTAAGTATAATTCCTACTATAGCAATCCTAAATGATTCGTGAACTTCTGTAGGAACAGGGCAGTGCGGTGTCCCTACGCCAGGGCGAACACTCGTATGGAAAATTCTTGCCTTAGATTTTTTAATTTTTAATTTATTATGAGCATCAAGGCACAAAAGCCAACACCGATACTGGGGTCCCAGAACCACCTTTTAACCGTAAAATTCCAATTACTAATGTGGTGCCAGAAGGCGGTAATTGATGGAGGTTGGTTAAATTTTCTAGAACAATTCTAGGGGTTTCTAGTACAAGTTTATTACTTGTAAAAGCTTCGTCGATTCCCGGATCTACTCCGTGAGTATCAATTCCAATCCCAGCGATCGCACGTTTTTCTAGCAAGAATCGGGTTGCTTCAGCGCCAAACCCTGGAAAATGAAATTTACCAGGCTCAACTTGATTGAAAAAGGCTCCAATATCGCCCCATCTTTCTTGCCAACCTGTATACAACAATACAGCACTACCATTTTGTATGCAGTGGTGTTGCTCCTCCCAGTTGAGGACATCATCTATTGTTAAAGCATAGTCAGGATTCTCAATGGTTTTGTGGCGAATGTCGATTACAATAGCTGGCACAACCAAGGACTCGGATGGATAACTATCAATCCCCATTCCATCTGGATAAAAGCTATTCGGCGCATTGATATGAGTGCCACTATGTTCGCCCATCGAAAATCGTCGCAGATAGTAACCATCTTTTTCTAATTCGGCTACTGACTCAAATTCAACGGGCGGATCGTTTTGCCATATGGGAATTTTTGGGTCAATTACATGACTGAGGTCTACAATTTTTGTGTAGGTGATGCTTTTGAGATTGGGTGAATTTGATGTCATACTATTATTTTTGATTTTGAAAAGCGCGATCGCGTATTTGCGCCGCTTCCCTAATCGAATTCCATCAGCATTTCTATCGTACTCAGGCGAAAGCCGCAAGCAGAAAATAATCGCCTCGCCGCATCGTTAACAGCAGTAGTATCGAGGCGAATTTGTTTGACTCCCATCCTGTTAAAATGTTCAATAGTCCGCATCACCATCTGCCGCGCAATCCCGGCGTGACGATATTCCTCCTCAACCCAGAGGTCGTGAATAAAACCGTATTCCTGTAAACGATAAATTGGGATTTCCTGTTCTACTGTCGCCACGAGGAATGCTCCCAGTTGTCCTGGTTCAGCCTCAGCCACTAGGAAGATGTTGCGATCGCTAGTCGTCATCCTACTCAACCAGTTCTTATAACGCAACTCTGGATTAGGTAAAAATCCATATTTTGCTGAGTCCCACTTTTCGTGCAACGCACAAATCTTGGCAACCATTGGTAGAACGGCTGGTACATCAGCAGGTGTAGCAGAACGGATAAGCATATCTCTATCGTTTGATGCTGAACCTATATACTTACTTATCCGTAGCATAGAAATGGAATGACTGGCAAAGTGCGATCGCTCTGGCATGGTGACGCTACACAAAACCAGACTGCCTAGACTGTATACCTCTTGAATTTTATTTGCCTGGTATTTTTGACAGCTTATGACCCCTGAAAATTCCTCCAATCCCTTTCTCAACCTCAATTACGATTCGGCGCTAGAAGCTTTAGGCGACGATTTTTTTGATGAAGTCGCAGCAGCAGAATTTCCTAAACATATTCTGCGCTTCCGCAATGACGAATTAGTCCCAAAGCTGGGACTAAAGCCAGAAGAAGTCACGGACGAAGATTTTATCGAAGCTTTTGGTAAATTTCAAGGAAGAAAACCTTTTTTGGCTTTGCGTTACCACGGTTATCAATTTGGCGAATACAATCCCCGCTTAGGAGATGGTAGAGGATTTCT
The DNA here is from genome assembly GCF_014695915.1 of Trichocoleus sp. FACHB-40. Classification (GTDB taxonomy): domain Bacteria; phylum Cyanobacteriota; class Cyanobacteriia; order Cyanobacteriales; family FACHB-T130; genus Funiculus; species Funiculus sociatus. The sequence goes on from NZ_JACJPF010000089.1 coordinate 14,220, forward strand.
CTACGGTCAAGTGCGAGGAACCGATGGAGAACTTTACGATTTTGGAACTAAAGGTTCTGGTACTACTCCCTACTCTAGAGGTGGCGATGGTAGGTTAACGCTAAAAGGTGGAGTAAGAGAAGTTTTAGCTTCAGAAGCACTTCACTATCTAGGCGTTTATACTTCTCGCTGTCTGTCAATGATTGAAACTGGAGACGCGCTTTGGCGAGGCGATGAGCCTTCTCCAACTCGGTCTTCTGTGATGGTTCGTTTTAGTCGTTCTCATATCCGTTTTGGGACGTTTGAACGGTTGCATAATTTCGCTCGAAAAGATTTAATTCAACAGCTTTTAGATCATGTAATTGTGCAATATTATCCCCACCTCAAAGATAAGCAAGACCGCTATGCACTTTTTTACGCAGAGTTAGTGCAACGAGTGGCGATGCTTGTGGCTCAATGGATGTCTGTGGGTTTTTGTCATGCTGTTTTGAACACAGATAATATGTCAATTACTGGGGAAAGTTTCGATTATGGCCCCTTCGCTTTTATTGACACGTATAATCCGCAATTTACTGCGGCATACTTTGATTATTACGGGCGTTACAGTTACGGCAATCAACCGGGAATCTGCAAGTTGAATTTAGAAATGCTTCAAGACCCACTTTCAGCCGTGATTCCGGTTGAAGATATGCAAGTTATTTTAAAGGAGTTTGACGAGCATTATTACCAGACTTACAATGAGCGAATGCTGAATAAGTTGGGTTTGGCAAATCTTGCTCAGCCGGAAGCTGAAGAATTGCTGATGTCAACTCTGACATTGCTGCAAAAAACTCAAGTGGGTTATCACACTTTCTTTTCAGAACTGACAGAACAGTTTAACCGCAATTGGCGCGACGATGCGGCAAATATTCTGAAATCAGATAGCTTTTTAAATTTAAGTGAGGCGGCAGGATTATTAGAAGCTTGGCGAAATTTATATCTGCAAACTTTGCTTAGCTTACCAGAAAGCGAGATGGATAATATGCTTGAGCGGTTGCAGCGTCATAATCCAAAAACTGTGTTACTCAGACCAGAAATAGAGGCAGTTTGGGAGAAAATTGATCAAGAAGATAATTGGGAACCTTTTTATCAATTGATTTCGCGGCTACGATTTCATCAGGATGCGGCGTAATACTCGCAATCGTTCCCAGGCGGTCGCCTGGGAACGATTATAAATCACTTATTTTTCCTCAATTGGTCGTTCAGTAGCAGCCGCATTTTCTGGCGCTTCATCAAGTCTTGTTGAATCGCTAGCTTCATTAATAACACCCTGGGGAGCTGGTGTAGATTCATCAGCAGCAGCATTAATCAAACCGTCAGCATTTATGTTGGTTTTTGCTGAAGCACCTTTATGGCTGGCATGACCGCTAGGCATAACTATGTCCTCAATTATGTTAACTATACACTCCAGCTTAAACTTATTTGTTGTCAGGAATACCCTACCTTGAGGCTTAAATTTCACCTATAAATTATCAGAGATATTGTGTATTTAATTTGTATATAGGTACACTTAGGGAGAGGTGTCAGTTATCTGCTACTTTTGACAACTGACAAAAAATGATTAATTGATATTTTCAATTAAATGCACTACAACTTCTCAGGAATTTTGCAAATTAACCTCAAAAGTTTGACCTCCCACAGTCACGCGATCGCCTGCTACTAACTGCCGTCCGCGTCTGGTTTCCAGTGTGCCGTTGACTAAAACTTCACCATCTTGAATCCTTAGCTTGGCTTCGCCGCCAGTCATCACTACACCTGTAAACTTCAAAAACTGATCCAGTTTAATTGTGTTGTCGCTTTTCGTCATATTTGGCGATGAAGGGCATACTGCTTACTACCATCTAATTTTAGTTGTAGAAAGGCAACTTATGCAGCATCAGGATTAAGCTGAGTCATTTTCCAGGTACTATAAGTGCCAATCGGACTCCAAACTAAATAAGGAATTAGTAGCGCCGCCGCCGAACTAGAAATTGGTAATACACAGAGTGTCAACAGGATAGCTACAATTAATCCAGCACCTCCGATAATTGTACCGACACTGAGATTCCGCAGTCTCAGAGTAGCCGGAATGTAAGTCACTGTAACTACTTCTAGTAACAGATAGGTTGCCATTAATAACCAAGTTTTGAGACTTCCTGGGTCTTTATCCCAGATAATAGAAGCACTTATGGCTCCGCTTAAGAAAATGAGATTCCAGATTACGGGAATTGCTGGCTCAAAAACTACTAACCACTTTGGTAAGCGTAGGTGGGTTGCCCACTTAACATCGCGCGGTTTAATAAAAAAACTACCAAAGGAAACTAAAAAGGTGATGCCTACAATAACCATCCACGATTTAATCATTTTTTTAACCTTTATTTGTGATAACTGAACTTGAAAACAACCCTTGGCGAGGGTTATAAAGCCATGTTGTCAAGTTTAAAAATAAATTTAATCAGTCTTTAGTGCGAAAGCAGGGATAAAGTAGATTCGCAAGTCCGGGTTTTGTAAAATGGGAAGCGATCGCTATAATAAATCCACCCCTAAACCAACATCCCCAATCAGCGATCGCTCAAAATCAAGGTGGCTTCATGCTAATATCATGGGCATGGAAGCGTTTTTGTCATCTACCCTTAAGGTAGAGATAGTCCGAATTTAAACAGCAAATATCGTCTCATGTCTAAATTTCCGGAAAAACCATTTCAACAAAACAGCTTCGCCTCACTCAGCGCCCAAAGTGCAGATGACCATCAATCAGAGAGATTGTACGCCCAAAGACAGGCAGATTTAGCTATTCGCTTCAATAAACAGTATCAGAGTGCAGCCTTTGAATTGCCCGAAGAAGTTGAAGCAATGCCAATTTTTCAAGAGTGGGTAGCAGGTACTCTTACCCAAAAAATCACTTCTCCATTCTGGGAAATTGTCCAACCTCAAAAAAATCAACGCTGTTTAGATATTGGCTGTGGCGTTAGCTTTTTAATCTATCCTTGGCGGGATTGGGGAGCATATTTTTATGGTCAAGAAATCAGCACTGTGGCCCGCGATGCACTCAATTCTCGCGGTTCCCAGTTAAACTCTAAGCTGTTCAAAGGTGTTGAGTTAGGTTCAGCCCAGCAGTTAAAATACGAAAATGATTTTTTTGACTTAGCGATCGCAACCGGATGGAGTTGTTATTTTCCCCTCGATTACTGGGAAATCGCGATGAATGAAGTCAAGCGAGTGCTGAAACCTGGCGGTATATTTGTTTTTGACATTCTCAACCAAGAAAGTCCCTTATCGGAAGATTGGGCGGTTCTGGAAACCTATTTAGGTGCAGAGGTGTTTCTCTCGCCTATCGCAGAGTGGGAAAAAATAATTAAAGCTACCGGAGCAAAAATTGTCAAGCGGAAATCCGGCGAGTTATTTGAATTGTACAAAGTTCAATTTTGAACCCAGAAAAATAGTCTAGCTGACAACTGCCCAAGCGTAGGTAATGATTCCCAGAAGTGCTACACCAACAATGATTTCAGGTTGTTGCGACCACTTGGCGCGAAAGCTATTCACAAAATAGGTCAATGCTTGCTTGCGCGATCGCCCTAATTCAGTCATCAGCAATTTTACTTTAGCATCCACCTCCTGAATAGAAACTTCCCCTTTTTTATAGGCAGCTTCTAACTCATCTAATTTCCGCCAATAGTCTTTGGTATCTTCTAAAAGATCAGATATCATAAATCGCTCCGTCTGTCTAGCGTTATTAACTTATGTAAATAATCTAACGCAGCTATCTGGGCGGTTGTGTCTGTAAATGGATAGAACCATCGTCTATAGATGGGTAGAACTACCACGATTGAAAAAACTCACAGTCCCGCAAATTGGCGAAGCCCATCAACAGCCGATATTCTTACTGATTCCGGTATCAAGGTAAACTCTTAAGTTGCACCATATTGTCCGGAGAAAAAACCTTGGGCATAGAACTACGCAGTTACGTATTTCTAGACAGCTTGCAGCCACAGCACGCAGCTTACATCGGTACGGTGGCGCTAGGCTTCTTGCCATTGCCAGGAGATGCGTCGCTGTGGATTGAAATCTCGCCAGGGATCGAAATCAACCGGATTACCGATGTCGCCCTAAAATCCGCCTCTGTACGTCCAGGGGTGCAGGTTGTTGAACGACTTTATGGACTTCTAGAAATTCATTCCAGCACGCAAGGCGAGACGCGGGCAGCTGGGAGAGCAATTTTAGACGCACTGGGAGTCAAAAGAGACGAATGTCTCAAACCGCGAGTCGTTTCCAGCCAAATTATCCGAAACATAGACGCGCACCAAACACAACTAATCAATCGCACCCGACGCGGACAGCTGCTACTAGCAGGACAAACACTTTATGTATTAGAAGTAGAACCAGCCGCTTATGCAGCACTAGCGGCGAACGAAGCGGAGAAAGCCGCCGCGATTAACATCCTTGAGGTTAATGCTGTCGGAAGCTTCGGCCGCCTCTACCTGGGTGGAAAAGAACAAGATATTTTAGCGGGTGCTGGTGGGGCGCTGGCGGCGATTGAAAACGTGCTTGGGAGGCAAAATCCTGCCGCTATGCGTAAGGAATAATTTTTTGGATTTATATAAAACCACTCTGTTCTAGATTACCCAACAAAAATTACCAAACCAAACAGATATGTCTATACAGCATCTTGCCCTACTTAAAGAAGGTGCAGTCAAATGGATTGAGTGGAGAAGGCAAAACCCAGAGATAGAACCAGACCTCAGCGAAGCGAATCTCAGAGGCGCGAACCTCAGAGGCGCAAGCTTGGGAGGAGCAAACCTCAGAAAAGCCGATCTCTGCAAAGCTAAACTGATCACCGCGAACCTTAGCCATGCGAATCTGGCTCATGCGAACCTTCAAGAAGCCCAACTCATGGACGCTAACCTTCAAGAAGCCGATTTTAGCATTGCGAACCTAAGCGAAGCCAACCTCAGAGATGCCGATCTGGGTAACGCTAACCTGATCGGCGCTGACCTGAGAATGGTTAACCTAAAAGGAGCTAACCTCAGCAATGCGAACTTGATCGGCGCTGACCTCAGAGAAGCTAACCTCAGCGGTGCTGATCTGGGCGGAGCAAAACTGGGAAGGTCGAATCTGTGCGAGGCTAACCTAATCGCAGCTAACCTGATTGAAGCTGACCTCACAGGAGCTAACCTTTACAATGCTGAACTCCTGGGGGCTTACCTTTACAAAGCTAACCTTCACAAAGCTAACTTGAGTGAAGCGCACCTTAGTAAAGCTTACGTTTTCCGAGCCAACTTGAGCGAAGCTGACTTTTACGCAGCTGATTTGAGATGGGCTAACCTGGTGCGGACTACGCTGGCTGGTGCTAACCTCAGCAAAGCCAATCTTAGAGGAGCTAATCTTACAGCCGCTGACCTCACAGGCGCTAACCTCACAGGCGCTAACCTCACAGGCGTTAATCTCCAAAGGGCAATTTTGCCTAATGGCACAACCTAAATTGGTTGTAAACCGTAGACAGACCGGAGAGCCTATCTAAGCTAGAAACGCGATAATAATATATAGCAATTCAAGGGTTGGGTGCGATACATCTGTAGGAACATGGCAATGTCCCTATCAAGGTCGCCCGAAGGTTTCAATTGCGATATATTCTACCCAACTGAGAAACGTTATATAGCAGTCCTATTTGATTCTGATTCGTAAAAAAACGAACTGCTCCAGGCGCAGAGGGCGCTCCAGAGATAAAAGAAAGAGGTTTACAACCTATTTAGGATTGCTATATCGCGGCTTGAGCAATCTGTGTTTGAGGTATTTATCTATATGAATTCAGTCAATAAGCCCTTTGATTCAAATTTGATTCTGCAATGGGTCAATTTGATTGCTGTCCTCGCTGCTTTCGGTATCAATGTATATGCCAATGTTTCTCCGCCTAATGGATTAACAATTGGCGAAGTTTCCAATACTTTCTTTAGCAATGTGCAAATTATACCCGCCAATTATGCTTTTGCAATTTGGGGTCTGATTTATTTGGGGTTAATTAGCTTTGGCGTATATCAGGTACTTCCTAACCAACGGCAAAATCCTCTGCTGCGGCGGATTGGCTATCTTCTAGCAGTAGCTAGTATTGCTCAAATTGTGTGGGTATTTCTTTTTGTATATCAATTTTTCGCGCTTTCGGTGGTAGCGATGCTTTTTATTTTGCTACCTCTGATTGGAATTTATCTACGGTTGGGAATTGGTAGGGAAAGAGTATCGCGCAAAGAGTTGTGGTTGGTTCATACTCCTTTGAGTATTTATCTAGGTTGGATTAGCGTGGCGACGATTGTCAATGTGGCGAGTACACTTTACAGTTTAGGCTGGAATGGTTGGGGGATCAGTCCCCAAGCGTGGACAGTAATTATGCTGCTAGTGGGGGGAGCGATCGCTGCTACTATTGCTAAAACACGATCTGACATTGCCTTTCCCGTGGTAATCATTTGGGCTTATATAGCGATCGCAGTACGTCAAGCTAATCAACCACTAATTGCTGCAACAGCGGTAGGATTAGCTTTAGCCTTGGGGTTGTTAGTTTTGTTAAGAGGGATGCGCCGCTTATAATCAGCGCAATATTAGCCACGTTTTTAAGGATGTTCTAATCTGTAAAGTTGAACCAAAACTTAAAATCAGCGATATTGCAATATGTTACTCAAAAAGTAGGAAACATCTAAAAGAAATTTTTCTTAAGCTAGTAGTGTGTTTCCGGATTTTGAAGTAGCTATGGATACCCTGTTAACTATTGCAATTGGTATCGGTTTGAGTGCGGCTTGCGGCTTTCGGATTTTTGTACCGCCGCTGGTAATGAGTATTGCTGCACTATTTGGACATTTGCCACTTTCACAGAACTTTGAGTGGGTGGGAACTTATCCGGCGTTGGAGGCGTTTGCTGTAGCGACTTGCGTTGAGATTGCGGCTTACTATATTCCGTGGGTGGATAATTTACTCGATACTGTTTCTACACCGACTGCGATCGCTGTGGGAACTTCCATCGTTGCAGCCTTAATTCCCAACACTGATCCTTTATTGCAGTGGACAATAGCGGTAATTGCTGGTGGCGGTTCGGCGGGACTTGTGCAAGCATTTACGGCAATGACTCGCTTATCTTCAACAGCGCTGACGGTGGGAATTGGCAATGCCGTTGTTTCTACAGTTGAAGCAGCTAGTTCGATTATTCTATCGATATTAGCAATTTTTGTGCCTATCGTGGCTGTGGGTTTGGTAGCAGCATTGTTAATTTTAATTGTCAGGAAAGGATGGCAAAGTTTAGCGATGAAAAGTTTGGTAAAAACGCCTAACGAGTAAGCTTTAGGGCGAATAAAAAAAGGTGCATCCCGTATTTACAAAAATACCTGGCGATTGGAAATCGCGGCTACACAAACCAAGTCCGCCTGCGCGGACTCAATTGGGGCTGGGTGGGTAGGCTTTGTTTGTGGAGCATCGAGACTTCCAGCCTGTGGACGATTTGCAAATACGGGATGCTCCCGGCGGGCTTATCTTGTGGATCATCATCGACCCTTTAGGGTGCGGGCGTGTAGGGTGTATCTGCTATTTAACTGCGCCGTTGTTGCATCTCTTGGCGGCGCATAGGCATGGCATCAATTTGCTTAAAAATAATATCAGGTGCGACTGGAGATTTATCGCGGCGCTTTTGCGTACCATCCTTACCCACTAGGATGACACTAAATTCCTCAGAGCTAATATTAAATCGATTGCGGAGTTGAGCGACCGCCGATTCATCGATAATTTGGTTGTTGATGCGGCTTTTACCTTCTTTTAATAACTCAATAACTAGCAAATGTCTGTCATTTAATCCCGCAGCTTGTTTCTGAAGTAGCTGCATTTGCTGTTGGTAATCGGGGCTATTTTCTGTGGGGGCAAAAACCAATAATAGGCGATTTTTCCATTGATAGGAGCCAAGATTGAACATTGCTTTAGGTGGTTGTGCGCTGGCTACTTCTCTATAGGATTGTTCCGTATTTTCCAGATGCGGCAACAGGCTGGTAATTGCAGTTGCTGTCGAAGCAGCCGATTGAGCAACTGGTTGCTCAATGCGGGTTAAGGTCATAGTCGAGCAGCTAGAAGTGAGGTAAGCCAGCAGCCCCAGAACAAGCGATCGCATAATCATTTTAATACTATAGCCATCCGACGTGCTTTGTGATGTTGTAGACAGATACATTTTCATGCTAACTAATATCGCAATCTTCTTTGAGTTGTGAACGAGTATTCACCCTGGTGTAGGGACACGGCAGTGCCGTGTCCCTACATAGGTTCACGAATCATTGAGGACTGCTATATCTGCTTTTTCTAACCCAATTCGGATTTTTATATAAATTCTACCAATCGAGATAACCTTGCTGATAAAGCATTCATGGCGTTGAAATAAATTTCTCTTTTTAAAGCTTAAACCCCTAAAACAGGTTGGAACATTTATTTGGGAATCGTGACGATGGCTTTAGTTATGAAGCCGTGTATACGCTTTCGCGGCTTCTGGCAGAGTACCTTAGTTCAAGGCGGAAGGAATGCAAGAAGTCTACTAACCGAGATGTATTGAGAGTAAACGCCCTAATGCACCGTTTTGGGCGATATTTTAAGGGTTTTCCCAGCCTACTATTGACTTGAGAATTTTGCGGAATTGTGCAGAATAGCAGCGATCGCGTTTGTATAAGGATAACTGCTGTGAGTGAAAGGGATTTTTGCAATTGAAACGCAGTATTGGCAGAAGAAAGCGCTCTAAAAAAATAACAAAGGTCGCATGGAAACGTTTAGCTATTACCGCCGGGGCCGGGTTACTGACAGTTTGGGCGTTAGTTTTCGCCTATGATACGTGGCGAAAACGAGATAGTTGGTGTGTGAAGTTATTCTATCCAGATGGAACAACCAAAGAGTTTTATCAGGATGAATGTCAGCCATGAAAATTTGCGCGATCGCATCCTGTTAAGCGGCTCTATCTTTACTAATTACAACGCAAAATGAGATTACTATATCAAATCCGAGCTTTGTCTGCAACTCCCTATCAGCCGAGCTTTTATGGCTTATCGGGAAACCTTATAGTCAAAAGCAACTGTGCGATCGCGTACTTAGTTGTTCCAATTTTCTGACTGATTGGCAACAGCGCGATCGCTCCCCTCGGAATTCAGCAGCAAAAAGCTATTTTACCTATTTTTATGGCATTTTACCTGGGAATAATGCCCTTTACACAGCATTCTTTGTAGTCTATAGCACAAAATTCTTTTACATCTCGCCCTTTCTTTAGAAAGACTAGCAAGCCGCTCTAGTAAAGCCTAAGACCAACGATAGTCTTTTTTAGCATTTACATAAAATTCATCCTTCAGGGAGAAGGAAACGGCAGACCTATCTGGTAAATTGACATACAGTACCAGGCTGTTTTCAATAAATGCTTGGCAAGTTACGATACGGTTAGCAAAGCGCTAGTTGGTGCTTTATTACGTTTGTTATTGCAGTTTCTGAAGAATGAAGGCTACTATAAAATGCCATGTTTTACTTTCTGAATTAGCTTTTACCTTTCAAGGGTAAGACATTTTTGGAAGCCATCTTTCGATTATATAACTATCTGAGGCTAGTTATGTCCCAACAGGAAAAAAAAGTGAACAATAGTGTTAGCAGTGTTGGAGCATGGGAAATAGAAAATTCTTCTAAAACCGCACCCGAATCGTCATCCCTAAATGCATCATCAAAGTTGAAGTTTGATTTTCCAAAATCTTCCTTTTCAGATATACCCGATCTAGTTTGTTTGTCGCATTTGCGTTGGAATTTCGTCTATCAGCGACCTCAACATCTCCTAAGCCGCTTTAGCAAGCAGCGACGTGTATTTTTTATCGAAGAGCCGATTTTTAGTGCCGATGCCGAGGGGCGAATTGATATTAGCATCGGTGAAGATGGAGTCTGCGTTGTAGTGCCGCACCTGAGAGAAGGACTGAGTGAAGAAGCAGTAAAAACCACTCAACAGGTGATGTTAGATGATTTGTTTGATGCAGCGCAGATTAGCGACTACATCCTCTGGTACTATACGCCAATGGCTATGGGTTTCTCGCGCCACTTAGAGCCGCAGGTTATTGTCTATGACTGCATGGACGAACTATCTGCATTCAAGGGAGCGCCGCCTGCCCTAAAAGACCTGGAAGCTGAACTATTCAGCCGTGCAGACTTGGTATTTACAGGCGGACAAAGTATTTACGAGAGCAAGCGCAACCAGCACCCGAACGTCTACGCATTTCCAAGTAGCATTGACAAAGCGCACTTTGCCCAATGTCGAGACGTTGAACGCAACGCTACACAAGAACCAGCAGATCAAGTGGATATTCCCCACCCGCGTCTGGGATTTTTTGGGGTGATAGACGAGCGCATGGATATCGACTTGCTTGGTAGTATTGCCGAAGCGCGTCCTAACTGGCATTTAGTTATTATTGGTCCAGTTGTCAAAATAGATCCAGAAGTTTTGCCACGCCACCCCAATATTCATTATCTGGGTGGCAAATCTTATCAAGAGTTGCCTGCATATATTGCTGGATGGGATGTGGCATTGTTGCCCTTTGCTCATAATGAGTCAACACGCTTTATTAGTCCCACAAAAACCCCAGAATACCTCGCTGCTGGTAAACCAGTGGTGTCTACTTCCATCCGCGATGTGGTGCGTCCCTACGGGGATATGGGTTTGGTACACATTGCAGACACAGTACCAGATTTTGTTGCCGCAGTTGAGACGGCGTTGAATCAATCTCAGGACTCTGAGTGGCTGAACAAGGTGGATGAGTTTTTAGCTGACAATTCTTGGGATTCTACTTGGGGAAGAATGATGCAGCTGGTGGAAGGTGTAATCAGCAACGCAAGTGCGTCTTCTAAGGAGGCGTTAACGCCGGATATGCAAAGTGTTTCCACAGGCTAAGAGAGTCAAGATGCTGCCGCGCGAGGATAAGGTTTGCATTTTGGTCAGATATAACTTTGAAAGTGCCTTTTCGAGTAAGTTGCACAAGGCTGAGTTTTCAAAGTTTGAGAGGTTGTTACTGTACGTAGCTGGTATTTTTTTATGCCAGCAAGATTCCTAATCGCAATTCAAAAGGCGGAATAAAAAAATGTTTGATTATCTCATTGTTGGGGCTGGTTTTGCTGGAAGCGTTTTGGCTGAGAGGCTGGCGAGTCAGGCAGGAAAGAAGGTTCTGATTGTAGACAAGCGATCGCATATTGGTGGTAACGCTTACGACCACTACAATGATGAAGGCATTCTCGTACACAAGTACGGCCCCCACATCTTCCACACCAACTCCCGCCAAGTTTTCGAGTACCTTTCAAACTTCACCGAGTGGCGTTCTTACGAACATCGCGTACTAGCTAGTGTAGACGGTCAATTAGTTCCAATTCCCATTAACCTCGATACCGTAAATAAACTTTACGGACTAAATCTCACCTCCTTTCAACTTGAAGAGTTCTTTGCGTCAGTTGCGGAAAAGAAAGAATATATCCGCACTTCGGAGGATGTAGTTGTTAGCAAAGTCGGAAGGGAACTTTACGAAAAGTTCTTCCGTGGTTACACCCGCAAGCAATGGGATCTCGACCCCTCGGAACTTGACAAATCAGTTACAGCTCGCGTACCAACTCGCACCAACCGCGACGACCGATATTTTACCGATACTTATCAGGCAATGCCATTGCACGGCTATACCCGGATGTTCGAGAAAATGTTGTCTCACCCGAACATCAAAATCATGCTCAACACCGATTATCGGGAAATTCAGCAGATAATGCCGTATCGGGAGATGATTTACACCGGGCCAGTTGATGCTTACTTTGATTTCCGCTATGGCAAGCTTCCCTACCGTTCCCTAGAGTTCAAGCACGAAACCCTCAACCAGCCAAACCATCAACCAACCGGGACGGTAAACTATCCCAACGAGCAGCTATATACCCGGATAACAGAGTTTAAGTATCTGACGGGACAAGAGCATCCTAAAACTAGCCTTGTGTACGAGTACCCCCGCGCCGAGGGAGATCCTTACTACCCAGTACCGCGTCCAGAAAACGCTGAAGTTTACAAGAAATATAAGGAACTGGCTGATGCAACTCCTGGTGTGCATTTCGTGGGGCGGCTAGCGACTTACAAGTATTACAACATGGATCAAGTGGTCGCTCAAGCTCTTTCCATCCACGAAAAGATCAGCACAAAACTACCTTTAGAACTAGAACCAGTAGAAGGTAGAAGCGGCTATACCCAGAATGTTAGTCTCAACGAAATTGTTGAGCAACGCCCACAGGCGGAAACGGTGACAGCAAACGGTAATGGGAAAAGCAGTCATTAGTCATTAGTCATTAGTCATGGGTTATTAGTCATTGTTCTGTAGGGTGGGTGATGCCCACCTTACCTGTGACTAATGGTTGACATTACCTAATGTACCTGTGACGCGACAGCGAATTAATGAGGAGTGAAAAATGACAAAAGCATCATTAGATTGGCAAATAGGAATTAAGAATTCTGAATTAATTCAAGATTCCAAATTCAAAAATCAAAAATCAAAATTGGAGATGTGGGCGGGGCTAGAGTGTACCGTTAATCGCGTAGGCGATCGCTATTTCAACCAGATGGAGCGCAACGGTCACGGAACCCGGTTGGATGACCTGAACTTGTTTGCCGAACTGGGCGTGACTGCCATTCGCTACCCGGTGCTGTGGGAACTCACTGCCCCCGAAGGGCCAGATAAGGCAGATTGGTCGTGGGCGGATGAGCGACTAGGACGTTTGCAAGAACTCGGCATCACTCCGATTGTCGGCTTAGTTCACCACGGTAGCGGCCCGCGTCATACTAGCCTGATCGATCCATCCTTTGCGACTGGGCTGGCAGAGTTTGCCCACGCGGTTGCTGAGCGTTATCCTTGGGTAGAAAATTACACGCCTGTCAACGAGCCTTTGACTACGGCGCGTTTTAGCGGATTATACGGTCACTGGTATCCTCACGGTCGGGATGCTTTAACTTTCATTCAGGCGTTGTTGACGCAGTGCCGCGCTGTTATTCTTTCGATGCAGGCGATTCGCCAAATTAACCCGGCTGCAAAGTTGGTGCAAACGGAAGACTTGTGCAAAGTTTTCAGTACGCCGAAGATGGCGTATCAGGCAGAGTTTGAAAATGAGCGTCGCTGGCTGAGTTTCGATCTGCTGTGTGGTCGCCTGAACCAAGCTCATCCGCTTTGGTCATATCTGCGTAAGGTGGTGGGGATCGATGAAGCTGATCTTGAGTGGTTTCTGGAAAATCCCTGTCCGCCGGACATAATGGGCATTAATCATTACTTGACAAGCGATCGCTTCCTTGATGAGCGCCTTGACCGTTATCCTAGTTGGACGCATGGAAGCAACGGGCGGGATCAATACGCAGATGTAGAAGCGGTGCGGGTTTGCACCGAAGGGATAGCGGGGCCGCGTACACTCATCAAAGAAGTATGGGAACGCTACGAAATAGCGATCGCAGTCACCGAAGTACACCACGGTTGCACCCGCGAAGAGCAGTTGCGTTGGCTTAAGGAAGTTTGGGATGCCGCAAACACTGTGCGTTCCGAAGGCATAGACTTGCGTGCCATCACTGCTTGGTCGCTGTTGGGTTCCTACGACTGGAATAGCCTGGTGACTAGGGATGAAGGCCACTATGAGCCTGGGGTATTCGACTTGCGATCGCCTCACCCCCGTCCCACAGCAATTGCCCGAATGATCCGCGACTTGGCAAAAGGTGAGACATGCGAGCATCCGCTTCTCGATGTACCTGGTTGGTGGTGGCGATCCCAGCGACTCCTCTATCCTCCAGTAAGTTGCAATTCGGGACTGGGAACTGGCGAAGAAGGGTCTGGGTACTTAGGACTGGGGGCTTGGGAAGATAAGAACACTTCCTCTTCACCAATTTCTAATTCCCAATTCCGAGAAAATCCACAATCCACAATCCAAAATTCCAAATCCCTCCGCCCTCTTTTAATCTCAGGAGCAACCGGGACGCTAGGAAATGCTTTTGCTCGATTGTGCGACCTTCGGGGTATTCCATACCATCTCTTAACTCGCCGAGAGATGGATATTGCTAACCCCGCCTCTGTTGATACTGTATTAACAGAGTTGAAGCCTTGGGCAATTGTCAACGCCGCCGGGTATGTTCGAGTAGATGATGCCGAACTAGAACCTGATGCTTGCCGGCGCGAAAATGCCGACGGGCCAGCAGTTTTAGCCGAACGTTGCGCTCGGCATGGAGTGCAACTACTCACCTTCTCATCGGATCTTGTTTTCGATGGAGTTTCTACCTCTCCCTACGTTGAAAGTGATGCTGTTGCACCGCTTAACGTCTACGGACGCAGCAAAGGTGAAGCTGAGGTGCGTGTCTTACAAGCTCTGCCCTCAGCACTTGTAATCCGTACCAGCGCCTTCTTTGGGCCGTGGGACGAATATAACTTTATCACCGTTGCCCTACGGACGCTCTCCGCTGGAAAGCCTTTCGTAGCGGTAGAGGATGCGGTTATCTCACCTACATACATTCCGGATCTTGTCAATACCAGCCTCGATCTTTTAATTGATGGCGAGTACGGCTTGTGGCACATCGCTAACTCAGGCGAGAGTTCCTGGGCTGATTTGGCAAGGTTTGCGGCTAGATGCGCTCGTCTCGATGCCAAGCAGGTTGAAGCTCGTCCCATGCAAGCTCTGCAATTATTGGCACCGCGTCCAAGGTACAGCGTTCTGACTAGCGAAAGGGGTGTTTTGCTGCCATCTCTGGAGAATGCGATCGCTCGCTATTTCCAAGAGTGCAAGCTGCCACTTTTGGCATAACAAATGCACATAAATCTGTTGTTTTTTTTTACAACCATTTCAGCAAAATTTTCCCCCTTTCTTTTACTAATTGAGGCGTATCTATATGAGCATTCTTTCTAAAGTCGTTCAATCTCCTGATGTTTTGGATGGTTCTAAGGCTACCCAGTTTACCCGTGATATCGAAATCCTGATTAAGCAGGGAGTTAAAATTGTTCTACTCGACCTGAAAAATGTCACCTTTATGAGTAGTTCTGGCTTAATGGCCCTAGTTTCAGTTTTGAGAATGGCTAGGGCCTCTGGTTGCAAAGCTTTTATTCATTCAAGCAGCGATCAAGTCAGAATTATTTTGGAAATGACAGGTTTAGATCAAGTTGTTCAAATTCTTAATAGCTCGGAAGATTTTAATAACTTAGAAACCAAACCAGTGTCTAATGTTCAACCTAAACTAGACACCTTGCCAAGGTCAGTATCCTCGCGCAAGCTGAAGTCGGCTGGTGGTTCCCAAGCACAGGCTGCTTCCGCACGATAAAGAGGTTTACTCGTTAAGAGTTTCTGACTGGGAAAGCTATAAGTGAGGCGGTCATCGCCTCACTTATTTTTATGTTTAGGAATTTTTAGCTTGATAATCATAGCAAAACCCAACAACGTCCCCTCGGTTACTGGTTGTTGGGTTTTGTTTTTCAAACGTCACATCTCTCAAGAGTCCTAATAAAGCCAGTAGGGGGGTAGTCCACCCTACGCTTACTAACTTCATCCTTCCGAGTCGCCTGATCGGGTGATGTTCTAAAGCCAAACGCGCCAATAATATAAGCTAAGCGATCGCGCTTATTTCAATGTATCTGCTCTGTGAAGATTCCTAAGTTATGTAAACTACATTGCTTCGATAGATTTCTTGTAGTACGATGTTACAAGCTCGATTGGAAAATTCTTGAAAAGTATCAAAGGAGAAAGAACCATGAAGGATATTGTCGCGATTGAAACCAATAACCATCAAGACACAACACCCTAACCTCACAGATGTACGCGAATAATTTTCAAAATTCCTCTGTGAGTGTAGCGGTCAGCATACGCACACCTAGAGGAAAATTAAATGAATTTAGAGGTATTAGGCTGGAATAGTTTTTTTGCCAAAAACTTCAATAGCTACTTGCAACAGGGATATACTGTTGGGCGAGTCGCTATAGAGCAGAAAAACACTTACCTTCTCTATACTGAGTTTGGAGAGCAAAGAGCAGAAGTCACGGGGAAAATGCGCCACCAAGCCGGAGGACGCGCAGATTTTCCGGCGGTAGGAGATTGGGTAGTAATCAACCCCATAAACGGCGAAGAAAGAGCAATAATTCATGAGATTTTGCCGCGCAAAAGTAAATTTTCTCGAAAAACTGTAGGCGCAATCACAGATGAGCAAATCATTGGTACTAACATTGATACGGTATTTCTAGTTTCGGGATTGGATGGGGATTTCAATGTTAGAAGAATTGAACGCTATCTGATTTTAGTTTGGGAAAGTGGCGCTAATCCAGTCATCATTTTGAATAAAGCGGATTTGTGCGATCGAGTTGAGGAAAGACGAGTTGAAATAGAAGCGATCGCACCCGGTGTACAGATTATCATTCTGAGCGCGATCGCCCAGCTTGGACTAGAAGCCTTAACCCCTTACCTTAGCACTGGGCAAACTGTAGCCCTAATTGGTTCTTCTGGAGTGGGAAAATCCACGATTACGAATCAATTAGTAGGTGAAGACATTCAAGCTGTTCAATCAGTCCGCCTTGGAGATAGCCGCGGTCGTCACACCACAACACATCGAGAGTTAATTATCTTACCTTCTGGGGGTTTGCTGATAGATACTCCGGGAATGCGAGAAATACAAATATGGGCTGGAAATGAAGGTTTGCAGTCAACTTTTTCGGATATCGAGACTATAGCCAAGTTGTGTCGCTTCCGCGATTGTCAACATGAGGAAGAACCTGGATGTGCAGTGCAACAGGCGATTTTGGAGGGTACGCTTGATAAGCAACGTTTCCACAACTATCAAAAGCTGGAACAAGAAGTTGCATATTTGAGCCGCAAACAAGATAAAAAGGCACAATTAGTCGAGAAAGAGAAATGGAAAAAAATCCATAAAGCTTTGAGGAAAAATCCCAAGCGTTAATCATTCCTACCCATTTCTCTTTTGATGCACTACGAATAAATATCAAATATCTGGGAGCATCCCGGTTTTGCGCTTTTGAGCATCAAACGGATATTGATCCGTTAAGGTAGGCGCACCGAAGCTTAAGCATTTGATTAACATTTTTCATCAACCACTGCGCTCCTGAAATTTTCAACCTTCTATCAATTTGTTTTACTGCCGACTCTACAGCTCCGGAACCGATGGAGCAAACCTTTTGTGTTGACAATTGCTCGTAGTTAACAATCCGGGAGCGATGCTTCTCCAAATAAGCGCAGAACTTTTGCGCTTGTTTTTGACGGCAAGACTTAAATAAATTGATGGTTTCCTCGACTCGTCCTTGCCATAGAAACTCCTTACCCTGCGCCAGACGCTTCAACGACCCACCGACCTTACATAGATTTTCAACTAAGTGATACCAATCTAAAATTTCCCGCCGCGCCCCGTCAGGATTCAACTGGACAATAATATTCCAAATGCCATCATGACCATCCCCCAAACAGGTTAGTACCTCTGATAAAGGCTGACTGTTCACATAATTAATTAACGCTTGATTGTCAAGAAAAAATGCCCCGTAATAACTGTCGTGCAGTCGCACAGCCTTATAGTCAAGCCAGTGACTGCCCTCTCCCTCTTCTTTTGTGAGACGGACTTTCCCCCCATCCACACTGGTTTCCTTTACCTCCGAAGTAGCTATTCTGGACGCCCATTCTTGCTTTTCCACTAATCGGTGTAAACAAGTGTGACCTATATGCACTCCCGTCTGGGCTTCTATTTCACAGGCTGCTTTCTCATAAGAGAGATTAGCCACCTGACGGAGGCAGCATTTTTCAAATAATGGAGCTAAACGAGTTGATTTTTTGACTCCCAATTTTTCGGCTTGTTTTTCAGTAATTATTAGCTTACCAATGCAACTTTTTACTGTGCGAGACCGTCCTTG
>NZ_JACJPF010000009.1 GCF_014695915.1 Trichocoleus sp. FACHB-40
TGTAGAGTCGGCAGTAAAACAAATTGATAGAAGGTTGAAAATTTCAGGAGCGCAGTGGTTGATGAAAAATGTTAATCAAATGCTTAAGCTTCGGTGCGCCTACCTTAACGGATCAATATCCGTTTGATGCTCAAAAGCGCAAAACCGGGATGCTCCCGGTCTAGGATTGCTTGTACAGTTGTAGACTTGCCGACTCCGCTGATACCAAGAATTGTAAAACCTGTAGCTGTTGACCGCCGACGCCTGTTAGCTGAACTACCGGAGCGTAAAGTCTCTACCTTCTTATTTATATCTTTCCAAAACCCACGACTTACTGGGTTGCGAGCGGTATACCCCGAACGCAGCATTCGCGAGAAACGCTGCTCCAAGTCGAGGTGAGGGGAAAGAACGATGAAAAGTTCGAGTACATTTTGAATTAGATGTAAGCGCTGGTGAGCGGGTAAATTACGCTCCTCTTTCAAGAATTCAGGGTAGAGCGCCAGCTCTTTAATGATGTCGTCTTCGGTTTTAATTTCAGGTAGCGCTTCAATGAGTGGATTTCCTTGATAGATAGAAATTTCATCATGGTAAGTCGCTTGTTCTTGAGTTCCTCTAAAGACTAAGAGCGGTGGCTTTATCAATTTTTTACTGGATGTCATTGTTCAATCCCCTCTGACGTGTTGACGCAATTTGTCAAAAGGTCGATGAGGCGGTACATACTCCTCATCATCTTTGTCAGGTTGAGCAATGGTTGGCATGGGAATCACTTGCCCTGGTTGGTCGGAAAGCTTCTCTGATGTTAAATCCCAAGCTTCAGTCTTCCGCTCGTGACTACGTTCTTCGTTACGGTTTTGGCGGATATTTTTGATACGAGACTGCTTGCTTTGACCATCATCAGCCTTTTGCGCCTCCTCAGTTGCCTGATCAAGGATTTTGTTAGCTTGAGCATTATGTTTTGCTTTAGACTGCTGTCTGCGTGTCCTGGAAGCCTGCTTGTTTACCTCTTGCCGTCTGTAGTAGTCTTCTACCTCACGAAAGTCGCAACCCTGGAAGCGTTGATCGATATCAAGCAAACGGCAAACTTCCATGTCTTTGCCACTATCAAGACGTATGTAGATGTAATCAACAAGGCGTGGGTCATAGGCAACAGTAACTTTCCAACTCCCCTTACTTCTTGCCTTAACAAACCACTGTTGGCGTACAGCTAATTCACAGGTATAGTGCAACTTCTTGAAGTAGATACAGCCTTCACGGGTTACGGAAGCTTCTGCTGTTGGGAGGAGGTTCAGACGGATATTTGCAGGTGGTTGCCAATGAAGCGAACCGACTCGATTCTCGACTCCCCACTGCCAGAGATCGACCGGGTAAGGTTCGAGTTCATCTTGGATCATGAATTCATCCATCGGGTATTTGTTCAAACGTTTTTCGCTGTTGTGATCCCGAATGGCAAGAATCATCAACTGCCGAAATTCATACAGAGTCAGAACCCCATCAAGTCGATAGTCTCTTTCTCCTCGTTCAGGAAGTTTTTTGACCGAACCTGGGAGCCAATGAATGGCTTCGTTATTTAACTGATTAAAGCTCTGCTCAACAATACCTTTCATGTCTGCCCGGTAAGGAGGCGTATTATCGACATCTACACCGAGAGAGTCCACCAGGTTATTTGCGTTATATCCTTCAAATTCACCTCGATCTGCCAGGATGGCTTCAGGAAGATGATGGCTAGGCCAGTCAGCTTCTGTAATTTCAAAATTAAACTTTTTGCAAAATTCAACCTTATCTGCTGTAGCATTTTCCAGGGCTAACATTGCGCCTAGCCAGCTTGCAGGTTCGAGGGTGACGACAAACCCAACAATCATACGGCTGAACACATCGATAACCAGATACAGTGTAGGTCTACCGATAATCCAGCATCGGTTTAGCGAACTTACCAGATAAACATCACCGATCGTTGCGTCGATTTGAAAGAGTGACCCAGGGCCAAAAGCCATCTGAGTTGAGTTTCCCACAATAGCCCGATAACTTAAGTTATATCGACGTTCGCCTTTACGAGTAATGAGTTTGCGAGTGATATCAGAGCTTTTCTCATACCAGTACTGAAACTGCCTCAAGCTAGGTAATTTTTCTGCTGGTGGCAGAATAGGCTCCTTGGAACCATCGGCAAGTTCTCTATATCCGATGGGAAAGAACTTTTCGAGGGTAAGTTGAAAAGCCTTCGTTAAGGGTCTTTTTTGCGAGGTTTCGTAGAATAATCGGATACCTTTACGAAATTTCTTCTCTATCTCGGCATCAACATTAACTCCAATCTCCTCATTTCTGGCTTGAGCAAGGAAGCTCTTGCGACCTCTTTTGCAACCATCACTTCGCTTCTTCTTACCTTTCTCACCGCACTTATTAAAGTCAGGTATGATGGCATTTTTTGTCTGACCTCTTTGCCAATACCGTCGTAAGTCCTTGCGAATAGTTGGTTCTGTTCTTCCTGTCTGTTTAACCGCCTCCTTGATCAACTGGCTCCGCTTAACAGGATCGAACAACGACTCTTCTGTAGTTACGATTAGGAAAATAGCAGACCAAGCCTTTTCTACACGCTGGCGTTACTCCTCCTTGAGTTCAACGTAAGAGCGAATAATTTTTGCGTAGGGGTCTTCTTGCAGGATGCTGGCTCTATTAGCAGCAATTGCTGCCATCATATGCTCATGCTTCTGGAGTATGGGTTGAGCATAAGGATCGTAGATGTCGATGGTTACTACATCGGTGCCAGAGAAATCGATCCACAATATGCGGTCAATTTGAGTATCTGCTTCGTTGTCACTTTGCCAGCAGAGTAGCTGGTTGACTAAAAGGTTCATCCAACTTTATCCCCTTGGTTGATAACGTCTACGGATGGAGCTTTCAAAAGTACGAGCTTTTTTCTAGGATTGATGGGTTGATTCAGGTCAATCAGCAATTCGCGTCTAGCCAGCATATGCCGAACTACCGAGAGACTGTCACCTGGTTCTAAACCAAGTTTGTCATCACAATCAGCAGTGATTTCCCTGAGCGGCTCATCCCTTTGAGCAATCCACTGAATTAATAATTTTTTAGCCTCAAGAATCTCGCGCTCTGACAGAGTAAGCTTATCTTCATCAAAGCGCTTGCTTATCCAATCGATGTTTTTGGCAAGCACTGGGGGAATTTCGTGTTCAGTCACTATCCCCCAACTGATGTTTCTTTTGAGCCAATATTGGCGTTCAATCTCAAACTTTTCTATAGTCCGTTCGTTTTCCAGTTGGTCTGAAGGTTTAACTGTGCGAGCTTGATAAGAAACTCCCATGCCTTGGCGGATGGCGATGTAGAAATCCGTCGTCATGACGATAGGTTCTTGTGTCTTTGGATCAGTAGGATGACGGATGCAAAGTTTTTCGGCAATTTCTAAGGTCTCTGACAAAGGTAGTAGGGGATACTGTTCTTGGATGTCCACAACAATTGGTGACCAGTCGAGAATATAGAAATAACGAACCTCATGCTGGCTCAAAAGCTCGTGTCTTCTTCCCGTCGTCAACCCTTTAATACGCTTGCACGTACCCATTGAGCTGACATCTTGCACCGTTAGCCAAGGCTTGTAATTGAACCCTCTACCTTGACCGCGACCTTCTTCAATCCGTTTTTCAATGACAGCCTGGGTTGTTTGTCTCTTGCGTTTAGCCATTCAGTTACTCCTTTTTATGAATGCTGGTACTCACAAAGTTGTTTCTTAAACCAGGCTGTTCGTGCATTTTTTAGGTAGGATAAGCAGAGTTTCAAGATGTGCTGGATACTAGCACGTCACTATCGTGAATAATGTATGCAATATAGCTAATCAACTACATATTTCATACATAACTTTCTTTGAACTACTTTTCAATTTGTTTCGGTTTTTAATCTTTTGCCACCTCCTATCCTAAAAAAATAATTACGTTTCACCTGAGACAATATTTAGAGCTTGACTGGCTGAGGTCAACGCACCCAAAATTTCAACTTTCATTGCCTTGGCTTTGGCTCGAATGCCCTCGGTGTTCTCTTGTAAGTACGTTAAGTGAGTATTAATTTTGGCAATGTAATCTAGAGAGGATTGAATTCGTTGCAACTGAGCTTCAATCGCACTACAGTCTAGCTTCGAGTTAAGAGCCTGTTGGTTTACTAATTGCTGCCGCACGATGAGAAACTGAAGGGCAACCGTGAGCAGCTCATGAGTGGTGGCAATCCACAATCCGTATTCACAAGTACCCTGTGCCCATTCCCCAATTTCCCGTGCGAATCCCTGACGAGAATGACTTAAAAAAATTCCAGCATTCGCTT
>NZ_JACJPF010000090.1 GCF_014695915.1 Trichocoleus sp. FACHB-40
ATTTTATGGTCAATATCTTGTGTGGTTTAATTGCTTACTGTCATCAACCCAAGAAACCATCACTCCGTTTAGAGTGGGCTTTGGTTCAATCAGCTTAACCCGAACTGAGGTTATGTAGTAATTTTTTCACTACATATTTACCACTACCAATTTTTATTTCTTTAGGATTTAAACAGATTACCTTAAAGCTAAGTACAAAAGGATTGTAAAAGTTTAAATTAGGTAATCAAACGGACTTGATATAATCCCTGGTATGGATTGAGACAAGCGATCGCTCTCTCCTTAGCAAGCGTCGGGGCAATTCATGAATTGCCCCGACTTCTAACTCTAACGCCCAACGGTAAGCGGTTGCTTGGTGAAAACAGCATTACCCGTTTCTACATCAAACCAGTGAATAAATTGGGGAGGAAGTGTTAACGTTACATCCTCGCCACTCAACTGCTGATCTGGCGGTAACAAAGCCCGAATTGTGACTGCTTCTGTCTGCGGCCCTTCAACGCGGACGCTAATTAAATTGTGCATTCCCAAGTTTTCTACTAAATACACTCGCCCCCGAATTGTTTGTCTATCTTCCGGTTGGGCAATGAGTACATTTTCTGGACGAATACCCAGCACAATTTGCGGCGGCGTAGTGGGAATTTCCGGCAACGGTATTCTGAAACTACCCAACATTGCGGAATTTCCCTGGCAAGGAACAGTGAGCAAATTCATCTGCGGGCTGCCAACAAAACCAGCAACAAATTGATTCGCTGGATTGTTATAAATACGGTGCGGTGGGTCAAGTTGCTGTACGTCACCCTTATTAAGAACAGCCACTTTGGTAGAAAGCGTCATAGCTTCTGTTTGGTCGTGGGTGACATAAACAACTGGGACTTTTTGAGCTGCAAATAGTTGCTTGATTTCCGCCCTGACTTTTTCTCGCAACAGCGCATCTAAGTTACTCAGCGGTTCATCTAATAAGAATACATCTGGGCTACGTACTAGGGCGCGTGCTAGAGCAACCCGTTGCCTTTGTCCTCCAGACATTTGACCGGGTTTGCGGTTCATTAACTCGTCTAATCCCAAGACTCGCGACGCTTCTGCTACTCGTTCTTTGATTTCTGCGGATGGAGTTTTTTTCAGTCTAAGTCCAGAAGCAATGTTTTCGTAAACAGTTAAGTGTGGATAAAGGGCATAGCTTTGAAACACCATCGCAATATTGCGATCGCCTGGTCGTTTATTCGTAACATCCAAGTCCCCGATAGTTACTCGACCGCGAGTGGGTTCCTCCAAACCTGCAATTAGTCGGAGTATGGTAGATTTACCACAACCGGAAGGGCCTAGTAAGGTGAGAAATTCACCATCTTCTACACTCAAGCTAACGTCTTTAACTGGGATGACTTTAGGAGTATAGGTTTTATTTAAGTTTCTGAGTTCGAGTCTAGCCATTTTTCGATTTTGGATTTTGGATTAAAAAACTTTAGATGGAACCTCTCCCCAACCCCTCCCCTACTAGGGGATGGGCTTTTGTTACTCCTTCCCTAGTCGTAATTTTGGATTTGTGGGAGCGTTTACTAGGGTTAAAAAAGGGTTTCCGGCTGCCCTTTATTAGGAAGGGGGTTAGGTTTTTTTAACCTTTGACAGCACCAGCTGTTAAACCTTGGACAATCTTGCGCTGGAAGAATAAAACCAGTAAGACGAGGGGCAATGTTCCCAATACAGTAGCAGCAGCGATCGCTCCATAGGGAATTTCAAATGCCGAGGAACCGCCTAGCTGTGCAGCTGCAACGGGGATTGTCTTCATGTCTTCGCGGGTGATGAAAGTGAGGGCGAAAATAAACTCGTTCCAGGCAAAAATAAAAGTCAGAATTCCCGTTGTCACCAGTGCAGGTAATGTCATTGGTAACACGATTTGTGTTAGCATTTGCCAAGTATTATAACCATCAACCTTAGCCGCGTCTTCCAAGTCTTTTGGTAATTGCTCGAAAAAGCTTCGCAGCACCAAAATTGTTAAAGGTAGATTAATTGCCGTATAGGGAATAATCAGCGCTAGATAGTTATTTGCTAGTCGCAGCCCTTGGATAATTTCCAACAGTCCCAAGAATAAAAGAATTCCTGGGAATAAGGTGACAATGAGGACACCTGCAAGAATAACTTTCGCACCCCAAGGGCGCAATCTTGCCAGCGCGTAGGCGGCGGGCGCTCCGATTAATAAAGCGAGAGCTGTGGAAGTAATCGACACGAAGGCACTATTTAAAATGTATCGCCAAAACGGGCGACGGACGAACAATTCAATGTAGTGATTGAGCGTGTATCGAGTGGGAAAATAAACCGTGGGAACGGCGACAATATCTTCGTTAACCTTAACTGAAGTCAGCAATTGCCATAAAACGGGGGCTAGAGAAAATAGCACCACAAAAGCAACTACTATGGGTATGAAGATTTTTTTCCAGGGAATTTTCACTCCTCCGGTTGGAGTCGTTTTTCGTTCTTGGGGAATTACAGTCATGTCTATTTTGGATTTTTATTTAATAAATGCTATTAAGCTAATCCAGAGGTTTTGGCACGGGATCTAGTTAGCAAGAAACTAGCGATCGCTACCGCTAAAATCAGCAACAAAAATGTCACTACCACCAACGCTGCACCATAACCAAAATCTAAGTAGCGCATCACAGTAGAATAAATGTAGAGCGATACCACTTCAGTCGCACCCCCAGGGCCACCACCTGTCATTACCGCAATCAAGTCGAAGATTCCGAAAGCTTGAGCAAACCGAAATAATAGGGCGATCAAAATTTGTGGTAGCAGCAGCGGTAGAGTAATTCTGGTAAAGTTTTGCCAGGGTGTCGCTCCATCAATTGAATGGGCTTCGTAGAGGTCTGGCGAAATAGATTGTAAGCCAGCCAGCAGCAGAATACTAATGAATGGTGTGGTTTTCCAAACATCAGCAAAAATAACTGCCATCATTGCTAGCGTCGGGTCGCCCAGCCAGTTAATCCCAGTCTTAATCAGACCCAACCGCAGTAGAATATCGTTAACAACTCCAAATTGGTCGTTAAAAATCCAAGCCCAGGCAAGACCAATTAAAGCAGTCGGTAAAGCCCAAGGTAAAATAGCGGTGGTTCTTACTAAGCCTCGTCCCAGAAATTTCTGATTCAGAACTAGCGCGATCGCCATTCCTAACAGTAACTCGAAGAAAACTGATGCAGACGTGAAAATTGTCGTCGTCCAAAAACTCTGCCAGAAACGACCATCGCCCGCCATCCGCGCATAGTTAGCAAAACCAGAGAAAACGGGTTTCAACTCGGTTCCCAAATTTTCCGTAAACAAACTCAACCAAAATGCTCGCCCAATTGGGTAAGCATAAACAAATAAAAGCAGCAGCAATGCTGGTAGTAATAAAATCCAACTTGTTCGTTGTTCCCGCCCTCGAATTGTATCCATCTTATTTTTGCCTTTTGCCTTGCTTTATTAGTAGTTGAGGTACGACCAACTAAAGTTCGCTGCTTTTCACGCCTGACCTCTCCCCAACCCCACTTAAGGGAGGGGCTTTCGATTCCAACATTCCCAACAATGGTTGGGAGTTAAATTGTGAGGTTTTTCATGTCTGGTTGGGAACGCTTTCATCTTTTAGCTTTTGCCTTGTACTAGCAGTCGCCGCGTTTCATTAGCTGCGGATTTCATCGCTGTTTCTGGAGCCATGCGATTAGTTAGCGCAGCGCTAAGATAGCGTTGCAAAATATCCGATACTTGGGCATATTGAGCAATTGGCGGACGCAAAACTGCTTGCTGTACAACTTCTAGAACTTGTGGGTAGTGAGCGTATTTAGCAACGATTTCTGGATCTGTAAACAATTCTCTTCGGCTTGGCACATAACCCGCACTCAAAATGAATCGGCGCTGTGCTTCAATACTGGTAAAGTATTGAATTGCTTTCCAAGCTTCTTTGGGATGTCGGGAAGTTTTAGAAATACCTAAACCCCAGCCTCCCAAACAAGCTCCTCCAGTTTGATTAGGAGCATGAACCATCGGTCTAATGGCAATTTTGCCTTTGATTTGTGATGTTTCTTCATTAGCTAAAGGCCAAACATAGGGCCAGCTGCGGAGAAATGCTGCTTGACCGCTTTGGAAAAAACGTCGGGTTTCTTCTTCCTGATAAGTTGTTACTCCTGGTGGAGAAACACCCTCTTGAACGGTGTTTTTGAGGAATGCGATCGCTTGCAAAGTTTCCGGTCTATCCAATCCCACTTCTAGGGTGTCGGCATTAACCCAAAAGCCGCCAAAACCTTCGAGAACTTCCACAAACATTGCTACGAGTCCTTCGTATTGGCGGCCCTGCCAAACGTAGCCCCAATTAACTTTTCCTTGCTGCTGCAAGGCTTTGGAAACTCTCATCAAATCTTGAAACGTTTCTGGTGGTTCCAAGCCGGCTTCTTTTAACAAATCTTCCCGATAATAGAGCATCCCCACATCGGAACGAATTGGAATTCGGTACAGTCTGCTTTCGTAACGTCCCCCCTCCACATCTTGTGGCGTAAATGCTGCCAACTCCTCTTGGCTAATTTGATCCGTGAGGTCTCGTAACCACCCAGCCGCGGCAAATTTGGGTGTCCAAATTACGTCCATATTTACTAGATCGTAAGGAGAATCGCCCAAAAGAAAAGCGGAAGTATAGAGGTCTTCGAGTAAATTTGTAGCATTCGGCCCCTCAATAATATTGAGCCGAATGCCAGGATTTTCTGCCTCAAAATCTTTTACCATACCTTGTTGCCAAGGTTGAGCATCGGGGGCTGTCATCAGCAAGTTGAGGGTGACTGGCTGCTGAGCCATCACAATCCAGCTAAATAGTATGACGCCCAAGCAAAGAGTCAGGAAAAACCAAAACCGGGGCAAATATCCTAACTTTCTTAGGCTATTTCGCAATATGTTTATTGGTTTGCTATATAACATTGTTAGCTGAGTAATTAGAGGTTTTAATCATTAGAAAATGAAAACCCTCAACCTTCCTAATAGCCTGCTCTTGTTACCTATAAGCATTGTTTAGTACAATTAAACAAACTTAAACAAATTTTTCCAGCGTCGGCTATGGGAATAGTTGTGTTTAGAAAACGTGAATGTGCAGGATCGCCGTCTCAGTTTATCTGAGACTTTTCTGTAAGTTCTGCTAAGAGTGCGAACTGCTTATTGAGATAGACAAAAGCTGATGCAATTTTTCTAATTTAATTCGCCCTTAAACAGGGAGCAACTTTCCTAAGATATAGTAATCTATGCCTAAAGATAATCTCTCAAGAGGTAGAGCTAGCACCAGAGAAAGTGTTATTTTTAGAAAATAATGTTAAATAATGTTAAGATAAATAAATTTTTTATATTATATTTACGTAAAAACACCTGATAACTGTATAGACACGATAACCGCTATTCTACAAAAACGAACGACACTCTTCACAGAGGAAATAGAGGTTGAGATAATTAAAGAGTTGTTTATTTCCTGCTCTGAAATTTCAGATTTATAGGGGCTTACGCACGTTAACAAACTTGTTCGCCTGATGGGATTAGGAAGCAAGAGAGTATAATTTTTGATGTAACAAATTTATTATTTTTTTTGCTATGAGTACACCACCAGAACAATCTCAAACTGAATATGTAGAACAAATGGCAAAGTTAATAGATTTGCCCATAGAACCAGAATACCTTCTGGGCGTGAAGGAAAACTTTGAGAGAATTGCTGCGATCGCGCAAATTGTCACAGAATTTCCCTTACCGGATACAATTGAAGCGGCACCTGTATTTGAGCCATGAGCAAAGCATATCCTGATGCCACTCAAATTGCTGAGGTAGTGCGGGGACAAGAAGTTTCTGCAAAATCTGTCATCGCTGCTACATTGGCAAGAATTGCCGAAGAAAATCAGACGTTTAATTGTTTTACTACTGTAACTGCTGATACAGCAATGGCAGACGCTTCAAAAATTGATGAAGCGATCGCATTAGGTAAAGATCCAGGTATTCTCGCAGGCGTACCATTCGCCGTAAAAAATCTCTTTGATATCGCTGGGTTGACTACTCTAGCGGGTTCAAAAATTAACGCTGAAAATCCTCCAGCAATCAAAGATGCCACAGCCGTTGCTAAACTAAAACAAGCTGGTGCGGTGCTAGTCGGGGCGTTAAATATGGACGAATACGCCTATGGCTTTGTCACCGAAAATAGCCATTATGGTGCTACCCGCAACCCCCACGATACAACGCGCGTTGCTGGCGGTTCCTCTGGAGGTTCGGCGGCGGCGGTTGCTGCTGGGTTAGTTCCGCTAACGTTGGGAAGCGATACTAACGGTTCAATTCGCGTTCCTGCCTCATTGTGCGGTATTTTTGGCTTTAAGCCTACTTATGGGCGATTGTCGCGCTCAGGTGCAGTATTATTTTCCAGTAGCTTCGATCATATCGGCCCTTTTGCGCGTTCTGTGCGCGACATTGCCGCAGTTTTTGATATCCTTCAAGGAGCGGATGAGAGCGATCGCGTTTGTACAAAGCGCCCCCCTCAATTGTGCTTACCGCAACTAAATCAAGGCGTTGAAGGTTTGCGAATTGCTGTTGCTGAAGGTTATTTTGCCAAAGGTGCAGAATTAGAAGCCTTAGAAGCAGTCGCCACAATTGCAAGTGCGTTGGATGTCAGCAAATTTGTAACGATACCTGAACCCCATCGCGCAAGGGCAGCAGCTTTTATAATTACAGCAGCAGAAGGCGCTAATGTGCATATGGATTCCTTGCGATCGCGTCCTTTTGATTTCGATCCAGCAACACGCGATCGGTTTCTAGCTGGTGCCTTAATTCCGGCGACGTGGTACATTCAAGCGCAACGGTTTCGACAATGGTATCGCGATCGCGTTCGAGAAATCTTCAACGAAGTAGATATAATTCTCGCCCCCACAACTCCTTGCTTTGCCCCTAAAATTGGTCAAGAAAAGATGACAATTGGCGGAGAAGAAGTCTTAGTTCGTCCTAATTTGGGACTATATACTCAGCCTCTATCTTTTATCGGATTGCCCGTTTTATCTGTCCCAATTCATCATCCCGATAGACTACCTTTAGGAGTACAAATTATCGCCGCCCCTTACAACGAAGCGCTAATTTTACGAGTAGCAGCAGTGTTAGAATCTCAATCAATTATATCAGCACCAGTTGCACAGTAGTTTAACATTTCTTTATCCCCACTCCCGAAATGTGAGGAGTGACGATGGGAATAGAAGGTTCAAACCTTTCATAATCAAGATGTTCAAAACCAGCATTTTCTAACGCTATCCAAGTTTCGCGGGCTGGTTCACAACCATCAGCGAGAAATTTCCACACCGGGCGAACTCCCTCCTGTACCCGCCTCAACCAAGTACCTTGAGGCGCGGCGACGTGTTCAATAAATAAGAAGCGTCCGCCGGGTTTGAGAACTCGCAAAATTTCTTGTAAAGTAGCCTTTAAATCTGGCACTGAACACAAAACCAACGTACTAACAACTGCATCTACACTGTTATCTTCAGCTTCTAAACGTTCAGCGCTGATCGTGCGGACATCAACGTTATTTAAGCCCACCTTTTCTGCTTCTTTCTGGAGATACGGGTGCATATAGGGATTTGGCTCAATGCCAATCCAACGCATATCTTTGGGATAATAGGGGAAGTTAGCACCAGTTCCAGGGCCAATTTCCAAAACATCCCCGTGTAAGTTTCCGAATAGGTTGCGTTTGCGATCGCAAACCAGTTTCTCGTAGCTTGCATTGCCCGTAGATAGTAACCAGGCAAATAAACGTTTGTTCCAACAGCAGGGGCAACCTTGCATTTGTAATTCCATAGAATTTGCCTTCAATCACATTATCTATTATTTTATAAACCAGAGAACTTAGCCAAATACATCTAATAGGGTAAACCTACTGGATGAATATCATTAAACCGCTTGCAAAAGTTGATAAACGCCCTCAGACTGAGATATGAGCGCATTTTTGCTACATAAAGATGATGAAAACATACGATTGGATTGTAGTTGGCGGCGGTATTACAGGTGCAATGCTAAGTTACGAACTGGCAAAAAAAGGCTTTTCGGTTCTGTTAATACAACACGCCGCATCGCAAAATGCCACGCGCTATAGTTATGGTGGGTTGGCATATTGGTCTGGGACAACAGATTTAACGCGGCAATTGTGCGCTGAAGGTATAGAAATTCACCGCAATTTATCGGAGGAATTAGACAGCGATACTGAGTTTCGCGAATTAGACTTAATTTTAACAATTGCTGCTGATGATACCTCGAAACAAGTAGCAGCATACGCTCGTTTTGCTATTCCACCGCGCTTACTCAGTGTTGAAGAAGCTTGCGAAATGGAACCGCTGCTAAATAAGGATGCGATCGCGTCTGCTTTAACCGTCCGTCACGGTCATATTGAAACAGAAAAAACTACCCAAGGTTACATCAAAGCCTTTCGCCGTTTTGGGGGTGAAGTTCTTTGCGATCGCGTGGTAGAACTCAACAGAGAAGGCGAAAAAATTCTCGGAGTCAAAACAGCAACCGAAACCTATCATGCAGCTAATACCGTCATCTGTGCCGGTGGTTTCAGCCGCGCCTTACTAAAAACAGCTAATATTCCCATCCGGCTATATTTTACCCATGCCGAACTAATCGAAACTGAGCCAGTTGATATACATTTGCGTACACTGGTAATGCCAGCGGATACAACACGATTTCAATTAGAAGCCGAAGCCAGTAAACCTGAACTGGATCATCTATGGGATCAGCCCAATAATGA
The DNA here is from genome assembly GCF_014695915.1 of Trichocoleus sp. FACHB-40. Taxonomy (GTDB): domain Bacteria; phylum Cyanobacteriota; class Cyanobacteriia; order Cyanobacteriales; family FACHB-T130; genus Funiculus; species Funiculus sociatus. Next base: position 8,762 of record NZ_JACJPF010000090.1, read on the forward strand.
ACCAATGCCACCCATTTTAGATGCAGGTGCCATACAGTTTAAAAACGGTAGCTTACGCATTGGACAAATTAGCCGAGTTCTCACCGATCCCAACGCGGAAATTGATGGGGTTGAAAGCGAAGCCAACCTCCGCGCTGCTGTGGGAAAAATATTACCTGCGATAGAGAAATTACCGGGAAAGTGGCATCATTGCTTAGTAGCATTTAGTAGCGATCGCCTTCCTCTCATCGGTGCTATTAATAACGTCGAAGGCATCTATATTTTCTCCGGATTCTCCAACCCATTAGTATTCGTACCCCCCTTAGCCAAACGCTTTGCTAGTTGGGCAACTGGGCAAGATGACCATATTATCGCCCAGCTATCTCCTCAACGATTGTGATTTAAATAACCATTTCTTTGTCACTGGTGAAACTCTTTTTGGTAGATGAATCGCCTCTTAGGGTGAGCCAAGGTTATTGAGTAAACCTTTAAAAGGCAAAATTTATGCAAGCTACTGACAATACACGCGCCGTTAGCAACCTTGAGTACGATTTGCTCACAGTATTACAAAACAAAGCTGAAGCGCTCAAAGCATATGAGACTTATATACAAGACGCGCAACAAATGGGATCTCAGCCTTGTGCAGAACTCTTCTAGAAGTTCCAGCAAGAAGATATGAAGCACGCGCAGGAAATCTGCCACCATCTTCAGGAAGTGATGCAGAAAGGCAAAATGTAGCTGACAGCGGGTGAGGCGATTAAATAAGTTTCCTAGGGTGGGCAATGTCTACCCTAATTACTGTATGCTAAGTGTCATAAATCGCTTCACGCGCTATGACATCAACCACCTTATTAATATTTGCTGCTGCTGGAATATTTTCCGGAATCCTCGCGGGATTTTTAGGAATTGGCGGTGGCACGGTTCTTGTACCATTATTAGTAGCATTAGGTTACAAGCCAGTTGAAGCAGTTGCTACCAGCAGCCTAGCAATTTTAATCACCGCAATTTCTGGCAGTGTCCAGAATTGGCGCATGGGCTTATTCAGCTTTAATCGAGTAATTGCCATCGGATTTCCAGCTATAGTGACAGCCCAAATTGGGGCATATTTAGCCACTCGTTTTCGCCCTTATTTGCTGTTAGCATCTTTTGGATTATTGCTACTTTTAAATATATATTTAGTTGAACTACGCAAACAACTGACAGCAAAAAAGGAGCTGGAAGAGGAGCAGGGAATAGACGCAGAAGCGCCGAAACTTAAGACTCAAAACTCAAACATTTTTTTCAATCCAAATATTGCAAGAATTTTCACAGGAAGCACCGCTGGAATACTAGCAGGATTGTTTGGTGTTGGTGGCGGCGTAATCATGGTGCCTCTCCAAATATTACTATTAGGAGAAACCATCAAAGTTGCCATTCAAACAAGTTTAGGTGTCATTGTCATTACTGCTATATCCGCTTGTGTGGGACACGCCTTGCGAGGTAATGTCTTATTTACAGAGGGATTCTTGTTAGGAGCAGGTGGTTTTTTAGGAGCGCAAATTAGCACCCGATTTTTGCCAAAATTACCCGATGAAGTTGTTAGTTTAGCCTTTCGTACACTGCTGGGAATTTTATCAATTTATGTTTTATGGCAAGCATGGCAAAGTTATAGCAGCTAATTCCGCGTTACCAGGCTGAGTCCAGGAACGCGGGAGCATCCCATATTTGCACGCCCACCGGCTTCCAGTCTGTGGTTACACAAACAAAGCCTACCAACCCAGACCCAATTGAGTCCGCGCAGGCGGGCTTGGTTTGTCTAGCCGCGATTTCTAATCGCCAGGTATTTTGCTGGGATGCACTCTGAGAATTACATTAAAGGCAGTAAAATTTGAGAAGGAAAATCTTTCCCACTTCGCACAGTTAAAGTAATAATTTGAGCTGCAATTAAAGCGGTTTCACCAGGGGGAGAACCAGTACCGGGATTAACAGGATAGGCGGGAAAACAAGCTGCACTTAAACTAAGCCGTAGACAATTACCCTTGTTCAGTCGCGCACAAGTTGCTTGCAAAATAATTTTTAAATGTGCTGTTTCTTGATTCGGTTCAACCCGCACATATCCTTGAGTAAAATTGTAGACACTCCCATCTGTTCGCACTTCCGACAACACTGCACATAAGTCAAAACAGGGTGTATCTGCTATAGCATAAACTTCTACAACTACATCTCCAGCAAGATGTAAATCTGACTCTATTGGTGCAGAAGTATAGGTTAAAATATCCGTGCGACAATCGAGGCTAGAACGGTCAAAGGAACCAGCAGGAATTGTAGCATGACCTCCTAAAGCGGGAACAGGTCGCCAAGGATCGTGAACCAGTACATCAGAAGAATTTTGGATAAATTCCTTCGCCTGTCTTACCAACTTACCTGCATCATCCCGCATACTAGCTAAACCAGAACTTTGCAGAAAATAGGATTTATGATTATCGCTAGGGAAAGTTTCAAAAAATCGCCATTTGTTACTACCCATTTCAAATAAATTAACAGGCGGTTCCTTCAATAATCCTGTATCAATACCTTTGAGAAACTGGTCAAACCATCGAATTTGCAATTTATCAATTGAACTATTAGCCTCTGCACCATAATCTACATTCCCTACTTTTCGACCCCAAGGTAGATGCGCCCAAGGGCCAATTACTAAATGCTGAGGAAAGGCACTACGAGATGCCATTTCTTTGTATAAATGCAAAGTTCCGCGCAGGAAAGTATCAAACCATCCGCCAATGTGCAGCATCGGCAAATCAACATCTTGCAAATGCTGTTTTGGTGAAAGGTTTTCCCAATATTCATCGGGTTGAGGATGGTCTAACCATTCGTGATAGAAAGAGTCAGGCGCTAGGTTTTTCAGAATTTCCGGACGGGCGGGAATTTTTTCATAAAGTGGTAAGTTACGAGAAGCTGTAAAAAGAGCTTGATACGCTTTTTCATCTCCTAATAATCTAGCGGTTTCTGTTGCTAGTTGAATCGCCCAGCCGAGATTGGCTTGTAAACAAAATGCTCTGTTTTCATACGCCCAATCTGTATATAAATCGTAGCCAATCATGGCGGGACAAACCGCTTTTAATGCCGGGGGATGTGCGGCGGCGGCGTAAAGCTGGGTCATTCCCTGATAGGAAAACCCATACATTCCAACATTTCCATTACTACCTGGTAAATTCGCAGCCCAATTAACTGTGTCAAAACCATCCTCAATCTCGTGGGAAAATAGTTTAAATTCCCCCTCCGATGTGCCGCGTCCCCGAACATCTTGAATTACCACAATGTAGCCTTGGGCGGCGTACCAGGTAGGATGGGCATAGACAACGGTGGATGCGATCGCTTTCCCATACGGCTGTCGCATCAGCAAGACGGGAAACTCACCCTCCGCATCCGGGCGATAAATGTCCGCATCCAAGCGCACCCCATCCCTGGTAAGCATTGAGGCAGTTTCTTTGGGGAAAACATTTAGCATGGAACTAGAGAATCTACTCTACCCAATACTGCTAAATCCTCTTCATCCAATTCCACTGGCGTACCGCTACGAATTAATTCCGCAAAGTCTTCATTTGGCACCATAATACACAGCGCATACAAGCGAGTAGAACCCGTATTTTCAATTTTATGGATGCCAGTTGGAGGAACTAAAATACTATCTCCAGCGCCAATTGGTACAGTTTTCCCATCACAAGTAGCTTGCCCTTCCCCTTTAAGAATGAAAAACATTTCTACAGCGAATTGGTGCCGATTTGGGGGAGTTTTCCCGCCAACATCGAAAATTTCCACACAAAAAGTTAAGGACATATGCGCCGTTTTCGGCTCAAACACAATCGCTAAACGATTAGTATCATCGGGACTAATACGATAGACTTGGTAATCTTTGGGAGACTTGAGGACAGGAATCACGCAACGGGCAGCATCCATAAAGGTTTCACCTTTGCTAATTGAAGGATGGCTAATTGTGGTTTTTATGACTATTAGCCATTAACCAGTTGTAATTGCTTCTAAGATAGCTTGAGAATCTGTCACGAACCCAAAACACTGTTTAACGTTATAAAGTGTAGCTTGCCAGCAATATTCTGGAGAGGTAGTAGCAGTGCAATCTGTAACTAAAATGCAGTCATAGCCAAGAAAGTTGGCATCTTGTAAGGTAGCCATTACACATTGATCGGCATTCACCCCCGCAAAGAAGATAGTAGTTTTTCCCAGGTTCCGTAAAATACTATCGAGGGGAGTATCCCAAAAACCGCTCATTCTGTACTTATCGACGCGAATATCTTCCGGCTTTTGTTCCAATTCATCCACCACCGCCGCCGCCCAACTACCCGCCATCAGCACTTTAGCATCAGCTTCGGGCAAGCGATCGCCTAAACCAACACCATCGCCTGTAGGGTTATAAACATGATGCACTCCCGCACTAATATTTAACAAATCGGGGCGATTTCCCCAATTTAGCCAAATTACAGGCACATTTGTATCTCGCAATTTTGGCAGTAAATTGTTTAAGGGATTTATCGGATTCCGTGCAGGTGTCACGTCTACGCCAATGTGCGCCAGCCAGCCTTTCGGATGACAGAAGTCATTCTGCATATCAATTACCAAAATCGCCGCTTTTGCCAAATCCAAACGCAGTGTTTTAGTTTCTGTCGCCAAAGTGACAGGTTGCGGTTTTAAAGGAGGGCGCGTGATATCAGCAATTTGGGCATCAACAGCCCAAGCATTCGGTGGTACGCCCAAGGTTCGTAAGGGTGAATTCATAGGGATTCTTGAGAGGGGAACTTCAATGGTAAAGACGCAAGGCTCTAGATTTGAACTGAGTTAGAAGAGATTATGGTAATGAGCGATCGCATTCCGGTGAAGTACGAAGGTTAATTTGTTGATATTTTAGATGCTGCTACCAGCCACGGTAGAAAAATTTGATGATTTGATGACTGATAGCATCTCGGAGGGTGTTGAAGGATAGCGATCGCGATCGCTGTTATGTACGATTGAGGGAAAACTATTTGGAGGTTAATTTATGGCTACTCTTCACCTGCAAAACGTACCCGATGACTTGTATGAAAAGCTGCAACAACTAGCTGCATCTCATAATCGATCAATTGATGCCCAAGTTATTACTCTGTTAGAAAGTGCTTTGCCAACCGAGACAAAGCCACCCCAGGACAATACACCTAACAAGGATGTTAAAGAAATCTTGGCAGAGAGTCGTCGCCGCCGCCGCCTGAATCCCGCTGACTTTGGCTTGCCCGATAGTACCACTCTAATTCGAGAAGACCGCGACAGATGACTACTCCTCTCCGATGCGTTGTAGATACCAGTGTTGGCATCAAGCATTTTATTTCCGATCGGCTATCACCCAAAGTTAATCTGCTGTTCGATCACCTTGCCTATCCCCAAACAGAAATCTTTGTCCCAGACTTGTTTTACATCGAATCTGCTAATACTTTCTGCAAGTATGTCCGTGCCAGACTATACAGTGCTGCTGAGGTTCACGCAGATTTAGCTACTCTCAAAGCTTTACCATTACGGGTTGTCTCCACTGCTGATTTGATGGAGGAGGCTGTTAATATCGCCTTGGCTTATGGAATTTCTGCTTATGATGCCAGTTATGTTGCCCTTTCTCAACAAGTTGGTGCTACCCTATTGACTCTCCATGAGAAGCTGGTGAGGGCTGTAGCTGCTACGTCTTACGATGTTCGCTCATTTAATGACTTTACAATCCCACCGTTGCCCTCAGTGTAGCTTTTAAAAGTAGTAATGCTTCAATCAACTTATGAGTAATTTTAAGTTGCATTGCCGTGGTGTACTAATGTCAATTCATTAATATCTTAGTTGAAAGTTATGTCAACAGCGATAGTTCTTTCTCAAGTCTCTTCTAAAGTGTTGGAGAAGTTAAAAGAAAATCCTTATGCTTATGATGTGTTTTTTGAGGCAATAACCATATCTGATCCCAATGATTGGCAAGAATTTAAGTCTGTTTTTCACCAACAGGACTTTGACGAATTTAAAGCCGATGTTCCTCGCCTTTTAGCTGAGGGTAAAAATAGGTGGTTATATCTTGGGGAAAATTGGCAAACAATCCAATTTTATCTTACAGCTACTTGTGGAGAAGAAGATTTAATTTTCCCAAATAGTTATAGCAAGGATGGAAATGATTTACTTCGAGTTAATGCTGTCACAAGTGTAAATTACCTGAAATATGAAAGGTCTATAAGATACTTTACTGCTGATGAAGTCAAGGACGTAGGAGAAGAATTATCGAGAGTTGCACAAGAGGATGATAGGGAAAGACTAAGAAAAATATGTCAAAAAGCTAAAGTAAAGTTTTGGGAAAGAGAATATGAAAATTGGCTTGAATATACTGAGCTGTTTAACGAATTGATAGATTACTACAAAGATGCTGCCGATCAAGGGAATGCCATGTTAATATCTATTGGTTGATGATGTTAATAGGTAGTAGGTAAAAATTAAACAATAACCCGCAATGACGAAAATTAATGGGATTCAACCCGTTATATTACCAATTTTATCGTCAGTGATTGCGATCGCGTCCTTAATTATCCTCTGAGTGAAAGAGCATAAAAGCGCTGTAAAATGAGGAAATAATGTTATTTTGTGATTAATCGTAATTTTAAAAATCAAGAAACGTAGAATTTAATAAACCCTAACTAAAAGGTAAAAACTGTGACTTTTACAATCCAACAAGCTTTAGTCCCGGTTGATGACGGTTATGCAAATGTCGATGTGCAGATTCAGGATAACGCGATCGCTGCCATCGAAGCAAATTTAGAAGTCGTCGGTACAACTGTTGATGCTAAAAATAAACTTCTCCTCCCCGGCTTCGTCAACGCCCATACCCACTCTTCAGAAATGTGGCAGCGGGGATTGATTCCCCCTGTACCCTTAGAATTGTGGATTGCGGAACTTTACGACTTTACACCCCTCGAACCAGATCAAGTTTATCTGAGTGCTTTAGGAACAGCGGTAGAAACTCTACTTTCTGGAGGGACTAGCGTAGTCGATCACTTAGTTTTAATTCCTGGCAAAGAAATTGAAACTATTGCTGCTGCTGTTCGCGCCTATAAAGAAATTGGTATCCGCGCTTTTATTGGCCCATTAATTCAAGATGAAACCCTGACTCGTGGCATTCCCACGGGTGGTAAGGAAACGGAACATGAAGCCTACATCCGTTCCACAGAGGCAACTCTAGCACTAATGCAGGAAGCTGTAGACAAGTTTCATAATCCTGCGGAAGGTGTTTATATCTTAGTTGCACCAACGGGGATTCAACTGTGTTCGGATGCCTTGTTTCAAGGTTGTATTGAATTAAGCGATCGCTACAATCTCTGTCGTCACGCCCACCTCTTAGAAACCCAAGCCCAAAAACTCCTCGCCCAGGAAAAATACGGTTGTAGCGCAGTTGAACACCTGAAGCGTATCGGTTATTTAAGTCCGCGCACTTCCTTAGCTCATTGCGTTCATTTGAGCGATGCTGATATTGAAATTCTGGCAGAAACTCAATCCACCGTAGTACACAATCCTCTCAGCAACCTGCGTTTAGGTAGCGGCATCGCTCCAATTTTGAAATATCTTCAAGCGGGAGTCAATGTATCTTTTGGTTGTGATGGTGCTGCTAGTAACGACTCGCAAGATTTGCTTGAAGCTATCAAAATCGGTTCAATTTTGCACAACATCACTGATTTAGATTACCACCACTGGATTACACCCCGTCAATCAGTAGAAATAGCAGCTTTCGGCGGTGCCAAAGGATTAAATTTAGCCGATGAAATGGGTTCATTTGCTGTGGATAAAAAGGCTGATTTGGTACTTTATGACCTTACCAGTTTATCGCTGCTACCCCGCACAGATCCGATTGGCTTGCTAATTTTAGGCCGTCCAGCTCAAGCAGTGGATAGTGTTTGGGTAAATGGTAAAAGAATCGTTGCCAATGGCAAAGTGACGACGATTAATGTAGAAGATTTGAGAAAAGAATTGTTTGAGCGCAGCCAATGGGCTACAAATCGTCAGTCTAAAACTTTAGGTGAAATTGAAGCCCACTACCGCAGTGTAATGGGATTACCAGAAGGAGTAAAAAAAGGTTATTCGTAAGATTTGGGGCAGGCTAAAAGCCTGCCCCACCAAGGATAAAATTGTTAGTGGGTACTTCTATTAATTCTTGGTTCTCTTGATATGATCCATAATCTGCTGCTTCCGTTGATCTGAATTGGTATTGTAATTCGCTTGATTGATTTTTACAGTTTTGCTGACATGATCTAAAATCCGCTTTTTGCGTTCTGAGGTAGCCATTGTTAGATACTTGGATTAATTAATTGGATTACAGACCTTACCTATATATTAACTTGTATTAAGTGAGTTTAACAGCCGTGAAACTTTCCCGGCTTAAATGACAAAATACCTCCCTCAAAAGAGAGAAGATTGGAATTAAATGGATATCAATATACCGGATGTGGTAGCTGAAGTTACGGCAGCATTTGAGCGTTACGAAAAAGCTTTGATTAGCAATGATGTCGCGGTACTCGACGAATTATTTTGGAGGAGTCCGCACACTTTACGCTTTGGCGTAACTGAAAATTTGTATGGCTATGATGCGATCGCTACTTTTCGCAGCCAGCGATCGCCTGTGAATTTAGAGCGATCGCTAATTAATACCACTATCACCACCTACGGACGAGATTTCGCCACCGCCAACACAGAATTTCAGCGCCTTGGCTCAAATCGCACCGGACGACAAAGCCAAACTTGGATGCGAACCCCGGAGGGTTGGCGCATCGTTAGCGCTCATGTTTCATTGTTGGTTACGCCCGATTAGTTGCGCTGGGTGCGTTAAGCAGCAAAGTTTTAGCTGCTTTGTAAAGAAATGTTAAGCAAAATTTATTAAAAAATGTTGCAGCTTCTTGAAACCAGTTGCTAAGGTGTGCTTAAGCAATGCTTCAGGTTAGCGCTCGTATTGAGGAGACGTGCCATTTATGCTCTACATTCATCTTGGCTGTTTGCCGACTAACTGATTCCAGAAATGTCTGAAAAATATTTCTCGGACTTTCCGGCAAAACGGCTGAGAAATATCTTTTTTGCTTGTTTGACTGCTTTTAGTCCAGCGTCATTCTGTTAGCAACTTCTCAAAGTTTTGGGTTATCAATTTTTAGGTTTGTGTTCCCTAAAATTTCCGGAAAATGTCTTGCACGGCAAGGTTTAGTCCAAGTAATACCCCAAACACAAATCAATTGTCATCTCAGTGCGTGAAATTAGGAACTTTTCTGTTGGATTTTGCACATAACCACTGAAAAAGCCAGCGCAGTGAGTCCTCAAATATGGAGGTTTAATCATGGATATTCAAGGAAAGACAGCTCTAATTACTGGAGCTTCGCGGGGGATTGGACGAGCGATCGCACTCGTTTTAGCCAAAAAAGGAGCAAAACGCCTGTTGTTGGTAGCACGCGATGAACAGCGGTTAGCCCAAGTCGCCGCCGAAATCGAAGCTATGGGCGTGGAAGTGGCAATCCTGCCTTTGGATTTGGCTCAGGTGATAGAAGTGAATATTGCGATCGCTAAAGCTTGGCGAGACTACGGGCAAATTCATCTACTCGTCAACTGTGCAGGCGTTGCACACCAAACACCTTTCTTACGTTCCCGACTGCCAAATGTGCAGGAAGAAATCGCCATTAATTTAATGGGAATGTACACCATCACACGTTTAGTTGCTCGACGCATGGCAGCACAACGGGAAGGGACAATCGTTAACGTTTCAAGCTTAATGGGCAAAGTGGCAGCCCCGACGATGGCAACTTATTCTGCCACCAAGTTTGCAATTGTCGGATTTACCCAAGCCTTGCGCGGCGAACTCGCTGCATACAATATCCGGGTAATAGCTTTGCTGCCCTCTTTAACCGATACTGACATGGTGCGAGAATTACAGTGGTTTCGCTGGGTAGTTCCCACGACTACCGAGAAAGTCGCTCAGGCACTCGTCGCCGGACTGCACAAGGAATCGCCGGAAATCTTGGTAGGATGGCAAAGTCATGTAGCCGTGTGGTGCAACCGCCTTGCACCTTGGCTGCTGGAGAAGGTTTTACTGATAGCTGCTCCGCTGTCGAAGTATAAACAAAAGCGTTACCGCAGACTTAGAGAGGCTGGAGCAATCGGGCGTTAGAGCAAGCCTCTCCCCTTTCTTCGTGGAGAGCAGGGTTGTTTTAGACAACCCTTAAAAAATATCGAGGCATTGTGACATTTTGTAGGGGCATAGCAATGCCCCTATCTCCAACCATAAGATCAGGGGTCAGGGCGCGATCGCATCTAAGCATCCGGATCGATACCCAATTCCCGGAGTTTCGCCGCCAATGCTTGAGCTTTAGCTTGTGCTAACTCGCGTTGTCGGCGTTCCTCATCGGCGTTGGCTTGTGCTAACTCGCGTTGTCGGCGTTCCTCGTCAGCGTTGGCTTGTGCTAACTCGCGTTGTCGGCGTTCCTCGTCAGCGTTGGCTTGTGCTAACTCGCGTTGTCGGCGTTCCTCATCGGCGTTGGCTTGTGCTAACTCGCGTTGTCGGCGTTCGTCGTCAGCGTTCGCTTGTGCTAACTCCCTCTGTTGACGTTCTTCTGTAGCTACTTCTTCGGGTATTGGTAGCAACTCCCCCTCAGCGGTAAAAAAGCGCAACTTTCGCTGATGGATACCCAGATACAACTCTAACTGCTGACTCCACAGCCACCCAGAGGAATTAGGTTCTATCGGTTGATACTGACCGTCTTTTAGATGAAACCCGGCAAGTTCGAGAGTTTTGGGATCAAACCAAAAATAATCTGGCGTGCGAAGGATATCTTGATAGATTTGTTTTTTTATCCCCTTGTCTACGTTAGCTGTACTCTCAGAGATAATTTCCACAATTACATTGGGATACTTCCCGCCTTCTCCCCAAACTACCCAACTTCTGCGGGGATGGCGTTCTGTTCCCAGCACTACAAAGAAATCTGGCCCGCGAAAATCCCGCGATTTGATTTGGTCTTGAGAGTAGTAAATTGTCAGATTTCCACTAACATAAAAATCGTTACGGTTACGCCACCACCATTCTAAGGAATTGATGAGCGCATCCATCTGCTGTCGATGCCAATCACTTTCCAAAGGCGGTTCGTCACTCCATAAATCAGTAGGTGGAACGACAATATCTTCCCACGTATCTTCTGAGATATTTCTTTCTTGAGCGAGGGACATGGCATCTTGGGCGTTAGTGCTATGAGTATATGGTAGCCGGGTGGATGCGATCGCATTCATCATTCAATCTTTGGGGGATGCCAGCCAGCCGCTACCCACTCGCGTCTAACCATAACAGCAATAATATTATTAAGTTGAAAAGCTACAACCGTCGCTCGACCACATATAGTTTTACCAATAATCTGCGTACCATCTTCACTCCAGGTGAAATGCCGCGACCATTTCTGATGTCGAGGGTTGAACAGCCGAATTCGCCGCCCTGTCACTGGGTCACGTCCATGCGTTTGCGTCCCTTTGTAACTATTGCACAGCCGACAAGCTAACCACAAATTATCTTCGTCGTCAGTGCCACCTTTAGCTGTGGGAATAAGGTGGTCAATTTCTAAAATTCCAAGAACATATTTCTGCAAACTGCGGCAATAACCACAGCGATCGCCAGCTTGTGCGCGTACCCGTTCTCGGACTTCATCTGAAATTGCCATAAGGCGTTTCAAAAATAGGAATCCCTATATTTTCGAGATACCCGCTAGATATCAAATCCAATATCGCAAACTTGGCGAATTCAAAGATGAAAGCAAGCGATCGCTACTAATCTGCTTTTTGCTTGATTTTCTGGCTAGAACTTATGCCTCTAATGGTTCCATCAAGCCGCGCCGTACTGCCTCACTCATTGCTTGGGCTTTCTGTAACAAGCCTTCTTCGTAAACCTGCATCAGCGCTAGTAACTCGGAACGTTGTGTTTCTGTAAGTGTCCCAGCTTGTTGTCTATCCAGCAGCCTACTCAGACTTTGGTCTTGCTCCGGTTCCATCTGAAGCTGCGCTAAAGCCATCACTTCATCATCAGATAAAGCTGACACTGGTTTAATTGCTTCCGACTGTAAGCCAAGTGGTGATAGTGAAAGCTCAATTGTATCTGCTAGGACATCAGCAACATCTCGGCTACTCAGTTGTGCTAGTCGTTCAGCTCTACGGTAAACCTCATCTGGCAGGGTAAGAGTGACTTGGGTACTCATAAGAATATTTTGTGTAAAAGTTTTCTTTATTGTGGCAGAGGAGAGCGATCGCTTTTCAACAGATGGAAGCAGGGGTGGTAACTCCGAATGCTCCATTCTAAAAGGGACAGCCATCGTCCGAAACTTTACTGACTGCTTGGCGTTTAACAGGTTTATCTTTAATTTGCTTTAAATTTGGTTTTAGCGTCGTTTGGTACTCTTGTTTAGGATTTGATGGTTGATTTTTCTGCCCTTGTACCTCGTCAGTCTCCGAACCAATAAAATTGCGCTTTATAGGTTTATTATTCGCTAAGCCAGAGGTCAATACTTCCTCTGTTTTATGTTTTTTAAATTTACTCTCTTGCGGCCGTAAACACTCAAATTCTAAATATTTTAACCTTTCTAGATAGCAGCGTAAGCCACCAATATACAACAATTCATCTATTTTAAGTAAAACTTTACTATTACCCACCTCAATCATACTGGTTGGAATAAACCCAGCCATAATCAGGTTGTATCCCGCTTGCCTATCATCAAATTCTTCTTCACTAAACAGGCAGACTAAAACAGCATTTTTATTAACTTCTTCTGGGCTAATTTCCCATCTAACCCGATCAAGACTGCCGTAACGGGTTTTAACCTGAATTCCCATAGATGGATCAGAAGCCAGGGTAAAATCAATTTTGCCATCACCGCCGAGTCGTTTTTCGTAGTCAACTTCAGTAACAAAGTCAGTGTAAGGATTCAGGTAGAGGGGTATTGACAAAGGGGACATAAAGGATAGAATATCGCTTCCATGAACAACAACCTGCCACGAGAACAAGATAGAGAAAGGCTAAACCAGTTACT
>NZ_JACJPF010000091.1 GCF_014695915.1 Trichocoleus sp. FACHB-40
CAACCCGAGTGGGCAAATGCGTTTCCAGGGTTGGTGAGCTAGCAACGCTTTGTCGAATGGATACCGAGTACGCTCGTGCCCATGTGTGCTTAGAAAGCGCTCGTGTTTTGGCACGTGTAGTGGCATCAGTTTTATGGATTCCACGGCGCTCAAAGTCTGCCATAACCGTCGCATCAACCAACACAAAGTGTTTGAGAACCTCGCAGCACGAGGCAAAACCTCGGTTGATTGGTTCTTTGGCTTCAAGCTGCATCTGGTGGTCAATGATCGGGGTGAACTGCTCAACATCATTCTGACTCCAGGCAACACTGATGACCGTACCCCAGTGCCAAAGCTGTTGCAGCAATTGTTTGGGAGAGTGTTTGCCGACAAAGGGTATATCTCACAACAGCTCGCCACACAGTTGCTCCAAACCGCAGGCATTCAACTGGTGACTAAGCTCAAGCGCAACATGAAACAGCGATTGATGTCGCTCAATGACCGTCTGATGCTCAGAAAGCGCTCGATTATTGAAAGTATCATCGACCAGTTGAAAAACATTTCTCAAATCGAGCATTCTCGGCATCGTTCTCCGGTCAATTGTTTTGTCAACATTTTGGCTGGAGGGAATTGCCTACTGCCATCAGCCAAAGAAACCGTCGATCGCAATCGACTACAATCTCTTGCTTCCAGCTTAACCCGAACTCACGTTAGTATAGCAATCTTAATCCATTTATGGAATTCTCTTTTTTCTGTGTTCTGGAGCGTCCTCAGCAGTTGGTTAAAAAAAGGTAGTTTTCACAAATCAAATAGAATTGCTATATAAAAAGCGAAAAGCTAATTGTTGCCATTACTCAAGCGTAAAAGAATTCGTTGGGTTAAAGGGAACTGTGAAGACGAAATATATAACCCCAGCACCCAAAAGTGTAATCGCCAGGCTGAACACAACTACCCAACGGCCTGTCGGTTCGTAGGTGTCATCATCAATGGCATCGCGGATAGTGAAATAGTGCCAAGTTGAGAGTAACACTGTCATCAAACCCACGAGGGAGAAGATTAAACCCAACTTCCAACCAGTGCCGAGATGAGGTATTTGGGGAGGTTGGAAGTAGCGTAGACGCACGATAACAACACCAAAACCCATCAGCGCGATCGCTGTCCGCATCCATGCTAGGTATGTGCGCTCATTTGCCAAATGATCCCGCACCCGCGAGGAATTCTGTCGCCCTTTGCTGTGTGTATTTGCAGCTGTATTAGTCACTGCTCACCCTAACTTTTTATCTAAACTGTCTGAGATTTATCATTCAAAATCATACAATTTCTGGAAATAATCAATCTCCCCAAAAATTGCTTCAAAATCTAAAATTCTAGAAGCGAGATAGTACGATTGAGTTACACAGATACCCGACTTCTCCAAGAAGTCGGGTATCTCTCCACATAGCCTGTACTTCATTCGACTGCAAGCCGCTGTAAAGGTAAACATGGTAGATGGCTTAATCCTTTTCTACGCTCCTGATTAGATTTCGTAATGCCAGAACGGTTGTTGCTCGTGCAGAAGAATGAAGTGCTGAGGCAAACGTTGAATAATACCTCGCTTCTCAAACTCATTCAGCAGTCGCGTCACGGTGACTCTGGTAGCACCGATGATTTCAGCAATTTCCTGATGAGTCAATCGTAAATCGATCAGTTGTCCTTGCTCAATTTCACGACCAAACTTTTTTGCCAGCCAACTCAAAAGGCGTAAAAGTGCGGCATCCACCGATTTACTGTGGAGAATTTCCATAAATTCTTGAAATTGTTGGATGTGTTGGATTGTCAACTGGGCAGTTTGTTGCCAATCTTTAACGGGCAAGAGGGTTGCTTCTACAAGTGTGAGACATTCAATTTGATAAGCCTCAGCTTTTGATAAAACCTTACCAGCAATATCCCCTGTCCCCCATACACCGAGAGTGATGGGCGTATCGTCTTCGAGCCAGGTTAAGGTGCGAACCACCCCAGACTCGATTTTCCAAAGATAATCCGGCTCTAAGGGCAGTAGAGAGCGGCGAGCAAATTTTCGTTGCTTGAGTTGAGCAGGACTAGAAAATAAACGCAAAGAGGCGGTCATTAGAGTAATCCAATGTTGAAATTACAGCCAACCGAGAGTTGTGGGGGTGGATTTCAGAGATTTTTACTAATATACTATATTCCGATAGACAAACTGTAGATTTAATAGCCAAAACCGGAGTATCCCTCAATTGGACACAAAATCAACCAGCCAACCAGACAAACTCAGCTTAGTGTCTTACCTAGCTCCCAATATGTTCTGGTTCTACGAAGCAGTTGGGGCATATTTGGGGGGAGTATTGGGTGTAGAACCGCAGATTGTGCAAAGCAAGTACGATCCGCTTGCAGATCCGGTGATGCTGCAAGATAAACTGGACATTGCTTTTATTTGTGGTTTGCCTTTTGTGCAGCTTGACAGCATCGTTCCCGGTCAACTCAAGGCTTTAGTTGCGCCAGTGATGGGGGGTAGCCGCTATCAAAATCAGGCAGTTTACTTCTCGGATATCATCGTCAATGCTGAGAGTAACCTAAAAAGTTTTGAGGATCTGGCAGGAAAAATATTGTGCTACAACGAGCCGGGTTCAAACAGCGGCTACAACTTGTTGCGCTATCGACTTTTACAGGGTGGATATAGTAGCTTTTTCGGCAAGGTAATCCAATCTGGTTCGCATCAACGTTCTATTCAATTAGTTGTTGACGGATTGGCTGATTGTTCGTCGATCGACAGCACTGTGTTAGAACAAGAACTGCGCGATTCGCCGGAATTGTCCGATCATTTGCGGATAATCGAGTCAATTGGGCCATGTCCGATGCCTCCCGTAGTTGTATCGCAGCGGCTGAGTACAGCTTTGATAAATGAGCTAGAATCTGCGCTACTACAGCCAAATACAGAATTGCAATCTGCCATGAATCGGGCGCAAATACAGTCCTACGTTGCTGTGCAGTCGGAAGATTATGCTCCAATTGGCAGTATTTATGATGCTGCTGTACGCGCAGGTTACGAAATAATCGGCTCAAGAGAGTGAAAAGATTTTGTAATTGCCAAGACTCTGATTACGTGATTAAGCAACTCAGATTTATTAACATTTCTATTAGCTTAGTGTCAGCGCTAACCAATAGAGATTAATAGGAGTGTGATGCTTTTTCAGGGCGATGTACTGCGCGATCTACCTTAATTGTTAGCTCCAGATTGTTAACATTTAATGTCAGTTTACGCTTATCTGAGTGAAGATTATTACAGGCTGCAAGAGGCTGTTCCACCAACTGAAGTGCCTCATGATTCTGCTCAGTACGCAGCCACGCATCAAGAAAAACTTGCTCAAATAGTTCACGTTGAGCATGGGAGCCGCCAATTTCATACAAGCGCGGTAAAGTTGATCCTAGTTGCGCGATCGCTCTGTGGCAATCTGTTCTAGCATGAGCAACCATGCCTCGCGCTGCTGGCAATACTACTTCATTCCACGTCCGTTTTATAAAGGGTTTAGCAGCTTTGGCGTAAGCTTGCATACTTAATAGCATTTTGGTCACTTGGTCATTTTGACCTGCTCGTGCTAAAGCGTAAACATAATGCAAATCTTGAAAAGGTAAGGCGTGTTCGTGAATTCTGGGTGCGAGGTAAGGAGCAATATTTTGCCAGCGATCGCCCACATCTACTCCTCTTAATTCCAACCGCAACAGCAGCGAAATAGCACCCACTTGGTCTTTTGACGATTCTTTCCAGGCACGGCCCCAAATGTGAGTATCGTAAAGTTTCAATACTTTCTTTATTTCTTCTTTTTCTAGATAGTAAAGGGCAATATGCCACCAATTATGCGTGTACAAAAGTGAGTTGCAGTTCTCCCAGGTATCAGAGAGGCTTTCCATCCAAGCAATTCCTTCATCCAGCCGCCCCTGCGTTTCCATCACATGAGCTACTGCATGATGCGCCCAAGGATCGTGACGGTTCATTTCTGTTGCCTTTCGCCCCCATTCTTCAGCTTCTTTCAGGCGATGGCACTGTTCTAAACCGAAGGCAATCATCCCGTATAAATAATGATTTTCGCGATTGCTAAAAAAAACTTTTTCAGCAATATTTAGCAGCCCTTCTTTGTCTCCCAAATAGAAGTAGTGATACTGTCCCCTCTGAACAGAAGCAATGTCGCGAGGAAACTTTTCGGCAATTTCCTCATGGTAAGCGATCGCTCGATCTATATCCCCGCTAGCCCAAGCCGAAATCCCATAAACATAAAGCTTCTCACGCTCATTCGCCTGCGAGAGATACTTTTTAGCTGCTTGCAGATAGGGTGCTGCTTGATTTTTAGCTTCTGCACTTTCTAGCGAGAGGTAATGCGCTGCTGCATGAGCATTGGCGACAACGCAGGTTGGATCTGCGGCAATTCCTTGCAGAATTGCTTCCGCATCATTGCCGTAGCTGAGTGACTGATCCACAAAGTGATTGATGGCTGCGATCGCATCCGGGGAGTTGGTAGTCACTTCAAGCCCTTGAGAGTCTTTTAGCATAATCTACGGTAATCCGGTCGAGATACTGTATTTAACTTAAATTGGAGTATGTCACAGCTAACTTTAAAAAGCAAGTATGTGTCTACCTGATTTGATTGCGCTCGTGTATAAGCTGTAATCAACAAATCTTCATCTGTCTTATGGAATATTTTAAGTAGTTAGACAAAATTAATTACATAGCTTTTTCCAAATTCTCTCAAAATCTTTTCAACAGATGCAACAGAGGTTTCCCAAGCTTTGTAAGCATCAATCTCAATCCATTCATACTTAATAAACCGCCACAAAATTTCAATTAAATTTAATTCGGGAGAGTAGGAGGGTAACTCAAAAATGCTAAGATTCCGTTCTCGCCATTCTTCCCGTTTCTCAAGAATGGCATCACTGGTATGAATAGATGATTGATCAACAACAATCACTGTTGGCTTATCCACTACTGGAAAAAAAGCATCAATACAAGCGATAACCACATCGGAATTAATAGTTTGGAGCGAAACATAAGTTTCCAGATGATTACCCCGATTTATTATCCCCAAAATATTTAAACGCCGACTATGACAACTGGAAATCTCTAAGTATTCTCCAATATCTTGCCAGCCATACGGGACAGAAGGAATCCGGCTAAATCCCACTTCATCTAAGTAATACAAGTCAATTTTCCCTTCATCCTCTAATCGCTTCAGTTGAGCAAGCTGTGCCTTCTTTTCCTCATA
>NZ_JACJPF010000092.1 GCF_014695915.1 Trichocoleus sp. FACHB-40
AGATTGTCGAGCTATTTTGATTTATCTTTCTCCAGAAGGCAATCTACCAACCGATAACAGATGGATTGCTTACAGCTACTCTAAACTTGCTAAATTGGTTGATAATATTTGTGAAAAATATCAATCGACATTAGGTTCTGATATCTATTCGTTGATGACTCATTATTCTAATTTAATTCGGAGACATTTTGTGAGTGATTCAGAAATTGCAGAACTCTGTCGGAAAATCTACACCAAGCACAAACCAGCTCTAGATTTAATTTTTGAACATCGCCCAGATTTACAATCAGAACTTGCTGAATTTATTAAGACGCTTATTCATAATAATGCTGAATTACATAAACTGGTTTTAGATAACAGTGCTAAGAAACATATTCGCTTTGCTGATGTTGAGTTAGATAAATTCCCGGCTCAGCGCTCTGGCTATAGCTGGACATCAAGTCAAAGAGTTTTACTTTTTGAGTTTGTCAATGAACCTAATAATCTTTTCTTAGTTCTGACTATTGGGCCTGGAAATGTTGAATCTATTCGACGCTCCTTACATGAGATGTCTCTAAAAAATCTACCTATATTTCAGAAGACCAAGTTAAAAGAAAATAAATGGGCGTGGATTTACAAAAAAGAAATTATTAAATTAATTGATTATGAAATAACTGATAGTGATGAATTATACAAGAAATTGCAAGCCGCTTGGGATAATTTCCTCAGCAACGATTTACCCCTTATTCGAGAGCTAACAACTAAGGTATTTGAGGCTGAATTGTCATCTTCACTCTCACCTGAATCCTGAGTTCAATTATAGATAACTATCTCAATGAGTAAGTCTCAATCTAAAAACAAAGTTGGGGAATTAAGACCCAGCCAAATTCTATTTTCCTCCGGCGTTGGGTCTGTGATAGACCTCCCCAATCTCTCAACGATGGTTATGGGATTAGATGACTGGGATATCACCCATGTCTCAGAGTTAGGGGAAGAACGCTTACTAGCAGCTGTAAAGAAAGAACTGGGCTACCAAGTCAAGCGACTCCTCTCACCCCCCATTCCCCCTGAGTCGAATAGCAGCCTCCCCAGCTCGTTTGATGACACAGCTAAAGTAGGTATCCCTATTGCTCCATTTCCCACTTGGGCATTATGTCCTCAGTGTCGGTTACTTGCCCCCCTGCAATCCGGGCTGTTTGACCTGAAAACCGATCGCTATCGCTTGGATCAGAACCGCTACGTGCATAGCAACTGCTCGAAAGGGAAATATCCCCCAACGGTAATCCCAGCTCGATTTTTGGTGGGCTGCAAACACGGACATGTAGATGACTTCCCGTGGCATTACTTCGTTCATAAAGGCAACAAGGACTGTAAAGGCTCTTTGCGTCTTTATGAGTATGGCGTTTCGGGTTCAGCCACCGAGATTGAAGTCAAGTGCGATACCTGTGGCGCTTCTCGCCGGATGTCGGATGCTTTTGGTGAACTGGGGAAAAAGTATATGCCCCAGTGCCGGGGTCGTCATCCTCATCTGCGGAACTTTGCCGAAGGTGGCTGTACCGAACAAATGACAAGTCTTTTGTTAGGCGCATCCAATAGCTGGTTCCCCATTACTCTTTCTGCACTCTCCATTCCCACGACGGTTAATAAACTGGGTCAACTCGTCGATCAGCACTGGACGGTATTGGAAAAAGCAACCAGTATCGATATCCTCGCGGCTTTCCGTCTAATCGGTCAACTCAAAGAGTTTGCCAAATACACCGACGCCCAAATTTGGGAACAGATACAGCAAAAACACTCATCGTCACAAAGAGAAGCCGATGCGCCAGAGGTCAGAAATATCAAAACACCGGAATGGCAAGTCTTCTCTGCCGCCGACACGAGCCTGAACACTACCAATTTCTGGCTGACTCCGGTTGCAGCTCCCAAGGGTTACGAACCGTACTTTGACAAAGTTGTGTTGGTGGAGCGATTGCGAGAGGTTCGCGCTCTGATTGGCTTTACCCGCATTGAATCACCGGGGGACTATGCTGAAACAGGGGAATTACCAGAACAGTATCGAGCGCCTCTGAGCCGACACGAACCGAAATGGGTGCCTGCCTCCGAAGTGCGCGGGGAAGGGATTTTTCTCCAGTTCCGAGAGGATGCGATCGCGCAATGGTTAAACAGTACTCCACTCCTTAAGACTTACGCTCATCGCCGTTGGCGGTTAGCTCGCTCCCTCGACCCGGATGCCAATTACCCCGGAGTCCGCTACATCTTACTACACTCCTTTGCTCACGCCCTCATGCGCCAGCTAGCGATTGAGTGCGGTTACACCGCCGCCAGCCTGCGAGAACGGATTTACTCCAAATCTCCAGATGATGATAACGGGCCAATGGCAGGCGTCCTGATTTATACGGCAGCACCCGACAGCGAAGGTACCCTTGGGGGGTTAGCCAGTCTCGGCGAACCTATCGCTCTCGGTCGTCACATCAACCAAGCTCTCGAACAAATGCGCCTATGTGCTTCCGATCCTCTATGCGCCGAACATAGCCCGCTCCAGAACACAACTACCTTACATTGGGCTACCTGCCACGCCTGCCTGTTCAGTCCAGAAACTTCCTGCGAACGCGGTAATAAATACTTAGACCGCTCAATA
>NZ_JACJPF010000093.1 GCF_014695915.1 Trichocoleus sp. FACHB-40
AGCTTTAAAAATAGATTTAAATTAATAATTATGCTAATTGTTAAACTAACCGCTTGCCAAGGCAAATAAATAGCCACCGCAAAGTGGAAAATTGAAAGTAGTTTTAGTTTATATATTTACCTTTTCACTACATATTTACCACCACCTAAAAATTTAATCCCGTTGATTTAAAGCTTTGCCCCCCAAACCCTTTTTCAAAGGTGGCTAAAACAAGGTTAAAGCGATAAAAAAGGGAAGTTTTATTAAAACACAAAACTGGTGCGGATGGTGCCAACATAAATTAAATCATTGTTAGCATTCTGTTCTGGTTTTGTAACTACAAAAAAGCCTGGGGTGATGGCAATATTATCTGTCACCTGGTAGCGATAGAATGCCTCTAAATGTAAAGAAGTATCTGGATCTTCGCGCCCAATAACATCATTTTCAAGCACTTTAGGCGGAACACCAATTATAAATCCCGCTAGATTGCCTAGTCCGCCTAAGTCAGGTAAGGCAAAGGTCAAAGCCCAAGTAAAACTTGTGGCATCGCTGCCCTTATTCGGGTTGGATACAGCTCGATCTTGAAGCAACCCCACCCAGCCGGAAATGTTGAATTTAGGGCTGACTTGGTAAGATGCCTCTAACCCATAGGCATTGGTGGATATGGCAGCACCATTAAAGGGATTTTCGGCGTTTTGACTGCCTTTGCCTGTCCTGAGATTGTAGGAATGGACATAGGTTAAACCCAAACTCAGGCTGTCGGTGGGATATAAGGATAATTGAGCGATCGCGCCGTAGGGGCCACTAAACAGCCCTGTATTCGCTTCATTGGTATTAGCTGCGAGATATCCCAAAGACAGCCTCACGGCTCGACTAAAGCGATATTCTAAACCAAACCCTCTGCCTCCATTGAGACCAAATATCTGCGATTCTCCGGTAAAGTTGGAAATGTTGCCAAGAAGAGAATTGTTGATATAAGGATTCAGGGTAGGAGTAAAGTCACCGTGGCCAATACCCACAACGCCAAAGTAGACTACCGCCTGATCTCCTATAGGATACCGATAGAACAATGCGCTTAGTTGAATATCATTGTTGTTGTCTCCGGTGAATGAGAGTCTGGCAAAGTTGGTTCCGGTGACTTTGGCAAAGTCGGGAGTGTTTGAAGCTGCTAATCTGGCTCTCAGCAAATCTGTTCCAGAAAAGCTGGTATCTAAATTCAATTCCACGCGGTTACTGACAACAATATTGCTATCAATCTCATCACCGTTGACATTTTCGCCGCCGACTCCACTCATGGAAACAAGCGTTTCGCTCCGGAGTGTGGTTGTAGCAGAAAAGCGTTGCGCTTCTACCCTGCTGACAGATGCCTCTAGGTTATCCAACCGCTTTGACAATGTGGCTAATTCGGGCGCAAATTCTGTTTGCAATCGGTGTAGGGTTACTAAATCTTCTTTACTAGCAAGTTCACCAGTTGTAGCTAGAATCAACTGATTTACTTTGTCTAAACAGGCATTCAACCCAGCGGCAAATTCATAGCGGCTTAAGGCTCGATTACCTCGATAGCTGCCATCAGGATATCCGGCAATGCAGCCATAGCGCTCAACAAGACTTCGCATTGCTTGAAATGCCCAGTCTGTCGGCTGCACGTCGTCTAGCTGCGAGACAGATGTTACTTGTTCCATCGCAGAAGCTTCCGGCTCGTCTATATTAATTGGTTCTAATTCCTCTATTGATTCAGCAACAGTTGTAGCTTTTGCTTCTGTTTCAGGCAAAGTTTTTTCTACAGTAGGCTCAGATAGAACTGCAATTGAGGTGATATCCGATGGCTCAGGGATAGCGATCGCGTCTGGCGTTGGCTCCTGTCCGCCGTTTGCTTGTGGATAACTGTAGTCTTCAATGTTAGCGATCGCATTACTTATGGAGACTTCAGTAGCGATCGCGCTATTGCCTAGTAGCAAAGCACCCCAAACCCCTAAACCGAGTTTTAAAGCATTTCCAAAAATTTTTAACATTATTACTCCGCACACCTGTAGACGAGCAGAACGCAATCACTAAGCGTCAACTGCGACTAAAAAATCCCACAGTTTCCTAAAATGGCTTTTTATTAGGTTATATCTTGAGTTTTTAGAGTTTAGGTCGCTATTGCTTTAAAATTTAATATTTAGCTGATTAATTTACTGTATTTAGCGCTTATTCTCTATATTTCTTGACATTACGTAAAATCCCGCTGCGTCTGGAATTGAGCATTCCACTGACTGATTATGGTGTTAGAAATAATTTAGAGCGATCGCTATTGATGAACTAACACCGAATAAATTAATATTTGCCAAATCAACCGTTTTTTCCAATATTTGCTACAAGAAAGGTGGAAACGTTAAACATCGTCCATAAGGAGGATATTTGATCGGAGTTTTGGCAGGAAATCCTAAACCAGGTAAGTATAGGAAGGCATACTTCTTGGTTAACCGAAAAGCATTGCCACCAGAACACTCGCACTTATACACTCATAGGAGGGCTTCATAATGATGAAGCGGCTTAAGCAATTTTCTCAGGCATTGATATTGGGTACTCTTGCCCTCGGTGTCGGTACTTCGGGAGCAAACAGCCCCTCGGCTCAAGCTATTCAATTTTCAGATGGCAGGACTTCTTTTGGCGTTCCCTTTCAGTTAAGTGAAGCTAGAACCAGCCAAGCAAGCGTTCGGTTCCGAGGGGCAACTTACTACTTCACGTTTGACTTGCCAAAAACTGCGACCCAACCTTTGCATCGGGTAAAGATTCGCCAAAAAGGAGGCAGTTTAGTTGAATTCAATGGTAGAAGAACCTTAGCGTATCTAAATCGGGAACCTAAGCAGAATTGCCAGTTAGGTGAAGTCAAAGTTGATAGCAAAAACCAGGAAGTTGACCTGGTTTTTGACACCCCAATTCAGCCCGGTCAGACTGTGACTGTTGGGCTTGGCCCATTTGAAAATCCCTCGGCTAGTGGGATTTATAAGTTTGGTGTTACAGCTTTTCCTGAAGGCGATAAACCCCAAGAGCAATTTTTAGGCTATGGCCCATTGCGCTTTTTTGACGCGAGGTAAAGTTCTCTTTTTTGCATCAAAAAAAGATCCCCTCTAGTCTCCTAAAAAGGGGCTAGGGGGATAAAACCTTTGAGTTAATTTCGATCAAATTGGTAAGCGATCGCGCTTTGACTTTAATAACTACGATCTGGGTAATAGCGCCTGGTTACGCCGTTTGTAATACGTCCTAGTTGATTCAAATCCAGACGGATAGCAGCCCAGCCGCGTTCAGCACCCAAGCCTAAGCGTTGGCGACGCATGAAATTGTCTATTCTGTTTGCCCGTCGCAGCACTTCCTGAAGATCGGCAGCAACATATTGACCATTGTAATAGCGATCGCGCAAGCGATTTGTTGCCACTTCAAAATCTCTAACATACTGATTGATTTCATCTTCCCGATCGGAACCATTGAGACGGCTTTCGTCAAGCGCCCTATCGAGGTTTTCACGAAACCTATCAGTACGGCTTTCTATGCGGTTTAACAGTTGCTGCACTTGTCCGCTAGGGCGATAAGTGTCTCGCCACTGCGCCAGCAAAACATCATTATTTTGTCTCTGGTTGAGATTTTGTATGGAGTCTCTATCAAACGCAAGAGTTGGGGAAGCTAAGGGCAAAGCACCACACAAAGCTAGAGCAGATAATAAGGCAGAATAGTTTAAGAAAGTTTTCATAACTGAGGTATTGAGAGTTGGTTGGATTAATCTCAAATTAGCCTCTAGCCATAGGTATAGCCTTCACCTGTTTGATTCACCTGACTGGGTGAAATAACTTGCCTTAAGTTTTACAACGCGGCTGACGGAACTTGTAAATATCTTTGATAACTTGTACCCAGCCATCAGAGACTGATTCCAACAAGCGATCGCCCTTTTCTTTAGTCGCCGTCGTCGGATCTCCCAAAACCCCACTTCGACTTAAGTCTCGCGTCACCCAAGCAAAAGGTAACTTTCCCTCCATACTCAACAAACTATCTTCCGGTAAACCTTGCGGATACTCAGCAACCGCCTTTTCCATCTTCACTTGTTCCGGCAAAATAGACAGCAGCAGACTTGTTTCCGCATCTCCCGCATGAATACCAAATTCCAATTCTTTCGGAGTCAGTAACTCTTTAGCAACGTGCGGAACACGCCAAGTAAATAACGGAAACACCAGAAAATCTTCATATTTCTGATGCAAATCCCGCGCCGCAATTTCCATTACCTGCGGTTGTCCCCCATGAGAATTCATCAACACCAACTTCCGAAAACCTGCCCGATAAACACTATCAGCCATCTCCTTTAAAACAGCCAAAAGTGTCTCGGCACTTAAAGTAATCGTCCCCGGAAAATGCCAATGTTCGTTTGATTTCCCATAATACAAAGGCGGTAAAGCGTATGCAGGAATCCCTGAATCTAACTTTGCCAAAGCCTTACCAACCACAGCCACACCAATAGCCGAATCCACAATAATCGGCAGATGAGGGCCATGTTGCTCAATAGCACCCACAGGCTGAATAATTACCACATTTTCCTTATCCGACATCCCTTGGATATCAGTCCAGCTCAGATAAGGAAAAAACCGCTCAGGAGGAATAAAATTGTGCATTTGTAGAGATAAACGACGATAATCTTTTAACTGCTTATAAATTCTATTCCATCCATCTTTCCTTCTCGCTCTATAGCGCTTACGCGCATGGCTTCGCTAATGCGTCTAAGCGCTAACGCCCAGGCTCCGCCAATGCGGTTTATTTCCTTTCTCCCCAAGCCTTCATCTTACCTGGATTCAACAACCCATAAGGATCAACCATCTCCTTAAACTGCAACTGCACCGGATCAATACTTTTCCTTCCCCCATCTTCCAAAATATAAGTGTGAGGATTAGCAATAAACGCCCCCTGTTCCTCGTGATAACGAATAATTTCCTTCAACCTTTCCTCAGTCGTATAGCGAACAATTTGCAAAGCAGCAGGGATAGCAGTACCATTCACCCGAAGGAATTCCAAGTGCATCATCACTTCCTCGCCAAAATGATGATACATATGCTCCACCAACTTCAGACTTTTATCTGCTGGAAATAAAGTTTGTAAATAAGTGAGTGTCGGGTCAACACTACGAGCGTGTAAAGTAGTATGATTCCAAGTGAACTCTGCTAAAGAAGTGCCTTTACTCGCTTCTTTTGCAGATTTTTCATAACAAATTGTACCCCGATATTCCCTAATCAAACCTTGCAACGGTTCCAGACAACATTCTGCCACCATCAATAAAGCACAGTGACTATTTTCAGGAATCTGATTGCGTAAAGCAGCAAAGTAAGATGGAATTGGCGCAGCACAGATACAAATTAATTTCTTAATCAAACCATCAGCATCACCCAGACTTTGACCAAAGCGAGCAGCTGTCATAAAATCATCAAAAGTGACGATTAATTCTGCCCAAGCATAAGCAGGGCCAAGGGGAATTTCTAACTCAGTGATAATCCCATTCGTCCCGTAGGCGTGATTGACCTTTTGAACTTCATCGCCGCGTAACTCAATTACACGCGGTACATCTTCCATTGTCACCACTCTAACAGCATGGAGATTACCGCGATCGCGCAACTGCCCGTAAGTAATCGAACCAATTCCCCCACTCCCACCGCCAATAAACCCTCCAATTGTCGCCGTGCGGTAAGTTGAAGGTGCCATTCGCATTTCCCACCCCGCTTCTCGTGCCTGTTTATCCAATGCCGCCAGCTTCACCCCAGGCTCCACACACGCCAAACCCGGCTTAATCCAGCGAATCGCATTCAAGCGCGTAGTATCCAAAATTACCCCACCTTCCAGAGGTACGCACTGGCCATAATTCCCCGTACCCGCACCCCGCAACGTCAGTGGCGCTTTATACTTAACACAAGCTGCCGCCACCTGTAACACTTGCGTCTCAGTAACCGGGCGGACAACTAAATTCCCCGTTTTCCCACTCAACAGGTTTTGCAACACCGGGCTGAACGTGTAGTAATCTTGGGAAAGTTTCGCGACTTGGGTAGCATCAGTAATGATTTCTATCCCCGTCAGCTCAGATGACAGAGCATTCCAGTCTATTGATGGTATAGAAGTTGCAGTCATCTGGCTAGCCTCCATGAGGGTAAGAGATATTTTCTTATTTTGGAGGATTTGCAACCAAATTTTCCGAATCTTGATTCAAGAAAAAGGAAAATTTCACGCAGAAACTAAAAAAATAGACAAAATTTGTCAGTATTTTATAATAATCAGTCTGTATAGGTTCAAATGGAACTCATCAAAAAGAACAAAGAACTTTTGCGAATCATCCTCGCCGCCTGCATCATTTTTGTCGGCGTGCTGCACTTTGTCATCCCAGGCATATTTGCCAAACTCATCCCCGCCGAACTACCTTACCCTCTGTCACTCGTCTATATCAGCGGCTTCTTTGAAATATTAGGTGGTATCGGACTATTAATTCCCCTCGTCAGCCATGCTGCGGCTTGGGGATTACTTACTCTTTTCATCTTCGTTTTCCCAGCCAACATCAACATGGCAGTTAACCAAATCCAGCTTCCAAACATACCCAACTCCCCCTGGTTTCAAGCGGCAAGACTTCCCTTTCAAGCGGTCTTAATTGCCTGGGCGTGGTGGTACACCAGACCCTCAGACAACGAAAAACAAGCCTCAATAATCCCTGGCAAACCCAAACCAGAATAAACCCCATCATCTCTTACAACTTCTCTTTTCTCCGCGTTCTCAGCACCTCTGCGGTTAGTTTTTCTTTACTTAATATGAACACATCAAAAACAATCCAACAACTACAAGCACAATTAATAACATCAGAAAATTTCCGCCCCTACGGTCAAGTAATCTCTGCCAGTGTTGACGGCAAAAACTACGACACAGAAGATGCCCAACTAAATCTTCAAAATGGAATACCCCGCTTTTACATCATGCGGCTGCACAACAAAGGGCGCAAATTTCACACAATCACACGCCACACCCAATGCACTCAATGTTTAGGTTCCCTCGAAGGAAAAGACTGGCTAATCGCCGTTGCCCCTCCTAATAATGATGCTGACAAACCCGCATTAGAAGACATTGCAGCTTTCCGCATTCCCGGTAATTGTTTCATAAAATTAGAAATAGGAACTTGGCACGCTGGCCCATATTTTGAACACGAATTTGTAGATTTCTACAACTTAGAACTCAGCAACACAAATATTGTTGACCATTTCACTCACAACTTTCTCAATCATCAGTTAGAGTTCGAGATTTCTTGTTAAAACCGGGAGAAGTAAATTAGATGTCCTTTGCAGCTACAAATCAATAACTTTTAGATGCATTTTTCCTGGGGAGCCAACAACTTCAAAAGTTTGCTAATCAGCAAGTGATATATTCCAGTCCAAAAATCAGGATGTTCTAAATTAGGGATTCATACCCGGAAATGGAGAAGGTCAGGAGTTACGCAGTTGGGCTGAAGATGGGGTAAAAGGAAGCAATGAATCCACCCAAATATACGGCTATTGAATACATTAACTTTCTGATGGCGACGCAAAAGGCATACAGCTGTAGCGAAGCCGAGCGGGTGCA
>NZ_JACJPF010000094.1 GCF_014695915.1 Trichocoleus sp. FACHB-40
TGTAGAGTCGGCAGTAAAACAAATTGATAGAAGGTTGAAAATTTCAGGAGCGCAGTGGTTGATGAAAAATGTTAATCAAATGCTTAAGCTTCGGTGCGCCTACCTTAACGGATCAATATCCGTTTGATGCTCAAAAGCGCAAAACCGGGATGCTCCCACCGCGATCATCATCTAGATAATGGAAAGCATAATGCTGTGAGTACTCCTATCATTCATTCTCTACATCTATCGATCCGAGTACATTTAGAAACAATACAATAAAGGAGGCAAGTTTCAAGTGACAGAATGCTCATGACTGACGAACCCATCTGGATTGTAACTCGCGATGATGTTGCAGACGAAACTATTGAGGGAGCAAAGGGCTGGGGTCAAGATCTAGCGAGAAGGGGAGAAGAGCTGGTTGAGAAAGTTTCGGTATTGAAGTCCAAGGCTATCGATCCTGAGAAGCTTAAGCAGGAGTGGAACCGAACGATGCGTGTGGTGGGGCAATTGATTCAGCAAGCAGAACAGGAAGCTGGTGGAAATTTCGGGATGCAGTTGGATGAGGTGACGTTAGCCGTCGAGATTAATGGCAAGGGTCAAGTAAATTTACTGGGAGCTTGCAGTAGTGAAATGAACGGGAAAGGGGCAATTACCCTGAAGTTCAAGAGGGCTGAACAAAAGAATTGAAATGGCGAATAATTGGGCGGTCGCGATCGGCATTAATCACTACGAACACCATCCTGAACGACAGTTAAAATATGCTGCTAATGATGCCCAACAGCTATCAACGTTCCTCACCAATCATGCTGGATTTCCGTTGGATCATTTGCTCCTATGTTTGGGGGATGAGAAGTATAAAGGTAGTCAAACCTACCCGAACTGCTCTAATCTCTTAAAACTGTTGAATCGGGATTTGCACCCGAAGCGCTTAGGCAATGTAGATCGGTTTTGGTTCTTCTTCAGTGGACATGGGATTAGCAGGAATGGGCGGGATTACTTGCTTACAAGTGACAGCATTCTAGAGGACATTGACCTCAAAATAGCGCTTCCAGTGGATGAGGTCATTGCCGCTCTGCGACAGCATCAGAAAGCTGAAATTGTCCTCATTCTGGATAGTTGCCGAGAACAAGTGGGTAGTCGGAGTCTTAGCAGTACGACTTCCCAAAAAACCCTTGAAGTTGCCCAGCAGCGCGGCATCACAACGATTTTCTCATGTGATTATGGTCAGTTATCTTATGAAATTGATGCTTTAGGAAACGGCACATTTACTTATGCTTTAGTTGAAGGTTTGCAACGGTATACACTTCCCCATAAGCTAGAACGCTACCTGCAACATCGCGTCCAAGAGCTGAACCATCAGAACAATAAACGGGTTAACCAAACTCCACGGATTCGTATTGAACCAGCTTCCAAGATACATTATCCCTTGCTATCAAACTGCGCTACGAAAGAGGACATCGTTGTTCTGCTAGATCTGGCTAAAGATGCGGAACTGGAAGAGGATTTTGGACAAGCAAAGAACCTATGGTGGCAGGTTATTGAGGCTTCTACATCGAGGGAACAAATTGCGGAAGCAAGGAAGGCGATTGAACGGATCGAGCGGAAAAGCACTCAAAATTCAGTTAGCTTTTCTAATTCACCATATGAACAAGTTCCTTCGCCATCTTCATCGGTTGAACTTTCACCTACGGTTCCGAGCGAAAGCCTTCCATCAAGAGCATACAGCAGCCGCAGTTTAGAGCGTCCAACCCAGTCACGATTCGCTAATCAGCAGGAGAATCTGCCTATCTTTTCTACTCCCAGCCAAAGTACAGAAGGCTTGGAGGAACAACAAGATACGAAGTTGATCATCCCATCAATTCCTGGTACTCAAGCTTTTGAATTTACAGTTGTGATGGTAGATATCCAAGGCAAAGAAATCAGCCGTCGTCGAGGACAAGCCCACTACTTAACTGAAGATATTGGCAACGGTGTGACGTTAGAGATGGTCTACATTCCAGGAGGAGAATTTTCGATGGGTTCGCCGGAATCTGAAGGAAAGCGATACTCCAATGAGCGACCTCAACATTCAGTAACAGTCAAACCATTTTTAATAAGCAAGTACCCTATTATTATACAAGCACAGTGGAGAGAAGTAGCTGCTTTGTCAGAAGTCCATCAAAAGCTCAATCTTCGCCCATCGCGTCCTGGAGGCAAAAGTCACCCTGTTACCCAAGTTTCTTGGCATGATGCTGTTGAGTTTTGCGATCGCCTATCTCAAACAACAGGTCACGAGTATCGTCTTCCTACTGAAGCAGAGTGGGAATATGCCTGTCGTGCTGGAACTACAACCCCTTTTCACTTTGGCGAAACTATCACCTCCGATCTAGCTAACTACGATGGTCGTTATCTCTATGGTTCAGAACCTAAAGGAATTTATCGTGAAAAAACTAATTCAATAGGCACCTTTCAAGTAGCTAATGCTTTTGGACTATTCGATATGCACGGTAACGTTTGGGAATGGTGCTTAGATCATTGGCATGAGAGTTATGATAATGCACCTATAACAGGAGAGGCTTGGATAGATTGCAGTAATAATCAAACCCGTCTAATGCGTGGTGGTTCGTGGCGTAATGAACCCCTTCGCTGTCGCTCTGCTTCTCGTTGGCATAGCAATATAAACCAACAGTCTCACAATATTGGTTTCAGAATCATTCGCTCTTTATAACTTATTAAAGTTTAGTAGGTTGTTGATTTCGTTCCTATTCTCAAGCTATTTCACCCTCTTCTTGTACGTAGGCATCGGTTAAGGTTGTGTGATAATCACTTCTTCGCTCAGCGGCTTGAGTTCTACGATATTCAAGAGCTTGGGGCACTTTTTCAAATTTTTCAATCCTCAAAGCTCCAGTCTCTCTACAAATTTTTTGTACGGCTTGCTCGATTTCATCCAATCGCACATTAAAAAACTCCCTTCTTTCGTTAACTAGATTCACTCTTTTATTATTAAACTGCTGATGTAAATACTCTACTGTCTCTGAAGCCTCTTCTGAATAAATTTTAAAGTGAACATCAAAAGGAAATGGAACGGCAGGATTCATTGTTTTGACATATACATCTGGGTTATTATTTTTAGTCATAAATATTCTATATACGTCTCGTCCTAGAGAACCAATATTGGAAACTACATAAATGTAACCAGATTTAAGTCTTTTAAAGTTTGAGACGCTTTTTTCTTTATTTTCTGTATTAGTTTGAGCCTTAGAAAGTTGCTCCTGTAAATATTGAATTTGACGTTGATAATCATCGAGTTGTGTACCTGCCGCTTGTTCCATTTCTCGACGTACTTTTTCAATATCTTCTTCATATTGCTTTTCTATCTGTTTAGCTTCTTCAGCCTCCCGCCTTGCTTTCTCAAGCTTGATACGCTCTTTCTCCTCTTGCTTCATCTGTTCCCGAATGGCACGATCTTTTTCTTTTTCCTCTTGTTGTTTTTCTTCTAACTCATATTTTAAATACAGCTCTTCTACCTTCAACTTCAAGTATCCTTGCGAAATTTCACAACAAGTTACTTCTGACAGTTTGTTTAATTTGTTGAAGGTACTGATAATCCTCTTTTCTAAATTGGAGACATTATTGTACTTCACTTCTCGTATCGCATAGTCACATTGAGTTTCAAAAGCTTCTTTTATTAAGTTAAGAAGGCTTTTGATCATTTTATCTCCTTTTCTTTGATTGCCATCCAATGTCAACTTAACATTACTAATAAATGCCTTGCCATCTTTTCGCATTTTTTCCTGATCTAACTTTAAATTTTTCAGATGAATTACATACTGACTAGACTTTATAAAATCAAATTTTGGTTCATAATAATCTATAGCCTGAAGATAAACTTTTGCATCAAGCTCACGCGACTCCTGCTGAAGATTACTGATTTGAGTATTTAAAAATTCTTCTTGCCTTTCAAGCTCGGCAATATTTGAAGCTAATTGCCTTTCTTGCTCTTCTTTGGAACTCAGGCTCTCATACCTACGCAACTTCTGTCGCAGCCATTCCTGCTCACGCTGCTGCATTTGTATCCAAACACTACAGAAGGCTAACGCCGCTCCAGCTAACAAGAGGAGTATTGACAACATGCAATTCAGTATTCTTGCTCATGTACCTTTAACGTAGCTTAAAGGATATTCGAGAAGACAAGGCAATAAACATAACTTAGCGAATCAGCGATCGCTCAATCGCATAGGTTATCTTTTGCTGTAGGCAGACACCAGCGCGATCGCTAGCCTTCCAACCGCTATTTGTAATTGTCAAGCGATCGCAAACATTCTTCAACAGAGCGATCGCTTGTATGGTTTATTTTAGGGCGTTGATGAAAGGGTGAACACGTTAATGCTTCCCTGAATGCCTGGAAAAGCATTACTTTTTCGAGCCAGCTAATTCTCCATCACACAACTTTACTCAAATATTGATGGACAAACTGAACGCAAATTGAACCTTCGCCGACTCCCGAAGCCACCCGCTTCACCGAACCATGACGCACATCGCCCACTGCAAAGACACCCGGAATATTCGTTTCCAGCAAAAACGGATCGCGATCCAGCGTCCATCCCTTCGGGCGGTGTCCATCCTGTTTCAAGTCTGGCCCAGTTATTATAAAACCACGCTCGTCTCGCATAATGGTGCCATCTAACCACTGGGTTCGCGGTACTGCGCCAATAAAAATAAACAGGGAAGTAGCCGCAACAGTTTGCATTTCCCCAGTCATAGTATTGGCGATGGTAAGACCTTCCAAACTCGTCTCGCCTTTTGCCTCAACAACGCTGGAATGCACCTGTACTGTGATGTTCGGTGTCGCCTCAATCTGGTCAATCAGGTACTGAGACATACTCTTAGTTAGAGAGTCGCCGCGCACCAACATCGTCACCTGGCGGGCGTACTTAGAAAAGTGCATCGCCGCTTGTCCGGCTGAGTTTGCCCCACCAATGATGTAAACATCTTCATCCTGACAAGATAGCGCTTCTGTCTGCGCTGCACCATAGTAAACACCTGCCCCAGTCAGACGGTCAAGCCCCGGCACATCAAGCCGTCGCCACGACACGCCAAGCGCCAGAATCAGGGCGTGACAACTGATTTCGCTACCATCTGCGAAGGTAATAAAACGATACTGGTCTTGGACGCGAATGCCTGTTACTTCTTGGGGTGTGAGAATTTCCACGCCAAAGCGTCTCGCCTGTGTCACTGCACGCCGCGCCAAATCGCTTCCACTTAAACCGACTGGAAAGCCGAGATAGTTTTCAATGCGGGAACTTGTCCCTGCTTGTCCGCCTGGGGCTTCTCGTTCCACCATTACGGTGTGCAGCCCTTCCGATGCGCCGTAGACTGCTGCGGCTAGGCCTGCGGGGCCGCCACCAACGATAATTAGGTCATAAAATGGCTTTCCAGCTTGCGTCTGTAACCCAATTTTCTCGGCAACTTGTATGTTTGTTGGCTTTTCGATTTTCGTACCGTCGGGGAAGAGGATGAGGGGCAGGTGTCGCTGATGACAGTCGGCGTAGGTAATGAGTTGTTGTGCTTCTTGTGATAACTCGATATCCAACCATTCAAAAGGCACTTGATTTCGAGCTAGGAAGTCTTTAAGTTGATGGGAATGGGGCGACCAGCGGTTCCCAATCACGCGAATGCCTTCAAAGGGCGGCCGGAAGCTTGCCAGCCAGTCATCGAGCAAATCGTCTAGAACTGGATACAGGCTTTCCTCTGGCGGGTCCCAAGGCTTCATCAGGTAGTAATCGATCTGGGTTGTGTTGATGGCGCGAATGGCTGCATCGGTGTCTGCATAGGCGGTGAGCAAGGCGCGTTTTGTATTTGGGAATAGTGAGAGTGCTTGTTCGAGAAATTCTACGCCGGACATTTGCGGCATTCTTTGATCTACTAGAAACAGCGCCGGGGATTGGTTGCGGAGTTTCAGCTGTTGCAGTGCTTCCAGTGCTACTGCTCCCGACTCGGCACGCAACACGCGAAAGCGATCGCCATATTCTCGCTGTAAGTCGCGGGCGATCGCTCTGAGGACTTCCGGATCATCATCAACTGTCATAATTACGGGTTTAGCCATAGTGCGATCGCTTTCTCCCTTTCCCTTGTTGGTGGCGTATCCGTCAGTGCTTTCGCTGTCGAAACAAGCGATCACTCTCGTCCAGTTTTTACAAGTTAGATGAAACTGCGTCAATACTTCTCACGGTAGAGATTGGGCTTCCCCGATGTCATCCTTACCCTTATGTTAATTGTGCTGAAGTTCTAAGAATGGGTAGTCGGTGTATCCTTTTGCATCTGGGGCGTAGAATGTCTTCGGATCTGGCGTATTTAAAGCCGCGTTCACTTCAAAACGTTTTGGTAAGTCAGGATTTGCCAAAAACAATTTGCCAAAGGAAACCAAATCTGCACCTTTGCTGGCAAGAATACTATCTCCTTTCGGATGATCGTAGCCGCCATTGGTAATCAAAGTTCCTTTGTAAATCGGGCGGAAGATAGGTGTTATCGGGTTCAGAACATCGCGGCTTGCCAAATCAGTTTCATTTGGTTCCATCAGGTGGAGATAGCCAAGATTAAAGCTGTTGAGGGCATCTATTACATAACCGAAGGTTGCTTTTGGGTTTGAGTCGTACATCCCGTAAAATGTGTTACTCGGTGAAAGCTTAATCCCCACTCTATCTGCACCCCAGACACTTGCGACGGCTTCGACAACTTCTAGAACAAATCTGGCGCGGTTTTCAATTGAACCCCCATATTCGTCTGTGCGCTGGTTGGTGCCATCTTGAAGAAACTGCTCGATCAGGTAGCCAAAAGCACCGTGAAGTTCAACTCCATCGAATCCAGCAGCGATCGCATTTTCAGCACCTTTGCGGAATTGCTCGATAATCTCTGCAATTTCGGGCGTTTCCAAAGCGCGGGGTGTTTCCATTGGCACCTTGCCTACAGGGGTGTGCAGTTCTCCGACAGGCGCGATCGCGCTTGGTGCAACTGGCAACTCCCCACCTAGTAAAGAAGGATGGGAAATCCGTCCACAGTGCCACAGTTGCAGAAAAATTCTCCCTCCTTTCTCATGTACCGCATCCGTAACCAGCCGCCAACCCGCAACTTGTTCTGAGGAGTAAATGCCCGGACAGTTCATGTATCCCAGGCTAAGGGGCGAAACCATTGTACATTCGGTAACAATCAGTCCTGCACTCGCCCGTTGTGCATAATATTCGGTCATCAGCGAGTTTGGGATGCTTTCAATTGCCCGTAAACGAGTCATTGGTGCCATCACCATTCGATTGGCAAGCGTGTAAGGGCCAAGCTTTACAGGTGAGAAAAGATCGATATCTGAATTCACTGGCTTAATCTCCCTAAATAGAGGCAACTATTAACTCTAAGAGCAGCTTCAGCGATCGCAACCTCATAAAGATGAAACTCATTCTCAGCAATCTCTGCATAATATTTATAACTGAGTTTCAATATCCAAAATCAGGAGATTTTGTTAAACTACGCTATGTACAACTTTTATTAGCCCTCCTTAAAAAGGGAGGACAAGAAGTGCGATCGCATATCGTCCGTAGGTTGTGGTTGACCAAGGAAACCCACCAGTTTTATACTTCCTCGTCGCTGGTATCATTAATGCGATCGCTATCCTCGCCAATCCTAAAATGCGATCGCAATTAAGTGAAACACATCCAGCCAAGCAAGATTTTGGGATGATGGATAGTATTTTTCCAATGGTTCAGCAAGATTTATCCGTCTAATATCAAGCTCAATAATTTGACAGAAGCATCAGATAAACAGCGTCGGCGATACTTTAAAGTAATCGCCAAGCGCCTTGGCTTGTGCCTTACTAATTGAGCGCTTGCCATTCACAACCTCGGACACTACGCCACTCGATCCAATAATACCCACCAAGTCAGCTTGACGAGTACCACTGGATTCTAGGATGTGTTGGAGAATTTCATGAGGTGCAGCTTGATCCATCGGATAGTTCTGTGCCTCATACGCTTCAATCAACGTCACTAGCAACTTGTGCAAAGTTCGCTCCTCTGGACTTCGGTTTTTCGCAAACGTAAGCCGTTCTGTCACTGCCAAGATGCGATCGTACTCCTCTTGTGTCTCAATCACTTTGGGAGCGACTTCTGCTAGTAGATTGCGATAAGCGGCTTGATCAAAAGTAAGGGTCATTTTTCCAGTTGCTCTTGTCGTATTCGGCATGAGTTAAAAAGTATTTGTAGTAAACCGTTTGGTCTTCGTAGTCCATACCGACAATCAAGCGATAGCCATTGCCTTTGATGTTGAAGACAGTGAAGTTGCCAACGGCTTCAGCATCTCGGTAAATCTTACGAACATCCTCCAAGTTTTGCCATTCTGCCTTGTTGACGGTTGCGTACCATGCGTCGATTTGCTTTTTGACATCGGGGTACTGGGCAGCATCAACGCGGAGGTTGCGAATCGAAATGAGGTGCATTTGTTTTTACTTTCATATGCGATAAATATATAAATTGTTCTTTCATGCTCTCATTTTGAGAGGAGTTTGTCAAGATGTAATGGCTCCATCTACGAGTTTCTGAGATCAAGTGCAAGATGGATAGTGGGTGAGCAGTGCAGTGCGATCGCGCTAGTAAAGGCAAGCAGATCGAATATCGCCTGTAGGCTGGTTGTGCATTGCGAAACCTAACATCTACTAAAGAGCGATAATAATTCTTAAGTGATCGAGCAGGCTGCCGATGATTAACGTGATCGTTAAACCTGATGCCATCGAATTGCCAGCAGGGGCAGTGGTAAGAGTCCCTGGAACTTGGCAGGATTATCAAGCAATGCTTGAACATTTAGGCGATCGCACTTCCCCTCGCATCAAGTACCGCAATGGAGAACTATTACTCATGGTTCCTTTGCCTAAACATGGTAAGCAACTCGACATTATCGTGGACATGGTAAAGGTGTTGCTACGCCATCGGGG
This sequence comes from Trichocoleus sp. FACHB-40, assembly GCF_014695915.1. Lineage (GTDB taxonomy): Bacteria > Cyanobacteriota > Cyanobacteriia > Cyanobacteriales > FACHB-T130 > Funiculus > Funiculus sociatus. The sequence continues at coordinate 8,936 of NZ_JACJPF010000094.1, forward strand.
GCTGAAGTTCGACTCTTACCATGAAACCACGATGGATTTGCCTGAGCATAGTGGTGTCATCCCTGACCATTTTTTCTATATCGGTGAGTTACCAGTAGTGGGAAAACGTCGAATTGACTGGAGTAATGATCCGCCACCCAATTTGGCAATTGAGTGTGATATTACTTCATTCACCAGCGTTAATGATTATCTGCCCTATCGAGTCAGTGAACTTTGGATCATCCGCCGACAGAAAATTGAAATTTACCAGTTTCAGGATGAGGGCTACATTTTAGTTCAGCAGAGTCAATTTTTCCCTGGATTCGACTTGAATGCCATCTTTACCGAGTGCATTTCCGATGCTTACCAATTAGGATCTGGCGCGATTGATAAATTAAGCGATCGCTATCCTCGCCAATCCTGAAATGCGATCGCTGCATTTGGCGTTGATGTTGGACGGGAGTAGATGTTGGGTTTCCTGGGTTAACTGAATCTACAATCAAGCCACTGCAAAGCCTGTATACTCCCGTATTTTGGGATGGCGAAACCCAAGTACAATATCTTCTTTAGGAACGCCTGCTTCTAGTAAATCGGTAGCAATACCTTCTTCGGTATCATCATATTGAATCCAGATTTTATCATCAATTAAATCTACGTGAATCGGCGTAGTGTGTAAATACTTGTCGGCATTCCAACCAATATCTAAAACTAAGTAGCGTCCTCGTTCATCATCAAATAGAACTTGGGAATCATAACTGTCAGGCAGGGAAGCTCGATATTGGGCGTGTTCTTGTAGTATTTTTTTAATGATGTCTCGGTAGTTTAATCGGGTATCCATTGCGCGATCGCCTCACTTTCCTCATCAAAGACAATCAACCTAATAATTTGGTTCTTTAGCAGAACTTGTCCTAATTCTATGGTAAATACGCTGTTGAAGGTAGGACGAGAAACGGCAAGATGAGAATTCGTTCTATACCCATTTCGTTAAGGATTTGGCGATAGAGGACATACTGCCCCAAAGCTTGCTCCAAATCCTTGACATCAGACTGTCCCACAAAACTCTTGACTTCAACAACAATTTTTTGGAGTCCTTTTTCGGCACTAATGAGACGTTCTGCACCGAGGTCGGCAGATAAGCGCTTCTTGCCTATTTGCAATGGAAATGGATCGTGGGTAATCGTCCAGCCATCCTTTTGTAAGGCACGCTTAACTGTATCGTGGTAGATGTCTCGCCTCGCCATGCTGAATTTATAGGGTTTGCTATCTTCCTAGCGTAATCTCGAAGCATCAAGTCTTTATGAAGCTGAGTGGGGGCAGAGGAGGACATAGAATTTGGCGTTGATGTTGGATGGGAGTAGATGTTAGGTTTCCTTGTGTCAACTCAACTTATGGGGATAGGAGATCCCACGAGCAGAGAAAATAAACAAGAAGTTGGCGGTAAGGGCTAATGCCAAAGAAAATAAGGGAATTGAAAGCTATGGTGGCAAAAGTTGGATACGTCCTTCAACCAGGCCGGGGTAAAGGAAGTCATACTTATTGGAAACATCCGTTGCTACCCGAAGAACCCCTAACCATCCCAGGCAAGGATGGGGATGATGCTCCGGTATATTTAGAAAGAAGCATTCAACGGGTGCTGAAAAAGCTAGAAGTGATTGAAAACGAGGAAGGTGAAGAATGAGCTATCGCTACAGCATGGTGATTCAATGGTCAGAGGAGGATCAGCTCTTCTTAGTTCACTTGCCTGAGTTTCCCTGGCAGCAGTTTCATACGCATGGTAGAACTTATGAGGAAGCTGCCAAAAATGGTCAGGAAGTAATTGAGGCTTTTGTGGAGATGCTGACTGAGGAGGATAAACCACTACCAGAACCCAGAATTCTTCCTACAAAGCCCTTACAGGTTGCCTAGTTGAGTGTGACGATAGGGTTGCAACTATTGGTATACGTTGGGTTTTATGCTTGAACACAATCTACGGCTGGAATACTCTGAGTTGACTTTCTTTGTAGCGGCTGGGTAGGAGCGATCGCTATCCTCGCCAATACTGAAATGCAAATGCTATATTTGCCGTTGATGTTGACAGGAGTAGAGGTTAGGGATTGGGTTTCCTTTACCAGTCTAATTAGTCAACAGTAAGTTTGCCTAGGTACTTGCAATTTGGGCAGGGGTAGCAATTGGCTGGAGCCAGTAGCCAATGAGCGATCGCACCATAGTTGCTGAGTGTACCCACTAGCATCGGCTATGCTACACAAAGAGTCTGGTGGAATTTAGGGTTGGGTGGAGGAGTGAGATCGCGCCTCAACATCAGCAAGTCACTAAGCGAGTCAGCTACAACAGGTGTAGTAGGAACTTGAGAATGCAGGAAAAATGGTAGACGAGGTTGTCTCCTCTGAATCGAACACTCTTACATGGAGCGATGTAGAAGACGCTGCTGAACTTGCCTTTAGAGGGTTTGAGCATCCAAGCTTAGAATTTGGAGCATTGGAATGGGCTAATCAGGCATGGGAAATACTAATCCAAGCAGGACTGGCTACATATTCGATTAATGACAAACTCGAACGCTCCCAAGTAGTGATACGTTTTTTAGCTCTTGCTGACTTCTACCTTGAATTTTGTAGTATCGCTTGGCAGGAGTCTCACGAACCTCATTATCGCCTTTGGGCAGACACTCTCGAAATTGTTCATATTTATGGCAAACAACTAATCAACTCTGATTCTGACTTGAACTTTTATGAGGATGATGAATACGAACTAGACAATAGCGACCTTCAGAAATTAGCAGATGATGCACGCGATGAAGTTCTTGCCGCGCTGTTAGACACTTTCAACAATACATCAATGCTTTTTGCCTCTCTTTGGCTAAGCTACAGGCAAGAAGTTAATGAAGATAATGAAGAGAGTGAGTACGAGTACATCGAAACTGCTAGTGAAATCTCTATAGACGATTTAATAGAGCGACATTTTCCTGTCTTTGAGTGGCTCAATGACCAATGTTGTACAGTATTTGAACGGATAAAAACACAATCTATACAAACTTTAAGTCAAGGTGTTTATAAAATTGAGTTGGAAACTCAAGAATCCAGTACGGGTAAACCTCAAACTCCTTTCTCAGTCGAGACTTTTGACCTTCTTGAACAACTGAAGGAGAAACCAACAGGTGATTTCTACCTAGCTCACGAAGAGCAGTTCAAAAAATTAGTTGAAAACCCATTTCAAGAGCTTACCAATCAGGTAGCTGCTCAACTACCTGATGTAATTACAAATCGATTGGAGCTAACAAAAGCGAGGTTTGTATCATGGAAAAACTGTGAATGCTCTTTTTATTCAAGAGGGTTACATCCAAACGCAAGTGCTAATTTATATATCCTAATTACTTTTTATTCTTTAGAGTTTGGGTTTTTTATTTTTAGCGACGGTCTTGATAGGGCTAGATTAGCAGCTAATTGTAGAATATATCCGCAAGCAACTCAAATTGTGATTCAAGAATTTCCAAACCAATGCACTCCTCTAGGAACCAACAAGGTTTCCTACTCTCGAAGTAATTTAGGGGATTGGCTTAAGTATGTTAGTCGAAAAAGTCGTAATATTAAAGATAATATAGTAGTTTACTCAATATTATCTAAACATGAAATACTAGATTGTTCTACAGAAGAGATAGCTGAGCATATAAATCAAACATTTAGGGGGCTTTTTCCTCTATTTTTACTAGCAACCTGCAATGACCCTATTCCAGCCATTGAAGAATACTTAAAGTCTCCGCATAAGAGAACTGATGCTAAGGAATTATACAACCAGGGGGTGGAAGAGTATCAGCAAGGCAACTACCAGGAGTCAATTAATAAATTTGACGAAGCATTGCAGATAGAACCCGAATTTGCTGCTGCATACTCCTACAGAGGAAAGGCTAAAGCAGAAATGGAAGACATTCATGGGGCAAGAGCGGACTATAGTAAATCATTACGTCTTCAAGGCAACCAGAGTGAACTTTCTCATGACCTCGGTAATGTCCATTACAAGCTTGAAAATTACCAAACAGCCATTGAGAATTACAACTGGGCGCTAGATATTAATCCAAGCTTTGCCTTAGCCTACTGTAATCGCGGACGTGCCTACTTAAAACTGGAGGATAAGCAGAAAGCAATTGAGGATTTACGCAGAGCAGCAGAACTCTTTGACCAGCAGGACAATATTGAGCATAACGAAGAAGTACAGCGTATTCTGAAAACAATTCAGCTAGACTACTCTGAACCTTCATTTACAGAGATTTGTGAAAATGTTCGCTCTAAAGGTCTGCGTATCTCTGAAAGCACTCTGCGCCGCTATCACTTAGCACTCAAAAGCAGGAAATTTGTAATCCTCTCTGGAATTAGTGGCACGGGCAAGACTTGGATATCCAAAGCCTATGCTGAGGCAGTAGAGGCTGAATATCTTTTGGTTCCTGTCGCTCCTAACTGGACGACTAACGAAGATTTACTAGGTTATCTCAGTCCAATTGACAACAAGTACCACGACACTGACTTCAGCACATTTCTAGAGAAGGCAGAAGAGGAGTATCAGGAAGCCCAAGCTGAAAAACGTACCCCTAGTCCCTATCATCTAGTCTTGGACGAGATGAACCTAGCACGGGTGGAGTATTATTTCGCGAAATTCCTCTCTGCAATGGAAGTGCGGATGCGTGAAGGAGTAGCCCAAATTCAGCTTGCGTCAGAGAAACAAGTTTTACTTCCCCCAAATCTCTACTTCATTGGTACAGTCAACGTAGACGAAACAACTCACAGCTTTGCTGACAAGGTTTATGATCGAGCGCAACTCATTGAGCTTGAAGCCCCTCGTCAGGATTTATACGAGCATTTGGGTGAGGTTTCATATCGTGAGATGCTGATTAAGATTTGGGATGAAGTACACACAGTTGCCCCCTTTGCTTTCCGTGTTATAGATGAAATCAAGACTTATGTGAAAGAGGCTGAAACGTTAGAGTTATCTTGGCAAGATGCCTTAGATGAACAGCTTTTGCAGAAGATTCTGCCCAAACTTAAAGGTGCCGATGATAGGGTTGGGGTAGCCCTCAAGGCATTCGTGGACATTGTTAATGAGAAGGACTTCCCCCTAAGCCACAAAAAAGCTACTAAGATGCTTGAAACATTCAATCAGCATGGATTTACTTCCTACTTCTAAATTAAGCTTTCTCAATCTTAAAGGTGAACCCCTGGACGCTCCATTAGAATGGCAGGCTGGTTTTTTAGAAGTTCAAGTGCCTAAAGATAAGTGGGAGGAAGTGCAGCTTTGGCGGCAGGGTGAAGAACTCCCAGTCTTCCTGAAACGTCTGGGTAAAAAGGCTAGAGTTCTAGCTGATTGGCCTCGCTCAAATCCCGGTTACTATCAATTGCGGCTTGAGTATCAGGGTGAGGTTGAGGAGCAAATTGTAACCGTTTGGCCTCTGAAGATTAGCCGTGAGGCTTTCGCTCAAATGCTAGAGGATTTAGATACTCGACTTCCAACCTCAGTAGCAATAGCTCTACAACGTACTGGGGCTTTAGCTGCTCTCAAACTGCCAAAACTCTGTGAAACTACTTTGGCTCAGGAAATGGTTCGCCTGCGTCGGGCTGTCGAAGGAATAAATAACCGACCTGGGCTAACTGAGATTTTGCGTTCACTCGCTGATGACCCTCATAAAATTCTAAAAACAAATGAGATTTGGGTTCGGCAAGAGCAAGTCCGCCGACCTTCTCCTAGTGGTCTAGTTCAGGCTTTTAGTCGAGGACATAACCTAGATGCTAATGGGCGACCCATTCGCGTACCTGATACACGAGTAGAACACACTATTGATGTTTATGAGAACCAGTTAGTTAAGCTGTTTTTCGAGCTGGTCAATCAGAGGTTTCGACGAGTTCGGTACGTCTTTGAAGCTGACCCGAAAGGTAAGCCACTGGATGAGGTGAACTCTCTGTTTGCACAACTGAAAAAGGCTAGGCGGCAGGCAGCTTTTCTAGATGAAGTGAGTCAGCCTAAACAGCAGCCCAATCAAGTCACGATGGTTCTCTTGAAGCGTCCACCTTACCATGCTGCGTTGGAAGCGTATCTTGAATTTATTCGGAGTCCCGCCGTGCGATTGGAGGAGTCAGAACTCGATGCACCTTTAGAGAATCTACCTGATCTCTACCAGATTTGGGGTACTCTCTGGGTGATTCAAACATTGCTGGAAGTCGCTGAACAGAAAGGATATCAAGTAGAAAATCAATGCTTGGTGGGTAGGGATAAAACTGGAATCTACGTCCGAGTTCTGCCTAATAATCAGCCAGCAGTAGTTTTAATTCACCCTCAGCACAAGACGAGAGTTCAGCTAATTCCAGAACGAACCTATGGGAAGGATGGCGAACTCCACAGCGCTAGCGTTAGACTGCGCCCTGATGTAGCAGTAGAGATTAAGCAAACTGATGGCTCTCAGCAAGTCTACCTCTTCGATCCTAAATATAAGCTGGATAGTGAGCGGGAGGAAAACATAGACAAAGAAGGAAAGCCAAAGCCAGCAGACATTCAGAAAATGCACACCTACCACGATGCTATCCAAGACAACAAAGGCGAACAAGTAGTGTGCTACGCTGCAATTCTTTACCCTGGTTCCTTCCACTCCTATTCCAGGGAAGAAATCGAGGCTCTTCCTGCTTATCCTGGTGCTGAGGCTGAACTACAGAAGCATCTGCGCCGCGTGTTAGTCGAAGCTCTCAACGTCAAAGTTTAGCCTTTCCAAAGGTATCAATATCTGAAATTTCCCAAATCAAATTGAGCAAGTCAAGCTGACCCCACTGGTGTTTGCCAAGTAAGATTGCTTGTTTCCGCGTCCAGGTGTAGAAATCTGATTCGTATTTCCAACCGCAATATTTCTAGTGTAGAGTTGCCCAGCAGCTCTATTCTTCCTCGTCGCTGGTGTCATAAATGCGATCGCTCCCCTGGTACGCTTTGTGCGATCGCACTCGATAAGCTTTGAGAGAATAAGGAGCGATCAAGCGACTCCATAACCCGTATAGGGACGCTTGTACGGCGAATGTAACCCCAAAACAATATCCTCCGAAGATACCCCCATTTCCAATAATTGCCGCGCAATATCCACCTCAGTCATATTGCGCTGAATCCAAATCTTGCCATCCTTAATATCCAAATGGATGAAGCAATTGTAAATCCGCTTCATCCCCTGCCAACCCACATCCAACAACTGATAGTGGTCATGTTCCGTATCAAAAATAAGCTGGCACTCAATGTCTGGATTTCCATCTTCCACTGTCGCCTTTTCAGTCAAGAGCTTACGGATGTATTCCCGATAGCGTTCTAGTTTCTCCATTCGATAACCACCTCTTCCTGGGGATCGTAAACAACGAGTTTGAGTTGATATAGCCTAACTGCTTCCTGAACAAACCGCTCTTGAAAGAAAGAGTCAAACGTATCAAACGGTACTGCTAAATATAGCGTCCTGTCCGGTTCGCTCATTTGTAGAGCAAGCCGATAGTTCAAAAATTGTCCCAAGCGCGATCGCATATCGCTGTCGCTGGTGTCATCAAGGCTCGCTCCCCTGGTGCGCCTTGTGCGATCGCACTCGATAAATTTTGAGAAAATGAGGAGCAATCGCACTCTCGTTAATCTTTCTTTTTTTTATCTTTTTTCTTTTCCTTTTCTTTTTCCTTGTGCTTTTTCTTTTTGTCTTTACCTTTAGTTTCTTCTGCTGCTCGTAAAATCAAATTCCGCGCCACAGTTTGCGTCCCCGTATGCTCGTAGTAATTAGTGGACATATCCAGAAAGGCAGCTAGATAATCCAACTTACTATCAGCAGTATTCATAAACTGTTGTAAGTGAGTAACAACGTTTTCTGGTGTTAACCCATGAGATGCAACAAAGTTACTCATCCAGCCGTTAACTGAGGCAAAACTCTCACCAATGAAGCCTAATTTACCAGCCGTAGTACCGCCAGGAATTGCAGTGTTGATACTTTGATAGGCAGTATTTCCTTCTAATTGCGAAGGATTGAGCTGAGCGAGAATTGATTGAGCTTTGAGAATGAAGTCGGGGCCAAGAGGAATCAAGCCATCAACGGCAACTAGCGCCGCCATCCGCATTATGGATTCATTGTGATAGTTTCCTAAAGAAGTTCTAAATGCTTCAATGCTGGTAGGAATTCCGTGCAACCGACAAAAGGCAATCAACTCTACTACCAGCTTTAGGGACAAATCAATGGCTTGTACGGTATCAGGTTTGGGAGTAAGCTGGTTTAAAAAATTCAGGAAGCTGATTTTCTCGCCAACTTTGTTCGCAAGTGCTGCTGCACCGATGGCGCTATCAGCACGATCAATTGTTTGGTAAAGCCATAAGGTTTGTTGATAAACTTCCGTTGGATCGTTGTAGAGCGCGATCGCTCTGTCACCAATCTCCTCAATTAAGTCTCTATCGGTAACACCTGTCACCGCACGGATGGTGTTTTCAAACCCCACGACGTTTTGCCACTCACCAGGAACGACAAAATCGAGCGATCGCAGCATATAAACGGTCATGCTGCTGCTTGGCAGGGTATCCACCAATTTAGAAATAGATTGACTCACGAATTTATCTCCTTTTTCCAGTAGATGTTTACCTCTCTATAGCAATCCTATTTGAGTTGTGAGCCAGCCCTTCAGATCCCCGACTTCTTAGAGAATTCGGGGATCTCGCATTCACAAATCATTTAGAACTGCTATAGCCTAATTTTTATGAGTAAGTGCCTTTTACAAAAAGTTACAGCATTAATGTTAACTTGCCAGCGCGATCGCAACAAAGCCGATAGAGTGGGTTGAACGTTGGAAACTCAACCTCTGTTTTGTTCAACTGCTGTCGGAGCGCAAATTATTTGTTGTTACTACCGTTGGTGAGTGAATGCTCGGAGTGAAAACCAAGCAACGGCAGTAAGGGGAAGGACAATACTGATACCAATGGCAGCCCCTTTCAATCGTTGTAGCGAGAGTAGAGTTAATTTGATACCAAACACTGTGGTGACAGTGTTTGTCCATTCTTCTAGTTGATTTGGAGAACTGGTAGGAACCAGAACCATAATCGAAAAAAACAGTGCCAAATAGAAAGCTAAAAACGCCGCTCCACCACCAACTAGCGCCAGAGTGACTTTTTTGACTATCTGAAGAATTTCTTCCATCGCCTAAATACTTGAAATAAATTGGAAATTCGTCACGTCCCCTAGGATAGCGAAGAATTTACAAAAGCGATAGCGAAGCGATCCGTCTTGCGGCGGATCGCACTTGATAAATTTTGGGAAGATTAAGAGCGATCGCACTCTGCTTAATCTTTCTTTTTTTCCTTTTTCCTTGTGCTTTTTATTTTTGTCTTTGCCTTTACTTCTGCTGCTCGTAAAAGCAAATTCCCCGCCACAACTTGCCTAGCCGTATGCTCGTAGTAATTGGTTGACATATCCAGAGCAGCTAGATAATCCAACTTACGAGCAGCAATATTCACATTTTCATAAGTGGAGTCTGTGAACCAGCTTCGTCAATTAGTTGCACCAATCGCTGGCGTAGCGTCTCTAAACCTAAGCGTCCAGTTGCTGAAATAAACACCGCCTCAGGAAACTCTTGCTGAGCTAAAGCCAAGTTTTCGCTATCTACTTTATCGACCTTGTTAAAAGCAATCAAAGCTTTACCAGGAATAGTAGGCATTTCTGCTAGCACGTCCATGACTGAACGGATATGGCTTTCCCAAGCTGGATGGGACACATCGACCACATGAAGCAACGCATTCGCCTCAGTTACTTCCTCCAAGGTGGCGCGGAAAGCATCCATTAGAGGTGGCGGGAGTTCGTGAATAAACCCTACGGTGTCTGTAAGCAGAAGAGACCTCCGCTCTTGAGTGTTTGGATCTGTAATTACCAGTTTTCGCGTTGTCGGGTCGAGGGTGGCAAATAGTTGATTTGCTGTATAAACTTCGGCATGAGTCAACGCATTTAGTAGCGTCGATTTACCCGCATTGGTATAACCGACTAAGGCAATAGAGGGAATTTCTTGCTGTTGTCGTTGTTGTCGCAACCGGGAGCGATGGGCTTGTAATTGGTTAACTTCCTGCTGAAGTTGGGCGATTCGGCGTTGAATGGTTCGCCGCTCAGTTTCTAGTTTGGTTTCACCCGGCCCTCTGGTACCAATTCCGCCTCCAAGCCTGGACATTTCCCGACCTCGACCCCTGAGCCGAGGCAGCATATATTCCAGTTGCGCCAGTTCCACTTGCAATTTACCCGCTTGGGATTGAGCCCGTTGAGCGAAGATATCCAGAATTATTTCAGTTCTGTCTACGACTCGGATGTTAATCTGCTCTTCCAGGTTTCTTGCTTGGGAAGGAGAAATATCTCGGTCAAAGACGATTAAGTTGGCTCCTATCTGATGAGCGCGTTGGGCAATTTCTTCAATTTTTCCTTGACCGACAACCGTTTGAGGATGGGGGCGACTTCGCTTTTGCTGTATTGTTTCTAATACCTCTCCTCCAGCACTATCAACTAATCGAATCAGTTCTTCAAGTCCGTCTTGAAACCGTTGGGGAGACACGTCCTCGGTCATCAACCCAACCAGTAACACTTTGTCAGAGCCTGATTCAATTACTTGGAATTGCGATTTTCCATCGCTTGATTCAGAGAACTCGGTTTCCCATTCATCAACTAAGTCGTCAAAGTCTTGTTCGTTCAGCTCATCTAGGCTGAGGGGAGGAGAAACAATCCAAGGCGTTTCTTGTTCGGGTACAAGGTGAGCTAGGTAAGCTTCCTTGACTAAGCCTGTGGCTTCACCGTCCCGTCGTCCCGCTCCGTTGCCAGCGGGGATTAACACCAAAGCGTCTAAGCGCTGTCGTGCCATTGCCGTCAGTGCTGCTGGGTCAGGTGGCTGTAATTTAAGTTGAGTGGCAATGCAGCGAATCCCACTCAGGCGTTCCGCGCTATGCCGGGGAATGTCTTGGAGTGGGATTTGAGTTTGGCTTGGCGTTCCGACTGCAACTCGGATTACTTGCCCGCGTCGATTGATGTAGCAGCAGACGGGGTGGTGAATCTCTGTACTGATTGCTGCTAGAGTTTGGGCGAATTCGGGGGTAGTTAGGCTATGGGAGGGTTGCCGTTGCTCGTACAGCCGCTGTAGTTGTTTGATGTAACTAGATTTTACTCCTTGTAGATTCCCGTAAATGGTTTCCATAAGATCGGCTAGAAAACTAGCGCATTAAGTTCATTGATTCAATAATTACTAATTTTTTTTATTGACTAAATCTCCCCTTTGGACTAAGTAGGGGTATGAATCGGCGACTGACCAACATAGGATTAAGTTAAGCATTCTACATCTAGGAAACAGAAGGTCGCCGAACTCTATCTAACCAAGCCGAAATGGAAGGCTGAAGAGGTTATTTTTGAGATTGGCCAGCGCTGTTGGCAATCCGGTTATAAGTCAATAAATGGTGATGAATAGCACAATTACACACGTACCAAGCTGCGTGCTGATTCTCAAAACGAGAAATGGGCTATGCAAGTAATATGCGATCGCATTCTTACTAATCATACCTACGGTGACGAACTTGCCACAGGAAAAAATCTAAGATGAATTTTGCCCACTTACGTCACCAATAGTTCAGCAACAATGGAAAAAGACGGTACTTACTGGGTCGAACAGACTGAGAATCTGGTGAAAACGTGGGCTGAGACTCAAAAGAAAATCTGGGAAAGCTGGGTTGATTTTATTAGACCTGTGACAACTCCCGAAACGCCTGCTACAGTCAACGGTATTCAAAATCAGTCCGAGTTATGGCTTCTGTATGCGGAGGGGCTGCAAAAGTTAGGTCAGCTTTGGGTAGAACCACTGCGGCAGTCACTAGAAATGGTGACTCAGGCGATGGGCGGCGATGTTGCATCAATAGAGCTGAATAACCTCTACTGGGACTATCAACAGAACTTTGGCAACTTACTGCAAAGCCCAAGTCTGGGATATACCCGTGAGTTCAACAACAAACTGCTTAAAAGCTTTGATGCCTGGACAAACTTCTATAAAGCGAGCTTTGATTATCAGTTAGTGCTGGTCGATGTCTGGATGAGAGCCTTCGAGCAGCTGATGCGATTGGCATCCTCCCAGGAAAAGGGCGAAACGCTTCAGAACTGGCGGCAATTTCAGCAAGTCTGGAGTAGGGTATTTGACCAAGCATTCGCGCAGACGTTCCGTTCAGAGAATGCCCTTGAGATCCAGGGGAAGTTCTTGAATGCAGCCATGACCTACAGGCTCCAGCAGCAACAGCTAATGGAAGTGTTTCTGAAGATGAATAACTTACCAACTCGCAGCGAAATCGATGAGATTCACCGCAACGTCTACGAGCTGCGTAAGGAAATTAAAAGCCTTAAAAAAGCTTTAGCAGAATCCCAACGCAGCGAGTCTTGAGGATGCAATGCACGATTTTACCGAGCTAACCCAAAAACTGTTTAAGGGTGTAGAAAGCTTCAGCCGCCTGCGCGAGGAGGACATTCAGATTGGGGTGACACCCAAGGAGGAAGTTTACCGAGAAGATAAGGTGGTGCTGTACCGCTTCACACCAAAGGTGGAGCATTCGCTGAACATCCCGATCCTCATTGTTTACGCTTTAGTCAACCGTCCCTACATCGTCGATTTACAGGAAGGACGATCGCTTGTTGCCAATTTGCTCAATCTTGGCATGGATGTATACATAACTGACTGGGGCTATCCCAGTCGAAGCGATCGCTTTTTGACTCTTGACGACTACATCAATGGTTATATCAATAACTGTGTGGACGTAGTACGCGATCGCCACAACTTAGAGCAAATCAACCTGTTAGGCATTTGTCAAGGGGGCGCTTTCAGTCTCTGCTACAGTTCCATTTACCCAGAGAAGGTGAAAAACCTGATTACTATGGTCACTCCGGTTGATTTTCACATCCAGGAGGGACTGCTCAATGTTTGGGGTGGAAGCACTCTAGGGTCACAAGCGCTAGACGTGGATCTAATGGTAGATACTCTGGGTAACATCCCCGGCGACTTCATGAACTTAGAGTTTTTGCTGCTGAAGCCGTTCCAGTTAGGAATTCAGAAGTATATTGACCTTCTGGATACTATCGAATCAGAGGACAAGCTGCTCAACTTTCTGCGGATGGAAAAGTGGATTTTCGATAGTCCTGACCAAGCTGGGGAAGCTTATCGACAGTTCATGAAGGATTTCTACCAGGGAAATAAACTGATTAAAGGTCAGGTCGAGATTGGAGAGAAGCGAGTGAATCTGGAGAATATCCGCATCCCGATTTTGAACATTTACGCTGAGCAAGATCATTTAGTTCCCCCAGCATCTTCCTTAGCTCTTGAGAAGTACATTGGGAGCGAAGACTACACCGTGCGCTCCTTCCCAGTTGGACACATCGGGATGTACGTCAGCAGTAAGGTGCAGCGAGACCTTCCTCCAACCATTGTCGATTGGCTTAAGGTGCGAGCGTAGAACAGTTGAGGCTATCTAAGCTTTGCGATCGCGGGTGCATTCCAATGCCAGCAAAAATACCTAGCGATTGAAATCGCGGCTATACAAACCAAGCCTGCGGAGGCAGGTTCAATTAAGTCCGTGCAGGCGGACTACCCTGCGGGAAGGGCTTTGCCCAACGTTTGTATAACCCCATACTTCAGTCTCTGGGCGATTTAGTCTCATTGAGATGCTTTTTGGAACGCGCTCGCAACCCTCCACACCCCCACCTCTTAGCTCTGTGCCGCCTCTACCGCAAGCGGTAGAGGCGGCACAGACTGTCAATTAGGTAAAATAGATAAGGCAGCTATTCACTTCCTGGTCAATCAACACCTCTTGACATTCGGGCTAGGCTCTAAGTTTTTCTCCTGATGCCGCCAGTTGTTTTTTGCAACGGCTCAACCCTAGGAAATTCCTAATACCCGATGTCCGATACTTCACCCCAAGCAGTCAATCGACTGCTAGCTGCTCTGCCCGATGCTGAGTACCAACGCCTTATTCCCCATCTAGAGCGCGTCCCGCTATCTCTTAAACAAGTCCTTTACGATGTTGGTGAACCAATTGAATACGTCTATTTCCCCGGTCGGGCAATAGTTTCTTCACTCTCCACTATGGAAGATGGCTCGATGGTCGAAGTCGGCTTAGTGGGGAATGACGGAGTTATAGGTATCCCCGCCGCTTTGGGAGACAACATCGCAACCACAACCGCGATGGTGCAGCTAGCAGGCTCTGGCATGAGGATGAAGGCAAGCGTGCTTAAAAGCGAGTTTCAGCGGGGTGGTTTATTTCAAAGTCTGCTGCTACGGTATATGCAAGCGCAGCACGCCTTCGTCTCGCAAAACGCTGCCTGCAATCGCCTCCATCATCTGGAGGGGAGACTGGCTCGTTGGCTACTGCTCGTCTGTGACCGTGTAGAGTCAAACGAGTTGCCTCTGACTCATGAATTTATGGCCCAGATGCTGGGTGTACGACGTGCGGGTGTCACGGAGGCGGCTAACAGCCTTCAACAGGCAGGATTAATTCGCTACACCCGTGGCAAAGTTACCATCCTGAATCGGGAAGAATTGGAAGCAACCTCGTGTGAGTGTTATGAAATCATCAAAGGCGAGTACGCTAGGTTGCTAAGCATTAAACACAGTTGAATGCTGTCAACTAGTGATGCGATCGCAGCTCTCCACACCCCCACCTTTTAGCTCTGTGCCGCCTATACCGCAAGCGGTATAGGCGGCACAGACTGTTAATTTTGTAGGATATAAGAACTAGGTCTTCACTTCCTAGTGAATCAACACCTTTTGACATTCGGACTAAGGTCTAAAGTCTTCTCCTTATGCCGCAGTTGTTTTTTCTAACAACAACTAAGGAGCCTAATACTCGTGTCCGAAGCCTCCCCCCAGGCAGTCAATCGACTGCTAGCCGCTCTGCCGGATGCTGAGTACCAACGTCTTGTTCCCCATTTAGAGCACGTCTCGCTCCCTCTGAAGCAAGTCCTTCACAAGAGGGGTGAATCAATTGAATACGTCTATTTCCCCCATCGCGCCATAGTTTCTTTGGTTTCCAGTCCGGAAGAAGGCTCGAAGGTCGAAGTCGGCTTAGTGGGTAATGAGGGGCTAGTGGGTATCCCGAACATTTTGGGAGACAACATTGCGACGACAACCGCAATTGTGCAGCTTGCAGGCTCTGGCATGAGGATAAAGGCAAGCTTGATTAAAAGCGAGTTTCGGCGGGGTGGTGTAGTGCAAAGTTTGCTGCTGCGGTACACGCAAGCGCTATACGCTCTAGCCTCACAAAACGCGGCTTGTAACCGCCTCCATCAGCTCGATGAGAGACTTGCCCGTTGGCTGCTGCTCGTCTGTGACCGTGTAGAGTCAAACGAGTTGCAGCTGACTCAGGAATTTATCTCCGAGATGCTGGGTGTACGACGTGCGGGTGTCACGGAGGCGGCTAACAGCCTTCAACAGGCAGGACTGATTCGCTACCACCGTGGCAAAATTACCATCCTGAATCGACAGGAATTAGAAGCTGCTTGTTGTCCGTGTTATGGAATCATCAAAGGCGAGTACGCTAGGTTGCTAGAACACTGACAATGTGTTCCTTCTACACAACCGACCTTAACGCTAATGTCCATCGAACAGTAGACAAGAGCAAAGCTTCATTGATGCTACTTTATGAACATCTATAAAGATAAGCGATCGCATAATTAGGACGTAATGCAACACCCCACACTCAGCACGCCAGTGGGGTCTTAATTAAACGAACGTTCAATGGCAAGGACACCTTAGTTAACAAAGAGAGACTGCATGGCTCAAACAAAGAACGATTCAAAGGTCTTGCCAGAGGATTTTAGTGACCCATCGGCAGACAACGCCTTAATCGAGCCGAAACAAGACCGATTAGGATATGCACCCTTTGCCAAACATCTTGCAGACAGTATTTGCCAAATGAACTTTCCTGAAGGGTTCGTTATTGCAGTTTACGGTTCCTCAGGTTTTGGCAAATCGACACTATTGAACTTCTTAACGTACTATCTCCAGCAAAAGCCAAAGAGCGAACAACCTATTATCGTCCCTTTTAATCCCTGGTTATTTTCAGGGGGCGAAGACATCACAAGGCGCTTTATTAACGAATTACAGACAGTTTTGAGCAAATTCAAAGCTGTCCCCAAAGGCTTCATAAGTCGAATAACCGATCTTGCTAAAGTTGTTTCTGAAATTCCTCTTCCTTACGCTCAAGCTAGTAATGCACTCGTAAGATTATTTGACGATAAAGAAAAGGAGACTTCCGACTTAAAAGAAGAAGTCGAAGATACACTCGAACAGCAGCATCCGCGAATCGTAGTAACTATTGACGATATTGACAGGCTCTCCGCTGAAGAGATTAGTCAATTATTTTATCTTATTAAATCAATTCCCAACTTTACTAACGTTGTCTATTTGCTCGTTTTCGATCAAGAAGTTGTCATCAAAACCCTTGGAAATACACAACCTATACCTGGAGAGACCTACCTTTCTCAGATTGTTCAAGCTCCTTTTGAGTTACCCCTCCCAGATAAAACCTCACTCCGCAGGCTACTTTCTGAAAAACTCAATGGCATACTGGCTGACACGCCAAAAGAACTATTCAATCAAAATCGCTGGGGCAATGTTTACTTACAAGGAATAGACCACTTTATTACCAATCCTCGCGACATTGTTCGCCTGACCAACCTCTTAACTGTGACATATCCAGGGGTAAAAGGTGAGGTGAATTCAGTTGATTTCATTGCTATTGAGTGCCTGCGGGCCTTTCGCCCAATGATATATGACATAATCCGCAAAAATCCTACATTCTTTGGGGGAACCGCAAAGACCAAAGGTTATCTAATTCCGACATTAGACGAAATCAAAGATTTTCACCATTCGTGGCTGGCTCAGTTTGAAAATGAGGATAAAGAACCAATCAAACTGCTGCTATTGCACCTTTTTCCTAAATTAGAAGCCGTTTGGCGTAATACCTCCTCCCCTGCACAAGACGAGTCAATATGGCGCAAGCAATTACGTATTTGTAGCTTAGATATATTTCCCAACTACTTCCGCCTGGTACTAACACAAGATGAATTCTCTGATGCTGAGATTAAAGCAATCTTTGCCTTGGCAAAAGATGCAAACGCATTTGGGGAAATTCTTGTAGAACTCGCTCATCAAAAACGCTCTGATGGCACGACGCAAGTTCGGGCATTTCTTGAACAGCTTGAGGATTACACTGAAAAAGAAATTCCTACCCATTGCATTCCTTCAATTGTGAAAGCTTTGTTGGATGTCGGCGACCAGCTTTTACCTCCGGAAGACGAACCGCAGGGGATGTTTGATTTTGGCAATGACATTAGAATTGAACGCCTTATCTCTCAACTGTTGCGTCGGATTGACGAACAAGCACGGTTTGAAACCTTGAAAGAGGCAATGTCAAACGGTAACGCCTTATCCATAATTGTGCGCGAAGTAGCAACCTTGGGTCAGGAACAAGGTAAGTATGAAGCCGATGAATCTATCCCCGAAGAGGAATGGCTCCAGAGCGTAGAACACCTTAAAGAACTTGAAGAAATAGCCTTGAAGCGGCTGCGAGATGCTGCACAACAAAACTCCCTGCTGGAAGCCCCAAAACTATCTGAAAGATTACACTATTGGCAAAGTTGGGCAGGAGAAGAGGAAGTCAAGCAATGGGTTGAAAAGATTATTGATAATGACGAAGGGCTAGTTAATTTCTTGGAGAAGTTCTTGCAAAAAGATTTTAGTGAGTATGGGTCGGACGGGACGCAGAAAACAGGCTACAGACTTGACCCTAAGTGGGTTGAACCCTATCTCGAACCATCTTTGATCCTTGAGAGAATTAGCCACCTCGATGAAACAAGCGAGTTAACAGAAGATCGGAAAAATGCGATCGCGCAATTTATCCGAGAATGTGAGATGCGGCAGCAGGGACAAGACCCAGATTAGGCAACGATTTAAAAGCAAACTTATTCCTTTACTTCAATCAGCTTTGTTGGCTGCGTGACTGGGAACAGGACTCGCATTAGCTGACGTAGAGGCATAGAACGCTGCTCATGAACAAAAACTAAGAGCAGCACGGCAACTAACCGCAGGACAGCTGAGAGAGCAAACACCGTTGGCAAGCCACCAAAATTAGTCACAGTCGCGACAAAGCCACCAACGCTAATTCCGATTGCTCCAGTGATACCAGGAACCGCCGCCGCAACAGCAAAATAAATCGACTGATTGCGTAGCGGTGTCACCGACATCATCAGATTACCGCTGCACAGGTCAATCGCTGCCCACGTGCCACCGCCTACGATATGCAACAAGGGGAACCAAACCCAAAGGAAAATTGGAGCAGTTCCAGCTTCTAACCAAAGTAGAGGCGTCAGAGCCAC
This sequence comes from Trichocoleus sp. FACHB-40, assembly GCF_014695915.1. GTDB lineage: Bacteria > Cyanobacteriota > Cyanobacteriia > Cyanobacteriales > FACHB-T130 > Funiculus > Funiculus sociatus. The sequence goes on from NZ_JACJPF010000094.1 coordinate 27,312, forward strand.
CAAGATTCCTACCATTATCATCAGCGGGCGATTGCCAATCCGGTCAGCCAGTCTACCCCAGAACATCAGCATCAGCAAGTTAGCACCAGCTCCCAAGCTGCCATAGAGCGTTACCACGCTCACATCTAGCTTGAGATCGCCCAGCAAGTAGAGGTTAAAGAAGGGAGCGCTGACATTAACCGCAAAGCTCCACAAGGCTGAGTAAAGAAGAAACCTCAAAAAATTGGCATCCTTGAGGAAGCTAAAAATTCTCTCCCCGGATGCCCCTTGCTCTGTATCTTCAGGGGCGGCGTGTACTAGCTTTGGGTTCACATCAGTCATCAAGAAGTGAAAGGCCAGACTGATTATCCCCAGCAGAACTCCCAGAACCAAGACCACACCGAAGCCAGAAAACGAGCCACCCGGCCACTTCGATACCGCTAGACCCAGCAGTGGCACGCTGATGAGATTTGTCAAGTTCACAACACTATTGCGAAAGCCAAAATACCGTCCCCGCAATCGCTCCGGTACTAACACAGCTACCCAGGTGAAAAAGGAAGCACGACCCAAAGCTTCCAAGATATTAGTCACCCAGATAATTGCCAATGTCAACAGCACCAACTGGTGCGGCTGGATACGAGATGAGCTGACCAACCAAATCCCTGGCACAATCAGCAACCACAGCAGCCGCGACGTGCCGAAAATCAACAGGGAATACCAGTTACGGCTATTGATGCGGTCTCCCACATAGGCTCCCAGGGGTTGCAGTAGATTCGTCAGCTGGGCAATGGAGGCGAACATACCAATTTCGACGGCACTGGCACCGAGATCCAGCAAGAAATTACTGAGTAACGCGCCGCCGATGATACTGTAAAAGACCGTAGCCAAGGCTCCTTCGGTCGTTAATGCCCGCAGGCTTGTCCGAATTTCTGCCTTGGGAATTTTAAAGGGCGGCTTTGCAGGAAATACTGTCTCGGATAATGCCTTATCCTCTGGTTCGACTTTTAATACTAAATCTTTCTCGGTTTGTTGAAATTCAACTACTATTCCTGCCCCGTTCAGTAATCCTGTAGATAGAGGATTCATGGGTATATTTCTGTAACATATGCTACATTATACCCGAAATAGAAAACTTTACTTTTTTCGTTTCTTGAAACATCCCCACTAAGATAGATTTCGTAACAGATTTGGGGATCAAAGAAGGCGGCTCTCCTCCCATCTTTTAAAAGAGGTGGGAGGAGAGCCGCCTTGTTCATGGTTCATAGTTCATTACATGAACACGAATCCCTCCTCGTCAACCGGGAGGGATTCCGCAATTCGGCATCTCAAGGCTGACCAGATGAGCTTGCAGGTGAACCTTCCTCCTCAAATTCTTCTATTAATGGTAATGGTTTCAAACTGGTGCGTCCTGATTGAATGGCTCCTGCTTGCCGCTTGAGAGTTGGGATCAGGACTTGCATTAGCTGACGCACGCGCACAGAGCGCTGCTCATGAACAAACACCAAGGGCAAGAGGGCAATTAACCGCAGGACAGATGAGAGAGCAAACACCGTTGGCAAGCCACCAAAATCACTCACAGTCGCGACATAGCCACCAACGGTGATTCCGATCGCCCCAGTGATTCCAGGAACCGCCGCAGCAACAGCAAAATAAATCGACTGATTGCGTAGCGGTGTCACCGACATCATCAGATTGCCACTGCACAGGTCAATCGCTGCCCAAGTCGCACCGCCAAGTATGTGCAACAAGGGGAACCAAGCCCAAAGGAAAATTGGAGCAGTTCCAGATTCTAGCCACAGTAGAGGCGTCAGAGCCACCAAGATTCCCACAGTTATCATCAGTGGGCGATTGCCAATCCGGTCAGCCAATTTGCCCCAGAACATCAGCATCAGCAAGTTAGCACCAGCTCCCAAGCTGTTATAGAGCGTTACCACGCTCACATCTAGGTTGAGGTCCCCCAGCAAGTAGAGGTTAAAGAAGGGAGCGCTGATGTTAACCGCAAAGCTCCACAAGGATGAGTAAAACAAAAACCTCAAAAAATTGCCATCCTTGAGGAAGCTAAAAATTTTCCTCCAGGGCGAGCCGTGGTGTGTATCCGAATCGGCGGCGTGTACCAGCTGCGGATTGACATCGGTTATCCAGAACTGAAAGACCAGACTGAGTGTTGCAAATACAACTCCCACAACCAAGACAGCACCGAAGCCTTGGAGCGATCCACCGGGCCACTTCGATACCGTTAGACCCAGCAGCGGCACGCCGATGAGATTGGTCAACGTCACAACACTATTGCGTAAGCCAAAATACCGCCCCCGTAATCGGTCTGGTACTAACACAGCCATCCAGCTAAGAAAGGAAGCACGACCCAAAGCTTCCATGAAATTACTTAGGCAGATAATTGCCAATGTCAACAGCACCAACTGGCGCGGCTGGATACGAGATGTGCTGATCAACCAAATCCCTGGCACAATCAGCAACCACGGCAGCCGCGACGAGCCGAAAATCAAGAAGGAATACCAGTGGCGGCTCTTGATTCGGTCTCCCAGAAAGGCTCCCAGCGGTTGCAGCAGATTTGTCAGTTGGGGAATCGAGGCGAGCAGACCAATTTCCACTGTACTGGCACCGAGATCCAGCAAGAAATTACTGAGCAACGCGCCGCCAATGATACTGTAAAAGACCGTAGCGAAGGCTCCTTCGGTAGTTAATGCCTTGAGGCTTGTCCGAATTTCTCGCTTGGGAATTTTAAGATGCGGGTTTGCAGTTGGAGGCAGCTTTGTCTCTGTTAATGCCCTATCCTCTAAGATTTCCTGAATCGGGAGAGGACTCGCTTCTACTAAAATCTGATCTTCTTGTTGCCCGAACATACTGTATAGCAATATTAAAAGAGTTAACGGGAACTAAATCGCTACCTTCATCTGAGAGCATTTCCGACAACAAATCTCTTAAAAAATGCTTTGTTTAAATCTTATAATGGCAACTTTTTTCCTATAGGGCTAATTACTAAACTCTATAGTTTCATAACTCTACCCAAAAGGTGTACCAAAGCAGCCAAAATTTTGATTTTATACGCACTTTTAATGAGGTTTATTATTCATTAAAAAATTGATGTTCTAGATTAGGTTAATATACTGTGGTCTATCAGACATCCTTCTATGGAATTATTATTTTAATGAATCAATTTTTAATTTTAAATTAGGAGGGTTGCTTGAACTATTCTAGCGTTAATCATTAGATGTCATTTCTCAAGAGTGCTTTCTTTAAGACCTCCCTCCAACGATTATCGATTGGCTTAAGATGGGAGTCTAGAACAGTACCCCCACCTTATTAGCTCGGTGCCGCGTCTACCGCTAGCGGTAGACGCGGCACCGACTTTCAATTATTTAGCATAAAATAGCCATCTTTTCAGTTCCTAGTGAACAAACACCTTTTGACATTCGGACTAAAACCTAAATTCTTCTCCTGATGCCGTAAGTTGTTTTCATAACAACGATTCCATGAAAAAATAAGCTGTTGTGCATTTAAATTGTGATAAAAGCATTACCTTTGTTTTTGAGCTTTCGTCCCCACTTAATAACCAGCTCTCCTTCATTTAAAAGCCGATGTAATAAATACTCTA
>NZ_JACJPF010000095.1 GCF_014695915.1 Trichocoleus sp. FACHB-40
CCAAAAGCTGTCCCTTTGATTTGTTGGGCGTGAATCAGAATTGGGTTATCCATAATCAGTGCTGCTTTCAGGGGTTTATCCTAGTCTAGGTTCGACTTGTGTGTACACGGTAGCTTTGCAAGCGGAGAGGGCTGTAAGAGATATATTAGGAGCGATCGCATTCAGATCGCTCTTTTTTTATTGCGGCTGATCTCAAAGACTCAGATTAGCTGGATTTAGGAGTCTTCGAGGGTGGGAATTTGCGCGATCGCATCCCACTTCAGTCAGAGCCAGTTACAATAAATGGAAATTGTGCGAAGCAGGAAAAATCTTCTCATGAAAGTAAAATCCTCAGTGGCAGCGATCGCATCCACCGCCCTTGTCGCAAGTGGCATTTTGTTCGCTTCAGCAAGTGAAGCTCAACCTTGTGGATTAAAATCTGCTTATTATCGGCAACAATATCAGCAACCCGGTTGGTTAAACACTCCTATGGCAGCAGCTATTACATTGCCAGGGATAGCCTTAGCAGCAGCTTTATACCTGGGTGGTCGTTCTTACCACAGGACTTAAACCGCTTCCGCCACCAAGGACAATTAAAAGACAAAAGCACCGTGAGGAGCGATCGCTTTTTCTAGGCCAGTAGTCGCTATGCAACTCTATGCCGTTGTCCGGTAGCGGGTTATATTATACTGGTGCAGATTACTCCTGCTCACCCTGAGTCGCGAACTTTCATGGGTACTACCCTACAACAGATTGCCAAGTATCTAGACAGCCAAGGTTGGAAATACCATATCGACGAAGAAGCTTACCGCATTCTGACGGGTGTGCAAGCCGAAAACGTAGAAGAATTCTTAATTGTTGTCCAGCTAGATGAAGAGGGAGAGTTCTTCAAACTATTTGCTCCCCAAGTTATAGCTGGAGTTAAAGACCATCCTTACAAAGAAGCTATCCTCCAGACAATGCTTTGCATTTCCTGGGAAACCAAAATGCTGCAATGGGAGTATGACCCAACCGATGGTGAAATTCGTGCCATCATTGAGTTTCCCCTGGAAGATTCGATTCTCACAGAAAGACAATTTCACCGCTGTCTGGCAGGTTTAGTTCAAATTGTGGATAATGTAGCGGTGCCTCGCCTCAAAGAAGTGATGGAAACAGGCGTCGATCCAGGGGATCAAGAAATGGGAGAGAGATTATTACTCACCCTTCAAGAAGAAGCCCCAGGATTACTACAAATGTTAGAGAAGGCAATGGAAGCTCGCAAGAAGCGGGGAAGATTCCCCTCCGAGTAAATCTGTTTGTAGCCAGAAGATCGCTATACTGCAAAATGATACCCTTACTGTAGAGAAGCGAACTTCCGGGGGCTGGACTATGACATCCTATGTAACCTCTTCTGCCAGAGCCGAGATGAGTGAACTCCGGCGTTTAAAAACTTTACTGCCGCCAGAATTGCAAAGCTGGGTAACAGTCGAGGGAACGACTGAGGTAAATCCCCCCCTGCTCCGCTGTGAAGAAATTGGCAAGGATCAAATCGAGATTCAAATTGACCTGGTGAAATGGGATCAATTGGCACTCGATCAGCGCAACTTGCTATTTTGGCACGAAGTCGCTCGGATTCAAAATGACACCATTCCCAGAGATGGTTGGGAAATGGCGGCGCTAGCCATTGGTTTAGGTGGCGCAGTGGGCGAACTCTGGGTACAAGATGGGTTGCTGCTGTTGTTAGCTTTGGCGTTGTGTGGCGTATCAGGCTACCGACTTTATCAGAAAAATAATGGGGACAAGCAAGTAAAAGAAATGATTGAAGCGGATGAGAAAGCGATCGCGCTAGCCACCCGCTTCGGCTATTCTCTCCCCAATGCCTATAAAAGTCTCGGTAGCGCCTTGAAAGCTCTGCTTGAGCAAACCCCTAGTAAGCGTCAACGTAACAAATATGAAACGCGACTCACTGCTCTCAAACGCAGTGCATCAAAAGCAAAAGCTAAAGTAAAAGGTTCACGCGAGGCGACACCTTAAACGGAAAGCCGAAGTTATTCTCGTTACCAGGCTGGGCCTGGTAACGAGATTGAAGAATTCTTCATTTTTTGCCTTTTTATTGCCGCCGGAGCAACAAACCACCAAAACCCAGTAGCATTAACCCAACAGTTGCAGCTGGTTCTGGCACTTTTTCTGGCGGCACAAACCCCTCTAACTCTTTAGCACTAGCTTTAAACGAGTAGAGGTAGGCAGGAAGCAATTTTTGTCCAGAGGGACAGCCGCTATCAATAGAGACGAGACTAAAGGCTGTACCATCAGTGCAAACATCCAGCTGACCAGCATCTCCCTGAGTAACGCTAAAGTCGTTATCGGTGCCTAGTATAATTGCGTAGGAACCATCCTTGAGTTGAGGCCCAATTGCCAAACCTTCCAACTTCTCAGGGATTACCTGCCCAGCCGCTTTCAGCTGTTCGGCAATGTCAAGAAACAGAGACTTGCTAACAGGTGTTACGCCAGCTGGTAGCGTGTTTGTACCTGCCAAGCTGATGTTGCTGACATCTGTGGCACCTGTGAGATCAATTTTGTAAACGCGCTTACTGGCTACTGGGGCTTCACCTAGAGGATCAGCTTCGCCTACGCCGCGATTATCGCGTTCCAGCACCAAGAACTCATTGTTATTGAGGGCGGTAATAGCGCTAATGCCAATATTGCGACCTTGAGAATTTTGCCCAAAATCGTCATCAGTTCCCGGAATGCGATCATTAATAGCGGCAAGACTTTCTAGCTGGTAAATATATTGAGCGACGGGCGATCGCGTTGCCGTATCAAATTCCACAATTCTCAAATTCTGGCTGCGTCGTCCATCGGGGCTTCCCTCGTTTACTAAAGGGTCTTGCAGCATCGCAAACAGTTTACTACCGTCAGGACTGAGAGTCACCCCCTCAAATCCTCGGTTATCCTGGCGACCGCTGGTAATCGTACCCCGACCATCAACATAGTTGGGGACGCTTCCCACTTTGGGAACTATATTTTCTGGAGTCGTAAATGCTTTGAGGAACGAACCCGTCGAGCTGAACTCATAAACAGAGGGGCCATACTCATCTGAAACGTAGAAATTCCCATTAGGAGCAACTGCAAAGCCCTCCGGGTCAAAGCTAAGACCGAGATTTCCAGCATCGCCGTTGAGTAGGGTGGGGTTCAACCCATTGAAGTTCTCACCGTCCTTAGTAAACAGAATTGTCTTCAGCACATTGAAATTGCTAATAGCCCCCGTGTTTGGGTCAACATCCAAAGAAAATTTCTGAACCCGCGTTTGATAGGAAAGGACGCCGCCTCCTGCGCCGCGATCGCCCAAACCGTAGTAAACATTCTCGTAGCGATCGTAATAAATATCCGAGAAAAAACCTAAGCGATTGATGTTGGCACCACCACTACTACCATTGAGTGGGAATAAATCTGTACTTTCACCCGGAATCGCCAGAGTGTTTTCTAGGGAAACTGCGTAAGCTGAGGTAGTATTTGCCGCGATAGAGAGCGCAGATACCACCAAGGAACAACTAAACGCCCGAAGCCAATGCCTTGCTTGCATCATGTCTAAAACGAGGAAATTTTACTTTCTCAGCATCAGGCGTTTCTTTTAAGAAGAGATTTAGAACAGTTTAAGTGATACTTCAAGACGATTTTCTACACCGTAATTTCACATAAATTTCTGGGTTCTTTATCAATTCTTTATACAAACACCGTATTTTTAGCACTCTGATTTAGTAATCAGGACTATTCATGGTTCATTGGAAATTTCCAATAAACCATGAACAATTTAAAGTTGCCCCAGCATTTTATGAGTCTGTGGCACAACTCGCACCTGCTTAAGGTTTCGTTTCATCAACACCTGCCACTCCAGAACCTGCTGGGGCGTTGGCGGAAGCACTGCCATACTATGAGGCATCTCCAGGGGTGTCACTGGCTGTAGAAACGCCGGGATGCCAGGGCTAACAGATGCTACCAACTCAGATGCCTGTTCCAACTCATCTGGCTCAGTTTTACTGGAAATAATTAGCTTGACAAAAACCTCAGCTTGTGAGTCCCAACAAAGCTGGAGAAATTCCGCGTGAGTTTGCCAGTAGCTTTCCCCGCTCACACTAGGCAGCTTAATATCCATGCCCACAGAATCGAGATAGGGCAAAATTGTTGCAAGCTGTTCCGGGCGATGACCGCCAGTTTCTAGATAAATTGGCAATTTAGTTAAGTCGCGCAACTGGGGCAAAAATTCTACCAAAAAGGGTGCATGAAGCAGGGGTTCGCCACCAGTGAGGCTGATGCTATCGTGCAGACCTGGTTGATTTTGCCGATTTATCCAATCCAGTAACATTGGGATAGTTACTGGATTGGAGTGGGTTTCAAAATCGCGCTCTCCGGGTGTCTGCTCGATGCTACAGGTGGCTGGTGTGTGCCAGGTATGGGCGCTATCGCAAAAGTAACAGCGGAGGTCACAGAGGGCAAAGCGGATGAATATCTGGCGGGTGCCGACGTTGAGTCCTTCGCCTTGAATAGCGGAAAAGACTTCAATCAGCCGCGCCTTCGAGGATTCGGAGGTTTTAGGGGTCATGTTGCAAAAAGCGTGAGGGCAAGCAACTCGCTCACGCTGTACTCATTGAGTGTGTCTCTCTACCAATCTATTGTCTGCCTGGAGTGCCTCAATTAACCACTCTGTCTTTGGCTCGGCTGTTGCTGTGAAGGTGTCAGCTAGTACAAGCTTGGTTATTGTATTTTTGTAAAGAGAAAAATATACTTTTATTATTATTTCTTAAGCATTAAAAAAAATTAACAAAAACTTTTGATGAAGTTGAATTGACTAAGGCAAAATATTGCTCAGAATATTAAGTGGCAACTTAGTACCAGGTTTTCATGGTAGGCCCCAACCCAGAGGCAGAATTTCAGATTACGTTCTACAACGAAACTCCTGTAGTGCAACTGCCCCCTCGCCTCACAGTGCTGGAGGCAGTGGCTTTTAAAACAAGCTGTCAGCAGTTTTTGCAAGGGAGTTCCGTCACCGACCAATTAGTTCTGGATTTGAGCCAGACGACATTTATAGATAGCAGTGGTGTCGGCGCACTGGTTAGTAATGTAAAAGTAGCGCGGGACAAAGGAGTAAAATTGGTACTCCGGAGCGTCCATCCTCAAGTGATGGCGGTTTTGGCGATGACGGGACTGGATCAGGTTTTGACAATTGAGCAGTCGAAAGACGCCACCACACCTAAACCTGGACAAAAGTCAGACAAACAGCTACCAGAAACTCATCCTTCGGTGCGTTCCTGGGTGAAGCGTTGTATTGACGTGGTGGGGGCGCTGATAGGTTTGGTAATTTCAGCAATTTTGTTTATCCCCATTGTTATTGCCATAAAAGTAGACGATCCTGGGCCAATCTTCTTTAGTCAGGTTCGCTGTGGTTGGATGGGTAGGCGGTTTCGGGTTTGGAAATTTCGCTCGATGTGCGTAAATGCGGAAGCACTGAAAGACAAAATCGAAAACCAAGCTACGGGTGCATTTTTCAAGAATGAAAACGATCCGCGAGTGACGCGGGTGGGTCGCTTTTTACGTAAGAGTAGTTTGGATGAACTGCCTCAGTTTTGGAATGTACTCAAAGGGGAGATGAGTTTGGTAGGCACTAGACCACCTACGCCGGATGAAGTTGAGCGCTATGAAGTGCCAGAATGGCAGCGTTTAGATGTGAAACCCGGTATGACAGGGGAGTGGCAGGTAAATGGGCGAAGCCAAGTACGCAATTTTGAAGACGTAATCCGCTTAGATTTACGTTATCAGCAAAACTGGAGCTTGATTTACGATATCCAGCTAATTGTTAAAACTGTCCTGATCTTATTTCGCAAAAACAGTGGTGCTTATTAGGAAACCCCAATTACTTCTGTTAATGCAAAAGGAACAACCCCTGGTACAGTCCCGTCTTCAGGTTGAGACGGATTTGAATGCTTTAACAGAAGTTTTGCAATGGTTTGAGCAACTTACTCTACCGTTGCTGCCCTATGAATTATGGTGGCAATGTCAGGTTGCCTTGACAGAAGGCTTCACCAATGCGGTTCGCCATGCTCACAAAGACTTACCGCAGAATACTCCAATTGAAATCCAGGTGAAAGTTTTTGCTAGCTACCTGGAAATGCGGATTTGGGACTACGGAGAGCGATTTGATTTAGAAGCAAAGCTGCAATCAAAGCTTTCATTATTAAACCAAAAGGATTTTGACCCCTTGGAAAATGAAGGGGGGAGGGGATTGATATTTATGCAACAGTTTACGGATGAACTTTGTTACATCCGGATGAGTGACCGGCGAAATTGCTTGTTGATGCGAAGAAAAATCCTTCGCTGAGTGGCTTACTACTGCGATCGCAGTAGTAAGCTAGCCAAAGTAGGGCATTTACAAGCCAAGAAGGAAAAATCCAGTCTTAGCTAGGCTCTTAGCTGCTTTTGGTAGGCAAATTAAATATGGAACAATTTACAGTTAAGAGTGTGTCTGTAGTAACTACACACTTCACTTAGCTACGGATTATGAGCGAAATCAACTACAAGCAGGATACGCGATTGCTGCCACATAGGACTAGCCGCGATTAAACTAGGTAGAAGCTTTCCGCTCAAAATTTGGTTGAACCTAGAAAAATGCGGATTTTGATTTATTCCTATAACTACCATCCCGAACCTATAGGCATTGCCCCTTTAATGACCGAACTAGCAGAAGGTCTAGTACAACAAGGTCATGAAGTGCGTGTTGTCACTGCCATGCCCAACTATCCGCAACGGCGCATATACGACGAATATAAGGGCAAATTGTACATGACCGAAAAGAAAAAGGGTGTGGCAGTTCAGCGTAATTATGTCTGGATTCGCCCTAATCCGGGTTTGTTGGATCGAATTATGTTGGATGCCAGCTTTGTCCTCATCAGCTTAGTTCATGCTCTTAAAGGTCTGCGCCCGGATGTGATTCTTTTAACTGTGCCGCCCCTGCCAGTTGCCGTTCCGGCGGCGATGCTGGGATGGTTGCATCGTTGCCCAGTGATATTAAATCTTCAGGATATTTTGCCGGAAGCAGCCGTCCATACAGGCCTGCTCACAAACAAACGGATGATTCGCATCTTTGAAGGACTGGAAAAATTTGCCTATTGGAGTGCAACTAAGATTAGTGTCATTAGTGATGGGTTTGTTGACAATTTGGTGGGCAAAGGTGTCCAAGAAAACAAAATTGTACTAATTCCCAACTGGGTTGATATTAACTTTATCCAACCCTTACCAAAAGAAGATAGTCCCTTCCGTAAGGCTCATCAACTTAACGGTAAATTTGTTGTTCTCTACTCCGGTAATATTGGTCGCACCCAACCTTTGACAGCCCTTATCGATGCAGCCGCTCGCCTCAAGCATATTCCAGAAATTGCTGTTGTAATTGTGGGAGAGGAAAAAGCGTTGCAAGATTTGGAGCTGTACCGTCAAAACATAGATGCTACTAACGTTTTGCTGCTACCATTTCAACCGCGAAAAGAACTGCCGCAAATGCTGGCGGCGGCTGATATTGGAATGGTGATGCAAAAAGAAAACGTGATCTCCTTCAATATGCCTTCTAAAATCCAGCTGTTATTAGCCAGCGGTCGCCCGATAATAGCTTCTGTTCCCTCTACTGGTACGGCAGCTAAAGCAGTGCAGCAGAGCAAAGGTGGTATTGTCGTACCCCCGGAAGATAGCGAGGCTCTAGCGGCAGCAATTTTAGATTTGTATAAAAATCCGGACAAAGCCGAAGCGCTGGGTAAGCAAGGCAGAGAGTACGCTATCGAAAATTATGCTTTCAATACAGCTCTGGACAGGTATGAGAAGCTGTTTGGCGAGGTTTCGTTGCATTGATCTAGAATGGGAGCAATGCGGCGGTTGCTTTTGGATTTATGTGCGATGCTCGCAGCAAGCGAACCTCTAAGGCGTTGATCACGCCCTACTAACTGCTGGGAAAAAAGCACCCGCTCTTGCTCTCGCCAGAGTAGTCGTTCAACGCATCTACCGTTTATTTTATGGAATTTGTGGCAATTAAGCGCGATCGCGTCTTAGCCTGGTTAGCAGATAATGTCCCTGCCGCTCGGATAAAACACATTCTGGGCGTTGAGCAGATGGCTGCATCTCTAGCGCTGCATTATCACCTTGATGTCGAAAAAGCGGCAACCAGCGGCTTGATGCACGACCTAGCTAAATATTTTAAGCCTTCTGTACTGTTGCAAATGGCACAGGAAGCAGGACTGGAAATAGACCCTGTGGAGGAAGAGAATCCGCATTTGCTGCACGCAGATGTCAGTGCAATTGTAGCTAGAGACAAATTTGGAATATTTGATGAAGAAATTTTGCAGGCAATTCAGGATCACACCTTGGGCAGACCAGGGATGAGTAACTTGAGTTGTATCGTATTTTTAGCTGATAGCCTAGAACCAGGTAGAGGCGATACTCGTGAGTTAGAAGCTTTAAGACAAGCTGCCTGGGAAAATCTCTACAAAGCTGTTTGGCTGGTTTGCGATTATTCTCTGAAATATCTACTAGATACCCGTTGCTTAATTCATCCGCGCACGATCCGTACCCGGAATTGGGCATTGCAAATGGCTAGCAAAAAGCAGCAATCAGCAGAAGAAATGATGAAAAGTTAAAAAGTTGGAAGCTAGAGAAACTTGAGGCGGGAAGCCCAAAAATCATAATTTGAAATTTAAAATTCATAATTGGGGATTTAGTCAGGGTGGCTGTAAGTTAAATCAATTGTTGACGAATTTATAGGTGTTTTTGAACAAGGAAATAAGGATTTAATGTCAGAACAGTTTAAGGTACATTCGACAACGCCCAGCACAGACGAAACGTTACTCTCTAGCCGAACAGGGACGAATGGTTTACCCGTGCGTCCCGTAAATGCAGAAAAGCAGAACGCTTCTAAAGAACTGGCAATGACAGTTGCCACAGCAGCGGATGACCGCAAAGCGTCTGATATTGTATTGCTAAATGTGGCAGAGGTATCCTATTTAGCAGATTACTTCGCGATCGCTACCGGATTCTCTAGGGTACAGGTAAGGGCGATCGCGCAGTCGATTGAAGAAAAGGTGGAAACACAGTGCCAACGGCTACCACTACGTGTGGAAGGAAAAGCAGAGGGCAGCTGGATAGTCATGGACTACGGCGATGTAATTGTTCATATCTTGCTTCCTCCAGAGCGCGAGTTTTATAATCTGGAAGCATTTTGGGGACACGCTGAACGAATAGAGTTCACAGCATCCCAGCCAGTGGGAGAATAAGACAATGATGGAATCGACAGTTACTGTTTGCCCGGTTCCAACTGAACAGCAACCTATCAATGAGTACCAGGAGTTGAAGGATTCCTGGTTATTTTGCTGGGTGACGCAAGATTTGGGAGATTATCTCAAAAAGCTGGCGATGCTTTGGGGGATATCGTGGATGATAGCAGCACCACTGTCAGCGGCTAGTTTTGCGCCGGGAAAGTATCTAGGCAAGTTTATCCTCTGTGGTGGGGCAATCGCTTCAGTGGGAGTCATATTCGCACTGTTGCGACTATATTTAGGCTGGTCTTACGTGCGATCGCGCCTTTCGAGTTCTACAGTATTTTATGAGGAATCAGGCTGGTATGACGGTCAATGCTGGACGAAGCCCGAAGAGATTTTGGCACGCGATCGCTTCATTGTCACCTACCAAATCCAGCCGATTTTCCAGCGCTTGCAGCGAACATTTGGCATCCTCGCCTTATTTTTCGTTGCTGGTGGCATAATCTGGAACTTTTTGTAATTACTCATTGCTCAGAGAATAGTTGTCAAGTTGAAACGTTGCAGGAGGTTCTAACAACTTTCCCAGTTCCAACCCCAACTAACAAATCACTACTGACAATGAACAAATGACTACTGACAATCGACAAAAAATGTTAAAGTCTTACCCATGACAAGGGGAAAAAGAACTCAAGCCGCAGAACTCGAAGTCCGGTTGCTGCGCGAAGGCATTATCGAATCAACACACCGCGCCCAAGCAGTCGTATGCGACAACCGGGGGCGCGTACTATCGGTTGCGGGTAGCGCAGAAACAGCCGCTTTTGTCCGTTCCGCACTCAAGCCATTTCAGGCACTAGCAGTCACCACCACTGGTACCCTGGAACGCTACAACCTGACGGATCGAGACTTAGCGATTATCTGTAGTTCTCACAAGGGGACTACCCAGCAGATAAGGCAAGCGTTTAACATCCTTTGGCGCAGTGATGTCGATCCTTCGGCACTCCAGTGTCCAATTCCACCAGGCAAGAAGAGTCCTCTGGAATACAATTGTTCCGGGAAACACGCGGGGATGCTCGCGGTTTGTCAGGCAAGAAATTGGCCTTTGAATACCTATTTGCAGCGCAATCACCCAGTTCAGCAGCTAATTTTAGGCAAAGTTGCCGAGTTGCTGCGAATGCCTGCGGCAGAGTTTATTAGCGCCCACGATGATTGTGGAGCTCCTACCTACTTCATGCAACTGGGGCAAATGGCTACCTTGTTTGCTCAGCTTGCCTCTGGTAACAATTTGGATATGGAGCGCATCGTCCGCGCTATGACTCATCACCCGACTCTGGTGGCAGGAGAAGGGGAATTTGATACAGAACTGATGCGCTTAACCGAAGGGGAAATCGTCAGCAAAGGCGGTGCTGAAGGGATTGAGTGCATCGGTAGAGAAGGCGTTGGCATGGGGCTGGCAATTAAGGTGATGGATGGTGCCGGACGAGCTAAATATGCCGTTGCCATTCACTTACTCAAGCAGATGGGCTGGATTACCCCCACAATGGCGGAAACTCTCTCTGAACACTTTATGAGCCTGGGCAAATTCAAGCGTTTAGAGGTAGTTGGAGAATTATCTTTGCTTTAGTTGTCACATTCGTGAATTTAGTGTTATATTAAATAAGTGAACGCGGCAACGCGGGATAGAGCAGCCTGGTAGCTCGTCGGGCTCATAACCCGAAGGTCAGTGGTTCAAATCCACTTCCCGCCACTTACTAGTAAAACAAACCCTGTAATCGGAAACGGTTGCAGGGTTTTGTTTTATGCTGGTAAACAAGTATTCAGAATTACATTTAACTGTTTATGGCTGTCAACTTGCGGCGACCCGTTTTGGTGGGAGGAGTAGGCTTATCATTATCGCTGTGGATGTTGCAGAGTCTGCATCATTCGGTATTACATCTCGGTGAGTTGGGGATATTGGGCGCTTTAGCCGTCGGTACTGGTTTCTGGTGGTTTGGAAGGACAGCTAAAGAAACTAAGCTGCCAGAGATGGGTAAGATAGACAGGGAAACGGTGGAAAGTGCGATCGCGCAAGCACAAGCTGTTATTACTCAATTAGAGACAGAAGCAGAAGGTCGCGTTACCAATGCTAAACTTCGAGAACAAGTTGGGCAACTCCTAGCCGAAATAGATCGCCAAGAGATACACCTGGCTGTTACTGGTGGGAAGGCGGTAGGGAAAACTACCTTAATTCAAGTTTTAAAGTCAAACTGGGTTCCTCAACAGCAGCAAAAACTGGATTTGCAGGAGACACCAGCTTTATTTACTGCGACTGACCTAATGATTCAACCACCTTCCCTTGAAGGGAAGGGGCTGGGAAACCAGCGCCTTGCGTATTTTCCCCCCGTTGTGGCGACTAGCGTGGAGAGGTCAGATTTAGTGCTATTTGTCACAAATGGCGATTTGACAGACCCAGAGTATCAAACATTAAAGCAGCTGGTGAGAGCAAATCATCGCCCGGTCTTGGTTTTTAACAAGCAAGACCAATATTTGCCAGAAGAGGGCGCTACTGTGTTGCAACAGTTGCGGCAACGGATGCTATCAATGATGATGGCAGAGGATGTAGTAGCGATCGCTGCCTCTCCTAGTCCAATAAAAGTGCGTCAGCATTCCTCTGATGGTTCGGTGCAAGAATGGATGGAAACTCCAGCCCCAGACATGAGTGTGCTGACTGGTCGCTTGAGTGAGATTTTAGCCCAAGAAAGTCAACAGTTGGTGTGGACAACTACCTTCCGGACAGCTGGTGTGTTGAAAGCAGAGGCGAAAACAGCCTTAAATGAGGTAAGACGCGATCGCGCCTTACCTGTAATTGAACAATTCCAGTGGATAGCAGCTGCTACAGCTTTTGCAAACCCCGTACCAGCCCTAGACTTGTTGGCAACTGCGGCGATTAATGCCCAAATGGTAATAGATTTGGGTGCTATGTATCAGCAGAAATTCTCCCTTCAGCAAGCCCAGACAGTGGCGGGAACAATGGGTAGCTTAATGCTTAAACTTGGTTTGGTAGAACTTTCTACTCAAACCATCGGCGGTATTCTCAAAGGCAATGCCATCACTTTTGTCGCTGGAGGTGCAGTTCAGGGCGTCAGCGCCGCCTATCTAACTCGGTTGGCAGGGATGTGCTTGATTGAATACTTCCAAGCGCAGGAAGCCAGTATAACCGCTGAGGGACATCCTTTTAATATTGACCAATTAAAAGAGACCCTGCAAAGAGTTTTTCAGCAAAATCAACGCACAGCTTTCTTGCAGTCTTTCGTGAAACAAGCGGTAGGGCGGATTTTGCCGGAGTCACAGCAAGGCGCGATCGCGGGAAGTTAGAAAACGCCGACAGACTGAATGCAGCTACACAAACAAAGCCCGCACAAACGGGCTTTAATTATTACCTTGATTCACGCGATGTGCTTATCTTAGAAAGCCCCCTTTTTAAGGGGTTGAAGGGATCAAACGCTAGTTGTAGCATTAGATAGCTCGTTGCCCCCGCGCTTACGGTATTATTTTAGGATAGTTGCAAACCGGGTTTCATTCTTAATCCTACGGAAAGCTACAAGTTCCACGCGGTACTTTGGGGAAGTCTAATGGTGCAGGATTCTCAGTAACAGTGCCAGTATTTGTCGCCAGTGTATCCTCAACTTGGAATGTAGAACCGCCAACATTGTTATTGGCTAAATTATAATCCTCACCGTTGGTACTCGGTGTGCTTTTATTATTATCAAGTTGCAAGCAAACGGAAGAGTTACTATAAGTTTGCGCGTCAAATTCGCCGCCTCCAAAAGCGCCCACAACATTATTGTTTGTCAGGGTATTAAATCGGACACTTGTAGAAATTTGGGCGTTTTCATCGGCGTTGATGGTAATCCCATTAAATTGACTCCCGCTAATAGTATTAGACTCGACTAACAGGCGAGTTTGGGAATTGCCCAAAGCATCTATTTGAATACCTCTAAACATACTTTCTGAAATTTGATTATTAGAAATTGTGGCTGTGGTTACGGTATCATCACCAGCTACAATCTTAATTCCTGTGAAACCAAAACCGCTAATGTCGCGGGTAATGATATTTGAATCTATGACTAACTCGGATTGAGTAATGGCAGTGTTGATACTAATGCCATTACCATCAATATTAGAAAAGTTGTTGTTGGAAATAGTAACTTTGCCAGTAGGATTATCTAATCGGATGCCGTCAGTTGCTGTGTTGGCGATCGCATTCTCTCGAATTGTGGGGTTGCTGATGTTATTTCCAGTGATGCCAGCGCCGTTGGGGTTAGCGATCGCAAACCCAGAAATGGTGTTATTATTCCCTAAAGTGACACCTCCTGTAACTATAGGCTGTACCCCAGCACCAGAAAGCGGTAATACTACACCATTAATATTTTGCACAGGGGCAGTTGACAATAACGCTACATTATTGGGGAGAGTGAAGGCGGGAATTTCAGTATAATTTTTACCAGGTTGCACATAAATAATATTGTCAGACTTAGCTACATTTAGCGCATCTTGTAGCGTAGCAAATGGAAGCTCAAAAGTACCATTTCCTACCTGTGCATCTAAGTTAACGTGCTGGAAGAAATATGGCTCATTGGTGTTGGGATTAGTTGCCAGAACTGTGAAGCGATCGCGTATCGTCTCAGACTCAAATTGTTCATCAACAACAATATTAACTTGACGCGCTACCGACTCCCCCATTCTTGCTAATGTTTGATTTTTGCTACCTCTGGGGCGGCTTCCGGGAAAATTTCCCGCCACACTCAACACAACATTAGTGCCAAAAGTTGCGTCATCTTGAACCGACAAACCCAACCTTAAACTATCAGTTGGACGCACTTCTAAGCGGGTGCGCCAGCCGAGAATTTCATCGCTACCATTCGCATCATAATAATACAGCCCAGCATAGCCTCTGATGTCACCAGAATCGCCCAAACTCGCTATTTTTGCCCCCGCCTCAAAATCAAATCCTGCCATTGCTGCTTCCAAACGGCGGTTAATTTGGTGCGAAGTCTCCCCTACAAAGCTTAAAAAATTTCCGGCAAAAAAAGGCGCAGAAACCGACAAACCCGTATCAAAAACATTTTCTTCCACTACTTGTCGGGTATCGCCAACAGGAATATAGGCGTTAATTCGGAAATCCCAGTTTTCACCCAAACTTTCAAAACCCGTACCGAGTTGGTTAAAAACAGCATTCCCCGTGTTGCGGTTGTCGTAACAAACGTAACCGCCAAAGATTCTATTATCAGACGAGTTGTAAAATCGGTGTCCCAATAATACATTGCCGCCGAGTGTAGAATTATTTGTTGACCAAAGCAACCGTCCTTCCAAAAACGTCAGGTTGCTTTCCACAGTTTGCAATAGGGGAACAAAACCCTCGAAGCTGGTAAACGCATCAAAACCAGCACCTGATGTGCTGTAACCAACTTTAAAACGGGGACTGAAACTCACATCTTCGGAAATTCTTGCTTCGTTGCTGTCCCCCTGGGGGATCGATTCGTCGGCTAACTGGTGTTCCTGTCGATATCGTCGAGGCGAACAACCGCATCGGCGGACGAATGCGTAGTTTACCCAACGCTGCCGGAACCGCTACCACCGTAGAACTCGGCGGAGAATTTATCGACTCCGGTCATACTTTCATGCGCCGTCTTGTCAGCGAACTCGGCTTAACCGCGATTAACCTGAAACCTAGCGATCGCGGGTTAGTAGAAGAAACTTGGTATTTTCAAGGAACAAAATATACTCTCACCGATGTTGCTAATTTTTTCGTACCTTTGGCGCAGAAGATATCTCAGGATTTAGCAGCAATTGGCGATGGAGTCACCTACAAATCATACAATCAGGCGGGGCTTAATTTAGACCGTACCTCAATCGCTCAATATTTAAACTCTGCACCAATCAGCCCAATTTTGCGGCAAATGATTCGGTTAGCTTACACCACAGAATTTGGGAGAGAACCAGAAGAACAATCTTGTTTAAATTTATTGTTTTTCTTTTATGAGCCTTTGCCAAAAGATTTTAGCGTCTACGGGTTCAGTGATGAACGTTTTCATGTCGTCGGAGGTAACGAACAAGTCCCCCAAAGACTCGCGGCGAGATTATCACCTTTTATCCAATTAGGGACAGCCTTAGATACAATTCGCACCCTTCCTGATGGTCGCTACCAAGTAAGTTTACGATCGGGAGCAAGCGCTTTCGATCGCATTTATGAACGAGTTTTATTAACGTTGCCTTTTAGCGTCCTGCGACAAATTCCCCTAGCTGTTGATTTACCGCCTGCGAAAAAGTTAGCGATCGCTCAATTAGGCTATGGTACTAATTCTAAATTAATCACAGCCTACCAGGAAAGAATCTGGCGCACTCGCTATAATTCAACCGCAGCAGTATATACAGATTTAGGATTTCAATCTAGCTGGGAACCAACTCGTTACGCCCCTGGTACTAGCGGTTTCATAACTAACTATACAGGCGGAAGCAACGGTGTAGCTTTGGGGGGTGGAACTCCGGAAACTCAAGCTCAAATATTATTACCGCAATTAGAGCGAATTTTCCCCGGAATTACTGCTAAGCGACAAGGCGAAGCAATTCGAGCTTATTGGCCTGGAGAACGTTATAGTCGTGGTTCTTATTCCTGTTGGTTAGTCGGGCAATATAGTACAATTGCTGGTGCAGAAAGAGAGCGTGTAGGCAATCTCTTTTTTGCTGGCGAACATTGCTCTTTAGCGGCGCAAGGTTACATGGAAGGTGGCTGTGCAACTGGTGAACTTGCTGCTTGGAGAATTATGCAAGATTTAAGTTTGACAGCTAGTGCAGCGGCACAGAAAGCCAGAATAGATGACACTCTCAGAACTCGTCGCCGTGTTAATCGGAGACTGGCAATCCCTTAAGAAAAAGTGCGCTCAGACTTTAGTCTGGCGCTACACAAACAAAGCCTGCCTTTGCAGGCTAATTCTCCTTACCAGGCTCAGCCTCCAGATTATTAAAAATAGTGCAAGATATGAATAATACGTAAAAAATATTATGGTAAAACTTGGGCGCTCAACAACAATTATATCATTGTTATTACTTTCTTTTTTCACTGCATCTGGGTTGGTTGCACAATCACCGACTGATTCATTAGCTTGCTATATGCAAACTGCTGATGGCAGAACTGTGAATTTAGGTGCTTTGTGCAAACAAAATACTCCTCCAATTAATCCACCTAGACTAAGTGCAGTTGATGCTGAAGCTGCCAGAATGCCTATCAGTAATGTGAAATATGATGGTAATTTGCTAGAGGGACGACTTACTAATCAAACTGGCGATATAGTGCAAAATATCAAAGTCAACTATGAAGTACGCGATCGCAAAGGCAATCTAATAGATAATGGCTTCATCTTGGCTCAACCTGCAACTGTTCCCCCTGGTGCTTCCGCCTCATTTAGTGGGGTAACGGCGAAGGGTACAAAGGTACAACCTACTTTTGTGGAGTGGAGTAAGTAACCTGCTGGGCTGCTGAGTTGAATGCGGCTGTGGGAATCATCTGCTTTAATAGCTACACGCAGCAAGAAGCGATCGCGCGATCGCTACTATGAAATACTAAATTAAAGGCAGAATTCGCACTCTAGAACGACCCTCATCCACAATAATTAAAGCACCGGACTCAAGAACTGATTCAAACTGACGCAACACATCAATTACCACATTTTCCAAATACGACGGCAAAGTATTCTGAGTGCGAACCTGTATGACACTGGGGCTTTCAGCCTGAGTAGCTGCTAGCATTGCCCCAAAATCCAGATCGTGTGTAAAAACAACATATCCGTTATCCCTTGCCCAATCCATAATTGTGCGATCTGTTGCACGCGGATCGCCAACTGTAGACCAATGAACTGACTCTAATTCGTATTTTTCAAAGACCTGCACCCAGTCGGGTGAAAGATTCATGTCAATCAGAATTTTCATGCCCGAACTAGAGGCAATTCCGTTTCTTCAACACGCCACGCAGCATAAGCCAAAGCCTCGCGCAAGTCTTCCGCTTCCAGATAGGGATATGCCTTCAAAATATCCTCTGTACAATAACCAGATGCCATCAACCCGATTACTGTACCAACTGTCACCCGCAAACCCCGAATGCAAGGTTTTCCCCCCATTACTTCGGGATTAAGCGTTATTCTAGCTAGTTGTTTCATTCCTGTTTTATGTTTAGATATTTTACCGCTATGTCAATAGTACGATCGCTTCTTGCACTTGATCTGTAGAAATGCGCTCTTGATTGTATACTTTCCCAATCCAGAGCGATCGCATCCGAACTGTAATTAAACGAAAATGGATCTGTAGCCTCTGGTTCTATGTAGCCTTGAATCCTCAATCGTCCCAAACTAATGCAGCTGCTGACCGTCAGACAAAGCCAGCACGTACCAACCTGCAAGAAACTCACATCAACCGCGCTCGTGCTAGTTTACGACAAGCACTATCCTGGTATTCTTCCAAAGCACGGGTAAAACCCCATTCCCCGACAGCAGCGTTGCAAACTGAACTAGAAGTTTTGACGAATAGTTTAGAAAAGCTAGACTCTAGCGTTATTCACATTGCTGCTTTTGGTTTAGTTAGTCGCGGTAAGTCGGCGGTTTTAAACGCCTTGATGGGAGAAAAGATTTTACAAACAGGCCCCCTCAATGGCGTGACTCAGTGGCCTCGGTCGGTGCGGTGGACACCTAGCACTAATAGTAAAGTGCAGGTGGAGCTAATTGATACGCCTGGATTGGATGAAATTCAGGGACAAGCACGCGCAGAAATGGCGCGGGGTGTAGCGCGTCAAGCTGACTTAATTTTGTTTGTAGTTTCTGGTGATATCACGCGAACTGAATATCAGGCGCTTTGCGAATTGCGCCAAACTCAGAAACCATTAATTTTGGTCTTTAACAAGATAGATTTATATCCTGAGATAGACCGAAAAACAATTTATCGCAATTTGCAACAACTGGGTGCTGGTAGCTTGGAGACGCAATTAACCAGGCCTTTAGAAGAGGATGAAATTGTAATGGTGGCGGCGGAACCTGCACCGCTTTCAGTGCGCGTTGAATGGCCTGATGGTCGTGTAAGTTATGAATGGGAAACGCCGCCGCCACAAGTAGACGAGTTGAAGCAGAAGATTTTGAATATTTTAAATCGGGAAGGGCGATCGCTTTTAGCTCTCAATGCTTTAGTTCAAGCAAGAGTTGCTGAGGCGAATATTGCCGAAAAAACTGTAGCAGCGCTTGACGCTGATGCAGAAAAGTTGATTTGGAGTTTCGTCAGATACAAGGCTCTCGCCGTCGCCCTTAATCCGATTGCTATTTTGGACGTTTTGGGGGGAACGGTTGCGGATTTGGCTCTCATCCGCTCTCTAGCGAGGTTGTACGGTCTTCCCATGACTGGATATGAAGCTGGCAAGCTTCTGAAAACAATTCTATTGAGTTCTGGTGGCTTGCTGCTGGGTGAACTCGGTACAAGTATCGTTTTTGGGTTGGGGAAGAGTGTTGCTGCTGTCGCTAGTGGTGAGAATGCAACTAATCTTACTGCTTATGGCTCCGCGGCGATCGCGCAAGCTGGTATCGCCGGATACGGAGCTTACGCGGTCGGTCGTGCGGCGCAGGCTTATCTAGAACAAGGCTGCACCTGGGGACAACTGGGAGCTAATACTGTGATTCAAGAGATTCTCAGCCAAGTAGAACCGAATACAATTCTCTATCGCTTGCGCCAGGAATTACAGCAAAACCTGGGAATGCCGAACGACTAAGATTGTGGCTATACATTCATGTCGCGAAGCAAAACAAAGCCTGCCAACGCAAAGGCTAGTTTGAGCAGAATTTAGAAGCAAGCGTTGCTACTCAGAAGTGTCGGTAGTTTCCTGGGGAACACCAATTTCAGCTTCCGCACGGCTTAACATCGAATCGTGCAAGTGTTCCTTATGTTGACGGTACTGCGCCATCAATTCTCGCGCCTGTTCCTGGGTGTGGGCGTTTTCGGGTTCCGCCGCTTCCGCACGACTTAACATCGAATCATGCAAGTGTTCTTTGTGTTGACGGTGTTGTGCCATCAATCCCCGTGCTTGTTCTTCGGTACTCATGCGATCGCCCTCTGAATGCTTCTGTCTTCATTTCACCTGAATCTAGAGAAACAGTAACAAAGATGACAGAAAAATTTACGATTTTAAATTATTCCGAAAGTGAGATGCAGCAGCTTGAGTAATTTGTTTAATCTCCTCTAAGCTCAGCTTAGTCCCCTGTGGATTAACGGGGGTGGAGTCTATAGCTGGTGTAGCGTTCTCCATTCCTAACCACAACAAATACTCGATATTCCCAGCTGGGCCAGTTATTGGCGACCAAATTAAGCCGCGATAATTCCATCCTAATTGTTGGGCTGTTTGCAATACCTGAAAAATTGCATTTGCCTGATCGTCAGTATCTCGGACTACGCCTTTTTTACCAACACGTTCGCGCCCGACTTCAAACTGCGGCTTTACTAGCAATACCGCTTCTCTGGGAGGCTGCGTTAATTGCCACAAAGCATCGAGAATTTTGGTTAGGGAAATAAATGAAACATCTACAACTGTTAAATCTGCTGGCTGTTCATCACCGTACAATTCCTCTGGTGTGAGATAGCGCAGATTAGTCCGTTCTTTCAACACTACCCGCGCATCGTTGCGTAATTTCCAGTCAGCTTGTCCGTAACCGACATCAATCCCGTAAACTTTTTTTGCCCCAGCTTGCAGCAAACAATCGGTGAATCCGCCAGTGGAAATTCCGCCATCTAAGCAAATCCGATCTTGTACAGGAATGCCAAATTCTTCTAAAGCATGGATAAGTTTTTCCCCGCCTCTAGAAACAAAACGCGATCGCTCTTTAATTTTAATTTGCGCCTCGGTTTCTACCTCAGTTCCCGGCTTATCAATGACTTGCTGATTTACCATTACTTCCCCAGCCCGAATTAGCCGCTGTGCTAACTGTCGGGAGGCGCATAAATCAAGTTCTACTAATAAGGTGTCGAGTCGTTGTTTCGCCATTAATTATATATATTAGGGATTGCTTGCATGCAAGTTAATAGAGCAAAGCGATCGCAATCAGAAAAGTAACTCCGCTGGTTAGTTATTACACACTATTTAAAGGATAGCTACTTAATCGCTTACCTCCCAGGTTCTTCGCCCCTTCCTCGCACGTTCGCTGCTTCGATCGAGTCGAAGCCACGGATACTTATCCTCTCGTACGCAGTATGTATGCTCTAAAAGTTAGGGCACGCAAGCATTACCTAGACAATTAATGCATCCAAAAAACCACGCTTTCCAAGTCGTGCGATCGCAGATGCAACTTGCAGTCTTGGACAAGCGAGAGTTTCAGCAGTAGCGCTGACATCTAGAGAACCAAGACGCTGTACGGTATCTAATACTTTACCGTCAAATTCCAAGTTGCGGAATTCGCTAGTTAGCATAGCTACCATCTGACTGATAACATCTTTAGCATTGCGGACAGAGGCACATTGCCCACTCGTGCCAAGTGCGATCGCGGTAAACGACTGCAACGTAGCGCGATCGCTTCCCATACACAGCGCATGAACCGTTACCCGCTGATTTTCCGCCGCCGCCGTTACCGACTGCACCGTTAAACCATTAGGATATCGCGCCGGATCGGTATGCGTGAAGCCCTCAGCATCGCGATCTGCATGGAAACCGTGTGGCGGTGCATCACCCACCAACAAAATAAAGCGACAACTGTTGCGTCTCCACTTCATCTGGTTAGCCGCATCCTGAACACCATCATAAACAGCTTCCGGATGATCTCCACCCCCATTAGCTTCTAGTTTGTTGATGTTCTTCTGCATCTCCTGCAACTTTGCAGTCAGCGGATAGATGCGAGTTACAAAACTGGTGTCTTGTGGAGGGTGATCGCGGTATTCTACTAAACCGACTTGCAAATCGATATCACTGTCAGCAGATAGCAGGCGAATTGTATCCAACAATTGCTGTTTTGCTTCTTGGATGAAACTACCCATACTGCCAGTTGTATCAATTACAAAGCACACATCAACATGATTAAGACCTTTTTTCATAATTAGTTTCGCCTATTTTAGTTAAAAAATTACCCGGCGAATGGAATTCGCGGCTACACAAACGAAGTCCGCCTGCGCGGACTAAATGCGATAATCGTGGTTGAAAATTTGCAGATTTAGGTTGAGGGCAGATGAGGTCGAATTTCACGCAGTTGTATCTCCATTCTGTTTGGGCTACTTGGGATAGATTGCCTATAATTACGCCGGATATCCAGAAGGTAATCTATGCAGCCATTGTTAGACAGTGTAAACAACTCGGATGCACAGCGATCGCTGTTGGTGGTATTGAAGATCATGTCCATCTTTTGACGAGTTTCCCATCTACACTGGCTGTATCTGATTTAGTTAAGCAAGTTAAAGGTAGTTCTTCTCATCTAATTACTCACGAAATTAAACCTGGTGAATTCTTTAAATGGCAAGGCAGCTACGGGGCTTTTACTATCAGCCATGATGCTATCGATAAAGCGGCTGATTACATCCGAGACCAGGCGATTCATCACCAACAGAAATCAACTATTTCTACTTGAGAATTGACTCCTAAATAATTTATTTTTGTCTGATTTGTCTGAGCGGTTGAAACCGCAGCTACACAGGCTCAACCCGCCTTCGCGGGTTTCAAGATTCTCAATTTTCCGATAGTCCGCGAAGGCAGACTATGTTTGTGTAGCCGCGAATTATATTAGCCGAGGCTCTAATAATCGCGCTCGGCTATTTCCTTTATACACCTATCACAAAACCATCCTTCCTCATCCTCATTGAAGTCATCGCCGAAATCTTGAGCTGTGGTTTCTCCTGGCTCGATTAGTGACAGAATGAGGCATTCACATCGCAAGCAGAATTTTACAAAGTAGCGGACTTCACAACGGAAGCAATGGACAGTCCTATCCTTTGAGGTTGGATCGGGAAAAGCGACTGCCTCCTTATGGCATTGCTCACACAAAAGCAAATCATGTTCTACTCCATAGTCTTTAGGATGCAGTGAGATATTATGCTCTGCCATTCGTTCGGCATAGGAGCCGAAGGCATTTAGCAGTGCTTCGTAGGTACGCTCTGTGAGTTCATTTTGAAGATCAAGTCCTAGTTCTTTATAAAGGAATATTTTCAAAAAACGCATAGCCCGACCGACGTAGTTTTCAATCTGCTCATAATCGCCAGCAAATTCATAGTGTTCGATGGAGTTTCTTACCTTTCGTAGGAACTCTAAATCACTTTTATCCTGTTCTGATAAACAAACCCCAATCTGATGTAGGCGTTTTATTATATTTTTAAAATCGACCGTATAACCATCAGGTTCTACTTTCTTGTTCTTATAAATCTGTTCAAGACCATCTTTCGCAAGTCGTGCTTTGAGGAATAACTCCGTTGCATGAAAAATGTGAAGGACTGTGTACTTAAGGTCAGTATCCCTTTCAGCAGCGCACAAATGCTCAACGGAATGCTCAAGGGAGTCCATCGCATTATCTTCAAGCCCCAAGACGAAATTGTTACCACTCGAAGAATCTGTTATTTCTGTCATTACTTATATGAAGAAAATTATAAGACAAGTTTTTAGTAAGGTGGGCAAGATTGCCCACCTTACTATTAAACTAACCTAATTATCAACTCGCACTGGCAATGGTGTCTCCAGAATTTCCATGAACACCTCTAAGCACGATCGCTTTCCAAGTAAGTTATGCTCATCCGACAACTTTCAGTCTCGGTTTCCCTTTTTTGAATACCCGTTAAGCATTTCAAGTGATTGCTATTTGGGTTTCTTCTCCAGCAAGTAGGGCGGACAAGATGCCCACCCCACAAGTATAAACTGTCAGCTTTATTCCCTACCGCCCATTTGTGCAGCGACTTCTTCGGCAAAGTTGCTTTCAGGCTTTGCAATGCCTTCGCCTAAGTTAAAGCGGACAAAGCGACGCACTTGGATATTTTCGCCGAGTTGAGCTACGCTTTGCTTCACCAGTTCTTCCACCACGATACTTTGGTCGCGAATGTAAGGCTGATCCATCAAAGACATTTCTTTCAGGCGTTTTTCAATTCGTCCTTGAAGAATTTTTTCTTTGATGTTTGCTGGTTTGGAAGTTAAGTCATCGCGTCCCATTTCGATTTGTGTTTCTTTCTGGACAATTGCAGCCGGAATGTCTGCTACCTTTATATACTCCACGTTCGGACAAGCGGCAATTTGCATGGCGATGTTTCGCACCAGGTTTTGAAATACTTCACTGCGACTTACAAAATCAGTTTCGCAGTTCACTTCTACTAGCACGCCGACTCTACCGCCAGTATGAATGTAGCTGTCAATAATTCCTTCTGCCGAAATACGATGGCTTCCGTCGCATGTTCTACTCATACTTTTTTGCCGCAACCATGCGATCGCTTTCGCCATATCGCCATTGGTTTCATCCAGCGCCTTTTTACAATTCATCATGCCTGCACCTGTTTGTTGGCGCAGTTCTTTGACGGCTTTTGCAGTTATTTCCACCATGTTTGATTCCTCCTTGACTAATAATTTTGTTGACCTCTCCCCAACCCCTCTCCTGCGAGGAGAGGGGCTTTTTTCTTCCCGTTCCTTACGAGGGTTAGGGGTTAGGTTTTCTCACGCTACTATGGCGCTACAATTGAGCCGATCTAGTTATCAATTCGCACTGGCAATGGTGTCTCTAAAATTTCCATCAACAACTCAAGGCGAGATGGACGAGACAATAATGGCACCAAGTTCGGCAGCGAGTAGTAATCACCTGCAAAGGTGAATGTTTCCAGCGGTACTTGAGATTGCTGCAACTGCCTTTCTAAGTAGTTGCTGTGATTGCCGACTTTAACAATAATTACATTCGGCACAACCTTCAATTCTTCGCAGTAGCGAGGATAAACTGTGTTGAAGTAAGGGGCGTTGTTTTCGCCTTCATCGGTAACGATGATGATTTGTTCTGCCGACTGTTTGTTTTGCCGCATCTTTTCCAGCGATGCGCCGATGCTAGTGCAACCATCGGGAAACAACTTTTGGAAAGCTTTCTCCCAATCTGATAGCGCCTTACCTTGTGCTTTTACTTCAACAGCTTTGGTGTCGAAAGCATAAACAAATAAATTGCCTTCGCTGATTCCAGAAATCAAAGCTGCAATTTGCTTTCCGACTTCCAGCGCCTCAGTCATGCTGCTACTTTTGTCTACAAACAAGGCGGTAGGCTTGGTAATCTTACCCCGCTTTTTTACCTGTTCGTTAACAACTTGCTCTAGCTGCGCCACAGTTGCATCATCGACATTGGCGACACCTGCGGCTTTCATCGCTTTGAATGCAGACACGCGATCGCTTGTTGCAGCTTCTGTCAGTTTTGCATCAATCAACACCTTCACCTCAGCGTTTTCCATCGCACCTCGCGCTTGGAGTGACTTGAGGTTGTTAATGACCTCCTGCGGTGACATGGCGTTAACCAGCGCCATCAGTACCTCTGGCGTTACTTCCTTCACCGCACCAATAGCGACAGTGTAAGGAATTTTGTGTTCTGCAATCAGTTGTGCTTGTGCTTCTGGTGTCTCTGCTTTTGCAAGTTGCTTGAGTGCAAACGCAAGACTATCTTCAGGCGGTGCATCTTTGAATAGTACGGCGTTAGCGCGATCGCTAGGGCGTATGTGCAAACTTGCATAAAGATGCTTCATCGCCTTGCGTCCCCGCACCGCAGCGCGATCAAAAAACGCAGCATTCTTCTCCCGTTCCTGCAAATATCGCCGCACCGCAGTCCGCGCCGAACGTGGCAACTTTTGCTGATGCTGCTTCATAAAGTCTACAATCCGCGCCACCTGGTAAGGCGGAAATTCTTGTAGCATCATGAAACCCGCGCCGCGATGTTCGTTCAAGCTGCTGGTCAGCAAATTACCGACAAAAACTTCCTTGTGGTCGCGCACATCCCCATGACGCTGATACCATACAGCCAGGTGTCCGTAAAAGATGGGGTCAAGTTCGACCATCATCTTATGCACTTCTGCTACCTTACCCAATTCCCGGTGTGGTGTAGTCAGCAGACTGTTGAGCATTTCCAAACGCAAGTCGCGTTCTAGTGTATTCATTGCAACTACCTCCATTGCATCTTGAAGTGTTGAGGAGGCAGATGTCGCACGCAAGTAATTTGGTGCCGCGCAAGTTGGGAGAGCTTTATTTATGCCTGCTATAGGTCTCAGGCTTGCAGCGTACTAACCTATGTACGCACCATTTGGTTTTTTGTAGGTATGTAAGCTCACCCGATTGGGGCGCGGCGACAACTGCCATTATAATTCGCCAAGCAAGAGACTGTCATCCCTGCTAATCTAAAGGTTTCAAATCCGGTTCAGTCCAACTTATCCGAGCTTGCCAAGACATTAAGCGATCGCGACTGTAGTATTGTAAGGCAAAAGACTTTTTTCCGTAATTTTTGATAAACTCGTTCGCAATATCTAGGAGGGAGAAATCTTGCCTTGCAATCGGCAGATATCTACCGATTATCCGAATCCAAAATAGAGTGATGGTTTCGTGATAGCCGCTGTCGTTGCTGGTTTGAATGCCACTCACATTGTTGTAGTGCTGGATGCGATCGCGTATGCAATTCGTCGCTTCTGCCTTCGAGTAACGAGTGAGATACCATAATGCAACAGTTAAGTGTGCGCGATGATTCCACTCGCTTCGTGGCAAGGTGCAATTCTCGAATGCCGCAATTAGATTTTCTATCTCACCGACTGATTGGTATTTCACAACCGCCATTAACTGAGAGAAACTTTTGCGCCTGCTGCTTCCAGTTGTTGCTTGATGTCGTTGGCATCGGCGAGAGCGATCGCTTCCTTCACCACGTTCGGCGCTGACTCAACAAAGTCTTTTGCTGCCTTCAGATCCAATCCTGTCAAAGTCCGTACAACTTTGAGGATTGCAATTTTCTTATCAGCAGGAACTTCCTCCAGAACCACATCAAACTCAGTTTGTACTGGTGGTTTTTCAGACTTGTCTTCCTTTTCCTCAGTAATCACTGTCCACTGGCGAGGAGAAGCATCAACTCTGAAAGTATTTTCAATTTGCGTAACCAGTTCAGCAGTCTCAATTAGCGTTAAAGATTTCAACTGTTCTAAAATATCAAGTGTTTTTACAGACATTGTTATACTCCTC
This sequence comes from Trichocoleus sp. FACHB-40, assembly GCF_014695915.1. Classification (GTDB taxonomy): domain Bacteria; phylum Cyanobacteriota; class Cyanobacteriia; order Cyanobacteriales; family FACHB-T130; genus Funiculus; species Funiculus sociatus. The sequence goes on from NZ_JACJPF010000095.1 coordinate 26,446, forward strand.
CTCATAATTAGAAATGAAATATTGACACTACGCGCAAGTTGAGAAAGCTGTTCGGATATACACGGGAGTTGAACCCGTCACTGCTTGATTCTGAGTCAAGTGCTCTAACCAGATGAGCTAGTATGTAAGCTTTATCGATTAGGGCGCGTAGTGGAAATTTTGACAATTAGAAATAATGAGTGTCCCGCACAAGTTTAAAAAGCTATTCACTGGAGAGTTACCGTTACTCTACACTGCCAAATAATGGCAGCGCTAGGAATCGTTGGCGTAGCCTGCGCGTAAGCGCATACCTACATTTCCCGCTTATCAAGCGGGAAATGTAGGTATGCTTCTCAGGTTAGGGCGCGAAACACAAAATTTAAAGCTGAGTATCCATAAAAGACACTATCTAGTTTGCAATCTGTTTTTGAAAAAATTGTCACCTCGCACAAGTTCAGAAAGCTGCTTCGGGAGTTGAACCCGACTTATCGATTAAGAGTCGATCACTCTACCACAGAGTTAGTATGTAAGCTTTCTCAGTTAGGGTGCGAAGTGGATATTTTTCTCTGCATTTGTGGAGAAATATGGGAGGCTACACGCAAGTCTAAGAAGCTTTTTTTACACCTCTCCAAAAGGCGGAGAGGGTAGGAATTGAACCTACAATTCGGTGTCCCGAACGTTACCAGTTTGTATGCTTCAAAAGTCGGGGCGCGTGCCATCGACACCCACGATTTGTAATTTTTAATCCCGCACAAGTTAGCAAAGCTGTTTTCACTTTGGCGCTCTATCCATTGAGCTACAGCCGCTTTTAATGCAGCTGGTGGGAATCGTAGGCGAAGCCTTCTCGAAGAGTACCCACTACCTCCCCGGTCGTAGCGGGAATGTGTGTATGCTTCACAAATTAGGGCGCGGGAAAAGCTTTTAAAAGGTTGCTCCATGCAAGTCGAAAAAGCTATTTCACATCTGCCGTTCTTACCAGGTTTACACCTGGCAGTGGACGCGCAAACTTCATCTAACGTGAGACTTAGAATGCTTCGCTAGTCGGTCGCCCGAACATCGCTACCTTAGGGCCGTTATAGTTACGAAAAGAGTGTATGCTTCTTCTATCGGGACACGGAGTGAAAGTTTTTATCTAGCCGTATACGGCTTCTGGACGGATGATTAGATCGCCGCTAGGACGACGCTCAATAACGTATGTTTCTAAGCGATCGCGTCTAACATCAAAATGCTGTGCGAGGCGTTCCTTAACGGCTTTGTCGTTCATTCCAGCCGTCACACCCAGTTGATTTTCTGCGATGTCGTAGGAACGACCTTCAAAACGAATGTGAACCATTTTAGACACCTCCTTAAAAGCTGGTTGGCAAAGCGTATTAAACAGGTTTGATTTGTTTGCCTTAATTTATATACTACAATTGTAATACATGATTGTCAAGGGGATGGAAAAAATTCTTTCTTTCATCCTGAAAGCAAGCCATACCCTTTGGTATCGGCGCAAGCGATCGCATCCTTGGAACGCTAACAGCTAAACTCGTATTGGCGTATATGCAAAGCAGAAGTATAGGTTGGGTTTCCTTGCGCCAACTCAAGCTATGACGATGGGCGATCGCACTACAACCGCCCAAGCAACTCGTCATACTCTGCATGAGTCCCAATCCAGAACCAGTAAATATGATCTTCCTCCACTAAACCGAGAACTCGGTAGTTCAGTCCAACGCGAGCTGAGTAAATAGGTTGACGCTGACTAACCCGTTTGAACTGAAGACTGTTTTGATAAGGGTCTGATCGCCAGAGAGCTTATGCTTTGGTAGCCTGTTCCTGAACCGATTCAGGTAACTGACTGAGTTGCTTACGAAATGCTTTTGTTACACTCGATTTCATTGCTTAGGCGGAAAAACTTCATCGAGTGGAGTGGTATCACCAGCAACGATTTCCTGACGTACCATTTGGGCTAAACGATCCCATTGCTCGTTTGTAGTGGATTCAAAGCGGACTTTCCATGCCCGTTCATCTTCTAATTCAGCTAGAAGACGAGTAGCGATCGCATCTTGCTCTTCCTGTGGCAGTTTCTCAAGCTCTGCGATGACGCGCTGAAGTAATTCAGTCCTGGTTCCAAAAGGTAGGTAATCCTCTAAGAGGCATCATAGCAATATACAGCGATCGCATCCTTGAAAGCTAACAGCTAAACTCATCAGTGACCGATAACCCCAAAGCAAAGTCGAACGCTTGAAGCGAGATGGAAGGTAAGCGCGATCGCACTCTCTCTACACAAGTTTTGCAGAAGTTATGGTGCGATCGCATAATTGGTGCGCTAACGTTCCCGTTGAGCGGCGGCAAGCATCCTTTGCATCCCCACAGTGGCTTTCGTTCGTCTCCGCTGCAACAGGGTTGTTAGACGCTTGGCAACTGCATCTCATTTCATGTTGCAGCTTCTTCTGGTTTGTTGCTAGGAGGTAGAGCCTTTGAAGTTTGAGCTGATAGCTGTGTAAATGCATCAACTACACTTTTCACTTCCTCCACAGATACAGACGGATTGTTGAATTTACCTCGCAGCACTTCTATAACTTTCTCCAAACTCCATTTTGAGTATCGGAGCTTACGGATGTAGTCAAAAATAAACAAGCCAGCTATTAGTGAGACAACAAGCAATATTACTGACGAAATTTGCCATGTGTTTCTTGAATTTGTAACCTCTCTCAGTAGCTGTTTCGTGTCTTCATAATCCTTCTGAATCTGTGATGCTTGTCCTACCTCTTCTCCTGTCGTTCTAACAGTAGAATTAAAATCTTGAACTCTGCTCTCTAGATCGTTTTCACGTTTGTCTAAAAGTTGTTCGCGCCTAGCTAGTTCTTGCCCTCTTTTCTCCAGAGACAACTGTTCTTCAGAAGCTGTTCGACCACCCTGTAAATCCGCCTTTAGCCTTTCATTCTCTGCTGTCAGTTTTAAGACTACTTGCTCTAAATTTTCACGTTTTATCTTTTCGTCTTTATAAGAAGTTGAATTGGGGGAGGTAAACCATCCTGCACCAAATCCAATCGAGAATAGAAACAGAGTAACCGCTGCTCCTATACCAAGTGTCGTTAACAAACTCTTTTGTTCGGTGTTCATGCTTGACGGATAACCTCTCAGTACCCTAAATGAAATAGGTAATTCAGATCTACTTCCACTTTGTAGCTTCTACCGATGCCCTAAACAGGCTTAGGCTACCCACCAATCATCTCAAAGTACCATCCTCACAGATAACCAAAAGCGTCTAACTATTAATTGTGCCGCAGCTACAGTTTAACTCCCCTATTGGTAATATTATCCCGCACTTGCGGTCTGCTTATGAGCAATCCACCGGGAAGGTACTGCCCCTTCTACCTCTGCGTTATCAGCACAGTGCCTCGCTTCTCGGCTTCCGGTGGGTAAACAGAAGATGAAGGAATCGAACCCTTACAGGTATCACCTGTATATGGAGGGACAGATAGATTGTCCAGCCAATGACAAATAGTTTGGCGAATGACAAATAGTTTGGCTAATACATCCTGTAGTATGTTTTATGCGGATTTACGCATCTTTATTTGACAGTTATCTAAGAATGTGATACCAAGGCGGTTTCTACCATTTGCCCGTCTGCCAAAAAACTGACATATTGATCTAATCCGCATTCGATAAGTAGCAAATTCCAGTCAGATGTCTCAAGTTTGTTAGGCCGGCTGACTGTGGGACAGAAATACCATGCTGTATTCCAGTAGGCGCATAAATATGCCCACTCATGTGATTCAAGCAGAGTGAAATATACGGCATTCTGCATCGCCTCGTCGCCATCAAGCGAGCTTTTGAGCGCCAACCTCATTCTCCTGAATGCAAAGTTTCCACCAAGAGAGAAGCGAAATTTACCCCAATCAGGTTTTTTTGCTTCTGGATCTGCTGAGATGGGATTGCCACCGTTGTTTAAAAACTTTTGAAACTCTTCATTCTCAATTGGATAAAAAGTTTCGTTGTCTAGGTTAATTATTAGTTTCGGGTTGCTACTTAGTTTCCAGTTCATGAAATTTTCCAGAATTCAGCTATGGTATAAATCTCAACTTCTCCATAGTTGCTTGCTACTCCTAACCCGGTAGTGGGGGCGTTACTGCCACAACGATGCTGAACTTCAAAAGCCTTACTGCTAGTAATGGTAAACACTCCAACAATAAAACTTCTGGTTTGTACTCCGCTCCCAGCGTCTTGGGTTTGTTCACTTGATCCAACTACAGCCGTTAAGTTATCGCTAATATTTCTTAACCGTGCTTTGTGTACTGAAGCGTAGTAAGCGGGAGCGGAAATCTTGCAGCGATAAGAGCCGGAAAGCAATGTTATTTGATTGCTGGACAAGCTTGCATTATTTCCTGTGTCGCTTTTCTTTACGTTTAGAATCCGAGTTTGCCATGCTCCAGAAGTGAAGCTGCCTCCATGAGTTCCACTAGCTTTTTCGTCGGCAATTAATATATAATCCCCTGATAATCCGGAGGATGCAGACACTGAAACTATTGCGTTGTTGTAGGCATAGCGCCAATTTGAGCCATCGCTCCATACCATGCGTCTATTGCCGCCATCGCCATCCGTAACCCATGCGATCGCGCCCTGATTTTGGGAAGCTGCTGGGAGTCCCGCCACAGTGTAGGAAGCCAAGGAGAATGGCTGTCTGGCCCTATTGTTGATCGCATTCTGAAATGGCATTAGATAAAGTCCACGTTTCCTTGATTGATCTCAGCCACCCACTCTGTATTGGCGATGATACAAGTCAGCGTCAGGCAGTCTCTTTGGTGGGTTGAATTCGCACTACCTGGTGTTCCAGCAGTTGTACTCACATCTCCAGCGAATATTGTTATACCTGCTGGTTGCGCTATTCTCCAGCCTCCGGCTCCGCGTCCAATTACTTGAATCACGCTCCCGGCTGGTGCAGTTGCTGGAAGTGTGAGCGTTACCAGGGTTGCTCCATCGCAGACGTATCGCGTATTAATTGCGGCTGTTAGTGATGCCGAAGCAGCGACAAGAGGCATTCCAAACGGATCAGGAGTAAAGAACTCTAATGCGTTCGCAGATGAATTGGTTCGAATTTGTTGGAGTGCCGTCCCGTTAGCAACGTTAGCCAGGGGTAATTTGCCCGTAACCATCGAAGCTAGGTTTAAAGACCCCCAGCTAGGCAATGCCGAAGCGCCGCCGCCAATTAAAACTTGTGATGCTGTGCCCGTAGGGACTGTTTGTTGTGTTCCAGTGGCGGAAGTTCCTGCTGCAATCAATCCATAAGCTGTTCCGCCCGTGTTCCTTCCTGTACCGCCATTACCGACAGCAATGTTGGTTCCATTCCAGGTTCCTGTGGTGATTGTTCCAACAGAAGTCAATGATGAGCTAACAACAGTTGAACCTAATCCTGTTGCAGTTAAGACGTTGACATTATTGATTTTGTAGCTCTTCCCTGAGAGAAGATTCCAATGCTCGGAGCAAGTCCAGTTCGTATTGGAACTATCCCAGACAATAGTTTTATCGGTTGCTCCTTTTAGAGTGATGCCACCACCGTTTGCCGTGGCATCGGTCGGAGGGGCAACGTCGCCGAGAACTATATTAATGTCGTCAACCGTGAGAGTGGCTGAGTTTATTGTCGTTGTCGTGCCGTTGACAACCAGATTCCCGTTGATGATTAAATCTAGGGCTTCTAGGTTTGCAAATGCTGTATCTCCAGCATTCCTAATTTGCAATCCCCCGGCGCTATTTTTAAGCCGTGGGCCAACGTTCCCGGAATCTATTTGGAAAAAGCTGCTGGTTGTTCCGGTGTCCGTGTTCTGGGTGTGCGTACTCGGTGCAGCAGTCCATGAGGGGAAGTTAGAACCCGAAACAGAGAGTAGTTGTCCAGGGGTTCCTATTGGAAGCCTGGTCAGTAACCCGGACGGATCTCTGTAATATAAATCGCCGGGAGCATCGCCACCTAACGCGGTTTTTGTTCCGGCAACAAGCGATCTATTAATAGTATTTTGTAGAGCCATTTTAGATTATCTAGTTAATAGAAAAGTTTCCCTGAGCTGAACGAGCCAGCCATTTGAAGCTGGCTTCAATGCACACCAATTCCAGATAGTCCCCAGTGTCCCCGCCCTCTATAAAGCCGTTTGTTCCTGGGGTCGAGCTTTGGTTGCCGAAAATGACATATTGATTGACGTTTTGGACGATCTTCCACAGTCCGGAAGCTTCGCCAAAGATATAAATGGTGTCGCCTGTAGCGGCTGTTGCAGGTAGGCTCAAATTAATCGGACTAGAATTTGTCAGGCGATATCCGCGGTTGACTTGCAAGGTAGAACTAACGTTCAACTCCACCCACGGCGTATTCTGCTGAGCTGGGGAGATTAGCCCCCAGCCAGTGCTACCTATACCGGATTCCTTGAACCAGAGAACATTCCCGGCTGTTGCTGTTGTGTTGATATAGAACTTGCCAGTTGCGGCAGCAACTACTCCTTCAGGAGATCCAGAACCAAATATCACCCCGGCAAACGAGTCAGGCGAGACAATTGAGGCTGTCCCGTCTGCGTTTTTTTGCAGTAATCCTGCACCAGCTAACTCGCCGATAGCGACTAAAATCGATGGCTTGTTGTTGATATTTTCCCAAAGCACTGCGGCGCTGCCATCGGGCGCAGTTAGCTCTGTGCGTCCTGGGGCCATTTGTACCCAGCTACTTCCATCACTCCGATAGAGCGTTCCGTTGTTCACGTCTGAAGACAGCCAAAAATAGCCAGCATTATCTGGCTCCGCTTCCGGGCGTAGCGCCTGCGGCCCCGCACCATGAACTTCAGTTAAGAGAACATCAGCCACACAAACCTACGAGTAACTTTAGTTTTCAGCTTAGTTACTCGTAGGTTTGTTGTTTAGGCTGATTTTTATGTGTGTTTGCGCGGATTTCCGCACAAATTAACCGCGAGGCATTGAGTCCGCGATCGCTCTCGCAGCCCCCAGAGGAATTGTGGCGTTGAGCGGATCATCTAATCTAGCTTGCCCATTAGAGATAGACTTTGCGCGAATTACGCCTCCGGATGTGTTCCGGATCAGGCATTCCCCGCTCTTGCAGTCATATCCTGCGTAGGCTCCCGATACTTGTTGCGAGTTATCAACTGCCATTTGAACCTGAGCAGTCTTCTGATATAAACCGACTCTTGAATTGCCTAGCCTTGCTGTAGCTAGACACGAGACATACTCGGAGCATTCCGAGCTATTACCGCACCCGCCCAAGGGACAACTCATACTCTAATCCATCCATTTAATGTAAATCTTGAATCTCGCCACAGCCCGGAAGGGCAAGTCACAGACAGCACTTCGTGGTCTAAGCCGCTATCGAAGAAGACAATGCCGTTGTTTTTCGGGCAGTATCTTTCTCCGGAGTCGCAAAATTGTAGCTCTCCGTAGCTGAATGCTTGTGGCTCAGAGAAAAAGTAGTAAACAAACGTTAGGCACCGCGTTGCTGTGTCAGCGGAAGCATTATCTTTATGCCTCCGGAAATACTGTCCGTGATTGTGACCAGTCATCTGCATTTCTACTTGTCTGGGGCTGAACTCAGGCAGGGATAACGCCCTTGCAGCTTGCGGTACAGCTTTTAGCACTTCTTGGGAGATTTTTTCATAATGCTCCAGAAAATCCCAGTGATACAGAATTTTGGAATGCCGCCAATCGGGATAGATAGCGCTGGTATTAACAGAGGAGTGAAATTTGGATTCGGATGCGATCGCAACCTCTAAAATTTCGCGATGAGTTTCTGGATCTAGAAAGTTGGACTGACTAACGAATTGTTTATGAGGAGACAGGAGCATAGCATCGAATAACAATAGTTGGATTTTCAGTGACTGATGCTGCGGTAATTCGCAGCAATTTGACTTGTTCTTCTTTGAGAGCAGAAGCTACCTTGCAGGCTCCTTCTTCAATGCCTAAATCAGAAATTTTGATAATGGCTTTTAGTTCGTTCCTAGCCTTAATAGCTTCACCTAGAGGCAACTCCTCAATGATTTGAGCTGGATCTATATCAAAAAGCTGTTTTTGGTCGGGCGTGACGACCAGGTTTTTAGTAGTGGCATCCCGGTAAAGTTGGATGCACTTATCAGCGTCAGGCGGAGCTAAAGCTGCAAAACTCCAAGTCAATGACTTCCGCCAATCTTCAGGGTCTGTTATTGGTGGATTAGGGTTATAGGTTGTGGTAATTAATGGGGTTATTTTTAGTTGATTGTTTTCATCAGTTTTGTTATCTCCTGTAATCGTCGTAATCCTGCACCAAGATTTATTCTTGTGCCTGCCATGCTTGATAGTTGCTATCCACTTACCATTTGGAAAAGCGGATAAATAAGTTTCAAAAGATTCACCTTTAGCGATTGAGAAGTTCAGGAACCTTGGCTTGCAAAAGCCTCCGATCCAAAACTTGATAATTTTGTTTGGTCGAAGCTCTGTTCTTACAGGAGGCGGCGGAGGTGGCGGCGGAGGTGGCGGAGGTGGCAGCGGAGGTGGTGGTGGTGGTGGTGGTGGTGGTGGTTCGTCAGGATGGATTTTTTCGCCATCATCTGCAATAAGATAGGCGGTTAGCCCCTGGATTTGAAGAGAAGGTAAATCATAATAACTATTATTAACAGCGGTTGATCCGGGAGTGGCTATTTCAAAAATTCTACCGTCAGCTTTGTAAATTGTAAGAACATAAAAATAAAACGGATAAGAAGCAGGTGCTGTTTGTTGTCCATTAATGCAAGCATCATTATCGGGATCGAAAACTCCCGGAGCTGAAATAACGGCTTCATGGAAAGAGGTTACTCTGGCAAAACTGTATGTATCCCCAAAATCAGCATTACAGAAGAGTTCTCCCGCAGTATATTCCCTAAAATCTGCGGCGGGGGGATCAAAGTCATTAGGGCAGACCTCGACATAGAACACCGAGGCCTTGTACCGCAGCTCAAAGGAAACCGATTTGTTGGGCTTTCTGCGAGGTGGATATGAAGGCGGTGGAGGAGGTGGAGGCGGAGGCGGAGGTGGAAGCGGTGGAGGAGGTGGAGGCGGCGGAGGTTCGTATAGACAAGATGCAAGCGTTGGGTATACTCCAGTTGCATCCGGCATTTGAATACAGAATTCGCCTGATTTTTCCCAAGTGGGGCAGTCGAAATTTGTTGGGGAATTAGCTTCAGTAGTAAAAAGTATAGGAACAAAATATTTAATTTTATTAGTAGAGAATCTTTCTTCCTTTTTCTCCTTTTTAGTTCTTGGTGTGAAGTCAGCGCTTAATCCACCTTCTAAAGTTTGTGCGAACAATACTTGGTCGTTGGGTAGTATTTGCCCATTGGTGATGACTTTAGCTCCTAAAGGTTCGCTGCCAAGGGATTGCACGATGCCACGACCCTCTGAAGACTTGAAGCCTTTGTACTGAGTATGGCGGGTTTGGTTATCTAGTCTTGCCTGGGAATTTATTGTTTTTTGATTGAATACTGCTCTGTTAATTGCGATCCGTCTTGCTGCTAGTTCTTCCGGGGTAGCCATTTACCAGTTCACCCCCGTGCCAAGATTCGTATTGAAGAAACTCAAATCGAGGACAGCCTTAAAGGGCGTATTTGCAGGCACGACCTGAAGACTATCAGCCTTGTGACCGCTGATTAGAGTTCCATCCGCGTAGTGGCAAGTTAAGATTCCGGACTTATTTGATGTTGGGATAATCGGATTTCCGCCAATAGTTGAGGCAATTTGATAGGTGCTGCCAGTAGTGTTTATAGCGAAATATGTAGAGCTGCTGACTTGACCTGGGAAGCTTCCATTCTCGCTAATACTGAAAGTAACTTTACTTCCAGAGGAAAGCCCGTGATCGGGTATGGTGAAAATTCCTGTGCTGAGGTCAATATCAGTGACGGTTTTGTTTGCGGTGCTGGTGGAGTTACCAATAAGCGCGATCGCATTCCAGTAAATATCCTGTGTCGGAGTGAAAGTCCAGTTCACAATAGGGGCTTTTACTCGTCTTGTCGTTGGGTCGTAGGCAATAGCTTGAGAGTCTACAACAATGCTAAACCTCTCGTATCCGTTGGCTTCCTTTACTTCTGAAGCAAACACCGCTGCTTCGGAACTGATGCTAGTCCAGGTGGCGCTATTGCACAAGATAAGCCTGGTTCTGTTGGGGTCGATGGGCGTGGCAAGTCCCAGATTTAGCTTTGTGCTGTGAAGTATCCAGCTAGTAAAAAATCCGCTGCTCATGTGTTTTGCTCCACTACTACGCGATCGCCTCCAACTGTCACCAGGCGCGAACTGCTGACAACCGAGACGATATTGCTAACTGTTGTTCCCTGGTCTGGTTGCAATGATGTGGAGACTCTAAACTCCATGCCCATCGCTGCTTTTGCCTGAAAGACAACGAGATAGGGCGGAACTGGGGGAGCATTTGGGGTTAGGGTGGGGACTGTCCCGATCCAGATACCGTCAAACTGCATGACAACGCGCTTTTGAGCCAGCGCAATTGTTAACCCGTCGATGGCGAAGGCGTGGCTCAAGTTATTGAACGGATCGAGCCAATCAACCCGATCTAAAGGCGTTGCGCTAAACATCGACTGCTCTAGGGAGACAGAACAAGATTGCCCCTTGTAGCGTCCCCAGAGGATTGCGCCCTCAATCTCCCCAATCATCCGAGCCTGCTGTTCCGAAACCAGCAAGCCGCCATCCACCATGAATTCCCGCTCCCGTTCCCTGAATAGAGGATTGCCAAACATGGAGGGGAGGCGAACTTCGACGCTAGTCTGCTTTTCTTTGATCTCGTAAATTGGGGGAAATCTGTCGGGAGCTGGTGGCTGCGCTCCTCCTGAATTTGATTTCACCAGCCTATCTTCAAAGGGAACCAGAGCCAGCTTTGCATTCAATGTCAGGAAGACATTATTCGCTTCCAGGCTCTCAATAACTTCTGGTCTTGCTACACCCAGCGGCTTGTAAGATTTTTCTGTCTCTTCCCACTCACCCTCCCGGATTTTTCGCCATTTCTGAATGCGGCGCTCGACTGCGAAAAGGCTGCTAGTTCCAACTGCGAATTTTTCTTCAGGTAGGATTATCGCCGCTGGCTGGGAAGTTGTAGTCGTGATTGTAGGGCTGATGAGTGGCGTGGCATCACTGTCCACATATTCATATTCAATAACAGTTTTGCTTTCAAGTACGAGCTGCATTAACCCGAAGCTAATGCTATTGGTAGGCTGAGCTGCAATGTATTCGCGATAGGCAACGCCGTAAGGTTTATAGACTGAAATCTCCGTTCTGGTGATACGTCCTTCGTCTGGCTCATTACATTTGGCGTTTGTGCTTGGCTCGTAATAACTTTTTTCTACTTTCTGTTCGCCAGTCGCCAAGGATACTCTGCCTCTAAATACAGATTGCTCTGGCATCAATAAGCCTAATGGTTGGCGCTTTGTTGTAGTTGTTATTTTTGTCCGGTTATCGAACTTTAGTTCTTCTTTAGTCTTAGTGATCTCAACGATGATGGTACTCAGCCCCGCGAGTGGATTGACCATCCTGGCAGGGCCGTACTCGATTGTTGTGGTAGTGTCGTCCTTCTTTGTCGGCTCTAATTCCTGAATGACTCCAGAAACTTTGATAACATCACAGGGTTTTTCTGCGCCTGTAAGTCTTTCGTAACGGACATCATTTAAACCTAGCTGGCGGCTAAGTATTCGTGGTGAGATTTTTGGATTTGAAGACTTTACTTGTATTTGCCCATGCTTATTTTGAAAAGCTATATTTCCTGATGCCCAGCAAAGCTTTCCAAACAATTCGATATAACTTTCGTTGGTGAGCTTGGGCAAACTTGTCTTTAGTGTGTAGCCGCCCAATGACCCCACGAATCCAGAGATCCCCGCCCTCTGTAACAGCCTGAGAGCAAAGTAATCAAAGTTTCTGGATTCTCCAAGGTCTACGCACGCGCCATCATCGGCGGCGCTGCGGAAGCTCAACAGGGATAAGATGCAGCCTGCTTCAATCTTTAATTCGTTGATGCCGTTGTACTCGGCATTCAAAATATAGAGAGTGCCGAGGATGGGCGCGATCGCTAACTCCCCAGAAGCATCAGCAATAAAAGTTTTTATAAGCTGTCCCCTAGCCCAGCGGGGATTGCTCCGGTCGTCCATGTTCTCGGCGAAGCCAAAAGCTCTGCCCAAAACAAAAGTCGCCGAGATTAATATCAACCCCGATTGATCACGATGGGCGTAGCCACCATCAGCACTCTTAAGAGCGGTGGTGCAGTTTAGCCCCCCGATAGTAAGGGCGTAATCTCTGGCTGAAACGTTGACAAGGGGCATCTAGGCGCGGTAGACCGTGTTTTGTCTCAGCTTAAAAGTTATGCCCCAACTTGTTTAGGCTGAGTTAGATGTGCGGAAATCCGCAGGAAGTCCAGACACTAAGCTGGTACTTTTGAGGATTCTTGAAATGTCAGATTCACCGTTCGGATTCTTCCTAATTCCGTGAAGTCTGGAGGCTTGACAAACCAAACATTGAATTGAGCGAAATAGCTAACGTGACTGCTGCCAATATTGGTGGCGGTTGTCCCAGATGCGATCGCTCTCGTTCTCGGCAATCGCTCTTGATATTTCTGGTTGGTGTCTATTAATCGGACTTCTGCGGGAGTATAAGGCTGGGTTCTCCGGAGTAAATCGAACTCAAAGTAGATTGCTCCGATTAGAGCTTCTTGGTTTTGATCTACAAAGGCGTTCACTGACCAGATGAATTTTGGTTCAACTCGCGGCCCGACACCGATACTGGTACCGTAAATGCTGTATTCCAGTCCAGCGTAAGGCTCTACAACTGCTCTTGGTAGTTTGTTGTCGGGAAACTTGGTAAGGGTGACGGACAAGCTGCCAAGTATTAGCTGAATGCTCATAAGTTACTGCTCCTCATTGACTGCTTGCCCAAGTCTCCATAAATGCTGGCGGCATCTCGTACTGGGCTGGCTGTCGATACGTTTAAGTTTGTGGGGCGGGATGCCATGCTGGAGATATTTTCGTTGAGTTTTCTCAACTCTTCGATTACATCTTTATTGCCGACTTTGGCAGATGCCATCGTTGCCTGTAGCTGAATCGGGTTTGCATCCTTGAGTTGTCCGGCTAGTTGGGCGATGTCCCCCATATTGTTCTGTTGCAGCATCATGGCGAAGAATGGATTGTCCTGCATTGACATAGCTGTTGTGAGTAGGTTGGACTTGCGATCGCCAACTCCACTATTGAAAGACTGCTGGAATGCGTCCTTGGCTTGACGATTCTGTTCCCATTCTTTGGAGCCAACCCGGAAGGTGAAGCCGCCCCCACCACTTCTGGAGCTTGCTTCCGATGCCGCACTCTCTGCCAGCCGCTTAGCTGCTTTTTCAGCTCTTTCTAGCTGCTGAGCATTGTTTCTCGCTGCATCCGCCGCTGCTTCCTGAGAACGCTGGGACTGCTGGGTTGCCTGCATCGTTCTTAGGGCATTGGCTTGCATCTCACTTTGATAGCTCAAATTTTCCTGAGCCAATTGCAGATTGCCCTGAGCATTAGCAAACGCATCCTTAGCCAGACGCTCTTTCGAGCGGGCATCAGTGATCGCACGATTCCGCTCTCTGGGGTCTTCGAGTAGCGCCGCTTTTTCCTCTTCAATTTTGGCAGCTTCAATCGCGCTTCTGGATTCTATTTCCTCTTTCTTTGCGGCATACAGAGCTTGCCTTGCCTGCATCTCGGTGCGTTTGAGGTCGAACTGCATCATCACTTCTGAATGCTTTCGCTCTGCCTCCTGTGCCTGTTTCTTGGCTTCTGCCAGCTGATTCTCTAGGGCGAAGCGATTATTAAGAACCGCAAGTTCTATCTCTGCCAGCTTCCCTTTGGCTGCCTCGCCAGCGCTGCCTGACTGTTTGGATTGGGCAATAAGCGATCGCAACTGAGTCGGGTCAATGGCAACGCCAGCCGCCCGGATTTGCCCAACAATCACATCTCTAAGATTAGCCGTAGCCTTACTCGCTAACGAGTTGCCAGCGGCGTTGAGCAATCCATCTTCACTTAAGAGCCGCCCAAACAATTCCTCAGCTTTTTTGAGTTGTTCTAGGGGAGCTTCCAGAGACGCTATCTTGGCATCCGATAGGGCTTTAGATAGGCTCTGGCGGGACTCTAGAACGGTTTTTAGCTGTTCATCTGACTTGACTAACAGCTCGTTCTGCTTGCTTTGCAGGTCTATCTGACGAGATTGTTCTTCGCTAATGCGCTGGTGGTTGCGGATCTTATCATCCAGCGCAAATTGAGCTTCTTCTCTTGTGCGTTTTTCCGCAGAAATTTGGAAGTCTACTGTTTGGGTGAGCTGTTGCTGCAACTGCCCTTCGAGTTGGCGGCGTTCCTGAGTGGAAATGTTCTGCGCTAGTTTCTGCTCGGTTAGGCGAATTTCTGAAGAAAGCGATCGCGCTTGGATTGCCTCAATCTCCTTAGCGGCTTCACGCTCGGAGATATCCCCAGATGCTTGACGGGACTTAACCCCTCGGATAGCAAGTTCTTTACCTTGAGCTAAATCTGCCTCCTGCTGAGCGTTGGCTTCATCACGTAGGCGCTTCTGCTCTTGGAGCTGGGTGTCTAACAGTTGGATTTGTTGTTGACCTAGTTGCTGCTGAAGTTGGAGCTTTTCAGTTAATACTTCCCGTGCTGATTTAACGCCTCTTCTGCCCAAGTCATCCAGCTGCGTGAGCTTATTTTTAGTCTGCTCAATTTCCCGAACTGCTGAATTCTGCCCAATAGTATGGATTTGAGCTTGAGCATCGGTTTCGTTTAGCTTGCCAGAAAGCTGAGCGTCCTTTACTCCAGCAACTTGCGATTGTTGAAGTTGAGCGATGGAGCTTTCAACCTTGCGATTGGCTAGTTCTAGATCAGCTAAAATGCGCTGATTAGCCTGCTGCCTCAGTTGCAGCTCTTGCTCTACTGCCTGCTTTTTAAGGTCAGATAGTTGGTTGGTGAGTTCACGGTCTTTATCATGAAATTGCTGGGCGCTAATCTTGCCTTGAGTGAACAAGTCAAAGTAGGCTTTGCGCTGGTCGAAAATATTACCAATCTGACGCTCTGTGGATTTGAGGGAGATTTTAGCTATCTCCTCAGCCGCTTGTTCTTCAGTGAGCAGCAATCCCTGCTGCTTACGGCGGACAGCAATAATCGTGCCATTTTCCTCGCGTTTAAGTAAGGATTCGCGCTCGTTGACAGCTTTCTGCATGATGGCGAGACTAGCCGCTTCCACTTGCTGCCTTTCCTGCAATTCACTTGTCGCCACCTGGACACGAGACTGAGCTAGTTTTAGCTCATCCTCCTTAATTGCCTTCATGCCCTCCAGCGCCTTCTTTTGAGCCTCAGAAGAATCTGGAAGCCTGTCCAATACTGATTGAATCTCAGCTGCCGAGGTTTCTGTGGTAACTCCTAACTCTGCCAGGATTGGGGCGTTAGCGCCTTCTCCGATAGCTGTACGGCGCTTTTGGATGGAAGATTCTAAGTTGGACATCTCACGCTCAATGCGATCGCGTTCTGCCTGAGCGTTCGCCAGTGCCGCCCGTTGAGGAGCGAAGTAATCTTTGGAGAAGCCAGACAACTGCTGTTGTGCGATTCCTTCCTGCCTAGCAGCCGCTGCAAACTGGGACTTCTCGGCATTATTTGCCAATTCAATATTCAATAGGCGGAAGGCTTGAGAAAGTGCCAACACTGGGTCTGCCTTACTGGTTTGTAGCAGTTTCTCAAGTGCCATCTGCCCTTCACGAGCTTGATTGAAGGTTAAGGTTAGCTCTCTCCTCAACCCTTCAATATCCGCTCCCCCCATTGAATCTTTCCCCTCCGGCGTGTCCAGAAAATCTAACTTAGCCTTGGCTTCGTCAGCGGCTTTCTGAAGCTGGGTTAATTTCTCTGTAAATGGTTTAGCAATATCAGTTCTTTGTTGAGATAAATTACCAAACTGCGTGTTTAGTTCGGCGAGTTGTTTTTTTAGTTCGGGAGGAACTGCTTTTCCAAGGTCTGTGAACTCTCGCTTGATTTGGGCTTGTAGGATTTTGCGGTTTTGGGAGACTCGTTGTAACTCACTATCGACTCCTTCAAGCAGGTTAAGTGGGGATGAGCCTTTTTCTACGGCTCCCACCTGCTTTCTAACCTCTAAGAGAGCCTCAAAAATAGCCCCGCGAGATTCATAAATGGACTCCACAGCGCGATCACGGTCGAGTTCGCTAAACGTAACAATGTTTTTTGAGAGTCCAGTTGGGTCGATAGAGCGCAAGCCTAGAATTCCGGCATCACTCCAATTAGAGGCTGAAGGGGACTCATTTTTGCTGAGGCTGTCTGTGGCGTTTTTAACTTCAGAAATTCCCTTGGCTGCGTCATTAGCTGCACTTTCTAGATTCTTGAAATCTTTAGCAAGGTCGCCACCGCTAAACAGGGTAGACCCCAGCTTAAATAATTCAATTGCACCGAAGACAAAGGCAAATTGAAGCGCCATTGTTTTTGCTGCTGCTCCTACTGCTGCCATCCCTGCTGAAATGCCTCCTAATGCAGTCTTCACAAAGGGTAAAGACTTGATTAGTGCAAAAACCGGAGGAATCAGTTGAGCTATTCCTACTACTGCCATCGCTGACAAGGTTTGTGTCAACGCTGCACCATTTTTGCTGGCACTCTCTAAAATTCCCGACAATAAGTTCAAACCTAGCTTTTGAATGGGGAGCGCCCCTTGCCCGACTGAAAGCTGTAGGTCTGTCAGGGAACTATTAAAGCGGTTCAAAGCTGCCTGTCCTGTATTGGCGGCTCCTGCTACACCTCCGGCTGTTTCTGATGCTAATTGCTGGGTAAATCGTGGTAAGAAATCTTGAGATAATAGCTGTCCATTGTCCAGCATTCTGCTAAATTCTTCGGTTGTAACTCCCAGCGCTCTAGTAGCAACAGCCGTTGCCATTGGGAGGCGTTCTGACAGCTGGCCCCTCCATTCTTCGGCGCTAATTTTGCCTTTTGCAGACATCTGCTGGAGGGCAACGTATATCCCCTGAGTTTCTTCTGCTGAAGAACCCATCACCGACGATGCTTGGCTGACCGCACCAAATATTCCTTGCGCTTGTTTTTCTAAAAGAGTTCCTTTGACGGCAGCACTGAATTTAGTAAATCCTTCTACACCTGCCATTAGTGGCGTGTTTAGCCGCTTTGCTTCCTCTCGAATAAAGCTCATGTTCCGTGCAGCTTGTGCTGAGCCACCCGAAACAAACTTAAGCGTATTGGATAACGTTTCAAATTTCAGGCTGATATCTAAACTGGTTTTGACAAAATTACTAAACGTGCTAAAAGCAGCTTTTAGAGCTGTTAGCGATAACAATGCCCCACCTAGATTGATAATGCTATCTCCTAAACCAGGGATAGCTTTGTTGCCTAGTTCTCGCACTAATTCAATAGTGCTTGATAACTTCTGTTTGAAGTCACCTCCAAGATTGAACGCATTACCTATTTCTCTCCCTATACTCTTTAAATCTTTAAATTGGTTCCTGACGCTGTTGTTGATCTCCGACGCTTTTCCAAAAAGACCTTCTGTGATAGTTTTGCCTAAAGATTTATTTTTTACGTTCCCCACGGCACCCCGAATAATATCCGGAGTGAAAGACTCAAAAGCGTAGGCATCGAGTTCTGTTCGCCCAATTAACTTTACAAAATCCTTGGGTAATAATTTTCCAGCACCTTCTTTGACTGACTGCATGGATCGCAAGGCGTTTAACCACGCTCGTTGCGGAGCAGCTTCTTTGGGAATTAAGTTTACCCCTAACTTCTTAATACCCGTGAATACTTGCGCTAAAGAACTTCTGCCAAAATCAAATTGAAAAGCATGGCGAGACTCGTGAACAATATCTACTAACTTGTTGGAGTCTTTAATGATTTGGTCATAGCCTGATTTTAATATCTTCTCCGTTTCTTTAGAGATTATTATTTGATTTTTCTTGATTGAATAAAATGCTTTTGCGCCAATTCCTTTTAGGTACGTGTCATCGACAACCAGTTTAGGAATATCAGATTGATTGAGCTTGACCTTGGATACTCTAGCTGATTCTCTAATAATGGATTCGTAAATTTTTTGAGGGTCGCTAGAAGAGGTTTGACGCTTAAGTAACCTTGATGCAATTGCTTTTATTCTCTGGAGGGCATTTTCCTTACTTGTGTCAACTCTGGGTAGACCTTCAATATCTAGATTTGAAGCGGTTACTACTTCGTTATTTAAAGCTTGTTTGACTTTTTTAGACTGGGCATCCCTAAGTAGGGGAGAGTAATTATTGTATTGATTAGCAGTTGTACCGAGTGTTTGTCCTAGCGTTTGCCTAGCTTTAGACGATAAATCTTTCCTTTCAGCCAAGATTCTATCTAGTCTTGCCCTTAAAACATCTACCTCGGTTAAGGTTTCCCCTGCTAATTGTTCGTTGACTAATTGCTTGTTTTTACCCGTTCCTTTGAAAGCCTTCCTTAGATTGGTGGTGATTTTGGATTGGATGCTTTTTACTTCTTTAAGCAAGGCCTCCTCTGAAATCTCCATGTCTGGGTGCAAGTTTATTGGCTTGCTCTCTAAGTTTGACTCTAGCTCGGTTTTGACTTTGTTAGCAACTTCTGTTATTTCCTCTTGGGAAATTTTGACATTAGGTGTTACTTCTTGCTTGGACACCCCTAGCATATCCGAGAGAATTTCTTCTGCCTCTTTTAGGGCATCCAAATACTCGTCTATTCCCTCTTTTAAATTTTCCGATAATCCTTCTAAGGATTTGTCAAGTTCTACCCTTAGCTCTTTTATTCCTTCTAAACTTTGGCTAAGAATAGCTTTTTGAATAGTGGGGTCTTTGATGGGTGAAGCGATTGAAGATTCTACTTGAGATAGCAATACTTCAATGTTCTTTTTGTAATCAAAAACCCTAAAAGCTTCAGGATTTAGAAAATCCTTTTTTACTCCGGATGAGGCACCTTCGAGAAAAGACAACAGATGTTTCTGGGCAGTCGGCTCCGATAAGTAGGTTGCTAATTCATGACCAAAGCCAGGTGTAATCTTAGTTTTGTTCGGAGAAACGGCTCCTAAGATTGGAGCTGCTTTATTAACAAGATTTGTTACCCCGTCGCTTTCTCTTAAGACCGTCTGGTATGTTGCAGGATCTAGCTTTGAAAGCTTACCCCAATGAGGGGTTCCTAACCCAATAGCTTTGACAGGAACTTTTAGCTGTTTAAGAATTTCTGCGGCATCATGAGCGACAAATCCACCCGCCGAATAACCAACTAATCTAACGGGCTTTTTTGTTTGCTGGTGTAACTCATAGGCCTTTTTTGCCATTTCAACAGCATCAGGGTTTATTCCGTTCTGTAGGTTATGGGACGCGATTTTTAACGCAGATTCAGCAGTCCATTTTAATGCGCCTTGATTCCCTACTGATTCAGATACGTCAGTGTGTATATCTTTGATAGGTACAATATGGTGTTTTGAGCCAAGTAACGCCCCTACCTTCTGTGCTACCTTTTCAGATGATTTTCCCTGTTCGCCAGCAAACCCACCCGAAACTAACGTTATATATTCTGCTAATTCAGAAACACTTTCGGCTTGTTCATTCGGGGCGTAATTTTTTTTAATGTCGTTAGCTGTCTCCCTAATTATCCTTTGCCTGCGCTTTCCCATTCCTTCAAAAGGAGTTGCAGCGATGTCACCAAAGGTTTCTCCGACTCTTGCTAGATTTTTCAGGTTCGCCTTGAGCGGATTTAAGCGAAGAATTCCGTCGAAAAATGTGACGATTCTTTTTTCTAAAACCTCTAGCTTATTGTTTATTGCCTGGGTATCAATTATCTCCGTGAAAACATTTCTGATTTCTAGGAGCTTGGGCTTCAGGTCTTCAATGCCCTGTTCAAACCCGGCTTTTTGGAGAAGTTTGTTACCAACTCCTTTGCCAATACTGGTGAAATATTTTGAAAGGTTGTTCCCAACATTAATTAAAGAGGTGCCTATTTCTGACTCTAGATTTTTAACAAATCCAGTCGTTAGCTTTTGGGCATAAGTAAGACCGATACCTTCTTGAAATCCGCGAACCGCATTTTTTAACGGGGAGGCTAATAAATCAAGCAAACCTCCGGAGCGGATTTTACGAAGAGAATTGGAAATACTTTTTGATAAACCCTCTTCAACATCATCGATTGAAGATGAGATGACTCGTTTTAATGCAGCTTCATCAATACGGATGATGGTTGTAGTATTATTTTCGCTTCGAGAGCCGCTAGAGCTGGCATATTTGACGTTGACTGGAACTTCTAAAACCTGTGATCGCACCTGCCGCTGCAATTGAGCCATTTGGCTCTGCATATCAAGCTTTAGCCTCACAGGTACGTTAATCCCTTGCGTGCGGTACTTGTCTCGATAATGTTTAAATTCTTGTTCTAGTCCGCTAAATTCAAACCGAACTGGCATCTGGAAATCTTTGTATTGATTTCCCAGCCCCTTAATTTGGCGATCAAACTGGGCGGTATCGAGCTTAAGATCGACTGATAATTCTCCAATGCTGGTCATGATCCTAAGCCTTCAAATTCAGATAGAGTAATTGTCAAAATCTCAGGCGTTCCCATCTGGTCATCGGCGGGAATTAATAGAGTTTTCTTGATGCCATTGAGACTAAGGATTTTGGGCAACACCTCTCTCATAGACTTGCCTCTGTCCCACTGCTTGATGTGAATCGTCCATTCGTTTTCGACCCGGTAGCAGTCGAGCAAAGCCTGAGTAATAGGCCGCGGGTAGGGGATGACGATTTCTAATCCCTGAATCTGAGTGCCGTCAGGTGGAAAAGTTTCAAAGGCTTTGATGACCGCGATCGCTTTCACCTTCCGACCATTGGGGAAAACGTACCAGCCCAACATTCCTTCTAGAGCTGACTCAACAAGCGATCGCATCTCCCGCGCTTCCATCAGCTGTAGACCTTCCGCTTGATTTTGACTTTGGCTTTGATGCCGCGCTCTTTCATGGCAGCCTTTAACTTTTCAGGTACGTCTACCCGGTCTACGGCTTTTTCGGGCCACTTCCGACCGGGAATATATTTGCCTCTCCCGTAAGCTCTGAAACCGGAGTAAAGCGCGATCGCGTATTTATATCCCGTCTCTGGGCTGGTCGGGTTCCAGGCAAACTTCGCCACGCGGTTCTCGACAGTGACAACTTGAGAGTTTACAAATCGTTCTGTGTCTACGATGTCTTGGTCAGTGAACCCCTGATCTGCGAAAGCGCTGGGATCACGGATGACCGCTTCCATTTCTAGTTCCAGGGATGCGACAACATCACCCCAGGCTTCATCTAAAGCCTGGTTAACTTTGCCGATACCTTTGGGATTTAAAGTGAATTTCATTTTGTGCGGAAATCCTCACGAAGACTGGCGAAAGTAAGCTTGAATTTTGCGTCCGCTCTTCTTCTCACTCCTGTAGGAGGATTTCATTAGAAGCCGGATTTTTATTCGTCCTTTGCATCCATCAACAATCGCATCACATTCCAATGGCAATCTGACGCGCTCCGGTAGCTGCATGGGCGCTACCAAATAGCCTTCTAGAAAAACTTCGCTCAAGTCCACGCCCGGAAGCGATCGCTCTTTAGAACTGCCATTTTGGTTCAGCATTGCTACGATCTCCACTATTTCCTCCACTGGGGTTTCGTTCCCGGTTTCGGGGTCAACCTTAATGCGATCGCCCATCACTGGGACAAATAAAAGTGCATTGGCGTAGCGGGAAAAAGGAGAACGCATTATATCCCCCACCGCTTCTTGCCTAAGTGTTTCCAGTTGGGTACTTCGCCTGGAGGCACATAAGCCAAGCCCCAAACTTGAGCGGTTAGTATTAGCCTGCAACCTATTTCATATTTAAAAAAGTCAACTAATTTGCAGATATCTCTTTGGAAACGGTGATAGGCATACCAAGGGAACGGCGTATCAGTACGAATGCAAGTCAGATAGAGTCTATCCTCCTTAATTACTTCGATTTGCCAAAGGTCTTTTATTTCTGGATACAACTCTCGATTGATTCGGACTGGGGCGCTTGTGTCTTGCCATTCGTAGGTTTTGTAAACGCTACCGTCTAAAGGATTGATGTGAGAACGAACTAGGATGTAAGTTTCTTCCATAGCATTAGCATTTACAACAATATCCACTTGGAATTTAGATTGGCTCCGGGTTCTGTACCCGGTGGGATAACGATGGTGTGGGCTTCTTGAGTGTCGATATCCCAGAGAAGTGTTTTGCCTTGTGGAACATCCTCGGATGCGATCGCCATCCCGCTCACCAAATTGCCTGAAGTTACGGGAAGGATTACGATTAAGCCTTTGGTCATCCAGGCTCTGGAGCCTCTAGCTTTTTCACCTTTGACGTTCTTCCGTAGGTCTTCTACTGGCGCATATTCCAGCGCCCAAGTGGGCAGCATCTCGTCTCTGGATAACTCAGTGAACGCATCACAGATATCAGATGGGATGCGCGATTCTTCTGGATTGTGAAAGAAACAGAAGTCTACAGGCGAGAAGTAAGGCGGTTTGGTTTTCTGGCTATTGGCGTAAATAGACGTAGAAAGAGCAGTGGGCAACTCTTTTCTATGGTCTTGTTCACGCTCAATTTGTTTTCCTTGCTCTAGCGCCTGCAACACTAACCACGTTGGCTGGTCTGAGAAATTTAAACTGCTAAAGCGGGAATCTCCTGGCCAGTAGTGCTGGATTCTCCAGTAGAGCTTTCCCCAGTCGATGGATTCTCGGACTTCTCCTCTAGCTGCTTTCCCACCGTCTCAGCGGTTGGCTTTTCCGGTTCAGCTTCCCCGGTCATTTCGTCTTGGGCAAATTCCCAAATCTTCTGGAACAGAGCGTCAGAAAGGTCTTTAGAATCTTCAGTTGTCCAGCTATCATCAACCCGGTGAGCGAGAATTGCTGACACTGCTGCCAGTTGCTTAGCGCGTCCAGCCTGTTCAGAGTTGGCATTGAGAGCCAAAATATCTGGAGCGTAGCGAATGCGGCACTGGCGGAAAATTTTAGCTTTCGCTTCAAGTTCACTTTGGCGCTTCTGCGCTTCTTTAGGAGAAAGCTTACCTTCCGATTGCAGGATTTCAATTTCCTCTTTTTGATACTCTTCCCAGCTGGGAGTGGCAACTATATCAAAAGCAAATAATAAATCGCCTAACTCTTGCTCGGCATCAACCTTTACTGCCAGTCTAGAAGCTTCAGCGAAAGTATTAGGCAAGCTACGGATTGCTTCATCTACAGCAATTTGCTCCCCTACTTTCAACCCACCTAGAACAGGAATTTCCAGAACGCCGGAAGCTTCATCGCCGACTAATTTAGTGTTTTGTTTCGGAGTAATCTTGAAAGGCAGTTTCTTCATAACTTAAAAAAAATAGACAGTTGCAGACGATCTCATCCACAACTGTCTGATTTTGCTCTCACAATTACGAGTCTGATATTTCTTAGGTTGGCTCAACTGTCGTAACCGGCCCCCGGAATTTGAATTCCAGGTTACAGTTCATGATGTTGTCACTTGGGATTTCGATTGGCACACCTTGGACACCAGCAAAGCCCCTAAAGACAAAGCCTTTGGTGTAGGTGTTATCACACCCCGGCTTAGGAAGTTCTAGTTCTAGATACAGCTCTTTGAAGTTTTCACGGGCGAACATGATGGACTTTAAGCCCGGATCTGTGGAGGAGAAATAACCGTTGGCGGAAACACCATTGCCCAGCATCGTAGTGATTTGATCCTTCCAACCGTCGTTGTCGAAGGTCATTACGTCCTGCTGCGCGTCGTCGGAGGTCAAGTTCGCGTTGGTGCGGTTTCTCAACAGCACTGGATAGGGAGCCGTTGCTCCAATGGCAATACCTCTCTTAGGAGCGAGAATTGTTAAGGTTGTTGCGCCAGCGGCGATGTCAGCAGTTACCTTCACTGGAACCTGCTTTCCGGTTGCATCTTCAAACAGCAGCCATACAGGTGCTTTAATGATGCGGGTAGTTGCTGGAGCTACGGTGACTGTGATGCTAGTAGCGTTTGCTAGTACAGCGGTAGTGGCAACCGTAAAGACGGTGCTTTCGGGGAAAACGCGATCGCAATCATTCAAAACTGCGACGCGCACCTTAGTGCCTCTTCCTACTTCGTATTGTCCGTTACTCATGATAATTAATTAGTTAGCTAGTAGTAGTTAAACGGTGGTGTAGTCTTCCTCAATCCCAAAGCCGCCCTTGATAGTGCGGGTAATGGCAGGCGTTGTGGTTTTGAACTCCACATCGAACACAAACCTCTGACCTGGCTCGAAAGCTTTGGTGTCCTCTGGGAGCAAGGCAATATCTACTAGGGAGATACTGGGGTTTACTGTCGTGAGCGTGATTGCTGCCCCGGTTCCCGTCGAAGATTTTGTGAACACAACTGGCCCAACGGTGCCATCAGGCAAAATCATCTTTCCGGTCAGAGTTGCGGCTATTCCCGTCAATACAGCGCCGAAGACTTTGCCTTCAATCAAGATGGAATCACCGCGAATAAAAGTGGGATCTTCTGACCTGGAATTAATCGGCTTTCCAGTCAGCTCGTAATACAGGTCAATACTTAGGACTTTCTCTGACATTGCTTTACCTCAAAAATGTGCGTAAATCCGCACGTCAAACCGCTACGTCTGGAATCACTGTGAACCTGTCCTGCTCAATCGTCTTTCTCTTGCCGTCAATCGTGCGCTCCAGGTCGTAGATCAAAGTAGTTACCTCTGGGAAGATGGAGGTTTCTAGCCCTGATAAATCGGTAGAAGCTTCCAGCACGTTGCCAGTTACGCTAATCAGGAAGTCGCTTCCTTCCTTGACCAGCAGAGGCGCACCGTGGGGATGTTCGGAGGCAAGCTTGATTACCAATCGCAAGCTGATAACCTTTGCTGGCTGTCCGTCTTCACTTTTTTGAGAGGGATCGACAACCAATACGGCTATGTCGTCCAGGTCATCGCCTCTCATGAAGGTTGAGCCAGCTATTGGCTGATTAGTGCTTTTGCGGTAGAACCTGTAACTTCTCATGCGGAATAAAAAGTGAAATACTCAGATTCGATCAGGTAATCGCGGGTTGAGCCATTCCCCAGCGAGAAGATGTAGTTAAGCTCGACCTCAGTGGACGTATCAGGGAAAACTGTTTCGTGAGGTAGCAGGTTCACAAACCCGGTGAGAGTTTGCGAGTTATCTGAATGAGTGACCAATTCATCCAAATAAATTCCTGAGTGGTTCGTCTTAGTTAGTAAAGTTTGTCCTGACAAAGTTCTCAGGCTAAAACTAAACTCAAGGCCACCTTCTAGAACGGGGCAGCCGTCTTGAATCCTTGCTAGGCGCTTACCAGAAATTGAGAAACTAAAGCTGTGACGGCGTGATTTTGGCAGCCGCTGTTCCTGCAATCGCTTGCTATTAAGAAACAGTTCTCCCACTGGCGTTGGAATTGGCGGGCTGACATCCAAGTATTTACAAGTCGTCTCTGAAACTGCCTCGCCTACCACTTTCGTGAAATGCTTTAGTAATGCTTTGGCTTTACCTGTCCCTTTACTAATGGCAGTTTCTAGTTTCAGATGCCTGTTGCGTCCCCACAAAGACAAATCGCCTTGAGTTACTGCCGTGCCTCTTGCTACGGCAAAGTGCAGGATTTTAAACTTTGCCACCGGGACATCATCGGTCTGTGACGTGGCTATTCCTATGGCTCTGGCGTAAATCTTGGTAGTCATTGCTTACACCAGCCTGAATTCAATGTCACCAGGCTCAATGATTAGCTGAGTGTTAATTGCCATCGACTTAGCTGAATCTAGCTCGGCATAAGAGAGCAATTGATTTCCAACCATGAAGCCAAACCAGTTGGTCGTTCCCTGAGCTGCTGTCACTACAGGAAATTCAATCCTCGTGCTGTTTTCTTTCAACCCACCAACAGAAGCAGCAAAATTGCTGGCATTGTTGGCGTAAGGCTGGGCAAGAAAACCACCCACATTTGGCACAGTCCCCGCCGCGACATCGCTAGGAGCGCTCGTGAAATACACGGAATCCAGTACAGGGAAAGCAGGCATTGGAATGCCTTTGTAGATATGATTTAATATTTGGTTTTTCAGCCAGTTGCTATAGCATCCAGGCTGCCAGCGGTGAACCAAGCCACCTGCCAAAACTACTAGCGAGTCATTTGTCTCAATGAGCATCCCATCTTCGGCAGGGAAGTAAGAAATACAATTCCCACCAACAGAGGAATCGAAAACACCCAGCCCAATAATGTCACCCTGACGGTTGCCAGAGCGAGGCAGCTTGATGTCATCAAGGTTTTGAGTCATCTGCGCTGTTGAAGACAGCCAAATGCTGGGAGGTACGGATGCCCGCTGACTTCCTGCTGGTTCAGCACCAGGCCCATTGGGGTCAGCCATTGTCACAAAAGGCGCAAGATAAAGACTTGGAGGTGAAAACTCAGTCCCTCCGAAGACTTTATCCTGTACCTTATTTCTTCCGTAATTGGTAAAACTTCCAGGCATAATATGAAAACCTAATTCTGGTTTTTGGCGATCGCATAGTCTTTAACCTGGGTGGTGTTACGGGCGCGATCGCTTTCCCGTCTTCCCTAAAAAATATTGGCGACCTCAGAGGTTAGTTTGTAGTCGATGAGCCTCGCCAACCGGAGTCTGAGCTTTGCCTTGTACTTTTCGATGGAGCAAGGTTTGTGTTCGGAATACTGGAGTTCCCCAGCTTTGAGCAGTCCAGCCTCATCCGTACTCGCCTCGTCAAGCGCCTCATCTGCCTTGAGCAACTTGGCAACCAAACCCATCGCTCGGTTCACTAAGTCTTCTGATTCCTCTTCAGTTCGCCGCAGGCACGCCTCTAGCGTGGAGAGACAACCTGCGGGAACTTCGAGGACTTCTAGGATTTGGTTGCGATCGCTTCGGGAGAATGGCATATCAAAGCATTGGGCAATCAGGTTTATTGCTGGGGCAAAACACCCCGCTTTCGTTAGTGCGGCGTTTTTCGCCACATGAGCTGCAAAAAGGAATCCCAGCGGCTCGATAAAATCCAGTTGCAAAAACCGATTGCGGTTCTGGGGATTCCGACTGTGTTTCTGGAATCTCTGGAAGCGATCGCTTGGCTGGCTTTTTGTCTGGAGGCTGAACCTTTGGAGTCTCAGCTTGTTCCATGCCTTCTGTCTCTTCTGCCATCTAGTTTTTAACTTCCTATACTTTGGTGTCAGCGGTTCTGACTTCAATAACCCGCAGCTGCTGGTTATTGGAAGTAGGAGGATTGGAAGCTGGATCAACATCCAACGGGCCCCAACCTTCTTGGGATTTCCAGATAAACTTCCGCATCCGCTGATAATCGTTGTCATTGGATTCGCGAACCTGCATTGGCATGGCAGTTGACCAGCCGATGCTGTCAGCGCCGAACGCAAAACCGGAACGGGTGGTTTTGGCGGAACCGCCTAAAGATTCGGATTGAACTCCAGGCGTGCCGACAATGCCTGTAGAGAAGTTGTTGCCTTGGAACAGGTGGAACCCAGCAATCTTGCCGACATAACCGGAGATGCGATCGCTTGTATCTTCGTTGCCTGTGGAGGCAAACAGCATATTGGTCAATTCTTCAACACCTTGGCGATCAAGGTACTGATGGTTGATTCGCAAATCTTTGTTCAGTTGAGCGATTTGCGTAGGAGTTGCCGCAAATCCGTAGCACCCATCGCGATAGGTTGGGATTTTCATCATGCTCATGTGAGCAAACAGGGAACCCAGGAAGTCAACACCCAACTGTCCGCCGCTACCAGCAGTTACATCTGCCGCTGCTGTTGCTACATCTCCATTCCGGTTGTAGGCGACGGCAGTTGTTGCCAGCCACATTTCTAGGATTGAGATTTCTTCAAACAGGTGGTAGTTGTAGCCCAGGCGTTGCTGTAGGACGTTCTCCAATTGAATCAGTGATGTACTCATCACAAATTCAGGAATTGCGACTGGGCGCATCAGTGCGGGGCCAGAGGCTGGAGTTTTGCCGATACCGTTTTCCCGAATAACAATTGGCTGACCCGAACCTTGTAATGGCTGCGAGTCGTTAACAATCGCTACAGATGGATCAAGCTGCCAATCTGCTGAAGAGGTGCCTGCTTCTAGGTGAAGTACGCGGGGAACTAATATGGTCTGTCCCGGTGGGATACCGTTGGCAACGCTGCGATTCGGGAACTGCCAAAGAATAAATTTGGAGCTATGCTCTGAGCGAGTAATTTCGCTCAAATAGGTTTGCAGTGCTGGGGGAATTGTTGCGAAACTTGTAGGAGCGTCACTGCCTGTATAGTCAGATGTCTGACCTCGGAGTAGTCCAGATTTTCGTGCTAAATCTTCCATGCCATCGCGCAAGGTTTCGCGGTGGGTTCTGATAAATCTGCGTAACGCCCGGTTATCAGTATGTAATGACTGTTCCCCAGTTTCCGGATTGACGACCATCTGAGGCTTGGTCTGGGTTCTGTCTTCCCGAATCTTCTCAAATTCGCGGACGGCATCGCGCTTGCTCATTCCGCCGCGCATGGAGGCAGGAGCAATATAGGCAGTTTGGGGAGCGGAGGCATCGCTTCCGGGGACTGCATAACCGAACTCAGTGAAGATGTCAGAGAGCTGATTCTTCTGACGCTTTTGGTCTTCAATTTGGCGCTCAAGAGTAGCTAATTCTTCATCGTGCTTACGCTTAGCTGCATCAGCTTCCGCGTCGAAATTCTCGACTCTGGATCTCAGCGCGTTCAGTTCGTCATTGACCTGGCGAAGTTTGTTGTTGACCTGAGTGTCCATCAGAGCGTGTAGCTGCTCTTTGGTCAGGGTCAAAGCGCCATCAGCGCTGACATTTATATCGTTATTGTTAGGTGGCTGTGGTGCAGCGCTATCGCTACCAGCGACAGTGGCGGGTGTGGCAGCGGGAGCTTCCGTCTCAGGCTGGGCTTCAGTGGAGTCCTTACCGTCTTTGCCGCGAAAGCCTTTCTTAGCGTTGGTTGCGCGGATGGCATCTAGTTCAGAGCCGCCAGAGCCTACCGCATCATTCCCCTTAACACCAAACCCTTTTACTTTTTTATTTTTATTCAAATCCATAAAAACCCCATAAAAACCACTGTCGCAGCTAAGAGTAAAATTCCATACTCTGAACTTAGTTTTTATGGGTCTTGTTCGTCGTGACTGAGCTTTCTTAGCGGAAGAGCGGAAGGTTAGAATATTTGAATCAAAGCTTGGAGATTTCTATGGAAACAACAGTTAGAGCTAAATTTAAAGTTACATCAATTACTCAGTTTGAGTTTGATGCTATCAAAGTTGAAATGAATCCAGTTTATGGCGACAGTCCAGAAAACCAACAGTTTTGGAAGGCAACCCCTACTGGCAAGATTGAAATGCAAATCAATAATCCGGATACAACTTCTTTATTTGCCGTAGGTGCCGAATATTATGTAGATTTCTCCAAGGCTTGATAGCGCCGTGGCTCCAATGATTTTAAGCTATCAAGAGCTGAGGATGTGGCGGGATTTATGTGAGTTTCTTTCGCGTCGCTGGTACAAGTGCGAGGAACCTGATGAGCTACGGACAGGGTTGCCGGGCTGCAACGTTTGGAAGCCGGAAGCACGTACTCACCGCCAAGAACTTTGGGACTCTTGGATGATTCAGTTTATATCTTGGAGCCACACTCATCCAGCATTAAATTATTCTAATTCACGGAAATTATATCGAGAATTAAAAAAGTGGAAGGGTTGGACATTAAGACCTGACTGGGAAATCAAAATTGACTTTCTTGAGAAAATTGTCTTGCTCAATGTTGACCCTAACACTCTAAACAAACCTTGGCAGAAAGCAATTCAGGAAGCCAGGAATGAGCGGTTAAGATTAGAACAACAAAAAGAAGAAAGGCTTAGACAAGAGGAAGAAAGAATCAAAGCCCAACGCCTTGCCAGAACTCAAGCAGGACTATGCCCCTGGTGCGGACATCCCGCAATTACTTATATGGTGGACTGCCTGAACTGTGGCAAACCATACGAAATCGAATATAAGAATAAACCAAAGGACTGGAGTCGCACACAACTAGGGGATAGTTGCAGATACAAAGGCGAAATGTACACCTTCGTGGGCTATACATGGTCTGAAGAGATCAGCCAGTACCTTTTGTTACTCCTTAAGTATGGTGAGCAGTCGTATGAAAATGCCATTTTTTCCAAATGGGACGAGATAGACGAAATTTTCAAGAACCCATTCCCCACAATTGCTGAGGGGATTGAATACGGAATGAGAAACTATGACTGACTTCGTTGCCCGCTTCTATGGATTTACCACTGCTACGTCTTATGCAGTTCCAGCTCACATCAACGCAGCCCTTATTGCTACAACTAACCCGGCAGAGATTGAGCAGATAATTTCTGACTATGAGGCAGAGCTTGCCCAACTGCACAATCCGGCTAATGAGTTTTTGGTGTGCGACACAGCTGCTGAACTCATGGCTGATGTGTTGCGCTCCAAGGGTATTCCCTACAAAATCATTTGTGGGAAGAACGATGAGGGTGACTCTCATTCTTACATTGAAGTGCGCGGAGTTTTTTATGACCCCACACATCAAGGCTTCGGGGAAGCGATCGCAAACGCACTGAATTAAAACATATTTCCTGAATCAAGAATCTAGTCAATATAAAATAGATAAGTTTTTCTTGGGTAAGAAAGTGCCGATCTCCAAGAATCGGCATAAGAAAATCTTATAAACCCTCCGTAAATCCGCACAAATTAAACTTGATGTCGGCGAATTGCTCCAGCCGCAGGTAAGTTGGGGCCGAGGACTTGAGATAACTCTAGTAGGTCGTAAATGCCTCTGCGAATGTAATAAGGAGCAACGTTATTATCTGACTCTGCGACCAATCCCCACATAGGATCGGGGAGATAGTGGGGACAGTGTTTATCCTCAAATGAAGAGTTGCAGATGGGGCAGGCGTGATCTTTGTATTGAAAGCCGCCCATAGAGACAGCGCCCAAAAACCCAAATCTCAATCCTTGAACAATTTGGGAGACGGCTGGGAAAGCCACATCGCAGACAGTTTGAATAAAACCTTCTTTGGCAACAATCCTTCTGTTCTGGTCAAAGTTCCCGGCGCGGTTGACAGCCCAAGCGGGAGCCTCTGGGGATTTAACAACACGGGCATCGTAAATCAATCCTTGAGTTTTCGCCACGTCGCCCCAATCGTGATCCAAGGTGAAGGGTAGTCCAGGGAGGAGTAATGCGATCGCGTCCATATCGTCTGCTGCCCATTTACCCAAGCCACGGTTCAGCAGGTTATCTGCGGCAATGAAGGGAATGGTGATTACTTCGTGAGCTTCCAGAGGCTCTAATACTGCTGAAGTGTAACGGTTTATTAACTCAAGTTGTTGAGCTGTAGGGTGAGCGCTGCTGCCCACAATGCCGGGAGTTTCGGCTGATTCTAGCCGTGTACTATCTTGTTGTTGTTGCCCAACACTAACGCTGTCTTGAGTGTGAGTGCTTCGTCTTCTATTTCTGTTTCGCTTCATTGCTAAAAATGCTTACAGCCTGCCACCCTAAGCTTCACACTCACAGGTTGAGCTGCGTCAGCCTGTGAATTCTTTACATATTTCAGCCAGCTTAGGATAAACAAATTTTAAATAATATGCAGCCTGTTTATATTCTGGTGGGTCGTGGCGTACCAGCCAATCGAGTGCAGTAAGCAAATGATTGAAATTTTGGCCATTGCTATTAACAGTTTTCAAGCTTTTGTATACCTGAGCTATTAAGTCTTTCTGAAGGTCAGAAAGAACGGTGCTTCTCTTGTATGCGCCTACCTCACCTCTCTCTATAAGTTGTTCAACAGTTATACTTGATGTTGGTTTCGGCAGCCCGATCAACTTATCTGAGAGCATGGTTATATAACCTTGGTACGCTTGCTCAGCCGTTTGATCAAATCTTGCTGTTATTAGCGCTGGGCTTATCTTGGCAGGAGTTATGGCGTTTAAAACCCATTTTGTTTCGGAGTTTTCAGATTCCTCCATCTGTTCGTCCATCCGTGCTAGCGCGTTTGAGATCCATTCCATCTCTGTGCTTTGAGCTTCTTTCATCTGTAGTTCTGCCCATTAATGCTTTAGATTTTAAGCCATCTTCAATGGCTGCTTTAGACTGCCGACCCAGCCGTAGTTTCGGCTCAAGAGAGAATCTTGCGGCTTGGTTTTACTCTTGCTAAATCGTTTGTAACAACCACATCTAGATCGGCAATCACAATCCTGCATTGGGTTGGGAAGAGTCCCGATTGGCTGCCATCCCCTTGCTTCGTAACCAATACACGGGGGGCAACTGTTAGCTTTGGTGCGGATGCGGCGTTCCCAGTTGAACTTGGCGTTGGTGTGGGCTTTCAGTCTGGCGCGTTCGTAGGTACCGTGACCAGCATTGGCGTAAAGTTGTAGCCGCGCCTGGAACTGTGCCTGGGTCATGCCCGTAGTTCTCAGGTCGTTGGCGAAACCCCGCAGATATTCATATTGAGTCTTGAGCTGATTGCCCAGGATGCCGTAGTCGCTGGCTGTCATGTTTTTCTGCCCACCCACGCCTAACATATAGTTCCAGGTGTGCAGGTTTTTGAGCGCTAGAGCGGTTTGTTTCTCCCAGGTGGCGACGCTGATTTTGCCCTGAACCAACAAGTCTCCAATCGTTCCCAGGTCTGCGCCAATTTGCCCAATAGCTTTCTGTGTGAGGTTCCGGACGGCGGTGTCCCCCACGAATTTCCCAGAGTCTTTGTATCGGTATCTCTGGGTTTTAGCATCAAACAGAAATTCAAGTGCCATTGGGTTTTAGCTCTAGGAGTTTTTCTAGCTGCCAAGTCACCAGCAACTTAGCGATCGCATCCGGCAACCTCGAAAACTTAATTTCCCCTTCGCCATTAGCAATATAAACTTCGGCATTGGCAAAATTGGGATAAGCAACACAGGTAGAAGTTGTTTTGTCCCAGACGACCGTGCCAATCTTGAAGCCCTGGTGTAGAACGTCCCAGAATTGGAGATGGCAGGATTCCCAGCCCATGACAATATCAACTTGAGGCAGAATCATTCCAATACTCCGGATAAGGAATTTCAATATATTTGCTTGCCTGCTGGAACCAGCTTTTTTCTAAGTGGACTGGGGAAAACCATTCGGCAAATAAACTAACCGGAAGGTTTATGGCTTGCCGCCTCACTGCATCCCCAATTTCTCGTTGAATTTTCTCAGGCAGTTGGCTGCTCCAATGCTGCTCATTCATCTGCTTCTGTTTCTGCTCGAAAAATTAATTTAAAATCCTCGTCGGCTGGGTTGCTCTCCCAAGCTTCTACCGCTTGGGCAACCGTGTCTTCTGAAACCTCGGCAAGTTCCAGAAGTTCTTCGATTGGCGGCAGTTCGTCATCCGGGCGGTAAATCATACATTGACGGCAAGTGGGTTTTACTTCTAGGAGGTTTCTAGCTACCAAGTCACAAGCTATTAAGAAGCTCTCTTAACTCAGCTTGGATTTTACGAGCATCACTTACAATCCTCCAACCCTCCTCAACATGGCTACCTCTGGAGTCTGCCATCAGCAAAATAATTCTCTCAGTATCAAGGTTACGCGCCTCGTGATACCAGTCGAGAAAAGCTTCGCCTGAGAGGAACACTAAATCACCCGGTTCTAACTTAACCTCAAACTTTTGGGCTAAGTCATCGTCTGATTTTTTGAGGCTAAAAAAGGCATCTCCGCAAACGTCCAAGAAAGCCATCCGACTAAAATTTAACGGGTCATCCTTGTGAGCTTCAAGTATGGCACGGGGGTCATACTTCGCTACCTGGAAGAAGGATGGCTGGAAGTCTTCCTCTGGATGCGGAAACTTGGGTAACTTAGCAACCAATTCCCGCCATTCCTGCCCTCTGTTTTTTATGTTGACGGTTTCCTTCTCAGCAACTAAGTCCAGTCGCCATATGTCCCCATTCTTGGCAGCGCCACACCTTTTTCTACCTTCATGGAGGACGCAGCGGTGACAAGGGGCTTCATGCCAGGGGAGGGAACGGGCATAAGTGGCAAGATCGGATAGCAGCTTTTCGTCTGTACAAAATCGCTTAATAAGGGTAAAACCGTCAGGAGGATTAATCATAGAGATTGCTGACCAAGACTAACTTCCTTTCTAATAAAAAACCCACCCTTTATCCAGGGTGGGTTTTCTGCGGAATTCCGCACAGAAAAAAACAGGAAAATTATTCAGATTTCACTCGGCGATTAACCCAGTAACCCAGCTGCCAAGACGCGGCATCATGGACGACGGTAATCACCTCCTCCGAGCCATACAGAGGCGCTACCGTGACATCGAAGTGCCAGATATGGGAGTCTTCGTAGGTGTAGCTGTATTTCTCGCATTGCCCGTTGGCTAAAGCTCGTTTAATGTAATGCCGCCTCGGTTCTGAGATGCGGGGGTCAACAAA
>NZ_JACJPF010000096.1 GCF_014695915.1 Trichocoleus sp. FACHB-40
TTTGTAGTTTCTCTACTTGCTCTTGATTGAGATAATTTTTCGCTGGCATCTTTCACTTGTTAGACTAAATTTACTTTCGGATTATACTTTATTTAAATGCTGAACAGCTTATCACCACAAACTAGAGCTATTTGAACGTGCATAAAACCTGCAATAGCTCCTACGCACAAGAGCAGGAATTTCTATGGATACGATGAGAAAATTAACAAAATTCGCTGTAAGACTTTTGCCCAATTTCCAATTCTCAATTAACTGCGTTTTTTCTGAAGTGCAGCTACTTGCGCCTCTAGTTTGTTGATGCGCTGCTTGAGTTCAACTACCAAGGTAGCGAGTCGGTCAAACATTGGATCGGATGAAGGTGTTGTTCTAGTGATGGAAGGAACGGTCGGCGATCGCCTACTTGCTCCCGACTGTTGAAGAGCATCTACTTGAGCGTCTAGCTGGGTGATAAGCGATCGCATTTGATAGTTTTCTGCTTCCAGTCTAGAGAGGCGTGATTCCAGATAAGATGTCCCCTGCGCCAGCGTCAAAGGAGGCATAATGACAACTACCAAAATCAAACTGAGGCAAAACAACGCTATTTTCTTGACCATAACTTACGCTCCCAGCCCCGAAAGCTCCTATCAGCTGAGGTTAGCATCAGTTACATCAAATCAACTCCGTCTTGGGGAGAGCAAATTTTTCTGTTTTGCTGTATACCCAAGTTAGGGCGATGCCCAAGATAGCGATCGCATCCCAAACTACAATTTAATTGATTTGTTAATTCATTTCCTGCTAGCGAGGAGAAGGAAAAATTCTTTTTCAATAGCCCCCTATATTCTTCCCAAAGCAGACTTATAGGATTGAAATTTAGTGATATTCTTTGATTTCTCGGATTTAATCATCTCAACCTCTGCAACTGTGTCTTCGCCATCAGTTCTAGGGTGTGAGCATATGTCCATTGAAATAGACCCAAATTTTTACTCAGTCTTCTGAAGAAGACTTTAGCTGTTAGCCTGGGGCTTAAACCCCAGGCGGTTAATACGACTGCTACAAAATGTGGATTCAACTACCTACTGAAACTTCAAGTTGTGTACTCGGCGTTAATCTTCACGTAGTCATAACTTAAGTCGCAACCCCAAGCTTTACCAGAACCAGAACCAGAACCAATACTGACAGAGATTAAAACGGTGTCTTCTTTGAGGTAAGCGCCTGCTGCTGCTGCTTTTAAATATGCACTCGCCGCCGCCCGATCGAAGGGTAAAGGTTGACCATTTTCCATTAATAAGAAATCTCCAAGTTGAATGCGGAGATTTTCTTGATCGAATATTACGCCAGCACGTCCAGCAGCAGCAGCAATTCGTCCCCAGTTGGGATCGCGCCCAAAAATTGCTGACTTAACTAAGGATGAACCGACAATGGTTTTGGCAACTTGACGCGCATCTTTGTCATCGTGCGCCCCTGTGACTTGCACTTCAATTAAGCAGGTGGCACCTTCGCCGTCACGCGCGATCGCTTTCGCTAAATATTGACACACTTGGGTCAGCATTGCTTCCAACTTTTCGGCTTCTGCACCCATTTCGGTAATCGCTGGGGTGCGAGACTGGCCATTCGCTAGAGCAATCAGGGTATCGTTGGTACTGGTATCGCCATCTACAGTAATTTGGTTGAAGCTTTGATCGGCGGCGCGACTGAGCATTTTTTGCCACAAGGAAGGCGCAACCGCAGCATCGCAAGTTACAAAGGATAACATTGTCGCCATGTTCGGATGAATCATGCCTGAACCTTTGGAAATGCCGCCGATTCGCACTGGGCGATCACCTATAGTTGTTTCCAGAGCAATAGATTTGGGTACTAAGTCAGTTGTACAGATGGCTTTTGCAGCTGCGTCGCCTCCATCTTCGGATGCTGCTGCGACTAGCTGAGGAATTGCCGCCTTCAGTGCATCCATTTTAATTCGTTGTCCAATCACGCCTGTGGATGCCAGCAAGACAGTATCCGAGGGAATATTCAGCACTTGCGCCAACATCTGGGCGCTTTCGATAGCATCGATCCAGCCTTGAGAGCCGGTGGCGGCGTTGGCTTGTCCGGCGTTGCAGAGAATAGCTCTGGCACCGTGCTTAGCTTGCAGAAGTTGGCGGCAATAGTCTACGGGAGCAGCGCGGACAACAGAGGTGGTGAAGACACCAGCTGCGATCGCTTCCACTTCTGAATAAATTAACGCCAAATCTGGTAAACCTGATGGTTTGAGTCCTGCTACTATCCCCGCCGCCCGATATCCTCTGGGAGCCGTCACACCGCCTGATATTTCTTGCCAGCCTGCCATCATTCTTTCCTCAAGCCTGGTTGAAAGCAGATTATACCAAGCTGTCACAGGTCATTGGTCATTAATCAATGACATCGCTTAACCTCTCCCCAATCCCTCTTAAATTCTGGCTCAACCTCTCCTATACGGACACGGAAAAGGAAGATTTTTACGGGATGGCTTTTAATTTTCCCCTTCCCGGAGTACGGTTGCGGGGTTAGCTCGTTAGGTCGGTCTAATCGCAGAAGTATTGACAAGTGGCAACAAAAAAAAAGGAGAGTCACTTGGGCGACTCTCCCGATCATCAGGGTGCATCTACTAAACAAAATATAGCAGTTGGGGGTGAGGGGTGTCACCCCCTATTTTGTTTTTTTGGTAAATTTTTCTGATTTTTTGTGAAGCAGAGACAATTGAAAGTTCTCTTACATCAGCAGCCAAAGGGATTGCAGCTATTTGTGACGGATTACAATGTGAATCGAGAATAGCAACGTGAAAAACCCGATCGCCCGTTGCATATCCGTTACATGGTGCAATATTCCCATTACAATTAACCCCTCCCGTGGACGGGGAGGGGTTGGGGTAGGGTTTAACTGTTCAACTTCTGTTGGATCAACTGATTCGTCACCTTGGGATCTGCACGTCCGCCAGTTTGTTTCATCACCTGTCCGACAAAGAAACCAAGTAGCTTGGTTTTACCGCTGCGATACTGTTCTAGTTCTTTGGGACTTGCTGCTATAACCGCATCGATGATTTTTTCTAGTTCGCCAGTGTCGGAGATTTGCACTAAACCTTTGCTTTCCACCAGTGCTTTCGCAGAACCGCCGTTAGTGAGTAGTTCTGGCAGAAGTTCTTTGGCGATTTTGCCGCTGATGGTGCCATCTTCAATTAAGGAGATGAGTTCAGCTAGATTTTCGGGTTTCAGGGCAATTTCGGTGATGCTGAGTTTATTGTTGTTGATGTAGGCTGTGATGTCGCCCATCACCCAGTTAGCAGCTTGTTTGGGATTAGCTTTATGCTCAACAGCAGCTTCAAAATATTCTGCCACTGTGCGGTCTTCGGTGAGGACGCGGGTATCATAGGGAGATAAACCCAATTCGCTTTCATAGCGATCGCGTTTTTTGGCTGGCAGTTCCGGCAGTTGTGACTTCCACTGTTCCAGTTGTTCCGGGGAAACTTGGATAGGTGCCAAATCGGGTTCTGGGAAGTAGCGGTAATCGCTAGAGCCTTCCTTACTCCGCATACTAATAGTGCGTTGAGAGCCTTCTTCCCACAACCGCGTTTCTTGGGCAATTCTTTCGCCCGATTCGATGGCTTGAATTTGGCGGTCGATTTCGTACTCTATCGCCCGTTGAATGGCGTTAAAGGAGTTCATGTTCTTGATTTCGACTTTGGTGCCAAATTTTTCCTGCCCAACTGGACGCACGGAGATATTCACGTCGCAGCGCAGGGAACCTTCTTGCATATTACCGTCGCTCACGCCAAGATAACGCAGAATCCGACGCAGTTCTTGGGCGTATTCTGCGGCTTCAACTCCCGAACGCATATCGGGTTCTGAGACAATTTCTACTAGAGGAACGCCTGTGCGGTTGTAGTCTACCAGGGAGTAGGTGGAACCTGAGAGTCGTTCGCTACCCGCGTGAACCAATTTCCCCGCATCTTCTTCCATGTGCAGGCGGGTGATGCCGATTTTTTTGCGAATCGGTTTCCCTTCCGCATCAGTTAACTCTATCTCTAGATAACCGTGTTCGGCGATGGGCAAGTCGTACTGGGAAATCTGATAGTTTTTGGGTAGGTCGGGATAAAAATATTGCTTGCGGTCAAATTTGCTGTAGGGAGCGATGCAAGAGTTGAGAGCCAGTCCAGCTTTGACTGCGTATTCTAGCACCTTTTGATCCAGCACTGGCAATACCCCAGGCATTCCCATACATACCGGACAGACGTTCTGATTCGGTGTTGCACCAAATTCCGTGGAGCAATTGCAGAATATCTTGGTTTGGGTACTCAGTTGACAATGGGTTTCCAGACCGATGATGGCTTCGTATTGAGTTTTTACCGGAGCAGCAGTCGTCATAGTAGCTCTTTAAGCGATCGCAACTTTTGCAACTATATTTGCTCTATTTTAGCTTTCTCTTGACCTTTGCTGCCCTCGGTTCAATCAAAAATGACCTCTGGATTCATTTCTGGTGGGGTTTTCCAATTTATTCCGTACTTCTGGTTTAAAATGCGTTTCTTCTCTGCCCAGAACATCTGACTAAAACCTATCTCTCTTGGATACTCAGCCAGGTTTTCGTCTGCTTCTTGCCCTGCGGCTTCTATTATTCTTCTGTATCTGGGGTCATATTCTTTTAAATCAGATTTAATATTTCCCGGAACGTTCACCAAGTTTAACCTAACCTGAACTTCCCTAATTAGCCTGGGAAAAACCAACGTTAAATATTCCTCCCGGTTCTGCAATTCTTCAAAGGCAGCGGCAGCTTGTGCTTTTTGGATTTCTAACTGTCTAGCCCCAATTCCTAATATATTTACAGTTAATATAATTCCCAGAATGACTTTTGATGCTTTCATCTACCAAACCTCATGCTTAGGTGTCGCCTAAAATATTAGCACCAAAATTATACTAGCAACGGCTAAAATTTTGCTTTCTTTAGAGATAACCTGCGCTTGGGCTTATAGTTCTCAACGAGGAAATCGGTCTTTTTTCTCTATGACTAAAGTCAGGGGCTTTTAGCCTATATGCAGCAGTTGAAAGTGCAGTTGGCGTAGCAAGGTACTTTCAATTGGTGTACTGTTTCGGTCGTCTTAAGGACTTTAACCTTATAAAACAAAGATTCTGTGGCTAATTTTCGCTAAAATTACACCACTACCAATATCAACCTCGGAAAAAAACCATAATCTTAGAATAATAACTCGTAATTCATTGCCATCAACAATCAGGAACCTAAGAAATTTTATAGATATTCAGACAAATTGCAGATGACGGCTTCTACCAATATACAGATCCGCAACGGTTTTATTTGCGTATAGAGTAATGAGTAGCAAAATACAAATTGGAAAAATCCGTTATGTCACAACCACGGGTAGAGGCGCAAGCACTTTCTCAGGTACTACAAATGCGGCTTGGTAGCCTGCTGGATGCAGTAGAATTCATCGACGTAGATGTCCAAACTGACCTGAGTCAGATAATTCAGGGAGAGGCAAATTCGGTTTCTGTGGAAGGTCAGGGTTTGGTAATGCAGTTCGATATTCGCATACAGAATATCGAACTGCAAACAGATAACATTGCTAAGCTGTTCAGCATTTAAATAAAGTATAATCCGAAAGTAAATTTAGTCTAACAAGTGAAAGATGCCAGCGAAAAATTATCTCAATCAAGAGCAAGTAGAGAAACTACAAAAA
>NZ_JACJPF010000097.1 GCF_014695915.1 Trichocoleus sp. FACHB-40
ACTCATGACACTTAAATCGCTGTTTACCGTTATGAATGTGACCGTTTTTGACTGTTTTGGAGGAAGCACAGTTGGGACAACCAGGCATGAGAAAAAGAACAACGTCAGGTCTATCTCTATATCATTACATCTTTGGCACTACCTAGGAGGGGAAGGGGACTAGGGATTAGGGACTAGGGACTAGAAACAAGGGAGTGGGTAATAGTCCTCCCAATCCCCAATCCCCAATTCTCCATCCCCAATTCTCCATCCCCAATCCCCAATCCCCAATCCCATGAATCCCAACTTAATTTTGCCAGTCGGAACACAGGTAGTAACTCGCGTCGATATTCAAGATGAGGCGGTGCATACTCGCGGCAGTGTCGGCGTTATCATTAAATCGCCTCAAGACAACTCCCACGCCTACCGCGTCGAGTTTCCCGATGGAAGCGTTGCATCCCTGTGCCGAAGTGAACTTACCATCCGTAAAGACTGGCAAAAAGAAGGTTTGCAACCAGCAGCCTACTTATCTGATTTCGACCTTTACGATTATGTGATTTACCGCTGTATCGTCGGTTCTAAAGCTTACGGTCTAGATGATGCCAACTCCGACATTGACCGACGTGGCATATACTTACCACCAGCTGATATGCACTGGTCGCTCTACGGTCTCCCGGAGCAGTTGGACAACAAAGACACCGAGGAATGCTACTGGGAACTCCAGAAATTTCTGACACTCGCACTCAAAGCCAACCCGAACGTCTTAGAGTGCCTTTACACGCCACTGGTAGAAAAGGCGATGCCCCTGGTTGAGGAATTACTGGCAATTCGGTCTATTTTTCTCTCTCAGTTAGTTTATCAGACATATAACGGATATGTGATGTCTCAGTTCAAAAAACTTGAACAAGACATCCGCACCAAAGGCGAAATCAAATGGAAACACGCCATGCACCTAATTCGCCTCTTGTTATCCGGTATCGCGGTGCTGAAAGAAGGTTTTGTCCCGGTGCGCGTCGAAGAACATCGGCAACAATTGATGTCTATCCGCTACGGTGAAGTTCCTTGGGAAGAAGTCACCGCTTGGCGTTTAAGCTTGCACAAGCAGTTTGATGATGCTTTTGCCGTGACATCTCTGCCAGAACGTCCAGATTATGAAAAAGCTAATGCTTTTTTAATCAAGGCGCGTAGAAGCATGGTTTAGATTTTAAACCCTAAAAAGAGAAATAATTTTGAGAGAAATTTGAAAGGAGATTAATTTAATGTCTAATGCAATGATGGTGATTTTCCCCTATCGTGAGTACACTTGGGTATTTGATGATGAGCGAGTTGGACTTGTACGAGAGCCATTTGTCAGCGGCATTCCGGAAATGATTGATATTCTCGTTCAAGACATTCCCAATGCTGAGAAAGGTTTCAAACTTTTGTTTTCTGGAAACCCTTTCCCCGGATATCAAGCAGAATTAACTTTGTTGAGACAAGAATACAATGGCAACTGGTATCGCTGGGAGTCGAATAACATGGAAGGGTGGCTATGTCCCGCTTTGTTTAAATACTTCAGCGAAGCGCCGATGAAACTTTATTGCAAAGCGGAGAAACTTCGTTCCTGAGTAGTTTTCTCGTTACCAGGCGTAAGCTGGGTAACGAAACTTGGGAGGCTCTACCTCCCCTTAAAATAAATTATGGCGACAATGCAGCAACTACTCCCGGTAATTTCTGACCAACCCTATCCGCTTTTATTTGCCACAATCAGCGGCGCACATCTGTATGGTTTCCCATCGCCTGATTCTGATTATGATTTACGTGGTTCGCACATTCTGCCAGTATCAGAGGTTGTTGGCTTAGATACTGGACGGGAAACTATTGAAGTCTCAGAATTACGCGACAATCTAGAAATTGACTTGGTAACTCACGATGTGAAAAAGTTCTTTTCGCTATTACTTAAAAAGAATGGCTATGTTTTAGAACAGCTATATTCGCCTTTAATCCTGCACACTACGCCTGAACACGAGGAATTGAAAGACATTGCCAAAGGCTGCATCACCCGCCATCATAGCCATCATTATTTAGGCTTTGCTCAGACGCAATGGAAACTTTTTGCCAAAGAAGAACGGCGGCGAGTTAAACCCCTGCTTTATGTTTATCGGGTGTTATTAACTGGTATTCATCTAATGCGAACGGGTGTAATCGAAGCCAACTTAGTGCAGTTGAATGAATTATTCAAATTACCTTACATTCCTGACTTGATTGAGCGGAAGTTAGCAGGAGCAGAAAAATCTGTTTTGGAAGATGCTGATATGGCATTTCACCTGAGCGAATATGAACGATTATTAGGTGAATTAGAAGAGGCGAGTCAAAACAGTACCCTACCGGCATCGCCTTCTGCCAAGCCTGCGCTGAATGACTTGCTGGTGAGGGTACGGTTAGCATCTTTTACAAACAAGTTAGGGTAGGTTTAGTTAAAAAACCTCACCTAACAAATACTTGTGGGCGTTCGGTTTCGCTACCGCTCAAACTAACCTACAATTAATAGGTGAAATTATAATTCTGGCGGCAAATTTTTAATTAAATCTTCACGATTATTACTATCTTTTAAAGCTTTAATAACATTTTTATTCGCTTTGGCATAAATGGTGGGGTAATCTCTCTCGCCTAGTTCTTCCCTCACAGGATATGCAAGCATTTCTGTATCAATACTAAATTCTGCTGCTACTCCTTCTTTATTACCACGGGCATCAGCTCTAATCCATCTATTTAAACTTCTCAAATAAATTGCGTTCAAACCATGTAAGCTGAACCACGGTTTATCAGTATCATCTACAATAAGCTTTTGATAGCAAAGTCCGGTGGGGATTCCTAAATATCGTAAGATGGCAGCTAGTAAATGTGATTTTGCATAGCAAATACCTTGTTTGTATTTCAAGACATCGGAAGCATTGCAGGTGACGGTATCGCTGTTTATATCGAATGAATGGGAAATTTCATCTCGAACATACTCATATACCGTTTTAGCTAAATGAATATCATCATTCTCAACATTGGCAGATAAATTCTTGGCGATATTTTGTATGCTTTCTATGTTATAATCGATGACTTCTGATGGCGCTAGATATTCTTCAAGGTTATTAAGTTCAGGTATTAATTTCATTGGATTTATACTAATTTTATTTGGCAAGGCTACAATATTTGATCTCCCCAACCCCCCTTGAAAAGGGAGCTAAGAAAAAGTCGTATCGTACACGTACATTGTGTTAATTATTTAAACCTGAGGACGGCGACAAACAGGCAACCCCAGCCTACAATAAATGCTACTCCTCCTAGTGGAGTAATTGCTCCCAGCCATTTAACACCTGTAAGGCTTAAAGCATACAAACTACCAGAGAACAACGCCACGCCAACGATGAAGGCATATCCAGCCGCCACCAGGCTTGAGTGTGCTGCTTCGGCACGACTTAATAATAATGCTACCATTAACAGCGCCAAAGCGTGATACATC
Organism: Trichocoleus sp. FACHB-40; assembly: GCF_014695915.1. Classification (GTDB taxonomy): domain Bacteria; phylum Cyanobacteriota; class Cyanobacteriia; order Cyanobacteriales; family FACHB-T130; genus Funiculus; species Funiculus sociatus. The sequence goes on from NZ_JACJPF010000097.1 coordinate 3,473, forward strand.
TGATAACGAGCGCCAGTTTCAAAAATTTCTGTCGCCCTTTCAGTTAGTTTTTCCCTTAAAGCATGGGCAGCAAAAGCACCAAAGGCGACAGATGTAGCGCCGAGGATGGCGGCTATACTCAAAAAAATCCGCGTCATTTTCTCAGCCGAGTCCTAAGAGTAGTTCTCTTCAATTTTAAATCCTAAAGATTGAATCGATAGGAAATTCCTCCCTCTGAATTAACATCAAAATTGGCATCGAACTCTTTCGCTTTTTCATCCAAATACTGCTTGGCTTCTTTGCCTGATAGCTGCGCCTCTGCTGCAAAGCGCAATGTTGTAATGGTGCCGTCGCCGTCTTGGATGAGCCGATAAAAGATAGACTGGAGGCGATCGCGTGTTTCTTTGGAGTATTGTTTTTGCAATCCCCTTGCCAGCCATCCTCCCAAAGCTACTGCGGGTAGCCCTAAAGCTAAACCTCCTAAAGCCGCATCTCTATCTTCCTGCTTATCCTCCGGGCTAGCATCCTGGTTTGGCATCGTAAAAACGATTAATGGGACTAATAGAACCAGACCGCCAAAGGTAAGTAGTAAACCCGCAGATAGTTTCTTAATCAGCTTCATAGGGCAGTTGATATATTCAAGACTGCCGCGATCTTAACCTCAGTTTCGGGTAGCTTCCAGTAGGCGAGAAAAATAAAAGCGAGTCTTAGTCATTGCTTTGCGCTGAATGACAAAACCGTTACTTTCCAGAATCTTCACGACATCAGCTTCGCGGTGCAGGTAAGCGCGAGTTGCTTTGCTGGGGCCTGGGAAGAAACTGCCGATTTTCTTAAGCAAACTGAGGGCTAAAGTTTTGGGTGCAAAGCTGAGAATTATCCGAGATTCTGCCATTGAACACAGATGAGAAATCATCTCGGCGGCTTTGTCTTGGGGATAGTGAATTAACACATCCAGACAAATCACGGTGTGATATTTACCGCTCAATGTTTCCAAATCCTGCACGGTGAACGTAGGATTGCTATTGTTCCCTAAAAGTGCTTCGGCTCTTTCTTTGGCTTCTCCTACCATTTTTTCGGAGATGTCGCTGGCGTAGAGTTTGGCACCAGCTTGGGCGAGGGGAATGCTGAGGCTACCAACACCACATCCGGCATCGCAAATGGAGAGAGTTGCTAAATTGCCATCGTCTGTTAGCCAGCTGATGACAGTCTCAACTGTCTGCTGATGCCCTTCGCGGATGTCTAGTTGGACTTTATTAACTTCGCCGTCGCCGTAGATGCGCCGCCACCGATCGAATCCGGTGGAGTTGAAGTAGTCTTTTACTATCGTTTTGTCGTCTGCTGCGTTCATGAAATTGGTTTTTATTGTAACTGTTCCCAACGCTTAAACTTACCATTGTGCGAGGTCAGTAGTATTAGTTGAGCCGTATTAGGCGGTGGAAACCGCTGCTAGACAAACTAAACCTGCCTACGCAGGTTTCAATTCCCTTGGTTCTCCGCTAGTTTACCCTTCGGGGATGAGATTCTGTATAGCCGTGAAAACCTTCGCCAGGGCTTTGTGCATCTGAATACCTTAAGCATTGGGAAATAAACGCTGCCAGGTTAGCTCTTTGGTTGCTTCGTCTAGATGCCAGCGCAGCAGTTGATGAGCGGGTTGACTGAGGTAGGGACTGGTTTCGTTGTTTTTTTGGCGATCGCGTTTTGATGGTTCTTTGAGCAACCCTATGGCGCGACGGGGTGCTATGGTTGCTAGAGCGATCGCATCCTCTATTTGACAAATCCCCCACTTGACTAAATTCTGCACTCCCACCAATAGCGGTAATGTTGTCCCGGAAAGGGTGCCATCTGGTAGTCTTGCTGTACCATTTTTTACTTCTATTTGCCGAGTATCCCACGGGTAAATGCCGTCTGGTAGCCCCAATGGTGATAATGCGTCGCTAACTAAAAATATGCCTTTTTCGTAGTCGCTGGCGCATAGCAGCATCTGGATCATTGTCGGGGAGACGTGCTGACCATCGGCAATTAAACCACACATCACGTCAGGATGGACGATTGCTGCTCCGAGTAATCCGGGTTCTCGGTGATGTAAACTGGGCATGGCGTTGAAGGCATGAGTCACCATTGTTGCACCCGTTTTAAAGGCACGTTGCGCTTGAGTTTCTGTGGCTTGGGAGTGTCCGAGACTGATGATAATGCCAAGCGATCGCAAATACTCTATTGCTTCCCCATCATCTAATTCTGGTGCCAAGGTGATTACTTTGACAATACTGGCGTAATCCCCTAAGATTCGCTTCACGTTGTCAATTGTCAGGGGCAATAAATACTCTGCTGGGTGTGCGCCGCGCTTTTGGTAATTCAGAAATGGCCCTTCTAGATGAACTCCCAAAATCTGGGCGCTGGCTTTATCGTTCTGCTGGGCGGAGGCATCAGCGAAAATGGATAGCGATCGCTGTATATTCTCTACTGATGTCGTGACGATAGTGGGCAAAAATCCATCTACACCCTGTTCCCACAATAATTTAGAAATTTCGGGTATTTTATGGTTATTTTCTAAATTAACCTCTGGAAATGCTAACCCTAGCGCCCCGTTAATCTGCAAATCCACACCTCCCAGAGAAAGCCACTCGCCTCCTACATCTAAGAGTCCATCTGGCGATCGCATTCCTTTTTCAAAGACGCGCATCGGTGAGATTTTCTCAATTGTGCCTTGTGTAACGGAAATTTCCTGTAATCCTTGATATCCAGGCAGTCTAACGTTGATAATATTCACAATTCGATTATCCCAAATCTAAAATCGCATGACTCAACCCCTAGTTGGTATTATCATGGGCAGCGATTCCGATTTGCCCACTATGCAAGACGCGATCGCAGTCTGTGAAGAATTCAGCGTTAACTGCGAGGTAGCGATCGTCAGCGCCCACCGCACCCCTGAACGGATGGTAGAATATGCCCAACACGCCCACCAACGCGGCATTAAAGTTATTATCGCTGGTGCTGGTGGCGCGGCCCATCTGCCGGGAATGGTTGCTGCTTTAACACCCTTGCCTGTGATTGGAGTGCCAGTCGCTAGCCGTCATTTGCAGGGTGTCGATTCTCTCTATTCCATCGTGCAAATGCCAGGGGGAATTCCCGTCGCCACTGTCGCTATTGGCAATGCGAAAAATGCTGGTTTATTGGCTGTGCAAATATTAGCTTCCCACCAACCAAAATTACTTGAACGAGTCCAGCAGTATCGCCAAAATTTAGCCCAATCTGTTATGGAAAAGCAAGGGCGGTTAGATGAACTGGGCTACAAGCAGTATTTAGAGGAAAGGCTCTAAGAGTAATTTGGATGCAAGGATTGTGAAACCCTTGCCCGTAGCAAGTTTTATAAATTTAAGCGTTGCACGATTCAAATAAAATCGTACAACATCTTTGTGCAGCAATCAGACAAATTACTAAAACTTTTTACCAAATCGGTTCTATATAAAAATTTACACTCAATGAGCTGAAAATATTGTATTATCTTACTCTAGATTTTATTCATCCCCCGAAAGGTATACTTTAGCTACAGGCTACAACTGCCTGTAGCTAAGACTTTGGAAAAATTCTTTTTTGGTCAACTCTCTAAAGTATTAAACAAGGAAGTGTATTCTATTATACAGAATTTGTGATGAAGAAAATACAAAATCTAAGGACTTAAAAGGCAAAATTACAATTTTTCCAAACGCCAATAGCGTCTTGAATCCCTGTGGGGTTGTTTCTACAAATAGGTCATTTACCGCTTCAGAGGGCTAAATTTACCCCGATTGCGAAACTGTTGGATGTGTTTTAAGCGGCAAGGAAACTGCACTGATGATCTCTAGACTAAAGATAAAAAAGAAGAAGTCGAGGACTAAAAGTAAGCGACTTTCTTCAAATGGGCTACCTTACTCCCCTCGGAGCGCCATGATGTGGAAGCAGTTACAGACTGCTATTAAGAGGTTAACTCCGAGCTGGCAAGCTTGCATTCCTATAGCCACAATCATTGTGATGCTGTGGGGTTACTCGGCAGTTGCCCAAGATGCTCCGGCAGCCGCTGGCCCGACAACAGCGGAGCTAAAGGTAGCATTGGATACTTTGTGGGTAGCGATCGCTGCCTTCCTAGTGTTCTTTATGAACGCTGGTTTTTGTATGTTAGAAACTGGTTTTTGCCGCCAGAAAAACGCCGTCAACGTTCTTGCCAAGAACTTGATCGTGTTTGCTTTGGCTACTGTTGCTTTTTGGGCGATTGGTTTTGGCTTGATGTTCGGAGATGGCAACCCCTTCATCGGACTCAATGGATTTTTCTTAGGTGGAGCCGATAACAGTCCCGCCACAAACGATGCCTATCAAGGCGTCTTTAGCTCTCTCAAATGGGCTGGTGTCCCTCTAGCTGCTAAGTTTTTGTTCCAGCTAGTATTTGCCGGAACCGCCGCCACAATTGTTTCTGGAGCAGTTGCGGAACGGATTAAGTTTGTTGACTTCTTAATCTTCAGCCTCATACTCGTAGGTATTATCTACCCAATCACCGGACACTGGATTTGGGGTGGTGGCTGGCTGGCTACGAGAGGTTTCTGGGATTTTGCTGGATCAACTGTAATTCACTCGGTTGGTGGTTGGGCAGCTTTGATGGGAGCGGCATTCTTGGGGCCACGCCTAGGAAAATATCAAGACGGGCAGAGTGTTGCTTTCCCTGGTCACAACCTAAGCATTGCCACCTTGGGCTGTTTAATTCTCTGGTTGGGCTGGTTTGGTTTCAACCCAGGCTCCACAATGGCTGCCGATCCCAACGCCATTACCCACATTGCCCTGACAACCAACATGGGGGCAGCTGCGGGTGGAATCGCCGCTACAGCTACAGCTTGGTTGTATCTTGGTAAGCCGGATCTGTCGATGATTATCAATGGCATTTTGGCAGGCTTGGTGGCAGTTACAGCCCCCTGTGCTTTCATCAGCATTGGTAGTGCTTTGATCATTGGTTTGATTGCCGGAGTTGTGGTAGTTTTCGCTGTCACCTTCTTTGACAAGATGAAGATTGATGACCCAGTGGGTGCTACTTCGGTTCACCTTGTCTGTGGTATTTGGGGTAGTTTGGCAGTGGGGTTATTCAGCGTCGGCCCTGGTGTCTACTCCTGGTACGGCGAAGGTCTTGGCCCAACGAAAGGGTTACTGTTGGGTGGTGGCCCTTCACAGTTCATCACTCAGCTGATTGGCGTTGTTTCAGTAGGCGGCATGACAGTTCTACTGAGTACAATCCTCTGGATGGTGCTTAAGGCGACCCTTGGTATCCGAGTTAAGCCTGAAGAGGAGTTTGAAGGCTTGGATATCGGCGAACACGGTATGGAAGCCTACAGCGGATTTGCCAAGGAAGCAGGTGCAGGTGGTTTTGCTGAGACTGGTAAGCACGGTGGAATGCCAAATTCACCGGGAGAGTATGTCAAGTAAAGGCAAAGGGTAATAAGTATAAGAAAAAGGCAAAAGAATTTTTTCTTTTGCCTTTTTCTTTTTCTGGGAGCGATCGCGTACATTATCCCCCCCCGCTGGCACCTTCATCATTCTCAAAATCCTAGATGCTACAGTCGGTCTGCGACTCAAGCCACAAGCCGAAATGCAAGGGATGGATATCAACGAACATCGTGAAGAAGGTTCAGGACTTACGCACTTGCCGTGAACTAAAGTTCCGGCTCAAAGCCCAAACCCATTGAAATGGGTTGGTTCGGGTTTTTTAGTCAGTTTCAACTGACTTGGGCTTTCAGCCAGGAAATTGATTTCCTGGTTCCTAGTGCGTAAGTCCTAAAGGTTATGGAGATGAATTCGGAGGGGGATGAGTTTTACCAGTGAGTGAAACTAAACAAATTTATTGCTGATAGCCTTTAAAATCAAATTCAAATGCTGAATTTGAGAAGTGTGTCTACCCGCTCGAAAACCTTGATTCCGGCTTGGGCTTTCATTTCCCTGGCTACTAACGGGCTGCTGATGCTAACAACGATCCTGTTGCTGAATCGGGATCGGTGGCTACCAGCCAGATTTCAATCTAGCGATTCTACATCGCAGATGCAAACCCCGCCGGATCTCTCTACCAGCCTGATGAGTAAAACCCTTGCTCCCCAACCAACTTTAGGACAACGCCACCAGTTGTCTTATCAACAGTGGGTGGCTTTGCTGGGGCGAGAAGCTGAGGTAATAGCAGCAAACAAACCACCAAATTTAACTGTCCTAGCTGGGGATTCCCTCAGTTTATGGTTTCCTCCTGAGCTATTGCCAAGCGATGCTCCTTCGGGGACTAGGCGTGATCGCACTTGGCTAAATCAGGGAATTTCTGGCGATACTTCCGCTGGGTTGCTTAACCGATTATATGTATTTGACCAAACTGAACCGAGTACGATTTTTGTGATGATTGGTATTAACGATCTGCTTCGGGGAGGGAAAGACCAGACAATTTTGGCGAATCAGCGACGGATTATCCGCTATCTGCGGCGAGTTCATCCCCAAGCCGAGATTGTGATTCAGTCGATTTTGCCTCACAGTGGAGCTAGGTCAACCTTTCGCGCACGCGATCGCTTGTCTGAAGTCCCCAACAGTCGCATCCGCAAGATTAACCAACAACTAGAAGCGATCGCACGTTCGGAAGGTGCCAATTATCTCAACCTGTATCCTCTCTTTAGCAATTCTCAAGGCGATTTGCAACTCGATTTGACTACCGATGGCTTACACCTGAATTCCCAAGGCTATTTAGTCTGGCGTTCGGCGCTTGTGCTGTTCATGGGGCTGCAACTAGAACCCGCCAATGCCAAAATTAATTAAAATTCTCCCTCCTCTCGTTCTCATCCTCAGCCTGGGAACGAGGAAGCGAGGGTAATTTACCTTTCCCTAGGCATCCAGGCAATTTATGATTTACAAGGAGATAAGAGAGAACACACAGGAAACGGCTAAATGGATACAAAAGCCTTCAAACGGTCATTAAACAGTTCTGAGAACTACCATCGCAAGGGCTTTGGTCATCAAGAGGAAGTCGCCGGAGTCCTCCAATCAGAATATCAAAGCAATTTAATTCAGCAGATTCGGGAAAACAACTACACCCTGAAACGCGGTAATGTCACCATCCGGTTAGCACAGTCGTTTGGTTTTTGCTGGGGTGTGGAACGCGCCGTAGCAATGGCTTATGAAACCCGTCGCCACTTCCCCAGCGAGCGAATTTGGATTACTAACGAAATTATTCACAACCCTTCTGTAAATAAGCGCTTGCAGGAAATGCAAGTCGGGTTTATCGCCTTGGAGGAAGGGAAAAAAGATTTTTCTGTAGTCGATACTGGTGATGTGGTGATTTTACCAGCCTTTGGTGCCAGTGTTCAGGAAATGCAACTGCTCAACGATAAGGGTTGCACAATTGTTGATACAACTTGCCCTTGGGTTTCCAAAGTCTGGAATACTGTCGAGAAACACAAGAAAAAAGCTTACACTTCCATTATCCACGGCAAATACAACCACGAAGAGACAGTCGCCACCAGTTCTTTTGCTGATAAGTACCTGGTAGTGCTAAATATGGCACAAGCTGAGTATGTCGCTAACTATATTCTCAACGGCGGCGATCGCAATGAGTTTATGGTGAAATTCAACCGCGCTTATTCGGCTGGCTTTGACCCAGATAAAGATTTAGAGCAAATTGGCATTGCTAACCAGACGACGATGCTCAAGAGCGAAACCGAACAAATCGGTAAACTATTTGAGCGGACAATGATGCAAAAGTATGGCCCAACCAATCTTTCGGAGCATTTCCAAAGCTTTAACACTATCTGCGATGCTACTCAAGAGCGCCAGGATGCAATGTTTGAGCTAGTAGATGAAAAGCTGGATTTAATGGTGGTGATTGGCGGTTTCAATTCTTCCAATACCACACATTTGCAAGAAATAGCCATTGACAGGGGCATTCCGTCTTATCATATCGACAGCGCCGAACGAATTGGCCCAGGCGATCGCGTGGAGCATAAGCCGCTGCATGGCGATTTGGAAGTAAAGGAGAATTGGCTACCTGCTGGCTCAATTGTAGTGGGAATTACTTCTGGAGCTTCAACTCCCGATAAGGTTGTGGAGGACGTAATCGAGAAAATTTTTGAGTCGAAGGCTGTGGCGCTGGTTTAAAAGCTAGGGTGGGCTTCCACCCTACAAAATTTTAACTATCTATCCTTACCATCGGCGACGGGGAAAGCATCATTAAACTGCTGCTGGTCGTAATGGTAAAGAGTGCGGATAGGGTAAGGAATGTTAATGTCAGCGCGATCGCAAGCTGCTTTCAGGGCGATCATTACTTTTGTTCTGGTGCGGCGCACCTCTATTTTTTGCGGTAATGTCCAATAGCGCACCACCAGGTTAATTGAGCTATCACCAAAGCCCACACCATCGACTTCTGGCGCTGGTTTTGGCAAAACTCCCTCGACTTCAGACACAGCTTTCTGGAGGGTAGCGATCGCGTGGGGGATTGGCGTATTGTAATCTACCCCTATCTCCAAGTCAGTCCGGCGGTGAGTCATAGCAGTTAGCACCTGCACCGGAGAAGTGAAGACGATCGCGTTTGGCAGTACCACACGCTCTCCCTGATAAGTCATAATTTGGGTAGAGCGAATCGAAATTTCTTCAATAGTACCCTCGAAACCCTCCACAATCACCTGATCGCCCAACCGAAAAGGCTCCTGCAACAGCAGCAGCACTCCCGCCAGGAAATTTTTGAAAATATCTTGAAAGGCGAAGCCAAACGCCACAGAACCTAGACCCAGCAATCCAATGATGTCACCCAGTCGCAAGTCTGGAAAGGCAACAACACAGGCAAAGAGAACTCCCCCCACCCAGGTTCCGACAAAACAAGTCTGCATTAGCAGCACTCGTAGGGACGGGTTTTTCAGCGCCCGCCTGCCAATTCTAGCGACCATCTGTCGCACCAGATTGGCTCCGTAACGGGTTAAAAAGAGGATCGCGATCGCCAGAAAAATTCCCGGTAGCGCCTCAATGGTATAACCCATTGTGTTTAACAGGCTCTGTTGAATTTCTTTGAGCAGAGCAGTCATAGGCGCGTTAAAATCATCTCAACTCTGGAGAACAATATCAGAAGATACAGGGAAAGCTGTTTTTTGTTTAGTTATTTTGGCGTAAAGGCGTTTCTGGAAATCATCAAAAATGATTAGCCCGCCTGCGCGGGCTTGATTTGTGTAAGTGCCCATCAACGGCTAATGTGAGTTTTAGTCTTCGTGATCTTCAAACGGATCGCTTAATTCCTTGGCAGGAGGGCCAAAAGAGGTATAAATTGAAAGTCCAGTAATGGCGACGACAAAAGCACAGATACTAATGCTAAGAACTGTTGCGGGTTCCATAGGTTGAATAATTTATGAGAGCTTATCTTATACAATATTACAAAACGTTAAAAATTTCAGTCGAGATTGGTCGCTAGTAATCTATGGCACAACGCACTTGGTTAGGAGATAGACTCAAACCCCTGAACTCCGAATATGGAAAAGTCGCTCCCGGTTGGGGTACGACTGGATTGATGGGTGTTTTCATGGCGCTATTTTTCGTCTTTTTGCTGATTATTTTGCAAATTTACAACTCCACGCTCTTGATTGATGGTGTGGATGTGGATTGGAAAAGCCTAGGCGGTTGATAAACTGCTACAAGGCTCTGAGCCTTGGGGCTTTGCTTAACGCCGTGAGTGAAGAACACGCGAGTTTTCCCGGCTATGCCGGGTTTTTTTTGTCAGGAAAGCAGGAAAAAACCTATGAATGTATTTGGCATTGGCCTGCCGGAAATGGCGCTGATAATGGTTGTGGCTCTTTTGATATTCGGCCCCAAGAAGTTGCCAGAAGTTGGTCGCAGCCTGGGTAAGGCGATTCGAGGGTTTCAGGAAGCATCCAGAGAGTTTGAGGGCGAGTTTAAGCGGGAAGCAGAAAATTTAGAACAAGTAGTAAAAACCCTTCCCTCGTCTGAAAGTGAGAAAGTGGCAGATGTGAATTCTGAGAATCATGCCACAAGCTCGTCTCAACAAGGATAAAGATTCTATCTAGTTTCTAGTTAGATGGTGGAAAGTAGGAAACGGGGGCGATCGCATCTGGCGCGATCGCTTCTTTGCTCCTGTCTGCCTAAATTCAATTAATTAGCTGCCACTGGGAGAAACCTGTACTCCTGCAAAATCTGTCTCAGGGAAAGACAAAGCTTTAAAGCTGGGGTCAATATTGGTAAAACAGTTGGTTAACAAAGCAGCGACACCAACACTTAGGGTAGTAGATTTATTTAAACTTTGGGGAAATAGCAGGGGCTACAAGCCCCCAGCATAAAACTCATAAGCAGACAACAGCAGGCATAACGCCATTCAGTTTTAGGCTTTTCACCTTTGATTGACTAAAACTTGCTCTAAACTTTGGTTTCAAAAATCCAAAATCTAAAATGGTAGATATTCCCAAAAAATACCCCTAAATGCGCTCTGTTTTGCCATTCTGCTCAGTTGTACTGGGTACCTCAAACTTATACCCTACTCCTCGAACGGTTTGAATTAGCTCTGGCTGAGCCGAATCAATTTCAATTTTCCGGCGAATCTGACCGATATGAACGTCAACCACTCTCGGATCTCCGATGTACTCGGAAGCCCAAACTTCTTTGATCAACTCTGCCCGTCGCCAAACTCGCCCCGGATGACTCGCTAGAAAATGTAGCAAATTAAATTCTAAGGCGGTCAGGGGGATTGGCTGGTCGCTAATATTCACTTCCCTACGCACTGGATCGATAACCAGTTTGTCAAAAATCAAACGTTGTTGTTCAGCGACTTTCAGGGGTCGGTGACGCTTGAAAAGCGCTCCTACCCGCACGCCCAGTTCCCCTAAACTAAAAGGCTTGGTGATGTAATCATCCGCGCCTTGCAAGAACCCGTGGATTTTATCGTTTTCGTCGGCGCGACTTGTCAACAGCAGCACCAAGACATCTGTGCGTTCCTGTAATTCCTTACAGAGTTGATAGCCAGTCGTGTCCGGCAAATTCACGTCTAGAATCACCAGGTTTGGGTTGAATTGCTCAAAGACGGCGCGGGCTGTCTTCCCGTCTTCAGCAGACTGCATTTGGTAGTTTTGCTGACTTAAAAACCGATGAATGAGATTCCGGATGGCAGGATCGTCATCCACGACAAGAATTTTGTGAGTTGCGGAAGCCATGACCATAACTTTCCACTAAAAACTGGATTATGATTAACGGACAATAGAGGTGTTCAGGAAAGAGCTGCGTGGGGAGAATTTGCGCTTATTTTCGCTTAAACAAAAGTTCCCCACTTTAATTAGTGTTCCCAACCTAATGGCGTAATGAGCATTTTAGACAATTATCGGCGCTCGCTCCAGGCGATGAAAATATCTTGTAATGGACAATTTTCCAAAATCAAGGTTTAAACGGTTTGTTTTATGTCTTTTTTGGGTGAAAAGATGAATTTTACCGATCGCACTGGGAGGAATCATCTGATGGCTGGGGTAGTGAGCTAGTAAAAGTGTTTTTCGGCTCAAGTGCTTGAGTTGAAGGATCAGGCTAAACTAACTTGCAGGGGGATGAGTCTCATCCGGTCAAGGCAAACCTGTTAACGGCTCTTTTGGCAGTACCTGTGGACTTGAACGGTACAGAACAATGAACCAGTATGGCAAAACTTCATGGAAAATGTATAGATACTTTGTCAAATGTATTAATTTATGACAACTCCATGCGAAAAAAGCTACAGAACATCTCTTGGCACGGTACGTACTACGAGCAATATGCTTATAGTAACCGGGAGTAGAGGGGGTGTCGGCCACTTAGCTTAACACGCTTGTGCTAACTTACACAGTGCTTGCAACTCGTGGGTCTGGAGCGTAAACATTTTCTTTTGTTGCTAGAAACTAACATAGGGGAATGTTGAGGGTTTTTCTCTTCGGCGGCTGAATAAATTCGATGAAGACTGATATAAATAATGGATCTCTGGGAGGTTTTGGATGAGCGAGCAAAATCCCTACGAAAAGCTTGGGCTGACAGAAGACTCAACGTTTGAGGAAATTCAGGAGGCGCGATCGCGTCTCCTTCAAGAGCATCATGGGGAAAAGGAGCTTCTGGAAACTATGGAAGCTGCCTACGATGCGATTTTAATGGAGCGTCTTAAAATGCGCCAAGAGGGAAGAATTAAGGTTCCTGAACGGATTCGTTTCCCAGAACGGCGAGAAGCACCCGCTCCCAATTTTGCTCCGCCTCCGGTAAACCGTTCTGGGGCTTGGCTATCTCGGCTGGTGGATACGCCTAGTTTACAGGAGGTTATTTGGCCTAGCGGTTTGTTTTTACTATTGAGCGGCGTGAGTCTCCTCTACCCAGGTACGAATGATTCAATGCTGCCAATGAATATGGCTTTGGGAGCCGGATTAACTTTATTCTTTGTCAATCGCAAAGAGCGAAAGTTTGGTCGCGCTGTACTGCTGACGCTGTTTGGGTTGTTGGTGGGGATAGGATTGGGAACGCTGTTTAATAGTCTGCTCTTGGAGCAAATTTCTTCTATCGGTGTGAGTGCTAATCAATTCGAGGCAATAGTGACGTTTATTATCCTCTGGCTGGTCAGCAGCTTTCTACGCTAGAAGAATTTGTTCTGGCTGCGACTGACTCAAAACTAAATCCACGGCTTCGCTGAGGTCGTGGACTATTTCTGTTGGTTGATATTGCTCTATTTGGGCGCGATCGCGTATCCCACAAGTTACCGCAATTACCTTGATATTGTGTTTCTTGGCTGCTATTATGTCAGCCTCAGTATCTCCCACCATCCATATATCAGTCGCGGGTGGTAATTCCTTGATGGCTCGTTCCATCAGCAAAGGTTTGTCATCAATGTCGCGAGTCTTAACGTAGTCGTTGCTAAGTCGATAGCAGCGGTCTTTAGGGAAAAAACGCGCTACATCGCAGCGGCTGAAGGCATATTCTAGCTCTAGCTCTCGGCGCATGGTCATAACTACTAAATCGACACCAGCTTGCTGTACTTTTTCCAAAGCTTCTACAGCTCCCGGAGCTAGTTGATCGTATGCCATATAGGGGAGCGTATGGACAGTTTGACGGCGCAGTCCGGCAAATTCCTTGGCTTGCGCTTCATCTAAACCGGAGAGAACGCCGATTTGTAGCTCTGGTACGCGCGATCGCTTCAAACTCCAAAATTCTTCCTTAGACATTTTTCTCACAGGCTGATCTTGGCGTTTCGTATGCTCCAGACAAAACTGGTAAACCTGGTAATATCGCTCCGAAACATCCATAATCGGGCCATCGAAGTCTGTAATAAGTCTTAACATTTGCTGAACTATAGTGACTGGGATTGTTAATTTCAATAGCAGATTACTGCATTTTTGGGACGGATTGGGGATTGGGAATTGGGAATTCCAAACTACCGCGCTGCATCTGATCGCGCTCAATAGCTTCAAAAAGAGCGCGAAAATTGCCTTCCCCAAAGCCTTGCGCCTGGAAACGACGCTCAATCAGCTCAAAAAAGAAAGTCGGCTGTGGAAAAATTGGCTGAGTAAAAGTTTGCAACAGCAGCGCTTGAGGATTGTCCTTCTCCCAATCCACCAAAATTTGTTGCTTGGCGATTTCTTGTAATTCAGTTTTTGATAAGTCGAGTCCTTGGCGATTTTGCAAATCGGTGTAGTAGGTGGGGGGAACCGACAAGAAAGGTAAACCAGAGGCGCGGAGGCGCACGATCGCCTGCACAATTTCAGGAGTCTCTAACGCAATATGCTGAATTCCCGAACCTCGATTCACATCCAGAAATTCCTGAATTTGAGAATTAGCCGAACTCGGTTCATTAATCGGTAACTTCACCCAACCATCAGGATGAACCATTACCTTACTGTGCAAGCCAGAACGCTTTGTCTGAATTGCGAACGACTGGTGGGGCAAAAAAGAGAGGGTATTTTTATACCAAGCAACCGCCCGATCCAGATCGCCAGCAGGAACATTCAGCACCACATGATCGATAGCGGTAAACAGTCCCTTGTCTATAGTTTGTTGTTTATTCCCGCTAAATACCAAAAAACCAATATCAACTGGCAAATTGCCGCTTGCTTCAATTAAAGTATGCGACAGCGACCCCCAGCCAGTGATTTTGCCCCACTTGACATATCCTTCATCTTGGAAAAAGTGTCTAATTGGTTGCAGCACTTTCGCCCCTTGCGATCGCGCCCTCTCCATCACCGACTCGACATCTGGAACCCGAAAAGCCAAATCTGCCACACCAGGAGGGTGCAGGCGCAAAAACTTAGCAACCGGGCTACTGGGTGCAATAGGAGAAGACAGAATAAAGCAGACTGAACCGCTTTTAACTACTTCCGTGCGAGTGTCGCTACTCGCACCGCCAAAGACACATTGAAAGCCCAGGATTTGAACAAACCAGTCGCGCAACGCTGTGGCATCTTCAACATAAAAGCGAACGTGATCGATTTTCATGGTTTATTCAGTCTTAGAGCTTTCCTGAGTGTAAATTCTGCCCTTTTCCCCGGATTTCCCGGTCACTCCTAAGAGAGAGACAAGGCTAGAAAAATAGGTGGCTTTCTGGCTGAATATTAATTTCCATTGGCACCGCCTGCGGATCGGCTGCAAGAGCGAACATAATTGCGTCAGCAGCAGTTTCGGCACTGAGCATCTTTTTTCGGTCAACCTTCAAGGTAACTTTATCCCAGAAGGGAGAATCGACACCGCCAAAGTAGAACAAGGTGAACTTGATGCCAAAACGCTTCAGTTCATCCGCCATGCACTTGCTGAAACCCACAACACCAAATTTAGAGGCACAGTAAGCCGTTGCCATCGCCATTGAGTGCTTGCCCAAAATCCCTACCACATTGCAGATGTGACCGCTTTTATGCTCCTTCATCGCCTCAGCAGCCGCCTGACAGGTGTAAAAGCTGCCCTTTAAATTCACATCGATCATGGCATCTAAGTCTTCTGCCTCTAACTGGTTGTACTGCTTGAGAATACCAGCACCAGCAGCATTGACTAAGACATCAATTTTCCCGAACTGGGCAACAGCCTTGGACATCAGCGCCTGTACCTGCTTTTGGTCGGTAATATCTGTGGGTACGGTTAAAACAGAATTGAGTCCTGATGCCAAGGAATCCAAACGGCTGCTATCTCTTGCTGCCAGTACCAACTGCGCTCCGGTTGGTGCCAGTTTGCGCGTCAAGGCGGAACCAATCCCACCACTGGCACCAACGATTACAATAACTTTGTCTTGCATATTGCTTTACATTTCTTTACATCTTTCCCCATAATACTGATTCCGGCTGATTTTGCTCAACAAAGGCGGTTACACTCCTTTTGCTGGTTTTTTCTGGTTCCCAGGCTCGTGAGGATGGCGCTGGGGGGAACTTTCCCAGCAAACCTTGTCTTATTGATAAAGTGCTTCGCGCGTTCCCTCTTCAAATGGAGTAATTCATGAATTGGATTGTCACATCGGCACAACAGATATTTGCAGGCTTATTCTGGCTTTTTACCACGCCGTTTTTTAATATAGGCAGCAACTCTCTCTCGCTTGGTTTGATTGTCCAACTGATTCTGTTAGCCTTGACGGTATTTGTGATTTCTCGCGCCATTAGTGAATGGATAAAGCGGAAGCTGCTGGTACGAGTGGGATTAGATAGGGGAAGTCGAGAAGCGATCGCATCCGTCCTTAGCTATTTGTTGGTAGGCTTGGGCTTTATGATTGTGCTGCAAACAGCAGGCATCAACCTCAGCTCTCTGACTGTATTTGCTGGAGTTATCGGGATTGGTGTAGGTTTCGGGTTACAAAATTTAGCCAGCAACTTTATCAGCGGACTCACGCTACTTGTTGAACAACCAATCAGAGTCGGAGACTTTATCGAAATCGAGAACCTGTTAGGAACTGTAGAAAACATTTCTATTCGTTCCACCATTGTCCGGACACTTAATGGCGTTGTCGTTATAGTTCCTAATATTCGTTTTGTCGAAAATCATATTATTAACTGGAGTTATAAAGATTCTAATTGTCGCATTCATCTTCCAATTGGCGTGGCATATGGTAGCGATCCGGTATTAGTTACCGAGGCACTTTTAGCCGCCGCCCGCATGGAACCTGGCGTTTTATCTTCTCCTCCTCCCAAAGTTTGGTTTAAAGCTTTCGGAGAAAGTTCTTTAGATTTTGAACTGGTACTTTGGATCGACCAGCCACAAAATAGCGACCCAATTAAAAGCTCTTTAAACTTTTTGATTGAGCATGAATTTCGCTATCGAGGCATTGAGATTCCTTTTCCCCAGCAGGATGTAACAATCCGAAATCTAGAAAAATTAGAAAATTTGTTTCAAAAACATAACGCCGCAGATGTTTCCAATGGCATCAACTCCCAGAATGGCGCGATCGCATCCAACAACAAGCTAGTTTCAAAATCTCCTGACAATTGGACGCTGCGCGATTTGTTGCGGCGCGTGGCATACTTTGAAGGCTGTAGTGATTTAGAATTGCGGCAATTAATTGAATATGGGTATCGGCAACTTTTTCCAAACGGACAAGTTGTATGTCAAGAAAATGACCCAGGCGATTCATTTTACATTATTCTCACCGGGTCTGTAGAAGTTTTTTCCCAAAAAGCCGAGAAATATATTGCCACGCTTCACCAAGGAGAATTTTTTGGGGAAATGTCTTTGCTGATGGGAACCCCTCGTTCAGCTACAGTTCGCACTTTGGAAGATTCAATTTTATTTGTAGTAGATCGCCACGATTTACAGAAACTTTTGGTAGATCATCGAGAGTTAGCCGATCAGATTGCTCAAAAATTATCTGAAAGGCAACAGGCGCTAAGAGATTTAGGATTACTTGCTGAAGGAATCACAGAACCGACTCCTTTTATTCGGATACGTCAACGAATTCAAAACCTATTTGGTATTTGATTGTAGTTTGTGTTTCTTATCGTTTATTAAGGATAGCCTTTACCTTTATCCAGCCTAAGTTTTAGTTAGTATGGCAGCGCTTTTAACCAAAACTTAATTCTTTTTTCATCTAAAGATAAATTAATTTTAACTCAACCACAACCCTAGATTATAAATCCTTAACCATGAGCAGGTATTCTATCTGAGGTTAGATTTAGAGCGAACTTAGGGTTCCGGAGCAAAGGATATGGCAGCCAACGAAGTAAAGTTTAAGCTTAACCGCTTGACAGCAATAGGAACTGCGGCAATCACAGCTGCAACAATTGGTTTATCTGTATCTGCGGTTAAGTCCCAAAGCCCAGCAACAATTAAGATTGACGGTTCCAGCACAGTTTTCCCGATTACTGAAGCCGTAGCCGAAGAGTTTCAGAAGTCAAGAAGAGGCGCAGTAAGAGTTACAGTTGGCGTTTCCGGTACTGGCGGCGGCTTCAAAAAATTCTGTTCTGGCGAGACAGATATTTCTAACGCCTCCCGTCCTATCAGCACCTCAGAAATGGCGGCGTGTAAAGCCGCGGGCGTTCAGTACGTTGAACTGCCAATTGCTTATGATGCCTTAACAGTTGTGGTTAACCCGGCAAACACTTGGGTCAAGAGCCTGACAGTTGCAGAACTCAAGAAAATGTGGGAGCCTGCGGCACAAGGCAAAGTCAAAACTTGGAACCAAGTACGTTCTTCATTCCCCAATGCACCTATAAAACTATTTGGGCCGGGTGCTAGTTCTGGAACCTTCGACTACTTTACCGAAGCTGTTAACGGCAAAGCCAAAGCCAGTAGGAGTGATTTCACTGCTAGCGAAGATGACAACGTACTGGTACAGGGCGTTTCCCGCGATAAGAATGCGCTGGGATACTTCGGATATGCCTACTACGAAGAAAACAAGGGCAAGTTGAAGGCAGTACCAATTGATAGCGGCAAAGGTCCCGTGTCCCCATCTGCCCAGGCGGTGCAGAATGGAACTTACACTCCCCTGTCTCGGCCTATGTTTATCTACGTCAGCTCTAAATCCATTAACAAGCCACAGGTGCAGCAGTTTGTACAGTATTACATAGGTAATGCTGGTAAGTTTGCTCGTGAAGTGAAGTATGTTGCTCTGCCAGCGCAGGCATACACCCTCGCGAATAGTCACTTCAAAAACAAAAAGTTTGGCACAGTGTTTGCAGGCGATACAAAAACCGGACTGCGAATTGAACAACTGCTACAGCTCGAAGCTAAACAGTAATAGGCAATAAAAAGGAAAAATTTACTTATTAAATTTTTCCTTTTCCTTCTCAGAGGATGTCCCCGAAGTGTCAAAAGTTAGTTTGATCGCCCAGCCCCCCTTTTCAAGGGGAGAGAATCAAATCTAAGTCCCCCTTAAAAAGGGGGATGCAAGGGGGATCTCAACCGCCTAAGCGTCTCGATTATGACTTTTCAGACATCCTCTCAAAGCCCAGCCTAAAAAGCATTTTAACTACGATCCATAAGTGGCTTAATTATGACCGAAAGACCGCTGCAACTACCTTCTAAACAACCTCAATTATCGTCAAAGCTAGTACGCGACTTACGGGAAAAGGCAATTGAGTTTGTGTTATTTTTGGCGGCGCTTTCCTCGGTAGGAGTTACCTTTGCAATTATCGGCATCTTAATTGAAGAATCTTTCCTATTTTTCCAGAAAGTATCTATAGTAGAATTCCTCACCAGCACCACTTGGTCGCCTTTGATTGCCGACGCAGATGGAAAATTTAACTACGGGATATTGCCCCTGATTTCAGGAACTTTAGTTACTACAGCAGTGGCCTTGTTGCTGGCGGTGCCGCTGGGTACTATTGCAGCTATTTATCTAAGCGAATTTGCTAAACCACGAGTGCGAGAGGTGGTTAAACCAGCCTTAGAATTACTGGCAGGCATTCCGACAGTTGTTTACGGGTATTTTGCATTTTTGTTCGTCACCCCGTTGTTGCAGAAGGTGTATCCCGATTTGCCTGGTTTTAATATGTTGAGCGCTGGCCTAGTGATCGGTGTAATGATTATTCCTTATGTCAGTTCTCTGAGTGAGGATGCCATGCGTGCTGTACCTGTGAATTTGCGCGAGGGTTCCTATGCAATGGGGGCTACCCGCTTACAGACAGCGTTGCGAGTTGTATTACCAGCCGCTATTTCCGGGATATCGGCCGCGTACATTTTGGGAATTTCGCGTGCCGTGGGAGAAACAATGGTGGTAGCGATCGCAGCTGGGGGTCAGCCTAATCTTACCTGGAATCCGACAGAACCAGCACAGACAATTACCGCCTACATCGTAGCAGTAAGTCTCGGCGACCTACCTTATGGCAGCTTGGAATATGAAACCATATTTGCAGCTGGATTAACCCTAGTGCTGATGACCCTAGTTTTCAACATTGGCGGTCATTTCTTGAGAAAACGCTACCGAGAAATTTACTAAGTTAGTTATTAATAAGTTAATAATCGATGACTAGCTAATAAATAATGAAAAATCTACAAGAGATACGCTCTATTATCGCCAAGAGCAAGCGTTGGGACTTGGCTTTCCAAATCGTCGGGTTATTGTCGATGTTATTTGGAATTGTCACTCTGATGGCGTTGGTGCTTAACTTAATGCACGACGGTTTACCGCGCCTTGATTGGCAATTTATCACCTCTTTTCCCAGCCGCAAAGCGGAAGAAGCAGGCATCCTTTCTGCGTGGGTGGGAAGCGCCCTAGTAATGTTGGTAACTGCTGCAACGTCAATTCCAGTAGGTATAGCAGCAGGTATTTATTTAGAAGAATATGCCAAGAAAGGTTGGCTTTCCGACTTCATCGAAATCAATGTCACCAACTTGGCGGGAGTTCCCTCCATTGTCTACGGACTGTTAGCTTTAGGCTTGTTCGTGTATAGATTTAAGTTGGGAGAAAGCGTTCTCACCGCCGGATTAACTCTGGCACTGTTGGTTTTGCCGATAGTAATTGTGACAACTCGCGAAGCTCTCCGCGCCATTCCCAATAGTATTCGCGAAGCTGCCTACGCAGTTGGTGCCAGCAAGTGGCAGGTGATCTGGGATCATGTTTTGCGTTACTCAACTGGCACAATACTTACTGGTATAATTGTGGGCTTAGCACGAGCCATTGGCGAGACTGCTCCCCTAGTTACCATTGGCGCTCTTACCTTCATCTCGTTTTTGCCAGAACCCCCAATTCAAGGACAGTTTCCTTTCATTTCTTTTAAGTGGTTGCTGGCACCCTTCACAGTTTTGCCCATTCAAATGTTTGATTGGGTATCCCGTCCCCAGGAAGAATTTCAAGTTAATGCAGCGGCGGCGGGTATCGTCCTAGTTATTATGACACTAGCTATGAATGGTGTAGCAATTTTTCTGCGCTATCGTTTACGCAAAGATATCAAATGGTAGAAAAAATCGAAACCAACCAATCTTCTTCAAATTCAGCCAAAAATATTAAAGCTGAGGTTAATAACCTAAATTTTTATTATGGCGGTACTGTCCACGCACTGAAAAATATTAACCTGCCAGTCGCTGACAAACAGGTGACAGCGCTAATTGGCCCTTCCGGCTGTGGCAAAACCACTTTGTTACGGTGTTTCAATCGGATGCACGACCTTTACCCCGGAAATCGTTACGAAGGGGAAATCCGCCTGGATAGCGATGGGATTAATATTCTCAGTCGTAAAGTTGATCCGATTGAAGTTCGGATGCGGATTAGTATGGTGTTTCAAAGACCTAATCCATTTCCTAAGTCAATCTACGAAAATGTGGCTTATGGTTTGCGGGTGCGGGGTGTATCAAAGCGTAGCCATATTGATGAAAAAGTAGAGCAAGCTTTGCGTAGTGCTGCGCTTTGGGAGGAAGTAAAAAATCGCTTAAATGACTTAGCTTTCAACCTTTCCGGCGGTCAACAGCAGCGGTTGTGTATTGCCCGTGCATTGGCAACTGAACCTGAAATTATTCTTTTCGATGAACCGACATCGGCGCTAGACCCAATTGCTACTGGCAGCATTGAAGAATTAATTGCTGAGTTGAAAAAACAGGTAACAATTCTAATAGTGACTCACAGTATGCAGCAGGCAGCTCGTGTTTCTGACTATACGGCGTTTATGTACTTGGGGGAGTTGGTAGAGTTTGACGATACGAAGACTATTTTTGCTCAGCCTGCGAAGAAGCAGACAGCAGACTATGTAAACGGACGATTTGGCTAAGTTGAATCTTTGTTAAGAGTTTCTTAATTGGGAATGCCTATTTATCAGGCTCTGTCTTATATTAATTTATAGGAGGCAGAGCCTCGAATACTTGCGTTAAGAGTCAGAGACTCTTAACGAGAAATGCTGAGTGTCGTATTTTTATTGTGACCAATTTACTTAGCGATCGCAACTCGATATGACTTCCCTGAATTCTCTATCTTAAAAGCACTACACGACTGCAAAAACTTTAGGAAGTTACCATCCATCTTCAACTGCTTCATTATTGCGCTTATCGTTACCCCGTATTGCTTGTGGAATTCACTCCCTAAACTTTCTATGGGAATAGGCAAGTTTTGAGATGTATTAGTTAAGGAGTTTAGAAGACTTATTAATACCTGTTCCAAAGCAGCTTGCGAATTAATCGTAGATATAGGATTTTGGGCAAGTTCCACAAACTCATCTTTACCAGTATTCTGAACTTTCCACCCTTGGCATGACTGTAAAAATTTACTTAAGCTTGAGCCTAGTCCTAATTTTTTAAGAACTTCAGTTGCAGATTTGTTATATACAGCTCTGAAACCTGTACCCAAATGTGATAAGGAAATTTTAGACTCTGGAGACTTGGTTTTTATAGTACCCAAAATTCCTATAAGCGCCTGTTCTAATTCTTCCTTAGAGTTAATAGTATGTAAAGGCTTTATATCAGTTTTAACATCTGTTGGAGCAGTATTATTACTGTTATTACTGACTACACTTCTAGGAGCAATTGTCTCAAATAGCGTTACATATAATTCAGATTGCTCTGGCGGTTGATGAACAACAAAATCAGATGGATTGTTTATAAAAATATCTCTAGCTCTCTTACCCGGAAGATGAGCCGCGACAACTTGGCTGATAGTAATTTTGTGTAAGTCCAGAAATAAAGCGGAGATTATAGATAGCTTAATCCACTGATTACCAGTACGTTCTTGCTCAGTTTTAATCAGTAATTGGAGATGCGTAATACATTGAGCTAATGTTGGGATTTCGGGCGGTTTTTTGGGGGGATAAGTCTCAGTTTTACCATTTTTGTAGTTAGATATTGTTAAATTTTCTCCTTGTCGCCAAACGCGATATACATTTAATCCATTTTTTAGAAGATGGTTACAAAGGTTGGTCATCACTTTGTCTGAGGAGCAAACTAAAACTTCTCTGGCTTTGGGATAATGTTCACGAATTGACAAGCCAACTGCGATCATTTTCCCATCAGCATTGTCTCGGCCAGCGGGAACGTGAATCAAGTCATAGCCACGCTCATGAAGTTCAGCATCTAGCTTGCCCAGATGCCGCCAATTTGCAAAGGCAATTTTAACTTGAATAGGATAGGTGCAAACTGTTGTTAAGAAATTTTCGGTTTCGGTGTCGAGTTGCAAGTTTTCTGTATCCAGAAGTAAGATAGCGATCGCTTTTGGCGTATGTGCGTCAGCGCTGCTGGCGTTAGGGGTATCTTGGACATTAGTGCTGTTCGCTCCCGCGGCTTGTTGCATTACACTATTGTTTGGACTCTGGCTCATATGACGAATTTTTGCCAGTAAGTTACTGTAAATCGGCAACTCTAAACAGCGCCCAATTAGCAGAACTTGCAGAAATTTCTGTACCGTTTTAATCAGTGTATCCCTGTCTTGGGCTTTACTGAGTTCTGCTTCCAACTTCACTAGGAATGCAGACTGATAACGAGTATCGCTCCAAGGAGCATTCCTGTACTTTTCGCTGAGTAATTCAGGTTCGTACTGCTGGATAGAAATAATCGCTTGGTAGACACAGAGGCTGATTTGGTGGATAACGGCAGAATCATTTGCTGCCCGCAAGCTGGGATTATCTGGCATAGCTGTTCACAAGATATATCCCATAATAAAAGATGAAGATTCACATATCTTAAACATGGCGAGAGACCTGCGGGGATTCATCAAACTACTGGAAGAAAGGGGACAATTACGGCGGATTTCAGCCTTAGTTGACCCAGATATGGAAATTGCGGAGATTTCCAACCGGATGTTGCAACAAGGTGGCCCCGGACTGCTATTTGAAAATGTCAAAGGGGCTGACTATCCGGTGGCGGTGAACCTGATGGGTACAGTTGAACGGATTTGCTGGGCGATGAATATGCAGCATCCGTTGGAGTTGGAGGAACTGGGCAAAAAGCTGAGTATGTTGCAACAGCCGAAGCCACCGAAGAAGATTTCTCAGGCGGTGGAGTTTGGCAAGCTGCTATTTGATGTGTTGAAGGCGAAACCGGGACGCGATTTTTTCCCGGCGTGTCATCAAGTGGTAATCCAAGGCGATGATTTGGATTTGAATAGATTGCCGCTGATTCGTCCTTATTCGGGGGATGCTGGCAAGATTATCACGCTGGGGCTGGTAATTACCAAGGATTGCGAGACGGGTACGCCCAATGTGGGTGTTTATCGCCTGCAACTGCAATCTCG
The DNA here is from genome assembly GCF_014695915.1 of Trichocoleus sp. FACHB-40. Taxonomy (GTDB): domain Bacteria; phylum Cyanobacteriota; class Cyanobacteriia; order Cyanobacteriales; family FACHB-T130; genus Funiculus; species Funiculus sociatus. The sequence continues at coordinate 27,033 of NZ_JACJPF010000097.1, forward strand.
CAATACGATGACGGTGCATTGGCTATCGGTGCGGGGCGGTGCGAGACATTTGCGGAAGGCGGCGGAACAGGGGAAGAAATTGGAGGTTGCGATCGCACTCGGTGTTGACCCTCTGATCATCATGGCAGCTGCAACACCGATTCCAGTTGATTTATCAGAATGGCTGTTTGCGGGACTCTACGGCGGTTCTGGGGTGCAGTTGGCGAAGTGTAAGACGGTGGATTTAGAAGTTCCCGCCGACTCGGAATTTGTCCTAGAAGGCACGATTACACCGGGGGAAGTGCTGTCAGATGGCCCGTTTGGCGATCACATGGGCTATTACGGCGGTGTGGAGGATTCGCCGTTGATTCGCTTCCAGTGCATGACACACCGCAAAGATCCAATGTATATGACAACTTTTAGCGGTCGTCCGCCGAAAGAAGAAGCGATGATGGCGATCGCGCTGAACCGCATCTACACGCCGATTTTACGACAACAAGTTTCAGAAATTGTTGATTTCTTCCTCCCAATGGAAGCGCTGAGTTATAAAGCGGCGATTATATCCATTGATAAGGCATATCCGGGACAAGCAAGACGGGCAGCCTTAGCTTTTTGGAGTGCTTTACCTCAGTTTACTTACACCAAGTTTGTGATTGTGGTAGATAAAGATATTAACATCAGAGATCCGCGTCAAGTTGTATGGGCAATTAGTTCCAAAGTTGATCCAGTTCGAGATGTTTTCATTTTGCCAAATACGCCTTTTGATACTTTGGATTTCGCCAGTGAAAAAATTGGCTTAGGCGGACGCATGGGAATTGATGCGACTACGAAAATTCCTCCGGAAACCGAACATGAATGGGGCGAACCTTTGGAATCCGATCCAGATGTTGCCGCGATGGTGGAACGACGCTGGGCAGAGTATGGCTTAGCTGACTTGCAATTAGGAGAAGTTGATCCGAAATTGTTTGGCTACGATATGAAGTAATTATTTGGCACCAGCACCAACGCTGGTGTTAAATAATAGAGAAGCTTATGACTGAAAAGACAAGGAAGGCAGCATCAAAGCTAATCGCGGTCTTAGCACTCGGTAGCATTAGCTGGATTATCAATACTGGCGCAGCTAATCTTAGCGTATTAGCGCAACCAGCTAATGAGAAAAAGTGTGATATTTCTGCAATCGTCATCGACAAAGATCCGCAAGGTTTAAATGTACGTAGTGGCCCAGGTACCAGTAGCCGAATTCTGGGAAAAATTCCCACATACGAGTCAGTTGATATCATCGCTTCCTCTGGAAATTGGGTAAAAATTAGGAAGGATTATAGCGACGGCTTTCGGGGAACTGGCTGGGTGTTTTTGCCCATGTTAGGCACCGCAACCAGGGGTTATGAAACTAATGGCGTTAATCTTTATGCCAGTCCCAGTCAGCAAAGCCGAAAAATCGGACGAGTTCCACGTAGAACTGATGTCAAACTATTAGGCTGTCAGGGACAATGGGCGCAGATTGAATATAGAGGAGTTAAGGGTTGGCTGAAAAGTGACGATCAATGTGGCGTAGGCACCACTTGTTCTTAATTGTTTTGCATTGAGAAGATTTGAAGCAAAACTGTTTGGCTATGATATAACGTAGAACCCCACCGCCAGCCTCTCCCCGCAAGCGAGGAGGGGCTAAAAAATGAGTTTAAGCTGTTACGCAGCTTGATTGTATAATATAAAATTAAGTACTAAGTTATTTTTAGCCACATATGCCAGCCAAAAACCATCTTTCTCAAGAACAAAAGGAACGGCTACTAAAGACTTTAAAAGAGCATGAGAATCCTTATGTAAGAGAGAAGGTGCTTATACTAT
>NZ_JACJPF010000098.1 GCF_014695915.1 Trichocoleus sp. FACHB-40
CAAGACGAGGAAATGAAAATATCATGGAAGCTAATAAGATTAATTAAGGTTTAGCCCAAAAAATATCATGATTTTGGGCTAATTTTTATGAAGTTTTCTTAACATTCAACATTTCTGCCCCAACCCAGTTCAAAAAGTAAGGTTATTTTGTTTTCCAGCCATTGTATACAACGTCTCTACATCTCTAGGTTCTCGGTGCCTAGAGTGGTTTGTTTTATCACATTTTAATCAGCAAAAATGACAGACGTACTAATAACTGGCGGACGAATTGTTACAGCAGTCGATGACTATGTAGGAGATATTCTAATTCGCGATGGAAAAATTGAAGCGATCGCTCGAAAATTAGCAGTACCATCAGCCCAAAAATATCAAGCTTCAGGATTACTTGTATTGCCTGGTGGTGTTGACGTTCACACGCACATGGAGTCCCGTCAAGGCATTGCCGAAACTTGCGATACGTATGAGTCAGGAACGCGATCCGCTGCCTTTGGTGGCACGACTACTATTATCGATTATGCTCAACAAAGCAAAGGAGAAAGCGCAATATTTGCACTTGATAATCGTCTAGCATTGGCAGAACCGCAAGCTTGTGTAGATTATAGTTTTCACCTGATTCTGACAGATATTAACCCAGAAGTTTTAAAAGAATTACCCGATTTAATTAATTACGATGGGGTATCTAGCTTTAAAATGTTCATGGCTTATCCAGAAATTTTAATGGTAGATGATGCCTCTATATTTAAAACGATGCGGGCAGTAGGTTCTCATGGCGGTATGGTGAATTTACACGCAGAAAATGGTAGCGTAATTCAAGTATTAATTGAAGAAGCATTGGCTCAGGGAAATACTTCTCCAAAATATCATGCTTTAACAAGACCAACAATTATGGAGGCAGAAGCTACTCACAGAGCAATTCGGATTGCAGAGTTGGCGGAAATCCCTGTATATATCGTTCATCTGTCAGCAAAAGAAGCATTAGATGTAGTAGTTGAAGCACGCGATCGCGGTATTTATGCCTTTGCAGAAACTTGTCCTCATTACCTTTTTTTAAACATTGAGGAGTATGACAAACCAGATTTTGAGGCGGCTAAATATGTGATGACCCCACCGTTACGGGAACATCACTGTCAACAGGCATTGTGGCGGGGGTTAAAGTTTGACGATCTCCAGATAGTTGCTACCGATCATTGTCCATTTTGTTTCAAAGAAAATTCCTCTGGTTGGCACCGTTCCAAACAAGTTGGAAAAGAGGATTTCTCTAAAATTCCTAATGGTGCGCCTGGGGTAGAATTGCGGTTGACTTTACTATATGATGGCGGTGTTAGAACGGGTAAAATTTCGCTGAATAGGTTTGTACAGTTAACTGCAACTGCTCCCGCTAAAATGTTTGGATTGTTTCCTAAAAAAGGAACAATTGCTGTGGGAAGCGATGCCGATATAGTTTTATTTGACCCAAATAAAGAACATATTTTGAGTGCGGCAACTCATCATTCTAACGTAGACTACAGCTTATTTGAAGGGCGTTTTATTACTGGGAAAGTAGAGAAAGTTTTCTTACGCGGGGAGTTGATTGTAGATGGCGATCGCTGGCTGGGGAACAAAGGTAAAGGTCAGTTTCAAAAACGTTCCGCTTCCGGCACTTTCTAAAAAAATGTGTATATAGAAATACTGGCGAATATAATTCGATCCTTGCACAAAGTTTCGTCAACGTAACGCGAGGATAATAATGTGATTATAAGTTTCCTTGAATAATGTAACCCTAAAATTTATAAAAATGGCTAATAACAAGGTTTCCTCAATACAAAACCCAAAATAGTAGGACAAGGAGCAAGGCGTGAGCGCAGAAATTAGCTATGGTAAAGGAAATATTACCCTGTACCGCACATATGCAAAACCGATGTTGGGTTTGACAGAAATTCCAGAATCAGAGTTTAGTGGTAGAGAAAACATCCTGTTTGCGGTTGATGTTGATGTTGAGGTATTCGGTAACAATTTTATCGCCGCCTACACTGAGGGAATCAATACAGATGTGGTGGCTACCGACACCATGAAAAACTTTGTTTTGAAGAAAGCGATCGCATTCGATGGCTCAACCTTAGAAGGTTTTATAAATTTCCTGGGACAGGAGTTTTTACATACTTATCCCCAAATGCGATCGCTGCGAGTGATAGGTAGAGAACAACCATTTGCTGCGGCACGTTTACCTCACCCCGATGGGGGAAATACCAATAGCGAAGTTTTATTCAGCCGTTCGCGCAATGACTATGCAGTTACAGTGCTGGATTTTGAGCGTCAGGGAGATGGTACAAAAATCGTCGCTCATAGTTGTGGAAGAGTAGGATTTCAGCTAATCAAAGTTACTGGTAGCTTGTTTGCCAACTTTGCTCGCGATGAGTATACCACGCTACCAGAAATGAGCGATCGCCCCTTATTTATTTATCTCGATGTTTACTGGAAATACGCTGACGTGGAGAATGCGATCGCGTCTGATTTATCAGATTACATCCCTGCTGAACAAGTGCGCGATTTTGTGCAAGTTGTCTTTCATGAATTTGTCAGCAAATCAATCCAACATCTCGTTTATGAGATGGGTGTGCGCCTACTACAACGCTTCCCGCAAATGGCAGAAGTTTCTTTTGCAGCTGAAAATCGACTTTGGGACACCGCATTTGTATCAGATGCAGATTCTAAAATAAAAGTGTACTGCGATCCGCGCCCTCCCTATGGAATGATTAAATTAATCCTAAACCGGGATGACTAAATAGTTATAAGTTATGAGTTTTGAGTTAATCACAAGTTCCCTGGACTATCTCATAGGTGGTAAGTTGGGTTTCTTTCCCAAGACACAACTTACTAGCTGAAATTCAAACACAATCGATTGTGAGGACAATTTATTTTGTAGCAAAAGCTTTCTAAAAAAAATAAGCACCCACTTACAACAAGTGAGTGCTTTCACGCAAAATTTCCTAATTAAGGGCAATGCTTCTTAATCAAAAAGCATCCTGCAACTCGTAGAAGTCAGGCGAAATATAATCCTTCCGCAAAGGGTAGCCTACCCAATCTTCCGGCATCAAAAGCCGCTTCAAGTTCGGGTGTCCTTCGTAGACAATACCGAACATATCGTAAGATTCCCGCTCTTGCCAGTCTGCTGTCTTCCAAATCCAGTACAGCGAAGGCACTCTAGCGTCATCTCGCGGCAAAAACACCTTTAGACGCACTTCTTCAGGTCGGTCAGCATTGTCACTCAGCTTAATCAGATGATAGAAGCTGACCAAATCCTCACCCGGCCCTGCATCATAGCCACCTTGACATTGCAAGTAATTAAACCCATAGGCATAGAGGGCTGTGGCGATAGGAATCAAAAAGTCCCGGTCAACTTTTATGATCTCAACGCCTTGATGATCTTGCTCTAGAGCCTCATGCTCAAAGTCGTTTTCCGTCAACCAGCCAGAAACCTTACTGGCTACGATTTGGGATTCTGCTTCAGCCACGACCTTCCTCCTGTTTTTGAGTCGTCAACAGGGCTGGGGATACAGGCATACCCATAGCTGCTGCCAACTCCGGCGGTGGGCTTTGGCGAGTGCCTGACTGTAGATATTTCCCTGTCAGGATGGGGTCTACACCTTTGAGTTTGTGGGTGGTGCTGTAGTAGCGATGCGTTTGCTTCATTTGATCGCGTTCCTGAATCGAATCATTAGCGATTTTCTTCCGGAGTTTAATGATCGCATCCATGATCGCTTCTGGACGTGGTGGACATCCAGGTAGGTATACATCCACAGGAATCAACTTATCCACTCCGCGCACCGCTGTCGGGGAGTCAGCACTGAACATCCCGCCAGTGATTGTGCAAGCTCCCATCGCAATCACATACTTGGGGTCTGGCATCTGTTCGTAAAGACGTACCAAAGCAGGTGCCATCTTCATAGTGATGGTTCCAGCAGTAATGATTAAATCTGCTTGTCTGGGGCTGGAACGGGGAACCAGCCCAAATCGGTCAAAGTCAAACCGCGAACCAATCATCGCCGCAACTTCAATGAAGCAGCAGGCGGTGCCAAACAACAAAGGCCATACGCTGGAAAGCCGCGCCCAGTTGTACAGGTCATCAACTGTGGTCAGGATGACGTTTTCCGAAAGCTCTTGAGTGACCTTGGGCCGCTCAATTGGACTAAGAATGCGTTCTTTCTGCTGCTGTTCTAGGGCAGCATATTCATTTGCCTGGTTAGATTTCATGACCATTCCAAAGCTCCTTTGCGCCAAGCGTAAACAAGAGCAACCACAAGAATTGCAATAAAGATCAGGGCTTCTATGAAAGCCAAAACTCCTAAGCGATGGAAGGCAACAGCCCACGGAAACAAGAAAACAGTTTCAACATCAAAAATCACGAAGACAAGCGCAAACATATAGTAGCGGATGTTGAACTGAATCCAAGCTCCCCCAATCGGCTCCATCCCAGATTCATAGGTGGTGCGTCGCTCTGGACTACTACCGCTGGGGCGCAGAAGCTTAGCAGCAGACAGTGCTAGAAAAGGCACCAAGCTGCAAGCCAGTAGGAATCCTAAAAAATACTCATACCCACTAAGGACAAACACGATAGTTAACTACCACTCAGATGAAACAACGCGAGTTATTACTTCTTTACATATACATTATAGAGTGACTACCTTTACCACGTGACGCTGGCGGCTTTCGAGAGCGATTACGTATAGCACACATAAGTCGAACTAAACAAATTTTATATCTAGCGATCGCCCTTTCCGCCCAGAGCCAGAACTAGAAAATGTTAAGGAAGTCCTACACTTATGGCATAATTTTTAACATAGATTTTAAGGTTGGCTTCTCAACTACTTTCTGAGCTATGAGCGATCAAGCCGTTGATGCCATCATGGATCGCCACGAATGTCGCGCCTGTGGCTATGTTTATGAGCCACTTAAGGGCGATAGTAAAGGTGATATCCCCGCAGGAACATCGTTTGAAGAATTACCCCTCTCTTGGCGCTGTCCCGTCTGTGGAGTGCGGAAAACGCAGTTTCAAAATATTGGCGTTGCAGGTGCGCCGTCTGGATTTAAGGAAAATCTAGGTTTCGGTCTGGGGGTAAACACTTTAACCCCAGGACAGAAGAATCTGCTCATTTTTGGTGCCTTGGCTTTAGGTTTTTTGTTTTTTCTCAGTCTTTACAGTTTGCATTAAAACTAAACTCGGCTCTTGATACCTGCCGTAGGTCAGATTCTATCCACCAGTGCTGGACGTTATGAACTTTTTTGTGAGAACACTGAAACAAATTGTAATATTGCTGGTAGTCACCCTGTTTTGTGCCAGTTGTAGTAGCGTCCCTTCGGTGAGCAACAACCCTTGGCAAGTCATTGAGCTGCCAACAACAGCTAATATTCAGGATATTGCCTTTACCGACGACCGCGATCGCGGCTGGCTTGTGGGCAGTGACTCTACAATTTTGGAAACAACCGATGGCGGCAAAACCTGGGAGCCTCGAAACTTGTCCCTTGGCGATCAGAAATACCGCTTTACAGGTGTGAGTTTTGCTGGTTCTGAGGGTTGGATTACAGGAGAACCTGCTATCTTACTGCACACCACCGATGGCGGAAAATCTTGGACGCGCATCTCACTGAGTAATAAATTACCGGGCGCACCCAACACAATTTTGGCACTAGGTCCCAACTCCGCTGAGATGACCACCAACGTAGGCGCAATTTATCGCACTCAAGACGCTGGACAAAACTGGAAAGCGATGGTGCAAGAAGCAGTGGGCGTTGTCCGCAACATCTCCCGCTCTGAAGATGGTAAATATGTAGCAGTGTCAGCAAAAGGGAACTTCTACTCAACTTGGGAACCAGGTCAGGAAGCGTGGGTATCCCACAACCGCAATAGTTCCCGACGTGTTGAAAATATGGGTTTTGCACAAGATGGTCGGTTGTGGATGGTCGCACGGGGCGGTCAGCTGCAATTTAGCGACCCTGAAAAGCACGATGAGTGGCAAGAGGCACAATATCCAGAGATATCTACCAGTTGGGGTTTACTCGATTTGGCATATCGCACACCAGAGGAAATTTGGGTGACCGGGGGAAGTGGTAATTTACTCCGCAGTCCAGATAATGGCAAAACCTGGGAGAAAGATCGCGAGATGGAGAATATACCCTCGAATTTGTACAAAATTAAGTTTGTAACGCCCGATCGAGGATTTATTATTGGTCAGCGTGGTGTTTTGCTGAAATACGAGGGTTCATCGTCTGCGGCTTGAAGAGAGTATCGTCGCCGTCAGGTGGTAGTAATAAGCAGAAAATAAGCTGTTTACAACTATTTTCTTGCTTGTCATCTACCGAATTTCGTATCATATAAACAAAGCTTTAAACTGTTGTCAGAGGAGGAATCTGAATGGCTGGTACTACTGGAGAGCGTCCGTTTGGTGACATTATTACGAGCGTACGTTACTGGGTGATTCACAGCATCACCATCCCAGCATTGTTTATTGCTGGTTGGCTATTTGTTCAAACTGGATTGGCATACGATGCGTTTGGAACACCCCGCCCCAATGAGTATTTCACTCCAAATCGGACGGAAGTGCCAATTGTACAAGATCGTGTTGAATCAAAAGATCAAATAGACCAATTTATCAAGTAAGTAGTTTAAAAGTGGTGGCAAATCATGACTAGCAATACTCCAACAAATCAACCAGTTTCTTATCCGATTTTTACCGTTAGATGGCTTGCTGTCCACACTCTGGCTGTGCCTACAGTCTTTTTCTTGGGCGCGATCGCTTCCATGCAATTTATTCAACGATAGGAGAAACCGATGCCGGATCGTCTTCCCAATCCTAATAATCAGCCAGTTGAGTTAAACAGAACTTCTCTGTTCTTAGGATTGCTACTTGTCTTCGTTTTGGGAATTTTGTTTTCCAGTTATTTCTTTAACTAAAATCGCAGAATTCCGCTATACCAGCTAGGTATAGCGGGTCTTCGGGATAAGCGAAAACCAAGCCGTGTAACAACAGAAATTGTGCCTGCGGGAGGCGGGTGTCTGCCAGGGTACTACGCAAGTAGTACGGGAGTCAGTGCTAGGGAAACCTAAGCAAAACCTCCGGACGCTGTGTAAAACCACACTATACATTCGTATAAGATGGCCACGGCGGGTGAAACTGGAAGCTTCTGTTATAGTGCGAAAGCCCTATAACAGTGAGTGCTTCGCCTAACTGGGTTTGATTAAATAAAGCTAGTTCGAGTTTAATTAGGAGGAAAAAGCTGTGTCTGGAAGTGGAAGAATCCCATTGTGGATTGTAGCGACAGTCGCTGGTTTAGGTGTTATCGCCGTATTAGGTACTTTCTTCTATGGTGCCTACGCTGGTTTAGGCTCCTCTTTGTAAGCATAAACAAAGAAGGATGTAGAAGCTTCTACATCCTTTAGAAAAACCGCCCGTCCTAACCGGAAGGGCGGTTTTTTAATTTGTAGCTGTTAAATTCCAGTTGGGTCTTCATGTTCAATGTAAAGAAAGAAGAAAGCCATTGCTATGGCTGGGAAGACCAAGCCAGTTAGAGGGACCAAAATTGAAGGTAAGAATGAAGCTGCCATCGCTAAATTTCCTATTGTTATGAAACAATTCTTCTAATCGAATCTACAGTGAATTTGGCCCAAAGATCCGAATTATAAAAATTTTTAACAACTAATCAATCCCCAAACTCATCCAGCGACCAGTTGGGCAAGTCAGGGGGAATAACAGTACGGTCAAGTGTCACTTTATGGCTCTCTCTTTGGGTATAAGTATCTACTGTAACCGCTTCAAATCGGATGGACATACTCCCAAACGGCACAGTTAACTGAGTCATTGTTTCCAAGACACCAAAGGCATTGGGCGAAAAATCTACAAGCCAACGAGGGCCATCCAGCAGCGATCGCGTTTGTCGATCGTGAACCCACAGCTTGACATAGATGCGGCTCAACTCAGAGTTTAATTTCACGCGGAGCAAGAGCAGTTGCCCTGCAATCAGTTCGCCTTCTGGCAACACCAACTCAGGCGCTGGCACAGGCTCCTCGTCTAGCGCTGATGGCTGCGGTTGGGGATAATGGCTAGGAGGGAAAGGGGATATGCGATCGCTTCTGCCCAGAGGCTCCTCAAAGGGGTCATCGTCCACAACAATCTCTTGATCTGCCCAATTTCCACCGGAATTTGCTGCCGAGAACACATTGGTAGGATTTTGAGTAATAGTCAGGGGACTTTCCGCCGCCACTTGAGAATTACTGGGTGCGTCGCTGGAAATAGCGGCATCTTCTTCGTCAAATTCTGGTAGCGGGGGTTGTTGATCTAGCAGTTGAGCCACTAACTCCCAATCTGTAGACATACTCTCTGGCGGGGCTTCAGAGTCTGTTTCCGACGACTGTTGTATTGCCGCTGTTTCAGTTCCATCAACCACACCAGTATTTTCACTATCTTCCTGGGTCACGTCTGGTGCAGACAACTCTGATTCTGTTAATTCTGGCTCAGTTACAGGCAACTCTTCCTCAGGTTGTAGGAGTTGAGCCAATTCCTCATCGTTTGCCAGGTCGTTTAACCGGGACAGAAAACGGTCTTTCAGCTTCAGAGTAGCAAAGGCGGTGTCTACAGTCGATGTGGGATCGCTATCTTCAGCAGGATTATCTGATTCTGGAGTGTCAGAAGGTTCTTCGACAGCTACATCCTCATTAGCCGTTGTATCAGCATCTTCGCTGTCATCTTCCGCTGATGGTATCTCTGGACGCTGCCAGCTATCAGCTAAGTTATTCAACAAATTATCAACTAACTGCTCCACATCTGATGGAGCCTGCTCTTGAGCAGCGTTCTCCACCGTGGGAGGTTCAAGCTCGCTAGATGAATCGATTATTGCTTCTACCTCTGTAACAGGAGCAGAGCCTGAAATTAGAGGGAGTTTGAGCGTTTTATTAACTGGATTGGCAGGATCGGGGCGATAAATTTTGGGTGGTAGAGATCCCAACGGCGGGGGTGGAGGAGTAACGGATGTTTTTCCCTCGCTATCGGTTGCATCTGTATCAGAAGCGATCGCAGGCAGTTTGGGAGCTTTAAGTGCTGCCTCCTTTGCCGGGTCGCTTCGGGTAATTTGCGGAGGTAAAGGCTGATTTGGTAACGGTTCTAGACGTAGGAACTGATTCTCTTTCGGTTGTTGCACCAAATCCAGAAAAGATGAATCTAAAGGTGGTGTCTCTGCCAAAAGAGATCCTAACGGCGGGTTCAATAAATTTTCAGCTTCTCTATCGTTAGCGATCGCGCCCAGTAAATCTTCTAAATCTGCTGTTACAGTAAATGATTGAGTCGCCAAGACTGTCTGCGTCTCGTCTATTAGCGTGACTTCTCCCAAAATTAACCGAGTTTTGCACTCTTCGGGCAGCTCAAGATTACACCTAAAGACAAAGCTTGAGACCTGTTCGGGTAGCGGTTGCTCTACATCTAGCAGAATTTTTGAGTTTTGCGGATCGCGCATTTCCACTCTCAGCGTTCCACCCTGGACACACTTCTGAGAACTGGAAGTGTCCAAAACCTCAACTTCCCCAGAAAAAATAATCGGCTGTCCCCGACGCGCCACAAAATTTTCCTGGTCGAGAATCAGTCTTAGAAACGTTTCAGGAATTGCCTCTACTTGCGGTTGGGTGATATCTGTTGCAATATCTGGTGAATCAATAGCACTCTGAAACTCAGGCAATTCCTCTCTTGGCAGCTCTGAGTCTAGGGTAAACAACCGCTGCGGTGGCGCAGCAGGTATCGGCTCAAACGCTTGCCAGAGTGGATCGACAACTTCGTGTAAAATTTCGTCTACCATCTGTAGCGAGTGTTCCATAAGGTCGCTGACAGGCATTGACGCGGCCTTCCACCTTTGTGACTCGGCCTCCGTTGGAGGTAGAGACGTTTCCGGCATCTCTGCTGAATGGGGATGAAAAATTTCCGGCGAAATATCTTCTTCAGCTGAATCGCTATCTGTGGAAGTTTCTGCGGCTTGTGGTAAAACCTGAAACTTAATCGTTTGCTGCCAAGTATTGCCCAGGAAATCGGACATGATATCCCCAGAGCAACGCAAATCCCATATCCCCGCCTTAAAGTAGGTAAAGGGAATCACCACCATTAACCCTTGGGCATTGGTGCGACGCGATCGCTTCTGTGAGCGCCGTCTGGCGGGAACTTCCTCGGTGCTGTCATGCGTGATGCGAATTTCCACATCAGTGTTTGGTCGGTTTGAGTGAGCAACCACCCGATACCGACCTTCTAAGATTTCCAAACTTGGCTTCTTTAGAGAGAGCCAAGAGCGATCGCCTTCTTTTTGGATCAGAAATTCCCAGTATTCCATCGGCGGCTAGGAAAAATTTTGAATTTTGAGTTATAAGTTATGAATTAATTTAAAACTCATAATTCATAACTTATAACTCCCTGCGGTATCCAACTGGCGACGCAGTTCGTCTGTTTCAGCCAATAATTCCACTTGAGCGATCGCATTTTGCTCTTTGGTTGCCATCCACTTGAGCTTGACGGTTTGGTTTGCTGCCTCCTCATCCCCTAAAATCAAGCAAGCAACGGCACCGCTCTTATCTGCTCTGGCGAACTGCTTTTTAAACGCACTGCCACTCAAATCTAATTCCACACTAAACCCAATTCTTCGCAGTTGCGTAGCCAGTTTAAGTGCTTGACTCTCTGCTGCTTCCCCCCGTGAAACTACGTAGAAATCCAGCGTTTTTGCTGGTGGCTGTTGCAGCTGTTGTAGCAAGATAATCAAGCGCTCCAAACCCATCGCCCAACCCACCGCAGGCGTACTTGGCCCGCCCAATTCTGCTACTAGCCCATCATAGCGACCGCCACCACAGACAGTCGCCTGTGCTCCTAAGTCGTCGGAGACAATTTCAAAGGCCAGATGAGTATAATAATCCAAACCGCGCACCAGACGCGGATTTAGTTCGTAAGCAATTCCCAAATCAGTCAGCCTTGCTTTTACTTGCTCAAAGTAACGGCGTGACTCTGTACCCAGATAATTTAAAATGCTGGGGGCATCTTCAACAATTGCCTGCGTCCGCTTATCCTTGCTATCCAAAATTCGTAAGGGATTGCGATCCAAACGCACCTGGGAGTCTGGATCTAACTCTTCTTTATAGGGAGTCAGATAGTCCACCAGTGCTTGTCGATAACGCTGTCGATCCTCAGGAGAACCCACGGAGTTAATGTAGAGGTGCAGATTTTTTAGGCCGAGGGTTTGCAGGATGTCGGTAGCGATCGCAATCAACTCCGCATCCGCCCTGGAGTCAGCACTACCTAACACTTCTACGCCCAGTTGGTGAAATTGCCGCTGTCGCCCCGCTTGGGGAGCTTCGTAACGAAACATCGGCCCCATATACCAAAGGCGCTGAATCCCACCTTTTACATCAAGATGGTTTTCAATGTAAGAGCGCACCACACCCGCTGTACCTTCAGGACGTAGAGTGATGGAATAAGGGTTTTCCCCCCGGCTGTTGAAGGTGTACATTTCCTTCCCCACCACATCTGTAGCTTCGCCAATTCCCCGCTCAAATAGTGCAGTCAGCTCAAAAATCGGAGTACGAATTTCTTGATAAGCGGCTACGTTAAGAATGTCTCGCGCTACCGATTCTACCCATTGCCAATAGCCAACTTCTTCGGGCAGAATGTCCCGCGTTCCCCGTAAAGCTTGAATGATGCCCATGAATTTTTGTTAGCTTTTGCCAGATTGCCAAAAAGCCCCCACCGAATATTACGGTGGAAAGATTTCCTACTAGGGGCTGTAGCGCTGACTATAATACTCTAAAATCCGGTCTACTTGTTGCCGACTAGCTGGATTGGCATCTTGTACATATTGAATCCACAAGCCCCCAACCTGGCTTTGATGGTAGTCAAACGGCTGCGAATTTTGGGGAATCAGATCCGCTTCGACTCCTTCTACCTGCCGCAAATGGGCAGCTAATTCCCGATAAATTGCCAAGGGCAACCTAGGCAAGCTTATTTCAATTCGCAGCGGTTCTCCTCCAGTAGTCTGCACTCTTTAAACTCCCTACAACAAGTAATCAATCGTATCTAGGCTTGAGGAGAACCAGGAGCAGCAGCCGTAGGTGCGCCAGCAGGATTTGCCTCTGGTTTTTCTCCAATTCGTCTAGCAACCTCTCTGCCATATTGCTCTAAAATCACAATTGGACTGCCACCATTATTCACTTCAATCCGCTTAACTAGCACCTGCCCATTAGATAAACGTTGCCCAACTCCTACGTAGCGGCTCGGCTCATTCGGTACTTTTACAATTGCTTGAGGCTGGGTACCTACTTGCACCACTCCTGTAACTTCTACATTTCTCGCCAGAGTTGGTTCTGGTAGCGGTGGCAGTTTTGGCAGCAGGGGAGCAGGGGGAACCGTATTTGTTCTAGCAATAGGAGCTGAATTTGGTGCGGTTCTAGGTGCCGGATTTCTCGGTGTTGTTGTTCTAACCTGGGGAGGACGCGGCGGTGTATACCTTGTGCGTGGAACTGCTCTACCACCGTTGCTACCACCGTTGCTTGCTCTTACTCTGGGATTGCGTACTTGGGGCAGAGGCGGCGGCACTGGGATGGAACGCTGCGGTGCTACACCCGGAGCCGGAGAAACTGGAATCGGAGGCGGAGGAACCGAACCAGGCTCTGGAGGCACCACAGTCACTTGCGGGTTCAGGGGAACATTCTCAAAGGGGTCTTGTCTACCTTTAGGAATATTACGCGATCGCACATCCGAGTTTGTGGATGGAATCAAGCCGGGAACTCCCGGAACGTTCGCTGTTGGAACAGTTGGCGTATTAAACCTTGGGGTTGCCGGTGCTATTGGTGAAGTAGTCGGAACCGCCGCCGGATCAGCCGCCGGAGAAACAATAGGACTAGGAGCTATAGCAGTTTCCTCTGCTGGCGCACAGCCAGCCCCTACCAGAGCCAGTATTCCGACAAACGCAATCCATGAATGTTGACGCATTTTGCAGTTCCCAAATCCCTTAATAGCATCCGCCACAAGAGATTTTCTGTTCAAATTTCTTTGAGGCGGGTTATACCTTGAATAGATGGATGCGATCGCACCCCTCTATTACAAGTTTAAAATATATAGATGAAAGCGTAACATTTGTGTTACTTTATTCAATTTTTAGTTTTTTGTCCGTTGCCCGTTGACGAAAAGAAGGTTAGAAGGGGGGAAGGTTCTCACACCTTGCCAATGTTTCAACTTAACTCCTCTTCCCTTCCCAAGAACTTCTTGGTTAATTCTCCGGCCCTACCATTAGCTTTTTGAGCGAGTCTAATCCTTTTTTAACACGCCTGGAGACAGTCACCACACTGATGTCTAAGCGTTCTGCGACCTCTTTTTGCGTTAAATCGTGTAAAAAAACGAATTCTAGAATTTCACGAGTGCGCTTTTCTAGTTGCACCAGAGCCAATTGTAGGCGAATTTGGTCTTCTTGGGCTAACTGAAAACTGCGATATTGGGGGTCTGGTACAAGTTCGCCTAAGCAAGTCGAACCTTCCTCAGCATCTCCCACTGGTAAATCTAAACTTAGCAATTCTCGGTTTTGAAACGCTAACTGGATTTCCTGCCATTCTGAAGCAGAAATTTCCAGCGCCGCTGCCACCTCTGAATGGGTAGGTGGTCGGTTGTATTTCTGTTGAAACTCCCGCGTTACAGAGGCTGCCTGATACCGCAGAGTCTGCCAGCGCCGAGGTAGGCGGAACGAGCAGCCTTTATCTCGTAGATAGTGCTGAATTTCGCCGCGAATGTAGGGAATGGCGAAGGAACTGAAGGCGTGTCCCTTGGACAGGTCAAAGCGTTCAATAGCTCGAATTAATCCTAAACAGCCAACCTGAAGCAAGTCCTCATAGTTCTCAGTACACTGATTAACCCAGTGATGTGCTTCTTTTCTCACCAGTCCAAAATTCAGTTTTACCAGATGATTCCGGACAGCATCTGTACGATTGTGCTGATACTCTCGTAACAGTTGCAAGCTCTCCAGTTTTATTTCGGGAGTGACGTTGGTATACATAAAGAAGTTCGCTTGGTAGATTGTCCCCAGTAGAGACACTAATTTTGGTTTTATTCTGCTTTTTAAGTAGATGCTGTGATTTAAAACATAGACGCTGGAGGATAGAGCTATTAGGTAGGCTCCGGAGAACTGCCTTTCAGAAAAGTAAAACTAATCAAGCCTTTTTGGTAAATTTTCCTAATTACTTGCTTTTTCAGGCTTGATCATAAGTTTATTCTTTTTGGCCAGCTAATTACAATAGCATTTTCACGGAGAAATGATTTTCTACCGAAAACAGGCACTGTCAGTGTGTAGTTAAAAGCTTTAAATGAGTAAACCTTATAAGTCCTGACTTTTAACTTTTGACTTCTAAGGCATAAAAAAGGGGCTGGTAAAGCCCCTTTTCCCGATCCGCTAAATTAAGCAATCAGTGCTAAATAGGAGATTTAAGCCTGATCTGGTGCAACCCGCGCATAAAAAATGCCACGAATTTTAACTTCTTTAACTTCGCCAGCTCCTAGATCCGTATCAGAAGGCTGTTCGCTTTCAAAGGTTCCGGCAATTTCACCAGTGACGTTATCCACCTTGGCGACTTGCAGGGAAATGCTACCCTTCAAGGTGTCTACACGCTTGACATTAGCACGAGTCAGTTCCTGAGAATCGGATTGGGCTGGGAGTCCTACTGCATTATCATAGCCACTGGCTACACCGCGACCTTTAGGATCGAGGAAAGTTGCCCCCCGATAGGAGGGAACGTTAAACTCGCCCTCAAAGTCGGTCGAGGTGTTAATGCTGTCCATTCCGGGCTGACTTCTGGCAACCAGGTTTTTAATTGTGAACAGGAAGGGTACTCGTTCGCCACCAGGCAGCTGAACAGTTGTGGCTTGGAAGTCGAGACCATCCTCTTCAACCAAGCTCAGACGGTTATTTTCATCAACTTTCAGTTCACCTAGCACCTGGTCGATGCTAGATGTATACCGTGTCAACAACTTGCCTGGAACGAATTGGGCGGCTTGCCGTTTGTTGGCAGATTCTTCTTTGACAAAGAAGCTGGTCGGCTGTAAGCACAGGTTAGTAACTTTATATGTCTGGCTAGGATCGATGGGAATGGAACTGCGAGTCGTTTCAGAGAGTTGAGGGCAGCTATTTGCTAGACCCGTGCCTCGAATCTGGTCGTAGGTGAGTGGAGTTGGAGTGGAAGTCGCGTTGGCTGGACCTTCACTACAAGCAGTTAGTACCCCCAAGCACAATGCCAGGAAGGCAACAATGAAAGCGCGATACCTCATGGTCAACCTCAATATCTAATTTAGGAATCCCTACCAGTAAAATCTGGGGTGGGGTTTAAGTGACAGGGGACAAAAGTGAAATTCTTAATTTTGCTCGGAATCGTTCGGCTTAGAATCTCTAAAGTGAATTTTACAAGGCTTTGTGTTGCCTTTATCCTGAAGCTGCGGGTAAATTATTTCAATCCCTTTATTTCCATCCCTAATAGGGATTTAGACCCATGCCGTGCTTACACACCACACCAATTTACCAATAGGTCGATTGTGCAGTGATCGCTCTAGTTAAGGAAACACTCCGTTAAAGTTGAAAACAGCATGGACAGACAAATCACCCGCATGAACAGTAACAAAGATGTTGAGTCGGGGCTTTTTGGGTCAGAATTGGAAGCAATCGCTATTTCTGTTCGGTCTTTGGCAAAGACTTGTCAGAAAGATACTTTGGCTTTGTTGGCAATGCTTCGCACGTTAGAGGATTTGCACCGCGAGATTCGGGAAGGTGTATTTCAGACTTCTTTACCGGATAATCGTCAAGCTCTATACAATCTGTTGAAAGATATGGAAGAAGCTGGTGGCTGGCCTTACATTGAGCGCATGAGGCTGCGATCGCTTCTCGAACATCTGTCAGCTTCAAATGGCAATTCCCCAACTGTCAAGCACGAGTCAGGCTCTCAAGAGGACGATGGCGGTAGTCCTTAGTTTGTAAGCGTTGGTTAGGGAGGGTTTTAACTTGACAACTCTTAAGTGACCAATCACTAATGACTCCACAAATGTTAAGATCCGACCGTTATCACTGCAACACCCCCTGCTTTTATGCCGCTTGCTGTTAATCCCATTAAATTTGGTACAGATGGCTGGCGAGGTATCATCGCCGCAGATTTCACCTTCGAGCGTTTAACGCTTGTGGCACCGTTGGCGGCACAAGTCCTGGCAGATGTCTATGGTGAGGCGACAAGTCGGCGCACGATTATTGTGGGCTACGATCGGCGCTTTATGTCGGAAACTTTTGCTTTTGAGACGGCTCTTGCAGTGCAAGCTGCGGGATTTGATGTGCTGTTGAGCGATAGTTATGCCCCAACACCAGCATTTAGCTGGGCGGCTTATCAACGAAAGGCTCTAGGGGCTTTGGTGATTACGGCAAGTCATAATCCAGGGCCATATTCGGGGTTAAAAGTCAAGGGAGCATTTGGGGGTTCGGTTCCCCCAGAAATTACGCAAAAGATAGAAGCGCTGTTGGCTAAGGAATCGTCGCCAGTCAAAGGAAAGCCTGGAAGTTTGGAGAGGTTCGACCCGTGGTCTAATTATTGTGAAGCGCTACGGGCTAAAGTGGATATTGGCTGCATTCAGGATGCGATCGCGCAAAAGAAACTCAGTGTTTTTGCTGATGTGATGCACGGGGCGGCGGCATCCGGACTTGAACAACTGCTGGCGATGCCAATTGAGGAAATTAATAGTTCTCGCGATCCTTTATTTGGTGGAAGTGCGCCGGAACCTTTACCACGTTACCTTTCCCAGATGTTCCGGCAGATGCGGACTTACCGCCGCCGCAGTGGTGAGGGGTTGGCAGTAGGATTTGTGTTTGATGGAGATAGCGATCGCATTGCTGCTGTCGATGGGCAAGGAAATTTTCTCAGTTCCCAAATACTGATCCCGATTTTAATTGAACACATGGCATCGCGGCGGGGACTGACGGGGGAAGTTGTAAAAACAGTCAGCGGTTCCGATTTGTTTCCCCGCGTAGCGTCTCTGTACAATCTGCCAGTCTATGAGACACCGATAGGCTATAAGTACATCGCCGACCGGATGTTATTAACTAAGGTGTTAGTAGGCGGTGAAGAGTCTGGAGGCATTGGCTACGGTAATCATATCCCAGAGCGGGATGGGCTGCTGTCAGCACTGTATTTGTTAGAAGCGATCGCCCAGTCAGGACTAGACTTAAGCGAACTTTACCAACGCTTGCAGGAAAAAACAAATTTTACCTCAGCTTATGATCGCATTGACTTACCTTTAGCGAGTATGGACGTGCGATCGCGTTTACTCGAACAACTGCAAAAATCGCCTTTAACTGAAATTGCTGGTCAGTCAGTAACAGACTGTCTGACAATTGATGGTTATAAGTTCCGTTTAGCCAATGACAGTTGGTTGATGATTCGCTTTAGCGGTACGGAACCCGTTTTGCGACTGTACTGCGAAGCACCAACTCTCAAGCAGGTTTATCAGACCTTAGACTGGGCAAAAAATTGGGCTAATTCAGTTTGATAGCAACGGTAAAGAAAGCGATCGCTCAAGACGCTGGAAATTTTCACAGATATCCGTACAATTTGTAGAAGGAGAATTTAAGTAGACGTTTTCGCTTTGAAAGTGACAAAGCTTGAATCAGTCTGCCTAGCATCAAAGAGCATGAGAGAGAGTAAACACAATGGAAGTTACAGTAAACTGCGCTGAAGCCTGCGTTAACGGCTGCATTTTGGGTGACAAATGCCCCAATAAGGAAAATGCAGCGTCTGCCTCAAACTTCATCAAAGAGACTTCTTTAGATAGAATGCTGGAAATTGCTGACGAAGCGCGCAGAAAAAAAGCTATGCAGCCTCCCCAATGGGTGATTCCTGACTTTCCTTAATAAAAATTTTGGCTTGACAGTTAAAAACAATTGTAGCGAACTAAATTGCATCACATAGCAATCCTGTTTGAGTTGTGATTCCAATTAGGTAGAAACCCTGTTTCTACGCCTTTCGCAACTCAAATAGAAGTGCTATAATTGAGCGCCTTTTTCTAACTTGTTTAATTGGTCATCAGCAATCTGATACCAATCAATTCGGAAACGTGCATCTTCTGGGTTAGTTGTCAAACTACGTTGCTTTAATTCTGGATACTTCTGATAAAAAATTTCATCAACTTGACGAATAAAAACCGTTTCGGAAATCTTCAAAGCTTGGCGACGCTTAGTTATTTCAGCTACAAAATCCTGCTCTTTTTTACTTAGCGAACCATCGGCAGGTAATGGCGAAGATATTGCTGGAGGAAAGGACGATAAACGGGATTTTATTAAAGTCCAAGCCCCCATCCCGACTGCCAAAATCAGACTTACACTAATTCCTGTTTTCCAAAATTTTAACCAACTCAGCTTGTAAATTGGGTTAGGAATAGAAACACTGGGACTTTTACTTTTTTGACTGATAGTTGTTGGAGGAATTGGATAGGGGGGACTACCTACAACGTTCATAGTAGGAACTTGAGAAAGATGCGGGTTTACAGAGGGGAGGGCTAGGAGAATTTCTCTAGCTGACTGATAGCGATCGCCCGGATAATAAGCTAACATTTTATCCAAAATAATCGCTAACATAGGGCTAACCCTCGCCTCTTGTCGCCACCGCCAAGTTGCCTGAAAACTATCGAAAAGTTTTTGGGGTTCTTTGCCAGTTAGCAACACCAAAACTGTAACCGCCAAAGCATACAAATCGCTACAAGGAAAAGCATTTCCTTGGCGTATTTGTTCCTCTGGTGCGTAACCTTCTTTACCCAAGCGAGTAGCAGGCATCTGTCCGCTAAACTGGGAGGCAGCATTTACTGCCACTTGCTTAACGCCACCAAAGTCAATTAAAACTGGCAACTTATCGGAACTCCGCTGAATCAAGTTATCAGGGGATATATCTCGATGCACCACCCCTAGCGAATGGATGTAGTCCAATACTGGTAGAATTTGCCGCAGCAGTTGAATTATTTGGGCCTCATCAAACGGCTTCCCTGCTTTTAACAAATCGCAGTAGGTTTGCCCCTCTACATACTCTTGCACCAAAAATAGAGATTCCGTACCGCCAAGATTGACTCGGATCAATTCTCGGAAACGAGGAATCTGCGGGTGTTGCAGCTGGTAAAGAACCCCAGCTTCCCGCATAAACAACTCTTCAGCTTTTTCTAATTCCTTGCTGCCTTCAACTTGTGGTAAAAATTCTTTAAGTACGCAATGCTCACTGTACCGATTGGTATCTTCTGCAAGATAGGTACGTCCAAAGCCACCTTGCCCTAATTCTCGCACGACACAATAGCGGTTTTCTAGAACTGACCCGACGGGAAGAGGTGCGTCGATAGGCATAGTCAATTTACAGTAAGCAGCATTTTAAGCGTATTTTAACTATACGTGGATGCGATCGCTCTCATCTTACACCTATTAATTATTTGCTATACTCGCAACACTGGATAGTCAGGATGTGCTGGATTCGGAACTAGGCGCTGATTCTTACAATCTACAAGTAAATCTAACGTCTCCAATACAGTCTGACCTATTAACACTTGGTGGGCTGTCACCATTGTTGCTTCGATAGTCTGACGACCTTCTATTTCAATGATGACCGGTTCTGTCAGCCCGACTGCTTCCTCTCTACCATCAGCATATTTAGCTACCTGTTGACTCCTAATCCTTAAACCAAGATGCTTAGGTAGCACAGTGCGTGTAGCGCGAGTATCGACAAGTGCTTGTGTTTCATACACGCGCAATAAATTTGGGTTAAGCAGTCCGCGATTTACTAACTCTTCATCAATCGCATTTGTTAGCTTTACCTGCACTATAACTCCCCCTATACTCTCCCTAGGTGTCTTATTAGAACTACTGAGATTTGCATTATCTGTGTTTTATCCTATTTTATTAACTACGTGTAATCAATCAAAAAGTAGCCAAGTAAAATAATTACTGTAATGGTATGCGATCGCGTGTTGTGATACAACTTAGTAGCCGAACCTCTAGGCAACTTCAATAATATTTATCAGGACTCTCATTCTAATTTCATAACTTCAAATAAACTTGGCTTAATCCGTCTCAATACTTCCTCAAGTAAACCCTCTGGACACTTACCAATAAAACTCGCCTCTCTTGCACGATACATCTAAGGTATATTCCGAAGAACTTGGCAATGGTTGTAGTACCAGTTTTCCATTCTCTACGCTGCAAATAACAGTGTCATTCACATTGAGTTTTAGGTATTCAGAAATATGTTTGGGGATTCTAAAAGCCAAGGAATTTCCCCATTTGCCAATGTGCGCCTTGGTTTCCATATCAAACCGCCTTAAGGATATACAATGTATATTCTATACGTAGCAAATTTGGGTCAGGTTCCTCCAATTCCATCAGCCAAACTTGCCCCCTTCTGTGGCACCCTGAGAAACAGAGAGGAACGCAAAAAGTAAAGAAAAGGTTATGCAAACTCTGCCAATTCCCAACACTGCATCTAACGAACCCGCTTTTGACACCGCCATTAAGCGCCGCAAAACCCGTCCGGTAAAGGTGGGAAATGTCACCATCGGCGGCGGTTATCCGGTGGTGGTGCAGTCGATGATTAATGAAGACACCCTGGATATCGACGGATCGGTTGCCGGAATTCGTCGCTTGCACGAGATTGGCTGCGAAATTGTGCGCGTCACTGTGCCGAGTATCGGTCACGCTAAAGCTTTGGCGGAAATTAAACAGAAATTAATCCAAACTTACCAAATTGTGCCTTTGGTTGCCGATGTGCATCACAACGGGATGAAAATCGCCTTGGAAGTAGCCAAGCACGTTGATAAGGTGCGGATTAATCCTGGGTTGTATGTGTTTGAGAAGCCAAAAGCGGATAGAACTGAATATACTAAAGCTGAATTTGACGAGATTGGCGAAAAAATCCGCGAAACTTTAGAACCATTGGTGGTTTCCTTGCGAGATCAAGGTAAGGCGATGCGAATCGGAGTAAATCACGGTTCTCTTGCTGAAAGAATGCTGTTTTCCTATGGCGACACTCCTGAAGGGATGGTGGAATCTGCTATAGAATTCATCAGAATTTGCGAATCCCTGGATTTCCACAACCTGGTAATTTCCCTCAAAGCGTCGCGGGTTCCGGTGATGTTAGCAGCATATCGCTTGATGGCGAAGCGGATGGATGAACTGGGAATGGATTACCCTCTGCATTTGGGTGTCACGGAAGCTGGTGATGGCGAATATGGACGCATCAAGTCTACGGCAGGAATTGCTACCCTGTTAGCTGATGGAATTGGCGATACTATCCGGGTGTCTCTCACCGAAGCGCCAGAAAAAGAGATTCCCGTCTGTTACAGCATTCTGCAAGCTTTGGGTTTGCGGAAAACGATGGTTGAGTATGTCGCTTGTCCTTCTTGTGGTCGCACATTGTTTAACCTAGAAGAAGTGCTGCACGAAGTTCGGGAAGCAACTAAACACCTCACCGGGTTAGACATAGCAGTTATGGGTTGCATTGTCAATGGTCCCGGAGAGATGGCGGATGCTGACTATGGTTATGTTGGCAAACAACCTGGTTATATCTCGCTATATCGTGGCAGAGAAGAGATAAAAAAAGTACCAGAGTCGCAAGGAGTTGAAGAATTGATTAATTTAATTAAGGCAGACGGACGCTGGATTGATCCTTAAGTTAAGAAAAGTTAGGAGTTAAGAGTGAGGAATCAGGAATTGTAAACTCATAACTCCGAATTCTCTAATTCCGGACTGTCACCTAGTGCAGATGGATAGAGAAGTGCGCTCTAATGCTGGGTAGAAATTGCCTGTGTTAGAGTTAGCGTAATTCCTTGGCAGTAATTCCCCCCAGCTCAGACAGGAAAATGGTAATTACAAAACGTGGGCTTGTTCTAAGTGCGACAGCAGCAACAGTGGCTGCGATCGCTATTACCGGAGTAGGTATTCATCTCCCCAAAAGTCTAGCAGTCTTGCGCGAAAGCCCCAAGGAGCTAGTAGACGAAGTTTGGCAAGTCATCGACCGCTCTTATGTGGATGGCAGCTTTAACAAGGTAGATTGGCGCGCAGTTCGCAAAGAGTATCTCAATAAGTCTTACAGCAACAAGGAGGAAGCTTATGAAGCTATCCGGGAAATGCTGAAGAAACTGAATGACCCCTATACTCGGTTCATGGACCCAGGAGAGTTCAAGTCAATGCAAATTGACACTTCTGGGGAATTAACAGGGGTTGGTCTGCAACTTGCCCAAGATGAAAAAACCAAGAAGTTAACGGTAATTGCGCCAATTGAAGATACCCCAGCTTCTAAGGCTGGTGTATTGGCTAAGGACATCATCACCAAAATCGATGGCAAAACTACCGATGGGATGGATGTCAATGACGCGGTGAAGCTGATTCGGGGACAGCCGGGAACCTCAGTGACGCTGACGGTTCAGCGGGGGGACAAGGAATTAATGTTTCCTCTGAAGCGGGCGCGAATTGAAATCCATCCGGTGCGCTTTAGCAAGAAGACAAGTCCCACTGGCGACATCGGCTATATTCGCCTGACTCAGTTTAGCGCTAATGCTTCTAAGGAAATGTCAGACGCGATTAAAGCTTTGGAGGAGCAGAATGTAAATGGCTACATTCTGGATCTGCGCTCTAATCCAGGCGGTTTACTGTACTCTAGTATTGAAATTGCCCAAATGTGGCTCAAAGAAGGCACGATTGTCTCAACATCCGATCGCCAGGGAGAAAGGGATCGAGAGACGGCTAATAATCGGGCCTTGACTGATAAACCCCTGGTGGTGCTGGTGGATGGCGGATCGGCTAGCGCTAGCGAAATCCTCTCTGGAGCTTTGCAGGATAACAAGCGGGCTGTTTTGGTGGGTACAAAGACCTTTGGTAAAGGTTTGGTGCAATCGGTGCGGGGCCTGGGCGATGGTTCGGGTTTGGCGGTGACGATCGCTAAATACTATACTCCCAAGGGTCGCGATATCAACCAAGCGGGAATTGTCCCGGATCAGGTGCTGGAACTGTCGGATGAACAGCGCAAGTCGTTGCAGACTGACCGAGATAAAATCGGCTCTCAGGACGATCCTCAATACGCGAAAGCGCTGGATGTGCTGAATCAGGAGATTGCTGCGAAAAAAGGAAATAGGGCAGAAAAGAAATTTTAGATTTTCCTCCCGCCGAAGGAGTTTCTGGACTTCTGATGATTTTGGGTTGAATCTATGGTTCTCATTTGTGTGTAATACTTCTGACCTCTCCCCAACCCCTCCCCTACAAGGGGAGGGGCTAATTCTCCTTTTCTACAAGGGAAGGGGGTTGAATCGTTAGGTCTGTATTTGACTCAACTGCGAACCGCTATAGAATCTAAAATTTCAAATTATGCGGGTTGGCACTTTCCAGCGCGGATTAAGCCGATGCGACGAGCGATCGCTTCCTCTTGGGAATTAAATGGCCCCCAGCGTTCCACAAATGCTGATTCTTCCTCCCCTTCGACGCGATCGCTGGGGATAATTTCGCATTTTTGATGTTGTCGCTTGACAATATACCAAGTTTGTGAATTAGTCATTTTAAGTAAAAGTTAATTCCACACAGAGATACTACTAGGGTTTTGGAGCGGCTGCATTGGTTGAAGTTCCTATGTCTGGCTGTAACAGGATTGGCAAACCACCTTGCCCTTGACCACCCATCACCACAATTTTAGAATTGGGGGATTGAGCTAGTTTTTCAGTGGCTTCAATTGCCCTCAATTGCAACATTCGGTCGCTCAGTCCTTGAGAAATTATTTTTTGAGAATCAGAAATACCTCTGGCTTGAATGCGTTTTCGCTCAGCCTCTTGACGCTCTTTTTCTAGAGTAAATTTCATCTGCTGGCTTTGCTGCTCGACTTGGAGTTTTTGCTCAATTGCGGCTTGGAGCGTATCAGGAAGTTTAACTTCCCTCAACAAAGCTTCTTCAACTACAAAACCAAGAGGTAATAACTGCTCGCTTAGCCGTTGGCGAAGCTGATTAGCAACTTCTTGGCGTTTGGTCGAGTAAATTGCTACAGCCGGGTAACTAGCAGTAATTTCGCGGACAAGGGAGCGAAATCGGGAAGTAATAATATCTCCCTCTTCAGTGCCAATATTTTTATAAACTTCCGCCGCTTTCTGTGGATCTAGTCTGTATTGAAGACTAACATCGATATTGAAAGCTAAACCTTCTTGGGATGTAGCCTCTATAGTTTCCTTCACATCTTTCAGCCGAGTGGAAAATGTCTCGACTTCGGTAAAGGGATTGACTAAGTGGACACCAGGATTAAGGGTGCGTTCGGAAACCCTTCCCAAGGACTCTACAACGCCGATATTTCCAGCGGGGATAATCAATAAACTGCGGAAGACGGTAGAAAGCGCTGCAATTGCTCCAACAAGCGTTGCGATCGCTTGCACCGTCAAGCGGCCTCTTTCATTCTTAACTTTACCAGCATTCAAGAAAACGAGGATAGAAATTAACGTTATCAGGAGCGAAGCTATAAAAGACATAAATTTCCCTCCATCAGCTTTGAAAAATTACAACTTAATTTGATGATAGATCCTGCTGGTTAACGTTAGGTAATTAAACCGCCAAAAGCTAATTCGGGCTATTGTTTTTTTTAGCTATTGAGATTTAAAGAGTAATTAATCACAAACTTTGAAATAAACCATACGGTAAGGAAAAAGGCAAAAGAGTAAGATTACTTACGTTGCTATTTTTTGTCTGGTTTGTGTTTTTTCTCTTCTTTTTGCCTTTTTCCTTTTTCCTTTTTTAGCCGTTGGTGGCTAAGACTTTTTCAGCTAATTTTTCGGGGACTTCTTGGAGATGGTCGTGTTGCCAGTGGAAGAAGCCAACGCCCATTGTAAGACTTCGCAATTCTACGATAAAGTCGTGCATCTCAGCTTGGGGTAAATACGCGGAAACGCAATCCCAACCTGCCCAATCTGATTTAGCTTCGTAGCCGAGAATTTGTCCCCGCCGTCCGCTCAGTAGTTGGAGGACTTTGGAGGTAAACTCGCTGGGGGCGCATACTTGAACTGAGGTAATCGGTTCAAGCAGGGTTGGTTCGCACTTTTGCATTCCTTCCTGCATGGCAATTCGGGCAGCTTGTTTAAATGCCTGTTCCGAACTATCGACTGAGTGGTATGAACCATTTGTCAGCGTTACTGCTACATCGACGACTGGGAAACCCAAGGGGCCATGAGTGAGATATTCCCGCACTCCCATCTCAACGCCAGGAATATATTGCTTGGGAACGACACCGCCAACAATAGTTTGATTGAAGTTAAAGCCTTCGCCACGGGGTAGGGGTTTGATTTCCAGGTATACGTCGCCGAATTGCCCGTGTCCGCCGCTTTGGTGCTTGTAGCGCCCGTGAACTGAGGGGGCAGTTTTGCGGATGGTTTCTTTGTAGGGAACTCGTGGCAGATGGGTTGTCATCGGCAGGTTGTATTTGCGCCGCAGTCGGTCGAGAGCAACTTGCAGGTGAATGTCGCCTTGTCCCCAGAGGATGACTTCGTGAGTATCGCCGTGTTGTTCCCAGGCGAGGGACGGATCTTCTTCTAGCAGTTTGCTTATGGCGCTGCTGAGTTTAACTTCGTCGTTGCGCTTTTCGGGCGCGATCGCCATTGCGTAGACTGGGGAAGTCTGCTCGGCTTTCGGTAATTCGGTTGCCAATTGTGCATCGGCTGTCAAGGTATCGCCTGTTTTAATTGCTTCCAAGCGTCCCAGTGCCACAATTTCACCAGCTTGGGCTTGTGTGACAGTTTGCTGTTGCTGTCCCATCAATCGGTACAATCCGCCAGCACGAACCCCATTCAGGACAATTCCATCTGTTAACGTACCTTGCCAAACCCGCACGAGGGAGAGTTTCCCACCTTGGGGAGTGTAATAGGTTTTAATAACTTGCGCTAAGGGAGCATCGGCGTGGAGAACAATTCCCCGACGTTCGGCAGTAGTTGCGGGATCTGGTGCTTCTCGCAATAAAGCTTCCAGCAGGGGTCGCACTCCATAATCTTGCTCAGCAACCCCCAGGAACACAGGCACAATTAAATCTGCCCCTAACTCCATTTTCAAGTCTTGGATAATTTCTTCTTGGGGCGGGTTAATTTCCTCTAGCAGTTCTTCTAGCAAGTGGTCGTCAAAATCTGCCAATGCTTCCAGCATCTCTGTGCGTGCTGCTTGCTCTTGTTCTTTCAAGTCTTCTGGCATTGGCACCGGGTCAGCTGGCGCACCCGGATGGTAATGATAAGCTTGTTCGCTCACCAAGTCGATAAATCCGGTCAGTTGTTCGCCTTGACCGATGGGATACTGGTGTGGGACGATCGGGCGGCTGGAAACTGTTTTCAGGGCGTTTAGCACGTCCATGAAGTTGTTGTTCGCCCGATCCATTTTGTTGATAAAGACTAGGTGCGGGATTTCCCAGTCGTCGAGAAATTTGAATAATGGTGCGAGGGTGAGGACGCGATTGGTGTGCGGTTCGCAGACTACAATCGCTGCATCCACGCCAATTAGAGCGTTATAGGTTTCTTGTGCAAATTCTACCGAGCCGGGACAATCTACAAAAGTGAAGCGGACATCGCCGTACTCTGTGCTGGCAGTACATACCTCTACACTCATCTGGCGATCGCGTGCTTCTTGGGAACTATCTGCGACCGTGTTACGGTCTACAGTACGTCCTTTGCGGGAAATTGTCCCACTGACGAACAGCAAACTTTCCAGTAATGTAGTTTTGCCACTTAAATACGGGCCGACAATTGCAACATTTCGTGTCCCGGAAACGACTTTTTCGTTCATAATTCACCTCCAAGAAAAAAAGGAGAGAAGCAGATTGACACCATTGGCAATCGGCGGGATGTTCCCGCTCTCCTTTCTGGGTGCCATTAACTGCTTGTTAGCCGTATGGATTTATTTATCCCTGACTGTGAGATTAGCGCGTTTGACTTCCCTGAAATGAAAGTTGCAATTTCTTTTAAAGCAAACTCACCCAAAAATTAACTTAGATAAATTACTATTAAATAAGCGTAAATTTTATCAATAAATGAAACAGATTAAAAAGTATTTGTTAGAAAAATACTGGATATCAGGTCAACAAGCGTAACAATTGTAAACAAAAAGGTGACTCGAAAAATGGGAAGGCATCGGCATCTGGAATGGATAAATATACCTCACAGGCCCAAGCCTGGAACCGCACGAAAAAACCCGGCGTCCGCGAACTTTGTTCCTAGGCCCTTAACTTTAGTCGTTAGGCTCTCGGTGTTACTGGTGGGGATAATGCCCCCGGTTGCCGCTTTACCAACTTCTACGCCTATAACAGTCGCGCAAGCGCCACAGGCGGTGGATTCGGTAAATCAGGGTTTGCAGATGATTCAACAGGGGAAAGTATCAGAAGCGATCGCATCCTTTCAACGCGCCACCCAACTCGATCCCAAACTGGCACCAGCCCATTACAATTTAGGTCTAGCTTTGCGGCAGGCGGGACAATTACAACCATCAGCGGATGCCTTTTACCAAGCGACACAAGCCGATCCCAAATTTGCCTTAGCTTTTGCCAATTTAGGCGCTGCGCTGCTGGAGGGCAACAATTTACAGCAGGCGGGTGATTATTTAGTCCGGGCGCTGGAAATCGATCCTAAGTTGGGGGTAGCGCATTACAATCTGGGTTTGGTAAGGGAACAGCAGGGAGATTGGGAGAAAGCGATCGCATCTTTTAAAAAAGCTATGCAGTTGAGTCCAAATGCACCAGAACCTGCTTATCATTTGGGCTTATCTTATTTACAACAAAATAAAAATAACGAAGCTAAAAAAGCATTTCAACAAGCCTTAAAAATCAGCCCTAAATACCCCGAAGCTCACTACAATCTCGGTTCAATTTTAATGAATCAAGGAAAATTAGACGAAGCTTTAAACGCTTTTCGCCAAGCAGCCGAAGCTAATTCTAATTACGCCAATGCCTACTATGCAGCGGGTTTAGTATTTTTGCGCCAAGGCAAATACAGGGATGCTCAGCAATTACTACAATACGCAAAAGACCTCTACGCTGCTCAAGGTAACACCCAGTGGGTGAGGAATTCTCAGGAATTATTGCAAAGAGCGCAAAATCCTAATTAAGGCTCACCCGGATCAATTAATTGCTGGTGCGATGTACTTTGACGCGCCTAGCCGGATCTTGCTTCTTCACCCATGACAAAAATTTCTGCATCTGAGGTTCATCCTTCAGTCTTTCCACACAGTTGAGTTCTTGGGCTAATCTCGTATTATCAAACAAAGTATGTATCTGTCGATGGCAGGCAGAACAGATATTTGTAGTAGGGCCTGGATCTTCATTTTTCCGCTTGGTTTTCTGTCGCGGAACTAGATGATGTACAGTTAATTTTTCTACTTCTCTTTCGCACAATTCGCACTGCATTGATTGCTAGAACTCCTACTCCCTTACTTGGTAAAATAAATTATCATTGCCTTTAACAAAGTTATGATCTTTACAAGCATTACTTGTTTAATTATATAATTATTATAATAATTTCTAGAGCGACCCTATTTGATTAGCGAACCGCTGAGACACAGAGGAAGAGAAAAGAGAGAGCTTGATAAATAAATTAGGATTGCTATATTAGAAAAAAAATCGGTAAATATACGAATTTAGAACCAAGGGAGAGAGTGGTAGGTGTATTAAAGAAAGAAGCGATCGCTTCCATGAACCTCATCCTTCGCCCTTGCAAAATTCATGTATCAAAATTATCAGAAAAATAGTGTTATCCCAGGTGCAGCATTTGTTACCGCAGGCGCGGCGACAGGTGCCGGAGTTTCCGCCGCTGTTGGCGGGATGGGATTAGTTGGAGGATTTGGAGCTGTTGGGCTTGGGATGGCACCAGTTACGGCGGCGGGAGCTGTTGCTGGCGCTGCTGCCTACGGAGCTTTTACAGCGATAGGAGAAGGAGATACTTTCGCTTTAGGTGCCATAGGAATTGGTGCAGCAGGTGGCGCTAGTTTTTACTCAGTTTTTGGCGGCATGGGATTAGCCTTTAAAGGAACGGCTGTAGGAATTGGCATGGCTCCGATGACGGCTGTTGGTGCAGTAATTGGACTGGGAATTTATGGGTTGCATAAAGCTCTCAAATCAGAGTCAGGAGAGCGTTTAATGGGTGCAATAGATGCCTTCCAGCGAATGGAAGAAAAAGTTTTATGGCAAGAAGCTTACACCGAGGCACTTTTAGAATTAGAACTTGCAGCATTAGAAAAAAAGTTAGCTGGTGATGCTATAGAAAGAAAATTTGCTAATTGGGAACTGGAGGGTGAGTTAGAGGAATTGAAGGCTAAAATGCAGCCAAAAACTAATTCAAACTTCTTTAAACCAAATGTCAACTCATTTGCAACCCCTGAAACTTATGTCACCACGACACAGCCATTAAAAAGCAAGTTTTCTTCTCCTGAAATTGAAGCAAAACTGATGCGAGTAGAGGCACAGGCATCTCATTGTTGGAAATGCGTACATACTCTTAAAGGACACTCAGGCTCGGTTAATTCCGTTGCTGTCAGTCCCGATGGTGAAATCGTTGCCAGTGGGAGTGATGATAGAACAGTTACTTTGTGGAATCTGAAGACAGGAAAAAAGATTTTCACCTTTATTGGACAAGCACAGGAAGTTTATTCAGTGGCAATTAGTCCAGATAGTAAGACTCTTGTGAGTGGCAGTTTTGATCAAAAAATTACTAGCTGGAATTTGCGAAAAAATGAATTTATCCGCACCTTCTTTTATTTAAACTCAGCCTACAGTCATTCCGGCTTTGTTTACTCGGTTGTCTTCAGCCCAGATGGAAAAATTATTGCTAGTGGAAGTGCCGATAAAACTATCAGGCTTTGGAATGGCTACGGGGGAAAATTAATCCGTACTATTAATGGACATTCAGATGCGGTTTTGTCTGTTGTTATTAGTCCCGATAGTCAAACTATCGCTAGTGGAAGCGCCGATAAAACTATTAGGCTTTGGAATTTGATTAGCGGACAACAGCACCACATTCTCGCGGGGCATTCCGGTTGGGTTAATTCTGTTGCCTTCAGCCCCGATGGAAAGACTCTCGCTAGTGGGAGTGGAGACACTACAATCAAGTTCTGGAATCTCAAAACCGGAGAATTAATTCGCACTTTCTCAGGACATTCATCTAGGGTTAATTCTGTTGCCTTTAGCCCCGATGGAAAAACTTTCGCCAGTGGCAGCACCAACAGCGTTAAAATTTGGAACCTGCACACTGGAGAATTGCTAGAAACTCTTTCTGGACGTGGTGCGGTTGCTTTTAGTGCTGATGGAAATACCTTGGTGAGTGGCGCTAATGGCGGCACTATTAAAATTTGGCATCAGTCCTGTGAGACGAACAAATCTCAATCTAACTTTGTGCTATCTGGGGAATGGTGGGAAGTTTTGGGTGTGGAAAAAAGTGCTTATCCTAGCGATGTGAAGCGTGCATACATTCGCTTGGGAAGGCAGTATCATCCTGATATTAATTCTTCTGCTAGTGCTAAAGCTACAATGCAGGCAATTAATCAGGCATATGACCAGTACCAGAAAGAAATAAGCGGCAATACGGTTCGGTTAAGATAATGCAGCCTACCCAACACATGAGTAGAGACGTTCTATAGAACGTCTCTACTAAGAAAATTGGAAGATTTATTTAGGAGGGCTATAGTAAGCTTTTAATTCTTGCCCAGAGGACAAGTAACAGGCTGATCTCCCAAGGAATCTATGAATGTAGTTTCATCTTTGTAATGCCGGGGAGTTTGCAGTAATAATCGCCAAGCTTGTCCGGCATCTAATAAGTTATGTTGTTCTGGATAGTGTATCATTAACAAGTTTTGAACCATTGGATAATAGTCCGAGTTCATTGCCGGAAAAATATGATGTTCCGTATGGTATGAGAAATTTAAGTGCAGCAAATCAAAGATTTTGGGAACTCGGAGAGAGACACTATTCATCAGCGGATCGTTAACGCTGGTCATCTCGCATATCATGTGATTTGTATAAATATAAAACATGACACCAGCGTAGCCAATTGCAAGCGGGAGGAAGTAGCTGAGTAGGAGTTTGATGGGGTTAAAGTCTAGATACGCGATGATACTGAAATGAATCCCTAATATTAATAGAAATTCCCAGGCGATCGCTTGCCTATCTTTGCCACTCACTTTAAAAGCAGCAGGCACATAATCTACAGACTCATTATTAAACAACACTACCGAAGTTAGGTTGCGAAAAGTATGAACCAGCCATGCTGATGTCATCCCTACAGTTAACCATAACGGATTAACTTCAGTAGATGGGACGAATAGATTTTGAATCCATTTTCCCCAAGTATCAGGCTGTTGATATAAGTAATTGCGATCTGGATCTTTCAGGGAATTAGTATTATTGTGATGCACTCGATTATGAACTGCTTTCCACAACGTCGGTGGCATCCACATAATCGTTAATCCGAGAAAGCTTACCAAACGCATCAGGCGAGAATTTCTAATCGCGCTGCCGTGCATGAGGTCATGGGAGCTGAATAGTAAAACAATGACACTATTGCCCATTACCAGGCTTAGCGGTAAATAAAGCCACAATAAATATACAGACCAACGGTCTAACTTAGATGCGATCGCCCAGCCCAATATCAGAATTGCTACATTAATTAATAAAATGAATAACTTATTGGGATCGGGTGCAAACGCAGCATCAGGAAGAAGAGGACGCAATTTTTTGGCGTACTCTGCTTGAGGAATCATTACTTGGTTATCCAAAATTAAAGACCTGTATTTTAACTTAACAGATTTTTATTCTATCCTATCTTCAGAAATATATTTGTTTTTGGTTTCGTTAAAAAAAACTTAAAAATTTTTCCGTTTATTATCAATAAATATAGTTTAAATGAAAATCCTTTTTCCTGAAACCCGCGCTATTAATAGATTTCTTAAAGATAACTGTAACCTATAACATATTCTACCTCTTTAGAGGGATGGAATCAAAAAAACGGTAGCTTAAGCTCCAGCTATCCCAATCCTCTAGATAGATTACGAGGGTGGCTATGACTTCAACTTCAGTATTAGAAAACATCGAAAATATATCCCTTTAGTAGGGGATGTCAATATCAAAACCCCATTAGCATATAAGACCAGCCGTGGGGCTGTCAAGGTAGTTAACGCAGCACAAATGGCAGTAGCAGAGGCTTATATTAACGGATTTGAAGTGCCTGATGCTGTACTGCGATCGCTTTTCGATACCTTCATGCCCATCTTGTTCAAATATTTTCCCTCTCTTTTAGCACCCTACGGCTGGGTATTAAAAGAAACCGATCATCTCGCCGAAGGTTCGCGAGATCAGTATGACTTGCCACAAGCCATGCTGAATACAATGTTAGGAGATGGGAAACTTATTTATCCCAAATACAGCATGGCATTGTGGGAAAAAGGCGCAGCCAATCTTGAGCAAGCCAAGCCTAAATGCAAATGATCGATGATGTAATTGAGAAGCTAGAGATCAAAGACGGCGACAATATTTTAGACTTTGGCTGTGGTTGGGGATGCGTTCCCAATTATATTCTTTCCAAGTTCCCCAATGTCAAGTTTACGGGAGTTAATTTGAGCCACGAACAATGCGAATATATGCGTGGCAAAATGCAAGATCCGGAAAGTTACCTTAGTTCAGGACGATTTACGCTGTATGAAGGCGACTTAAATGATGCCTTCTTTGACACAAAGTTTGACAAAATTCTCTCGATTCGCGTTTTCTGCCATGTGGGTAATTTAACCAAAGCCTTCCAGAAATTAGCTTTATTCTTGAAGGAGGACGGCAAACTTTTTATTCACATCATCACAGTCCGCACCCCTAACAACATCTCCAGCGTTTACACCCACAAATATATTTTTCCGCATGGCCGTTACTGGAATTTCGATGCAGTTCCTAGCCATAACAAAGACCTAAAAACCATTCAAAGATGGTACCTCAACGGCTATAACTACTCTACAACCTTTGCTAACTGGCTAAAAAACTTTGATGACAATCAGGCAACAAACAAACAGTTAGACTATGGCATCGAGTATGCAAATTTCCGCCGGATTTGGAGGTTTTATTTGATATGGTTTGTTCGCAACTTTGCTAGTTGTAATGGGGAATATAACGGCAACGGTCAATTTTTATTGACTCATACTTAATGCAGTCTCAAATTGAGGCATAGCGTCTAACATTGGCGTTTCCAAGCCTAATAATAGAAGAGAAGCGAGGGAAATATCTATAACTTAATCGTGGATGCTGCCATCAGGCATGATAGCTCCCTTGAGGTTAGCTCCCCTGAGATTGGTTTGAGATAAATTTGCGCCATGTAAGTTGGCTCCAGTGAGGTTGGCTCCCCTCAAATCTGCCCAAACCAAATCTGCCTGACTCAGGTTAGTACCGCTGAGGTTGGCTTCACGCAGGTTGACTCCGGGGAGATTGGCTTTACTCAGGTCTATCCCTGCCAGACACACTTGAGGAGCAATTAACAACGCTCCTGCTGAGGCAGGTTCAAACCATTCAGGAAACTTAGTTTGTTCGTTGTAGAGAGCTTTTTGTAAGTTAGCTTTGAGTAAGTTTGCCTCCCGCAAGTCAGCCTCATAAAGGTGTGTTGAACTCAAGTTTGCCTCACAGAGGTTGGCTCCACTCATGTCGGCTCCCCGCAGGTCGGCTAAACTCAAATTGGCTCTACTCAGCTCAGCGCCAATTAAGTCAGCGCCAATCAAGTCGGATAAACTCAGATTTGCTCCACGCAGGTTGGTGCCAATCAAGTCAGCTAAACTCAGATTAGCTGCAATTAAGTAGGCTCCAATCATCTCGGCTCCGCTCAAGTCGGCTCTACGCAAATCTGCCTCGCACAGGTCAGTCAGTTCCATGTTGGCTGCTGCTAGAGTAGCTCGGCTGAGAATGGCTCGGCTAAAGGTTGCCTTCTTTAGGTTTGCCCCACTGAAATCCACCTGACTGAGATTTGCCCCGCTTAAGTCGGTATTAGACAGTTCGGCTAGACAAAAATCTCTTTCTCCAGCTGCGTATCTCCTGAATAGTTCATCCGCGTCCATCAATTAACCCCTTGGTTTCCTCCCTCATTCAGTAGATTAAGCTATCACAATAAAAAAAGCCCCCAGCTGGAGGCAAATTTTTTATTGTAGTGCTTCAAAAACACTTAAAGCAGATAGAGGATTGTGAACAGAACAATCCACACGATATCAACGAAGTGCCAGTAAATTTCTGCGGCTTCAACGCCAAAGTGGTGTTCATTGCTGTAGTGGCCGGGTTTGAGACTGCGCCACAACACAGCACCAATTGCCCCAAGTCCTAAGAATACGTGCAAACCGTGGAAGCCAGTCAAAACATAAAAGGTGCTGGCAAATAAGTTAGTGCTAAGACCAAATTCTAAGTGGCTGTATTCGTAAAGCTGACCGCAAAGGAAAATTGCGCCCATGATGCCAGTTAAGGCAAACCATGTCCGCAAACCTTTGACGTCATTCTTTTTGATGGCGGTGTCAGCATTGTGGATCACAAAGCTGCTAGAAATCAGAATTATGGTGTTGATTCCAGGTAGCAATAGCTCTAGTTTTGGCGTTCCTTCGGGGGGCCAAGACGGTGCAACTGCTCGGAAGGCGAGATAAGCAATAAATAAGCCGAAAAAGATCATGCCTTCTGCTACCAGAAATACAATCAGCCCCTCGATGCGAAAATCGTGATGTTCTACGCCGTGGGCTTCCACTGCTGCTTCTGGCTCGTGGTGATAATTTAGGGCAGTTTTTGCTGGGTCAATTGTTGAACCTTGCATGAATCTCCTCTATAAAGAATTGGGAATTGGGGATTAAGAATTAGGGATTGGGAATTGGGAAAAAGTCTTACCTAGTCTCTAGTCCCTAGCCCCCAGTCCCTAATCCCTATTAACGATTGTGACTTTCTCCTTGACGGTCATCGGGATGAGCCGCAACAGCTGGATCTGGATCTGCACGTAAGGCGGAGTCAGGGCCGGCAGACAAGACTGGATTTCGAGGATCGTCGAGGGGGACATCTACCTTGGTGCGGCGATCGCCCATGCCGTAGTCATAAGGGCCAGTGGCTAACACTGGGTCTTTCTCAAAGTTTTCTACTGGGGGGGGCGAAGTCGTCATCCACTCTAGGGTTAGTCCGTCCCAAGGGTTGTCGGGTGCTTTGGGGCCAGCTATCCAACTCCAGCAGGCATTGACAATGAAGGGAATGGTGGAAACGGCAAGTATATACGCTCCAATGCTGCAAATTAGGTTGAGTGTGGCAAATTTGGGGTCATACTCGGCAATCCGCCGATTCATGCCTTCCATACCCAACTTGTGCATTGGTAGAAAAGCCAAGTTGAATCCAATAAACATCAGGACAAAGTGAACTTTGCCCCAAGCTTCGTTCAACATCCGCCCGGTCATCTTAGGGAACCAGTGGTAGAATCCGGCGTAGATGCCGAAAACGCTGCCGCCAAAGAGGACGTAGTGCAGGTGAGCAACTACAAAGTAGGTGTCGTGAACGTGGATGTCGAAGGGTACAGCCGCCAACATAACGCCGCTGATGCCGCCGATAACGAACATGGAGATAAAACCGAGAGCGAATAGCATGGCGCTGTTGAGGCGCAGTTTGCCGCCCCAAATTGTGGCTAACCAGCTAAAGACTTTAATGCCAGTTGGTACGGCGATTACCATTGTGGTGATCATGAAGAACATCCGCAACCAGGCTGGGGTACCGCTAGTAAACATATGGTGCGCCCAGACGATTAGCCCCAAAAAGCTGATAGCTAGGCTGGAATATGCGATCGCCTTGTACCCAAAAATCGGTTTGCGAGAGTGTACTGGCAGAATTTCTGAGATCATCCCAAACATGGGGAGGATCATGATATAAACCGCCGGGTGGGAGTAAAACCAGAACATATGCTGGTACACGACGGGATCACCGCCACCCGTGGGGTTAAAGAAGCTAGTCCCCACCAGCAGGTCAAAGGCCAGGAGAATCAATGCCCCTGCTAATACCGGAGTGGAAATGACAGCTAAGCAGGAGGTGGCGAACATTGACCAACAGAATAAGGGCATTTGGTTCCACCCCATCCCTGGTGTCCGCATCTTCCAGATGGTGACGATAAAATTGATCCCTGCCAAGATGGAGGACGTTCCCAGCAACAGGACGCTCATAATCCAAATCGCTTCCCCAGCTTTACCGCTGACGATGCTCAAAGGGGGGTATGAAGTCCAACCTGCGCCTGGTGCGCCGACGAAGAAACTGCTCATCAGCAGTATGCCGGCGGGGGGGATCATCCAGAAAGCGATCGCATTCAGTCTGGGAAACGCCATATCCCTTGCCCCAATTAGCAAAGGCAC
Organism: Trichocoleus sp. FACHB-40; assembly: GCF_014695915.1. Taxonomy (GTDB): domain Bacteria; phylum Cyanobacteriota; class Cyanobacteriia; order Cyanobacteriales; family FACHB-T130; genus Funiculus; species Funiculus sociatus. Next base: position 36,391 of record NZ_JACJPF010000098.1, read on the forward strand.
CAGATAATTCCCAAACCCACCAGTTCCCGCAGGTACGATCCACAGGAAAATCATCACCGTCGCGTGGACTGTAAATAAGCTGTTGTAAACATCCGGTGCAACAAAATCCGACGCTGGCGTTGCCAATTCCGTGCGGACTGCTGTTGCCAGTGCGCCACCGATCAGATAAAAAATAAACGTTGTAACCAGGTATTGAATCCCGATCACTTTGTGGTCGGTGCTAAAGCCAAAATATTCTCGCCAATGCGTTACCTTCGGTTCGTCACCGTGAGCAGGTATATTGGCACGTTCTTGAAGCTGTGCTTGTGTCATAACTAATCGCAGGATTGCTGATTGCTAATTGAAGGATTGCTAATTGGCTTTTTTTACCATTACCCATCCTGACCTTAGCGATTAATGGTTGTGGAGATGGTGTAGGCTTTCGGTTGTGACACCCATCTCACTCGCGTAGGGAGCCAAAAACTCAGCATTGGAGAGTTCTACAGGATTCACTGCAACAGACTGATTTAGAGATTCGTTTCTAGCAACTTCTTGCTGTTCGCCCATCCATTTATCGTAGTCTTCGCGTGTCTCGACAATTACTTTTGTCTTCATCACTCCATGATAGGCACCACAGAGTTCCGCACAGATTACTGGATATTCACCCACTTTATTAGGTGTGAACCGCAGTTCACTTTGCCGTCCTGGAACTGCATCCTGCTTCAACCGAAACTCAGGCACCCAAAAAGCGTGTATTACATCATTAGCTGAGATGTTTAGTTTCACTTCCCGCCCGATGGGAAGGTGTAATTCGCCTGTGGTAACGTTCGTGTCAGGGTAGCTAAAAAGCCAAGCAAATTGCAGGCCCGTAACATTGATTACGTATTCTGGAGCTTGACCTTCCTTATCAGGCGTAGGGCCGATTCGGGGAGAAGTTACGCCTAGTCCTTCAGAATCGCGTTTTTGGGGAAGTTCCTTGCGATTCAGGGCTGTGGCGGGATCGTCTAGGGCTTCTTCTTGTAGCTGTTGATTGCGATTTTCCGTATCTGTCAGGGTGGCAGCGATCGCGGCTCCTGGCATTCTGGCAAAATGTTTATCACTCTTGACATGGGCAACCGAGTGATCCATTGGGCTGATTCCGCCCATCTGGCTGTAAACCTCAAAACTGTAGATAGAGATTCCCAGAACAATCACCGCCGGGATCGCTGTCCACAAAATTTCTAAGGGGATGTTGCCATGCACTGGTGGCCCGTCTGTGTTGTCATCTGGGCGACGGCGAAATCTAATAACTGAAATGACGATTATCCCTTCAACTATCAGAAACAGCCCTGTCGAAATGGTCATCATGGCGTTAAACAGCTTGTCCACCAAGGGAGCTTCCTGGGAAGCTGCTATCGGCAGAAGACCATGATTTTGACCGTACCAGAGGCTGACAAGGGTGACAACAATGCCAACCAGTAAAGTTATTATCTGACTTGGGATGTTCACGGTTATGTCTTCGATTCCTGCAAAACTGCTGAACAAAATAATCTGGGAATTCAAGCCACAGACAGGATTTATTAGTCAGTCGTCAGTTGTCTGGGAAGAGGTGTCAAGTTGTCCAGTTGAAACCCCAGAAGGTTCTAACAACTTTCAAACGCCCACGACAACGGATAAATAAGTAGCTCTATGTCGATCTTAGGAAATCCAAATCAGTTCAGCTTACTTACCACGGTAAGCCTAAGCGAGCTTGCTGGCCAGTAAACCTCCCCTATCTTTATAGATTTCTTTGGGATCGCGCTCTGTCGATGGGTAGGTGGTGCAGCGTCTATGGCGCTGAATTCCGATAATATTTAATTATTGTAACGATTAGTAAAGAATATGTAATCGAATATACCAAACTCTCCCAATCGGAAGAAATTCCTAAAGCTTTAGCTGATGGTGCAGCAAGGTTATTAGAGTGGTAGCTAGAGTCAGTCATTTTTCCAGCTAGGATGCTAGCTTGGGGATGAGCGGATACTCAGGATTTGATTAAGCAAAATTTGCTTTGGGAAAACTATGACAGAATCCGTCCTTCATCAGGATGTTCGCACTCCGGAGGATTCCCAACCCAGGGACAAGATCCGTCGCCTGGTGTTTAGGATGGCGATCGCTACCTTAATTTTGATGGCAATTGGTAGCGCAACGCGAGTTATGAATGCTGGGCTTGCCTGCCCAGACTGGCCTCTGTGTTACGGTCAGCTAGTGCCATCTTCACAGATGAATCTCCAGGTATTTCTGGAGTGGTTTCACAGATTGGATGCGGCTGTAATTGGGTTAGGCGCGATCGCACTCACTGCGGTTTCGTGGTGGAATCGTCGCTCTTTACCAACTTGGTTGCCTATTGCATCCACTTTTGCGCTTTTTTTGGTGATTTTCCAGGGTGTATTGGGCGGACTGACAGTAACCCAGCTCCTCCGTTTCGATATTGTCACCGCTCACCTGGGAACAGCTTTATTGTTTTTCACAACTCTGCTGGTAATTGGTGCGGCACTCCTACCTTATCAAGGCACTGGCACCGCTAGTAAACTGCCGTGGATCAGCTTAAGTGCTGCCATTTTTGTATATTTACAAAGTTTACTCGGTGGATTAGTCGGTTCTCAGTGGGCGCTACATCAGTGTTTTGGAGCGCAAGAACTCTGCACGGTGATGAATAGTCACATTGCCGGAGTTATACCGCCAACCGTTGCCACAATAGCCGTGGTGGTTTTCGCATGGCGCACGCCCGCACTGCATCCACTACTGCGAAAGTGGGCTAACTTGGCGGGTGGTTTACTGGTGTTGCAAATTGCTCTCGGTGTGGCTACTTTCCGCTTACACCTACAAGTAGAACCGCTGACAGTGGCTCACCAGGCAGTGGGAGCGGCTTTACTAGGTTCGATGGTTGTTTTTACCGTTTTGGCGTTGCGCGATCGCAATGCTTCTGTTGTCGTACCAGATCCGTCTCTATAACTCTTCATCAACCAGCACCCTGAACGGGTGCTAGCTACACAAACTTTAGAGACGCTTTGGAATTGCTTCTACCTTGTCCAGCTAGGTCACTCGATTTTGGATTTTAGATTGGCGATTTTGGATTGACTCCACAGTAAATACTGGGGGATTTGGGATTTTAGATTTGTTTCCTAGTTTCAACTAGGGCGGAGATCGGGTTTTGAACAATAAATCATCCAGACTCTAATCCAAAATCCAAAATCGGCTAGGTCAATTAGGAAAATAAATAATGCAAGAAATGATGGTTGGAGCCGATGTCTCCCGCAAACATCAAAACTTCCTACAAGTAATTCACAGCTACTACCAGCTAACAAAACCGCGCATTATCCCACTACTGCTGATTACCACAGCGGCGGGTATGTGGATGGCATCAGATGGACGGGTAGATCCATTTTTGTTATTGGTGACGCTGACAGGCGGAACCCTTGCTGCGGCATCTGCCCAGACTCTTAACTGCATTTACGACCGCGATATCGATTATGCTATGGAGCGCACCCGCCGCCGCCCGATTCCTTCCGGGCGAGTGCAGTCGAGCCATGCGCTGCTGTTTGCGATCGCGCTTGGCTGCCTATCTTTCACCCTCCTAGCAGTATGCGCTAATCTGCTGAGTGCGTTGTTGGCAATGTCCGGCATTGTCTTCTACATGGCCATCTACACTCATTTGCTGAAGCGCCACACCGCGCAAAATATTGTGATTGGCGGTGCAGCTGGAGCGATCCCCGCTTTAGTGGGTTGGGCAGCTGTTACTGGTTCTTTAAGCTGGGCAGCGTGGCTACTTTTTGCCATCGTATTTGTTTGGACACCTCCGCACTTCTGGGCGTTGGCGTTGATGATTCGCGATGACTACGCCAAAGTCGGCATCCCGATGCTGCCAGTTGTTGCGGGTGAAGTTGCCACTACCCGGCAAATCTGGATTTACACCTTAATTATGGTGCCGATGACGCTGTTGTTAGTTTATCCTTTAGGCGCTTCTGGTGTAGTTTATGGCATTATTGCTGCTATCTTGGGAAGCGTTTTTATCAAGAAAGCTTGGGCATTATTGCAGGAACCTGAGAATAAACAATTGGCGCGATCGCTGTTTAAATTCTCCATTCTCTACATGATGTTGTTATGTACTGGGATAGTAATAGACAGCTTGCCGAAGACTCATCAACTAACAGCATTCGTAGCTGAACATATACAGACGTTAATCAGCGCGATCGCATTTTAAAACGGCGATGTTTTTAATTGCGTCCAGACAAACAAAACCCGCGAAGGCGGGTTTTTTATTTATGAGCGATCGCTCTCTCCTCAGCAACTCTCTACCAGTAATCTGTAAACTAGGAAACGTAAAGTAACCAGGGGTGCGAATTATTCCTACATCAGCACAGCTATTCACTTGCTTCATCCTGAGTTATTGGGCAACAAAAATGTATTTGCCGATTTATATAATTAGGATAGATGAACCCACAGGAGGAGTATTCTTCCTAGCTGGAGAAGAGACAGAAATCCTGATTAATCGCAATGGACTCTGGAAACTTTTATGATTAAACCAAATTTTGAGGCAATGAGCCGTAAAGAACTACTAGGCTACATACGAGAACATAGAGACGACGATGAAGCCTTCCGCATCTATATGGATAGGGTGACGGCTGAATCGACGACAGAGTGGTATCCGGCTCCCCAGTCAATAGATGACCTTAAGAATTTTCCTGAGTTGCTAGAAAAACATCGTCGAGAACGAAAAGAAAATCAGTAGTGCGATCGCGCTTTTCAGGGGAATGCGATCGCTTTCTCTTCCCTCTGCGCCTCAGCGGTTCGTTTATACTTTATTCCCTAGCAAACTTACTCAAATTCTCTTGTCGCCATTTTGCATCTAATTTGCGATTTGTTCGCAACTCCAACACCCGAATTCCCTTACTTGGCAGCGGGTTTAATCGCTGCTTGAAATGCTCCCAAGAAGTAATCACTTCATGCTCCACATTGTATGTAGCACAAAGTTGAGCAAAATTAATATCTTGTGGCGTAGCAAAAAACTCTTCAAAAGGTGGTTCAAACTTAGAAATTGGCAACATTTCAAAAATACCGCCGCCATTATTATTAATTAGAACAATCGTCAAATGCCCGATAAACTTATTTCTCAGTAAGAAACCATTCGTATCGTGCAATAAAGCTAAATCGCCCGTCAACATCACACTACTTTGATTTTGATGTGCAATTCCCAAAGCAGTTGATAAAGTGCCATCAATGCCATTTGCACCCCGGTTAAAAAATGGTTGAATTCCAGAATTGTTTGGTTTCCAGAAAAACTCCGCATCTCTTACAGGCATACTGTTAGAAATAAATATGGGCGTTTTTATTGGTAAAAACTGGGAGAGTAACCAAGCAGCTTTTCCTTCAAAAAGCGTTTCCATTGTTGCCATTGTTTCGTCAATATTTTGTCTAACTTTGGCTTCAGCTTCACACCACAGATGAAGATATTCGCTTGGGGGAGACGCGATAAATTCCGTCTCCACTAGAGATTCTACAGATGTTCGTAAATGTGTTGTTTTGCCGTGGAGTGGGTCTAAATTGTGATCGCTGGGGTCAATTATCCAGCGTCGTATGTGAGCATTATCTAACCAGTTTCGCAGTTCTTTACTGGTGGGTAATTCTCCTATTTGAATTACCATCTTTGGTATTAGTTCTTTTGCTAACTGTTGATTCCGTAAGATTAGGTCATAGCTGGAAATTAAAGACGAATTGAGCTGGGCATAGTTTCTTAATGGGGATAGGGCTTCAGCTAATACAGGAAATCTTAAAGTTTGGGAAAGTTTTGAAATTGCATTGCAATACTCTTTAGGGAATATAGGTTGCGCGGTTCCAGCAATAATAATTCCTCGGTTACATTGCTGCCATTCTTGAATTGTAGTGTTGGATATCTCCCCAGTCCCCCTTAATAAGGAGGGTAGCCCGCCCGATGCAATTCCAGTAAAGAAATCTTCTGGCTGAAACTGCAATTTGAGGGTTTCGGTGTCGAGTTGGGGAATTGGAGCGAGTGGGTCGCGGAAGGGGATGTTAAGATGAACGCAGCCTGGGGTAGGAAATAGCGATCGCTCCCAAGCATAAATCATCGTTTGGCGCAGATAACACAGCATCCCCATTTCCAGAGAAGGTAGCGCTAACTCCGCTTGCCAGTTGGGATAATTGCCATACAATTTCACCTGATCTATTGTCTGCCCAGAGTGACAATCTCGCAATTCTGGGGGACGATCTGCTGTTAAAACTAAAAGGGGGATTCGGCTTTCCCTTGCTTCAATTACAGCGGGATAAAAGTTAGCGCCAGCGGTTCCAGAAGTGCAAACTAAAGCTACAGGAATCCCAGTTCTTTTAGCAATTCCCAAGGCAAAAAATGCGGCAGAACGTTCATCTAAAATTGGAATTGCTTCTACTTCATTTTGTTGGGCAAAAGCAATGGTTAACGGTGTGGAACGCGAACCAGGGCAAATAATAGCTGTAGTTAATCCTAATCGTTTTAAGGTTTCGGTTAGGATTGAAGCCCAGACGGAATTGGTGTTATTAAAGTTAATTGACATTTCTAACTATCAAGACTGAAAATCTTAGCTTATGGTAATAGTATGTTGGATGCAAAGAATTATTAGGAATTTCATGGTTCTTGAAGCCGTTATGCTAAATGTGAAAGATGGATATGAAAGTGATTTTGAAATTGCTTTTTTAAAAGCATCAATAATTATCTCGTCTATGAACGGATATTTATCCCATGAACTCCACAGATGTATTGAAGTTAAAGGAAAATATTTATTACTGGTTAATTGGAAGACATTAGAAGATCATACAATCGGATTTAGAGCTTCTACTGAATATCAGGAGTGGAAAAGACTTCTTCACCATTTTTACGATCCATTTCCAATTGTTGAACATTTTGAAAAAGTTGAACTCAAGCATTAATACAGAACTACAGCGTTTCTCAGTTGGGTGGAATATATTGCGGTTCTAACATTTGGTAGGGGCTTTTTGATTGCTATGCCCCTAGATATATCGCACCCTACTCTTGAATTGCTATAAAGCATCCTTATGGGAGACTAAATTGATTAAACTAAGGCTTTTAGAAGTGCCTGGAGTTTGAGTTGAATTTCTGCTAATTCTTTTTCAGGATCGGAACCAGCAACGATACCCGCACCTGCGTATAGTCTGGCGCGACAATCATCTATTAATGCTGAACGAATTCCGACAATAAATTCGCTGTCGCCTCTGCTATCTATCCAACCGAGGGGTGCGGCATATAATGATCTGTTGAAAGTTTCATAGTGGCGAATTTCTTCTTGGGCAATCTCTGTGGGTGCACCAGCAACTGCTGGGGTGGGATGCAGTTGGGCGACAATTTCTAAGGGATTAACCTCTGCTGGTAATTGCGCCTGGATTGGTGTCCATAAATGCTGGATATTTAGCAGTTGTAACAGCTTTGGTTGCGATAATATTTCAGGGTGTAAGCCAAGCTGGGATAAACGTTGAGTAATGAAATCGATCACAACCCGATGCTCTCGTCTTTCTTTTTCACTTGTTAGTAACCGATTCGCTAATTCGGCATCTTCATCTGTGGTTTTACCTCGTGCTGCTGAACCAGCCAAAGCATCAGTTACTAATTTATGATTATGAATACTAATTAACCGTTCCGGGCTGGCACCGATAAAATTTTGCCCATTGCCGTTACTGGTGGAAAAGATATAGCAGTCAGGATGGCGTATTCGTAAATGGTTAAGGGAAGGAATTAGCTGGAAAGGAATAGGGGAAATAACATCAAAGGCGTGAGCTAAAACAATTTTGTCAATTTTCTTGGAGTCGATTGATGATAATGCCTTTATAACAGATGATTTAAAGTGACTGACATCTGTTACATTTTGTTTGATAAATTTGTTTCTAGCATCAATTGCTATATTTAGTAAATTAGCACTATTAAACCTTTCTACACCTGCCATTTTTATTGAATGAAAGGTTCGCCATAAGTTTTCCGATAAATCTTGAAGATTTACTTCTGAATTTATGGCAATATTCGCAACTACTACTGAGATGTTTTTTCTAAAAGCGATTTGCCAACGGGGTAAAAATATGGTTGCAGATGGAAAAGGTGAATCAGGCTCTAAATTGTTATTAAAGAAAGTGAAGCTACAGAAGAAATGAGGTCCATAAAAAGGAAGATTGATAGCGCCGATGCTGGTGGTATTAGCAAGGCAAGATTGAATAAACTGTTGCGATTGGTAAAATCTATCTGGACTTTCTAATTTCAGCGATGTTACGCTGTCAATAGCAGCGATCGCTTCCCCTTGTCCTGGCTTTTCAAAGTAAAAGTGTAGTTGCTCTGGTAAGCCTATTGCCTGAAGTACAGCTAGCGGATCGACGGCTGGAATTTCTTGAGAAATACTCAGGATTTTTGTTTGTTTCTTAGGCAGAGAGGCCTGCTTAAATTTTAACAGAAATTGGTATATTTCCTTACAGTCTTGAAAGAGGTTAGAACGAAGTGGTGTTAATGTCATGCAAATCAGGGTAAAAAAATTTTCTGAAGTTTGTTTTCAAATCTGATTAACAATTTCTCAATCGTGCTATAGCTAGATGTATGTCAGTTCCGGTCTGGGGAAGCCTGCTACGGCAAGCCTTTGACTCCTCGGATTAGCGCCTGCCTTAGGGTATTGTAACCAAAATTTCTCCTACCGGAGACTGGGATGCTTCTTTTAGGGTACTGCGAAAAAGGCGCTTTCTGGAGAGAGTGAGAAATATACTTTCACCGTACCGCGCCGCAACTTCCTTAAAGCCGGGATGAGTAAACTGCTAGTAATTTAATCAAGCTACTACTGATGACTACAAGTTTCATAGAACAGCCAAATAGTAAGTTGTGGATGGCGGCAATTAAGCCACCCATGTACAGCGTTGCCATTATTCCAGTCTGGGTGGGGACAGCTGTTGCTTTTGCTGAAACTAAAATGTTTCATGTAGGAATATTTTCTACGTTTTTAATATCAGCAATTTCACTTATTGCCTGGATGAATTGCAGTAATGATGTGTTTGATTCGGAGACGGGTATTGATATAAACAAAGCCCACTCACTGGTAAATTTGACAGGTAACAAATCCTTGATTTTTTGGATTTCAAATCTGTTTTTAGGGTTGGGTATACTAGGAACCCTAGCGATCGCATTATGGCAACAAGACCTCACAGTAATCGGGTTGATACTCCTGGGTTGTGCATTGGCATACACCTATCAAGGGCCTCCCTTTCGCTTAGGCTACCAGGGTTTGGGGGAAATTATCTGCTTTATTTGCTTTGGCCCTCTGGTAGTCTCGGCAGTTTATTATAGTCAAGCAGGTGCTTGGTCAATGACCAGCCTCGCTGCATCTATCATTGTAGGGATTGCCACAAGTTTAATTTTGTTTTGCTCCCATTTCCACCAGGCAGTTGACGATTTGGCAGCCGGAAAGCGATCGCCTATCGTCCGACTTGGAACCAAAACAGGAGCGCAGTTATTACCTTGGTTTTGCGGTAGCATTTATGCGCTGACAGGCATATTCGTAGTTTCGCAGATTTTCCCCGTTTGGACGTTGCTGGTGTTAGCGACTTTGCCCCTTGCCTGGAAATTATGCACTCACGTCCACCAGAATCACGATCAGCCAGAGAAAGTTAGCAACTGCAAATTCATCGCAGTAACCCTGCATTTTTGGAGTGGGTTACTGTTGGGATTAGGGTTTGTACTGCCATTTTAGCTGATGCAATATCGATTCGAGTTTCGTCCTTATCAGCGGCAATTTGCGCGATCGCTTTCCACTAATCATGGCACTTGGAACATCCGCGAAGGCATGATCATTCGCCTCACCGATGAAAATGGGCAAGTCGGTTGGGGTGAAGTTGCCCCTTTGCCCTGGTTTGGTTCCGAAACTCTAGAACAAGCCTTAGATTTCTGCCGCCAAGTGGGAGAGAAAATTACCGCCGAGGCGATTTTCAACCTCCCTGCTGAACTCCCCGCCTGTCAATTTGGCTTCGAGTCCGCTTGGGAAGATACACATTTTTTGGATAAGGCACTAACCCCCCAACCCTCCTTCCCTTCAAGGGAAGGGGGGAAATTGAAAGCCCCTCTGCTTGTAGGAAAGGGGTTGGGGGAGATGTTCTATAGTGGCTTATTACCAGCTGGAGAAGCTGCCTTACATCAATGGCAGACACTCTGGAACCAAGGATATCGCACCTTCAAATGGAAAATCGGTGTCGCCTCAATTGAAGAAGAACTAAATATTTTTCACCAGCTAATTCAAGCATTACCGCAAGAGGCAAAATTGCGATTAGATGCCAATGGCGGACTTAGCTGGAATGAGGCAAACGAATGGTTGAAAGAATGCGCTTGTGTTGAGATTATCGAATTTCTGGAACAACCGTTAAGAGTTGGCGAAGAAACTGCTATGGGGGAATTACGCGATCGCTATTCTATCCCCATTGCCTTAGATGAATCAATTGCCACACTCAACCAAATACAAGCTTCCTACCGCAACGGTTGGCGAGGAATATTTGTAATTAAACCCTCCATAGTTGGTTCCCCCAGTCGTTTGCGACAATTTTGCCAACAACATCACATCGACGCAGTTTTTTCCTCAGTCTTTGAAACCGCCATTGGAAGACAAGCCGCACTCAAACTAGCAGCTGAATTATCCTCTCCACATCGTACAGTTGGTTTTGGCATCAACCACTGGTTTAACGAAGATGAAGAAACTACCTTTGAAGACTTATGGAAACGCCTTTAGAATATCTCAAAAAACGTACTGACGATGATTGGCTAATTGGTGAAGACAGTCGCCAATTTACCAGCCTAGCCGAACAGTTATTTCTTCAATTAATCCAAGAAAATCAGCCAAAAATATTACTATCAGAACCAGAACCAATAAAATTTATCGCCAGCTTCGTTGCCGCCGTAGCCGCCGGTTGTCCAGTTTTTATCTGCAATCCCAACTGGGTAAAACAGGAATGGCAACAAGTTCTAGATTTAGTCCAACCAGACATAATTTTAGGCCAAGATATAGCAACCGACAGACATCAAAGATATTCCTCAATCCCTAATCCCCAATCCCCTGTCCCAAATTCCATCATGATTCCCACAGGTGGTTCATCAGGCAAGATTAGATTTGCAATTCACACCTGGGAAACATTAATGGCCTCCGTACAAGGTTTTAAAAAATATTTTCAATTAACTCAAGTCAATTCTTTCTGCGTACTGCCGCTGTATCATGTCAGCGGATTAATGCAATTTATGCGCTCCTTCACCTCTGGAGGAAAATTGGTAATTCGACCATTGAAAGCATTAGAAGCAGGAGAAAAATGTAACATTGAAGCATCCGAATTTTTTATATCTTTAGTACCAACCCAGCTACAACGTCTCCTACAGAATCCAGAATTAGCTGCCTGGTTATCCCATTTTCAGACAGTCCTATTGGGAGGCGCACCCGCTTGGCAGGAACTTCTGGAACAGGCGAGACACCAAAACATTCGGCTAGCACCCACCTATGGCATGACAGAAACCGCCTCACAGATTGCCACTCTCAAACCAGAAGAATTCCTCAAAGGTAACAACAGCTCTGGTCAAATTTTACCTCATGTTAAAGTAACAATTCGCAGCCCCAATAACGAAATATTAGACATCAATAATGCAGGAATTATTACCATCCAGACTAATTCCTTAGCACATGGTTACTATCCAGAAACGTTCCCAAATAACCATAAGTTCCAAGTAGATGACATAGGCTTCATTGATAAACAAGGTGACATAAACATCATTGGACGTAACAGCAATAAAATCATCACAGGTGGCGAAAACGTGTTTCCCTCCGAGATAGAAGCCGCAATTAGAGCCACAGGGTTAGTTGCCGATATTTGCATCATTGGCTTACCAGATTCCCATTGGGGAGAAATCGTAACAGCAATTTACATCCCCAGTAATCCCGAAATTTCTACTAACACCTTGCAAACCGCAATCGAGAATAAACTTAGTAAATTCAAACGTCCCAAACAGTGGATTCCAGTAAAGACCTTACCACGCAATTCTCAAGGCAAAATAAACCTTGAACAACTACAAAAAATAGCTACAACAAACACACCAGCCTAAATCCCATCCCTCTGCGTCCTCTGCGCCTCAGGGGTTCCTTCCTCCTGCTCCCCCCACTCACGCAACCATCTCACAATCTCCGCAGAAAACTCTTTTCTACTTTTACTAACCGCATCAATACAAACGTGTCTAGTAATTGCCTTAGCGACTATGTTATCAGCGACAACAAACTGATAACCAACTTCAAATTTCTCGCTACTCAAATACTTACACATTAACTTAATAAATATCTCGTCCCCGCAAAACATCGGACGAAAAAAATCTACACTAGCATGAACAATAGGAATAGCAACAGACGAATTACTAAAGAACACCTTAAGATTAATACCAGATGCCGCCAAAGACTGCTCATAAGCTTCGTGGCACATTGCTAAAACATTAGCAAAGTAAACAACACCGGCTGCATCAGTATCTTGAAACCGAATTGTGCGAGTGTAATTAAATGTCATTTATCGATTTGATTACCATGTACTAATAATATTTTCTAATTCCTCAACATTTAGACAATCCATAGCAAATGCCTTAGAAAGCAGATTTTGAGGAATAAATTCATCATATTTTTGCAATTTTAAAGGTTCTTCAGCAGCAACTAAATCATGCGATGAAATCCTTTGATTGCCAAAAGAAAGGATTTCATCACAAAGTTCTTGAGATTGGCTTTTACCTAACTTAACTGTTAGATAATAAGGAGCCTTACCTCCTATACGTTTAATATCCAGTGACTCTCGGCAAAAGAAATTCAAAAACCTTTCCAAAGTGCGGTAGGTGACAGTACCCATCCAAGGAAAAATGCAGCAAGTATTACCTTCTATTAAAACTATATTATTTCTTTGCAATCCAGCACTTCTAGCTAGTTCTCGAACTGTATTCAAACGTTTTTTAGCATTATTTTTTAAATAGATATATTGAGTATCTTCAAAAAGAACCTGTCGCATCCGTTGCAGAACTTTCGTATGAATATTGCTACTGCCACCATACCAAGAAATACTAGACTGGCCCTTAACTTGTTTTACAAAAACATTTCTTGATTTTAAACAAACATCTATAACTTCCCAACTTCTGCCTGCCAAGGCAAACAAATTACCAACAGGGGGAGCCATAACAATACTGCCGATTGCCATAGAGTCGTCCCTGACGACATACTCAATAGTGTCTGAGAATACAGCATAAAAATGAAAATTTTTGACAATTTTCTCCCCTGCCATACCAATAATTAATTCTCCCTGTCCAGTCTGCTGAATATGCTCAATTTCAATCAAGTGATGCAGCAACTGCCGGAAATCATCTTTGGATATAGCAGCAAAGGGTGGTAAGGATAAAACTTGCTGAGCAAGAGCCGCGGGTGAGAGTTCACCCATCGCCATCAAAATGCTCATTGTTTGGTGATAAAGAAGGCTTAACGGGTATTTAACAGGCTTGATTGGCTCAATCCAACGTTCTTCCAAGTAAAGTTGAATAATAGCTATAGATTGCAACAGTTGCCAGGGAATTTGTTTCGGAAGTGATTCCTCACCTGATGGCTCATCTTCCGCACAAACAAACCGCATATCTGCTGCACTACCTCGCCTTCCCGAACGTCCCAACCTCTGCAAGAAACTAGACACAGAAAGAGGTGCTTCTAACTGAATTACCCGCTGTAATTGACCTATATCAATCCCTAATTCAAGGGTGACTGTTGCAGCAGTAACAGATGCGGTTTTTTTATCACGCATCGCGTCCTCAGCAGCTTCCCTTAAAGAGGCAGAAATACTGCCATGATGGACGTGATAAATATCTGGTAATCCTTCAGATTCGGCAATTTGTCGTAGATTAGCGATAACCGATTCTGTATCAGAGCGATTATTAGCGAAAATTAAACACTTTCGGGATTTGGTATTATCAAAAATATGCTTATAGTAAGGATTAATAAATGATTCATCAGCATTATCTGAAATATAAAAATGTTCTAAAGCTAAGTTGACTTTCCGTTGTCCACCATCGATATCAGGAGTAATGACTGGAGTTTCGGTTCCTGAACGAAGCCAATCTTCAGCTATGGAATAATCGCCAAGGGTCGCAGATAAACCAATCCGACGCGGCGTTTTTTTTACGAATTTTGATAGGCGTGCTAACTGGCAAAGAATTTGGCAACCGCGTTCGGAACCCATAAAGGCATGGATTTCATCAATGATGATAAAGCGCAAATCTCCGAATAGACGAACCAGTTCTTTATTTTTATTAATTAACAAGCTTTCTAAAGATTCTGGAGTAATTTGCAGAACGCCTTTAGGATCTCTTATTAGCAGTTCCTTACGACTTGAGGAGACATCGCCGTGCCAGTGCCAAACAGGAATATCGGCTTCTTTTAATATGTCATTTAGACGCTCAAATTGGTCGTTAATTAGCGCTTTAATAGGACTGATATAGAGTGCGCCGATAGTTATGGATGGATTCTGATGTAGTAAGGTAAGAACTGGCAGAAAAGCAGCTTCTGTTTTTCCCGAAGATGTTCCCGCAGCAAGCAATAGGTGAACATCTGTGTCAAAAATTACCCGACTAGCTTCTATTTGAACGTGCCTTAATTCCGTCCAATCGTGAGTGTAGATATATTCTTGAATAAATGGCGCTAACCTATCAAAAGGCTGTTTACTCATAAGCTATATTTGACTTTTAGTTTCTGCTCTCTTGTTTCTCTTCACTTCGGGCCATATAGCGAAGAGAGCGCATGGCTACGCTAATGCGTCTAAGCGCTAACGTGCAGGCTCCGCCAACGCGGTTCATTCCTCTTAACTCATAAAGTAAATTCTGCAAATTCGTTATCCCCATCCACATCTGAATTTTTGCTTGGAGGAGTGGGTTTAAAATTGTCCCCGCGAATCAGTTCATTAAAAGAAATGTCTGGATTTTGTTGCATGATGTTTAAGATACTGATGAAATCGCGGACAACTTCGCGGGGTGTCAAAAATTTTTCAGCACCTAAACGATTGACAACCTCTTGCATAAATTCTTGCAATTCGCTGGGTTTAAGAGTTTTATTATAGTTGTAATGGGCAGCATGAACATCAACCAATCTATACAAAAGTTCCGATATATTTTGGGAAGTTAATGTTTCTAGCTGGATGACTGGTGCTGAGATATCTTTATGACCGTTTTTAACACGACTGCTTAAACGCGATCGCAAGGCTTCATCACTATACAACCCCCGGCGTTTGTCTTCCACAAATTCTGGCGTACCACCCAGATAAATCCCTAGATTTTCTGCTCTTCCCTGCATCGTGTCGTTGAACATAGCCAGCAGCTTGTCGTAATTTTTCTGACGGGAAGCTGTATGAGTAATCTTGTATAAATGTACAGCCTCATCCAGCAAAATTAAAAGTCCTTTGTAACCGATGTCATAAATAAACTTAGCAAATAATTTTAGGTAATCATACCATGTTTCATCATCAATAATGACGCGCACACCCAGGGCTGATTTTGCCTCAGTTTTAGTACCAAATTCTCCCCGCAACCACCTCAGTGCAGCTTCTTTTTTATCATCATCATCCAAGCGATAGCCGCGCCAATAAGCGATGATAACATTGGCAAAGTCAAACCCATGAACTAAGCCTTCTACGTCCTTAACTACTTCCCTAATTCTCGTTTCTACTAAATCGTCAAAGCCGCTGTCATTGGGACGCATATCGTTATCTTGGGCGACTTGGTTTTGAATCCCATTAATCCAGCCTTCTAAAATTGGTGTTAAAGCACCACCTTCAGGACGAATTTTTGTAGAAAAATTCTGCATTAATTCTCGATAAGTTGCTACACCTTTACCGTCAGTTCCTGTTAGCCTGCGTTCTGGAGATAAGTCAGCATCAGCTACCACAAAACCTTTCTCCATAGCGTAGTTGCGAATCAGTTGCAGCATAAAGCTTTTACCTGAACCGTAGCGTCCCACTATGAAGCGAAATGCTGCACTACCTTCGCCAATATTATCCAGATCCTGTAAAACAGCTTTAACTTCTTTTTCTCTACCTACAGCAATATATTCCAGACCAATTCTAGGCACAACTCCTGCACCAACTGAACTGATTAAGGCATTAGATATTCTTTTGGTAATTTTAAGTTTTGTCATGGATTTAACATGAGTTGATAAGTAATTATTTACCATCCTCTGTAGAGTGGGCATTGCCCACAATAACACCATTGGAGGACATTGCCTACAAAATTATATTTTTAACTTTTGTTAAATATTCCTGTGCGATCGCTGGCGGAACCGACACCGATCCAGGCTCTATAATCAGATCACCAATTGTATCCATAGCAAGCTCATTTATACCATCAATTAAGAGTTGGGGCATTGTGATATTTTCTTCGGCAATTTTTTTTATTGTTCCACCTGGATTATTTTGCTCTAAAATTGCTTTGAGTATTTGAATATCATCATCACTAAGTCTTGCTTTTAACTCAGCCCATTCTGAAGGTATTTCCTCTAGTTTAGTTTTTGTTTCGCGAAAAGACGTTTTCTGACGCGACTTTTCCTTTGGCTGTTTTATTTCGTAAATTTGGAACTGTAATTGCCTAAGCTCTAATTGTAAAGATAGCAAAGATTGATTTAGCTCAGCTTTCTGCATCTCAAAAGCCTGAATTTGAGTTTGCAAGTTTTCGGCTTCTGATTGTAAGGGACGTTTTTGCTTTTTTAAGTTTGTTATCTCCTGCTCTAAGACGCTCTTTTCCTTTTGATTTTCTGTGAATTGAGCTTGCATTTTGCTGAGATCGGAGCGTAGAGAACTCAAACTTAATTCTGTTTTTTGTTTTTCTGATGTTACAGCCAGCAGCGATTGATTTAGTTCAGTTTTTTGCGTTTCCATAACTTGAACTTGAGTTTGGAGAATAAAACCTTGATCTTCTAACTGGTGCCTATAGGCTCCTAAATTGGCTATCTCCCGATTCAGCACATCCCTTTGGTTATGTCTTTCGGTAACTTGGAGATTTAGTTGATTGAGACTGGACTGCAAATAATAAAGATGCTCCTCTAAATCTTGTCTTTCTCCATCTATAGCTTGAATTTCGTTTAGGAGAAAATTCTTTTGCTTCCTTTGTTTATTTTCTACAACTAAAGTTCCCGCATAAGTAGCAGGTACAGTAATTACCCCTGTAAGCAGCGCTCTCCCGAAGTCTCGGTTAGCAATAAGTCCAATAAAAAAGCTTACGCTGAAGGCAACTGACGAGAGTAAAATTCGATTACTTAGCTTTGTGGATCGCATATTGCTTGTTGTTGGCTCCAGTCAGCAGTTTCCAACTTTTTACATTATTATGTGTTTACGGTTAAATCGGCTTTGAGAAAGTCAATAAATTGTCGTGCTGTGCGCCCAGAACGCCCGTTGTGACGAGTTGCCCACTGGAGGGCGCGATATTCTAAATCTTTCTGGGTGAGGGGAATTTCCGCTTGGGCGGCAAGATGTCGGATAATGTTTAAATAGGTATTCTGATCGGCTGGTTCAAAGGTTAAAGTAAGACCAAAGCGATCGCTAAACGAAAGTTTTTCCTGCACCGTATCCCAAGCATGGATTTCTTCATTGTCTCGCGTGAGCGGGCGATCACCAAAAAATTCTCGAATCAAGTGGCGGCGATTGGAAGTCGCATATACCACCACATTTTGCGATCGCGCAGTTAAATTACCCTCCAACACAACTTTAAGCGCTTTGAAAGCGTCGTCATCTTCCTCAAAGGAGAGATCGTCAACAAAAATAACGAATTTCTGAGGAACACCCCGCAGCTGCTCCACAATTTCTGACAAATCTCTCAAGTCAGATTTAGCCACTTCCACAAGGCGCAAATTTCCAGTACCCGACTCATTTAACAACCCCTTCACCAAAGAAGATTTGCCACTGCCACGACTGCCATACAGCAAAACGTGCAAGGCTGGATAACCAGCAAGTAAAAATTTTGTATTCTTCAGCAAAGCGTCTCGCTGAGACTCGTAGCCGACTAATTCCGTAAGCTTTACAGGATCGGGATGCCTAATTCCCACCAGTTGCCCCGATTGCCAGCGAAAAGCCCGATACTCAGCAAACAGTCCCGTGCCGTAGTCGTGGTAATGAGTTGCCAGATATTCCAGCGCCTCTGCCCAATTTTCTAAAATTTGGAATTTATCCCGGATGGGCAACTCATGAATCGCCCCTACTATCCCATCCTGCTGCTGGTTCCAGGCAACGGGAGCAGCAGGCAGCTTAGCGGCAGCTTGCACCCACCTACTCAACTGGTCGCTACTGCAATTGTAGAGGCTCTGCAAGGCTTGTAAATCATGCTGGGCAGCTGCTACCAGAGCTGGAGACAGTAAAGATGCCTGCTGGACTTGCCTGGTAAAAGGATTATCGGTTCTGAGGATTTGCGTAATCAGGTAGTTTTCCCAGCTTTGATTTTTGGCGGCTAAAGCTTGAAACCAACTACCGTAAGCTTGCAGGCAAACCAGCCCATCGGTGTCGGCATCGCATAAGGCTTGCAGCAGATTCAGGAAAGCCGAACCCACTTCACCCGCAAGAACGGATTTATAGAGTAACAGGGACGCAGCTTGGCGTTGCAGGAATTTGATTGAAGCGATCGCTTGAGTATCCATCAATTACCAGAGTGATCTACCGAGAGCTATGGTAAATTGTCTGCCGACCCTAAAAATAGGTTTGCACTAATGAATCTGGGAATTATCAGCGCGATCGCATACGGCATCTTAGCAATTATTGGCGGCATTATTGGCTACTCTCAAGCGCAAAGTAAAGTTTCATTAATTTCTGGTATTGTCAGCGGTCTATTACTGATTCTCGGCGGAGTGATGCAATTGCAGGGACAAGCTTGGGGGCTGATTTTAGCAACCGTTGTCACCGCTGTTCTAGTAATTGTCTTCGCCGTCCGCTTGGCGAAAACTCGCAAGTTTATGCCTGCGGGGTTGATGAGTGTCTTAGGTTTGGTAACGCTTGCAGTGATGATTCAGCAACTGGTTGTCAGAGTATAGCGGCGCTTCTAGCTTTCTGGATCTATCCCAAGCGATCGTGCCTGCTTTATTGGCACGACCTACAAAATTCACACCCTTCATTCCTAAATCAGCCAAGCCATCAAAAAACTTAACGAATCTGGCAGCATTTCAATTTAGTAGCGACGGCAGGGAACACTAACCATAGAGAAGCTTTTGCCAACATACTCCCTCAAAGAGCTACCCATGAGTACCGTCAAAATTCAAGCTACTGAATATCCTGTTCAGAAAGTATTTAGTAATGATTTCGTTTTTACCATTCCCCTGTACCAGCGTCCCTATGCCTGGACTACTGAGCAAGCTGGAGAATTGCTTCAAGACCTAATTGTATCCTTGGGTGACGGTAACGAGCCAATTGATGATATAAATCCCTACTTCCTGGGCAGCATGGTACTAATAAAGGCAGATAAACCAGACGCTCAAGTTGTTGATGGTCAACAACGTCTGTCAACGCTCACTATAATACTTTCAGCTCTGCGGACGTTAGTACAGCTCCAGTATGCCAATGCCTTAACTAAGTTGCTCTACGAAGAAGGCAACCCGATCCTTGGCACCCATAACCGTTATCATCTGACCTTGGCTAAGCGAGATGCAGATTTTTTCAAGGAATACATTCAGGATGAAGGCGGTATTAGCAAGCTGGAATCTTTACACTCAGCTACGCTTTCAGATAGTCGTAAAAACATTAAAGAAAACGCGCTGTTATTCCTGCAAGAGTTAGGGAGATTTTCCGAATCTCAGCGGGTTCGGCTCGTGCAATTCATTATTACCAGATGTTTTCTGGTAGTCGTTTCAACACCAGACTTAGAATCTGCATATCGGATATTTTCTGTGCTGAACGGTCGGGGTCTAGACCTGTCACTTCCCGATATTTTAAAAGCTGAGATTATCGGGCAAATTCCTGACGATCAAAAGGAAGCATACACTTGCAAATGGGAAGATATCCAAGAGAAACTAGGTCGGGAGACGTTTGAAGACCTTTTTTCATACATTCGCATGATTTATCGTAAGGCAAAACTCACTGGTAGCATCCTCAAGGAATACCGCGAACATATTAAACCTTGGAATAATTCTCAGGAGTTTATCAAGACAACTTTATGTCCTTTAGCTGATGCTTTCTACGAAATTAAGAATACAAGCTATGTAAGCGATAAACACGCCGAAAAAGTAAATAAACTGTTTAAGCAGTTAAATGATATTGATAATTCTGACTGGATACCTCCAGCTATTCTCTATCTCTCTCGTAACCACAGTCATCCTGAGCAATTGGTGCAATTCTTTACTGAATTAGAACGTCTTGCGGCGGGTTTGATGATTAAACGGGCAAATATTAACGAACGGATTGAACGCTATCGTCGCTTGCTAACTGCCATTGAGCATGAGGAAGATTTGTATACACCCGATTCACCACTCCAAATTACATCAGAAGAAAAGAATGATATTCTCAAAATGTTGGATGGCGACCTCTACCTGACTCAAAAAATTCGTTTATTTGTATTGCTGCGTCTAGATGCGGCTCTGTCAGAAGGTGAAGCATCATACAACTTCTCCACCATTACTGTCGAGCATATATTACCGCAAAATCCTGCCCATGATAGTCTGTGGGTGAAGTGCTTTACAAGCTTGAAAGAACGCGAAAAATATGTGCATCGTTTAGGAAATCTGGCTTTACTCTCTTGTTGTAAAAACAGCGAAGCGCAAAACTATGACTTTGATGTGAAAAAGCAAAAGTATTTCACCACTAAAAAAGGTGTTTCTCCTTTTGCGCTAACAACTCAAGTGCTAATGGAACAGGAATGGACACCCGAAGTCATTGAGGCGCGGCAGAAAAATCTGATCGGCGTTCTCAAGAAAGTTTGGCGCTTAGATTAGTAGGCTAATGCAAAGGCGATCGCTTCCTCATTTTCTCTAATCCCGAACGCGATCGCTCCTACTTTTTCTGAAGTTTAGATGTGCCTAAACCATCTGCCGAAGTGGAATCTCAATAATAAACTCCGCTCCCCTACCCGGTGCTGAGAGACATTCCAATTTACCATTGTGCTTTTCTACAACGATCTGGTAGCTAATTGCCAAACCCAGCCCCGTGCCTTTGCCAATGGCTTTGGTAGTAAAAAAAGGATTAAATAGCTGTTGTCTCACCGCCTCTGTCATTCCAGAGCCATTATCCGCAATTTTGATAACGACGCGATCGCAGTCTAGTACCTCAGTGCGAATTTTGATCCAGCTGGGATTTGCCTTAATTTCTGAGAGCGATCGCTGTTTGTTATACTCATCCAACGCATCAATGGCATTAGCGATCAAATTCATAAACACTTGATTAAGCTGCCCTGCGTAGCACTCGACTTTAGGTAATTGACCGTACTCCTTAATCATCTGAATGTTAGGATGATCCGGTTTTGCTTTCAGGCGGTTATGCAGAATCATTAAGGTACTATCAATTCCTTCGTGAATATCAACCGCTTTCATTTCAGCTTCGTCAATTCGCGAGAAATTCCGCAAGCTAAGCACAATCTCCCGGATGCGATCTGCACCCACCTTCATTGATGACAACAGGTTAGGAAAATCTTCCATCATAAAATCCAGGTCAATTGCTTCTATCTCTTCCTGAATTTCTGGCGTTGAATTAGGATACTGCTGATGATAGAGCCGCAAGAGATTTAATAAATCTTGGGTGTATTCTCTGACATGGGTGAGATTCCCAAAGATAAAGTTAACTGGGTTATTAATTTCGTGAGCAATCCCTGCAACTAATTGTCCTAAACTGGACATTTTTTCGCTTTGGATTAGTTGACCTTGAGTACGTTGAAGTTCTTGGAGAGTATGTTCTAGCTGCTGATTTTTTTCTTTTAACTGAACTTCTTTCTCCCGACGGGCTTCCTCAGCTTGTTTGCGAGCGGTAATATCCATCACGGTGACACCAATACCCATCGGCTTGCCGTCTTCTCCAGGTATGGGAAATTGAGAAGTCAACCAGTGCATCAGGACGCCTGGATTGCTAGGTAATTCACCGCACCCCTCAATGTTGAGAATCGCTTCGCCTGTCGTCAGTACTTTGCGTAACGTCGATTCAATCTCTTGTGCAACGTCGGGCAATACTTCAGCCAGGGATCTTCCTAAATGTTCTTCTACAGACACGCCATTGATCTGTGCTAACGCTTCGTTGATTTGCAGATACCGCATCTCGTCGTCAAGAATAGAGAGTCCGATCGGCGCAACGCTAATAAATGAGTTCAAAAGCTGCTCGCGCCGCGCTAATTCTTTTTCCAACGCCTTGCGATCGCTAATGTCTCGCGACATTCCAATCAAACCGATAACGTTTCCTTGGGGATCGCGGTAGATATTTTTTGTTGAGAGATACGTTACCGCGATGTCATTGATATAGACGATCTCCTCTAACGTCTGAGTTGTCCCAGAAGCCATAATTCTGCGGTCAGTCTCCATAAGTTGAGGGGCAACCTCAGGTGGAAATACCTCGGAGTCATCCTTCCCAATCATCTCCTCTACAGACTTGCCAAGTAGGCTGGCACCAATGGAGTTGACCATCAAATAGCGACCCTGAAGATCCTTGATAAAAATGATATCGGTAGTTCCTTCAATGACTGCCTGTAAGAGGTTATAGCTTACCTGGAGCGCGTCCTCTGTTTGCTGGCGTTCGGCAATTTGCTGGTGTAATTGCTCGTTCAGTTGACTCAGCTCGATCGTGCGCTCCTCAACTCTATCTTCTAGCTCTTGATTTAGCTGTTTTAGTGCTACTTCTGCTCGGTGGCGCTGGGTGTCAACAGCATTTAGGAATTTGGCATTCCACCAGATTAGAAAGCCAAAAATAACTACGTTAAAGACGCCAAAAATAGCCAGCCCAGCTTCGCTGTCATAAATCTGAGATTGGTAGCCCCATAAAATGAACCAGCCCAAGGCTGAGGGAATGCCAATCGCGGCTGGGGACATCCGCCGCGCCATCAATCCGCCTGCTTTGTCGCTTGTAACAACTGTCATCAGTCCTCGATCGGGACAAGCAAACAGGATGCCGCTAGAAAGCAGGATAAATGCGATCGCTGTGTGCAACGCCACACCTGTGTTGTAACTCTTGCCGTACAACGAGGTGATCCTGTAGATATAGCCCAAAAGGCCCAGGAAACCAATCAAAAATCCGCCTAAGCTAATGCAATGAGCCGGACGGTACACCCTTTTTGATAACAGCAAAAGGGCAGAGCCAAGCATGAAAAAGCTCAGGGCGCTATTGGGAGACATTCCCCCTGGTGCAGAAGTGCCAACAGCGCCGGCTGGGTCTTTAAACAGCAGTTCATCAATCCCTATATTCCATCCAAACCCATACTCAATGAGTGTCAATAGACCGATTAAAATGACAATGATTGCCAACATTTGAGAAAGGTCAAACGAAGACTTTCTCCGCTTATCTTTTGCGTGTTGTCTTCTGTCTTCCGCGTCGTGCCACAAACACAAAGACAAGCCACTCAGAATAAAGGCTATGCTTGTGTTAGCTTTCATGCTTACCAGCCCTGGCAAAATGCTTTTAAGGACTGTAATATCTAATATCCAGCCCAATAAAACAACACAGCCAATTAGGGTGGCAATAATACCGGCTTTTCTGGAGTAGGATTGTAGAGACGCGGCGAATTCAGTCTTTTCAGTCATAAGATGCGGACTTTAATGAATATTAGTAACTTAATATTTTTTGTTAATTAATATAAAAAACTCTTTCATATTTTGCTACATATGGGTCGTATAGATTAGCTAATTTATTTAGCTAAAAAAGCTATTTTTGCGTCAATAAAGACTGAAGTATAAACTTAATAAAAATAAACATACGATGTTTCTATTTATTATAAAACCGTATTTATATTGACGATTTATCTGTTTTTAGCCAAAAACTAAGTAAATTTACAGACAAATGCCTTGGAATCTCGGAAAAAGAACAATTCAGCGATCGCTTTTATATTTATCGCGAGGACGGTAGCGAATAGGGAAGCCGATAAACCAGCCAAGCCAAGCAATCTTGAAAAGCTTTAATAAATTCTTTTGTGTTCGCCTCTCAATCAGGTGGGAAGGCAAGAAATCGCATCTCTACGCTATGCTGGAATCGCCAGTTAAGCCTGAGTTGACAGAATGCACTGGATATTATCTGGGCCATTAAGTGTAGAAAATGTGAAAGTAGCGATCGCAATGCCGACATCTTTGCACAAAACAAAGTTGGTGCAAATGTCAGATTTGCACTACGATGGTCTGCGGCTGTCCGATGAACTGTTAGCACAAGCAATTGCAGCCAGCAATCAACTTGAACCAGACCTGGTTTTATTGACAGGTGACTACGTAACCGACGATCCAACCCCGATTCATAAGTTAGTGCGATCGCTAAAACACCTGGAAAGTCGTTTTGGTGTCTATGCCGTACTCGGCAACCACGATAATTATTACCGCCATTCAAAACAAGAGGTGCAAAATGCCCTGACTAGCATCGGCATTCGCGTCCTTGAAAACGAAATCGCTTATCCGCTGGGAAAAGCATTACCTATAGTCGGACTCGCTGATTTTTGGTCGCGGGAATTTAACCCCGCACCCGTGATGAATCAACTCGACCCCAGTACACCCCGCATCGTCTTATCTCATAACCCAGATACCGCCGAAATTTTGCAACAGTGGCGGGTTGATTTGCAACTCTCAGGTCATACTCACGGCGGTCAAGTGGTGATTCCAGGGTTTGGCCCGGGGGCAGGATTGCTGCAACACTTGCGCGACATTATTCCCCAACCGATGCAGCCCTTGGTGCCTTTTATGAAGGAATGTAATAAAGTCGTGCGGCATTGGGAATGGGCTTCCGGATGGCATCAGGTGGGAAAAAACCAGATGTATGTAAATCGCGGATTGGGAACCTATTTTCCGGGACGGTTGTTTTGTCCGCCAGAAGTTACGGCGATTACTTTGGTAAGCCAGTAGGCTCATATCTTGCACCAAGCCCTCAGAATGGAATTCTGGGGCTATTGCATTCCAAGTCCGCCTGCTTTGGCTAACCGAAAATCAAGTGTAACTTGCGTAGGCAGGTTTCGTTTGTGCGCTTTCAACCGCCTAGTGCAAGATGTCAGTAGGGCTGAGTTCCTCGGCGAAGGAGTGCTGAGTATCTTTT
The DNA here is from genome assembly GCF_014695915.1 of Trichocoleus sp. FACHB-40. GTDB lineage: Bacteria > Cyanobacteriota > Cyanobacteriia > Cyanobacteriales > FACHB-T130 > Funiculus > Funiculus sociatus. The sequence continues at coordinate 61,615 of NZ_JACJPF010000098.1, forward strand.
AACTCAGCACTGTTCTACTTAAAAATAGTTGTTAGTTGTTAGATAAAGAATCTATGTTCTCTTTCATTCGGTCAGATTTATCTGGGCTACGCGCCTATACACCGCACCCCGGTGGCACATCAGGGAGTCCAGTTGCCTCAGACATTCCTATCGACCGCCTGGATACCAATGAATGCCCGTTTGATTTGCCCAAGGAGTTAAAAGAAAAGCTGGCTTGGACTTATCAGCAGCTGATTGAGACAAATCGCTATCCTGATGGTAGCCATGCTGAACTGAAGGACGCGATCGCGCAATACGTCAATGAATCGATTTCTCCCCGGTTAAGGGAGGAGGACGCAGGCGAAAGTTTAATTAGCCCAGCTAATATTTCTCTAGGCAACGGTTCAGATGAACTAATTCGTTCTCTGTTGATTGCCACCTGTTTAGGAGGAGAAGGGTCGATTTTGGTAGCTGATCCCACCTTCTCCATGTACGCCATTCTCGCTAAAACGCTGGGCATCCCTGTAGTCAGCGTGGGGCGTAAACAAGCAAATTTTGAAATTGACCTGACCGCCGCCCAAAAAGCTATTGAACAAACCTCCAATCCGCCAATCCGGGTGGTGTTCGTGGTTCATCCCAACTCCCCTACCGCCAACGCCCTAACAGCTGCTGAGTTGGAATGGCTGCGGAGTTTGCCAGAGGAGATTCTGGTAGTAATTGACGAAGCTTATTTTGAATTTAGCCAGACAACTGTTGTCGCAGAATTACAGCAGCGTCCGAATTGGGTAGTGTTGCGGACATTTTCCAAAGCCTTTCGACTGGCAGCTTTAAGAATGGGTTACGCGATCGCACATCCGGAACTTATCCTCGCTTTGGAAAAAGTCCGTCTCCCCTACAACCTCCCCAGCTTCACCCAAGCCGCTGCATTGCTGGCCCTTTCCCATCGCCAACTGCTACTCGGTTGCATTCCCGAAATTCTCACCGAACGCGAAAAGTTACTCGACTTTCTCAAACAGCAACCAAACTTACAAATTTGGCACAGCGACTCTAACTTTATTTACCTGCGAACCCCTACAGATGAAGCCCTTACCAACTTAGCCCACCAACTCAAACAGCTGGGAACGTTGGTGCGACACACTGGCGGCGGCATCCGTCTTACGGTAGGTACTGAACAAGAAAATCAGCGATCGCGCCAACATCTCCTAGCAGCCTTAAAAACTATTTCTTAAGGAGGAAGAATTAAAAATTAAAAGTAACTTTTTTAATTTTTAATTCTCAATCATCGATCTCACGCGCCCTGCTGATAGTGTCTGGCAAAACACCGACCAAAAGCGCCAAAGCATCATCAGGTATTTGGGCAATTGTCTCTATACCAAAAAACTGCTTAAACTGCTCAATTATCTTCTGCGCTCGTTGCAGCGGCACTGGATTATCCGTTATTTGTCTAGTAAGTCGAATCCACTGCCGCCGAATCAAATAAGCATTTTGTCGTTCCTGGGCAGATTCAGGACTCACCAACGACAGATTGCCCACTGGCAGCACCTGCTTACAATCCACATCAAACAAGCCACCCACAGCCGATCCAGGCCCTGCAAACTCTGCATGGTAGCTCTTATAGAGGATCAAGCCATTGCGACGGCGACTATTAACGATCAACAGATGTTTATTACGCATCTGAGTGAGAATCTCAGAATTTTCCTCGTCAGGGTTCGGGGTTGCGTTTGTCATGTCATTAGAGAGACGATCGCGAATAACACGGGTAGGGCTTTGATTGGCATCAGCTTTGTATATAGCAGCCTGGTAGCTCTGTTCGTTTGTGCTATCCATGTCAACTTTTACTGATAGATTTTTCCGGTAAAAATATATCCGAATTGGAAGCACATAAACTTGCTTCAATTCTGTGATTTCTGGATGGAGGAAGCGCTTAAGAGTCAGTTAGACATCTGTTATATAAATAATAGTTACATTAACAAAACATTTGACATCAGTAAGTATAAGTTACCAATCTGCAATCTCGCAGTTTTATTTTATGGCATATGGCCCAACGTCAGGAAATATATTAAGTAGCACCCAACGGCCATCAGCAAAGTAGGGACACGGCAATGCCGTGTCCCTACGCATTCAAGGGATGAAAATTGTTTTCCAATCTCACGCTTTTTTCAGGAGTTGTGGTTTTGGAGTTTAGGAGTCAAGTGTTTGTGCAAAAACAGCCTTCGGGGACGCATAAACAGCAAGTCGCTCCAGCTGGGATCAACCTTGTGCAGTTCATATCCCGCCTTCAGATAAAGCTGCCTAGCTTGATGATTGTTTTCGAGAACGTGGAGGTAGATATCTTCAAAACCCCACTCTAGAGCTATTCGCTCGCAGTAGCGTAGCAATTGCAGCGCTGCGCCGCGCCGCCGACACGCCTTGTAGACAGCCAAATTGGAGATATAAGGATATTGAGAACCCCAAGGTTGCCAGGAAGAGGGACGGAGCGCCATTTCTACAGTGCCTACCACAGAATCGTCAGCGTGTTCAAACTCTGAGGGTTGGGAGTAGATGTGATCGCTATTTCCGTGATTAGTGCCGCCAGAGATAGGCTCAAGAGCGACTAAACAAATGTAATTCTCAGGAGCCAAGCGCAGCCGATTCCGCAAATCTTCATAAATTCCTAATCGAAAAAGAGGATAGAACCAGTTCCAAATCCCATTGCGCGGGTGAAAGCTATCCGCCAGGATCTCAGTCAGACCTGTTAGATCGCTTTGGCGGGCCGTCCGGATAATAAAGTGAGAGGCAATTTTGGGTTGTACGTCTTTTTCGGGTTGGCGGTGCAAAACTAAAGGAAAGCAGTGGTGAGGAGCTAGCCCAGTTGGATCTCTAGCAGGTTTCATCGTAGATCATTTTGTACAAATTTTCGCGCTTCAATATTGGTCATCAGAGGTAAATAGCCCTCCTTGAGCGTAGCTTTTTTCGCCGCCATTCCCGCTTTTGGCAACGACTAAATGCCAAAAGCCGCCCATCCCTTAAGCTTTACCTATTCCAATAAGAGTTTTTTTTGGCAACCACCTGCCCTACCGAAACGTCTTGACTTTCAAGAGCAGCTTTTATTCCAGCAAGGATACTATTGTACAAGGAGTGCATTGACCCCGTGGAGTACAGGCAGCGTCATAGACTAGGCAGAGTAAGCTTATATCCGGAGCAGCAGCATTCTTGGAGGTATTCCGCTAATAGCCTGTTGTCTGACAATTTGGTGTCGGGATAATGAAAGTGTGGGTTAAACCAGTTATAACTGAGGTTCCCGCACAAAAATTAAAGAAACTGATCCAGAGCGAGTATCTTAAATAGAAAGCAAGTGAGAAGTGCATTTTCTCCCCTAAAAATAATTAAATTAATTGAGTGGGACACCTTAGTTGCCAGTTGCCTGACGACAGAGAACAGCTATTGCCCTACCGCAACAAGCATCGGTGTTAGAGAAGCGACTTTTCAAAATCTAGCGCCTAAGGGCATATACGCTAGTGTCGCCTACGCCCAATATAATATCGGGGAGCATCAGGTAGCATTAGGGTGTTTTTCTCAGAACAGCCGAGGACGCGGCAAAAGTGAAACTAAAAACTTAAGATCAATTGGGGTGCATCGCCTGGCTTGGCCACAGCTTCCGGAGGCGGAAACAGTCATATGGGGATAGTAGCTTTATATATATATAATTCGTCTTCCTCTTACGTCCGTAAGCCATCTTGATCCCTGGAAGAATCTGTGCATGAGGATACTATTTTTAAACCGCATGGGCGTATGTACGAGCTACGCGCTACAACAGCAGGAGAGCGGGGCATGAAATCCCAAGGCAGCAAAAAGCCGAAAATTCTGGTTGTCGATGACGAACCAGACAACCTCGACCTGCTTTACCGAACATTCCATCGAGACTATAAGGTACTCAGGGCAGATAACGGCCCAGCTGCCCTGGAAATTTTGGCATCCGAGGGCGATGTTGCGGTGATCATCTCGGATCAGCGTATGCCTTTGATGAGCGGTACTGAGTTTTTGAGCCTCACTGCTACTCAGTACCCAGACATTATCCGAATTATTTTGACAGGTTACACCGATGTCGAAGACTTGGTGGAAGCCATCAACGCTGGCAAGGTCTTCAAATACGTCACAAAACCTTGGGACGCTGCCGAGCTAAAAGCGCTGGTGCAGCAGGCAATGGATACCCACAACGTCCTGAAGGTTCGCACTGAGGAACTTTGCCGGACGCTGCGCCGAGAATCGCTGCTGAATACAGTCACCAACACAATTCGCAATGCCCAGTACCGAGGCGGGGGTGGTTCCCCTCTGCGGCAAGTCCTCCAGACGATTGTAGAAACAGTCGGTCATATGTTGGAGGTGAGTGTTTGTATTCTGCGTCCCTTCCAAGAAGACCAGATGGCAGATGAAGGGTTTATTTATGAAAGGCAAGAGGCAAACGGCAAAGGGCGATTATCAGGACTGTTGACTTCTGGATTAAAAACTGAGGCACAAGGCAAAAGTGAGGATTTAGGAGCTAGGACGCTGGAAGAATACACCAGTGCGTCCTCTGTCCTCATACCTGCGTCCTTTTCTTCTCTAGATTCACATAGAGAGCAGCAAGACGAAGACACCAACTCAGGTCTAGGTCAGTTGGTGTGGGAAACGCAGGATGTGGAAGTAATCAATGATGTTGAAACTGATGAGCGATTAAGCGCTCATACCCCGGAAATCAGGCAACGGCTTGAGGCTATGCGAAAGCAGGACATTCACTCTAGCCTAGTGGTGCCACTGTATTGCCAACTGGAATTGATGGCAGTGATGGCACTACATCAGTGTGGGGAGCCGCGTGCATGGCAGGATGATGAAATTCAGCTGGTAGTAATGGTGGCGGATCAAGCCGCTTTAGCTCTTTCTCAGGCGCGGGCATATGAGCAAGTTTCCTACTTAGCACGTCGAGAGGCGCTTGTCAATACCATTACCACGGCTATCCGCTCCAGTCTTGACCCGCAGGATATTTTTGCGGCGATTACTCAACAGCTGGGACAAGCTTTGCAGGTAGATGGCTGTGCTTTGTCTCTTTGGAGGGAGGAAGATGAGTTTGTCCAGTGCGTCGGCTTGTATGACGGAGCAGAGATCCGTGTGATGGACGACGCTATGGGCGCGGAGTCGGTTATCGAACTTCAAAAGCCAGAATTTTTAACTTATAATTCAAAGCTTTTCACAGGCACTGCCTCGACAAATCAAAACTCAAAACATGAAGCTAAGAATTCTCAATTACCCCAGTCAGTGGTACCCATTGCTGGTAATCCGGTTTTGCAGCAACTACTCTCTACGCAACAACCAGTGGTAATTGACGATTTGGGTCAACAGCCAGAAATGAATGGGTTTGATCTGCCTTTGCGGAGTCCGGCGCGGGCGCTGTTGGTGGTGCCGTTACTCTCGGATGGTCGGATTATTGGCAGTATTACGCTGCGCCAAACGCACAAACCGAGACGCTGGCACGCATCGGAGATTGAATTAGCTCAAGCTGTGGCAGCGCAGGCAGCGATCGCAGTTCAACAGTCCCGACTCTACCAAAAAACCAGGCAACAGGCAGAGCGATTATTAGAATTAGACCGTCAGAAAACCGAATTTTTCCAAAACGTTTCTCACGAGTTCCGGACACCTCTAACTCTGATGCTGGGGCCCTTGGAGTCAGCTGTCAACCAGCATCAAGATTTACCTTACGATCAAGCTGCGATCGCTCTCCGCAACTCCCGCCGCCTGCTGCGACTGGTAAATCAACTGCTGGACATCCAAAGACTTGATGCCGGAAAGATGCAGGCTAGTTTCCGCCCCTGTAACTTGGTGGAATTTGTCGAGACAATTGTCGAAGCCTTTCGCCCCTACTGCGAGAAAAAAGGCTTGAATCTGCTTACCTACACCAGTCCCTGTCTTCCGGTTTACTTAGATTTGGAAAGATTTGACAAGGTACTTTACAACCTTCTGTCCAACGCCATGAAATTTACTCCCGTGGGCGGTACAATTACCGTCACGGTTGAATCTGCTGGGGATCACGTCCGAGTACAGATTGCAGACACTGGCATTGGCATTCGCCCAGAGCAAATCCCCCATCTTTTTGAACGATTTCGGCAGGCGGAAGGGTCAGTTAACCGATCCTACGAAGGCAGTGGTTTAGGTTTAGCGCTGGTGAAAGAACTGGTGGAACTGCACGGCGGTCAAATTTCCATAGGCTCAGTCTACACAGAAGGCAGCACCTTTACTGTTTGGCTGCAAACTGGTACAGCTCACCTACCGTTAGATCAAGTGTTGGAAGTGCCAACCGAAGTGCAGTTCAATCGGGCTGCGGTAGAATTAGCCGACCTGGAGATAGAAGAAGAAGCTCTTGAGAGTGAGGAGTTAATAGTTAACGCTGAGGAGTTAAAAGAATCTTCAACTCCTAACCCATCACTCCTAACTCATCACTCCTCCCACATCTCCTCTATTTTGGTGGTGGACGACAATCCGGATCTGCGAACCTATGTATCTCGCATTCTGCTAAATGAAGGCTATCAAGTCTGGACAGCACGCAACGGGGACGAAGGATTCACCATAACGAGAAATCGTCGTCCTGACCTGATTGTGACGGATTTGATGATGCCTTTGGTGTCGGGTCTGGATATGATTCGGATGATCCGCGAACAGGAGGAATTGAAGGGGACACCGATTATCTTGCTCACCGCTAAAGTGGACGAGGAAACTCGAATTGAAGGCACCAGTAGAGGGGCAGATGCCTATCTAGCCAAGCCGTTTAATGACCGGGAATTGTTATCCTCAGTACGGAATTTACTGGCTCTCAAGGAAAATGAGCGCCGGGTTTTAGAGCTAAATAGTTACTTAACAGAGTCGGTATTGAAGCGCTTTTTACCACCATCAATGGTGCAGAAGGCGGCAAAAGGGGAACTAAAGCTGGATTTGAGTCCGGAACCCAAATTGATTACCGTTTTGTTTAGTGACATTGTGGGCTTTACTCAGCTGGCAAACAACTTGCGATCGCGCAAGGTGGCAGAATTGCTCAATGAGTATCTGGAAGCTATGACCAAAGCTGTATTTGATAACGGCGGCACAGTAGATAAGTTTGTCGGAGATGCCGTGTTAGCTTTGTTTGGAGCGCCAGAGGAACTAACACCCAACGAACAGGTACGACGAGCGATCGCATCTGCACGACAAATGCACGCCTCTCTAGAGCTACTTAACCAAAAATGGATCGAAGATGGTCTGGTTGGCACTAACGGACGCAACCCTGTACAGTTTCGCTGCGGCATCCACCAGGGAACCGCAGTGGTAGGAATGTTTGGCGGTGCCGAACGATCTGACTACACTGCTGTTGGCCCTAGTGTTAATATCGCCTCTCGTCTTCAAGAAGCAGCCCAACCCAATAGCATCCTCGTTTCTGCCGCCGTTGCTGATTACCTGGACGAAGATGAAATGACCAAGCAAAGTCCACTCACCCTCAAAGGCATCGATGAAACTGTTCTCAGCTTTGCCGTGAATCCGCAAAAAATTCCTGAGGCTTAGAGTTGTCAGTGTTAAGTTAGGAGTCAAAAGTTAGGAGGCGAGGTAGAAGTTTTTCTCGTTCCCCAGCTGAGCTTCGGAATGCGATCGCGTCAGGCGGAAGCCTCACATTCTCTGTAATTTTTCTCTGTGGCGGAGGCTCGCTCCTCCCTTGGGGCGTTCCTAGTGCGATCGCAGGGTAATAATTGTTTTGCCCATGATTCTAAAAATACAGTTCTGCTTTTGAGAATGGCACAACCAATCAACCCCAATACTCCTACTCAGACAAACAATCGGCAGCACTCCGAACCACTAATGTTGTGGGTAAATTTCATCCTGGGTTCTATTTTCCTTCATGTGCTGGCAATCTGGATATTGCAGCGGATGACGGCGCTATCTGCATTTTTTGAGGTGAGTAAAGCACCTATTCCCATTGAGTTAATAACAGCTTCGGAAGCTTCCTTGCAGCCACAAGCCGAGACTCGCCGCCCACTACGCCAGCGCCAGCGTCGCTTAAGAACAGCTAATCGTTCTCCATCTCCTCCCTCAAACTCCACCGCTACCCAGCAAAACCCGCCTTTATCTCCATCCCAAACTCAAAATTCCGACGCTGCTGTGCCTTCTAGCCAGCAAAGAGAGCAGGAGGTGGTTCGTCCTGATGTCAGCACCAGACCCATAGAGCCTACACCCAACCCTAATGTGGAACCCCAGCAGCGACCACCATTCCCTGCCGATCGTCCAGTCGCAACAACACCAGCACCCAGAAGTACGCCATATCCGGCGAATGAGCAGCGATCCCCTGTTCCCGCCTCCCAACCGCCAGCAAGAACAACACCACCCCCGGCTCCTGCCTCCACAACTCCTCCACCGCCCGCTGCACCGAATCCTCTACCATCAGCACCACCTGAACCTAACCCAGGCAACTCGTCGTCGGGATCCAGCCAAGGTGCAGGCGTTGTTGCCTCCTTTATCAACGTCCGTTCTGGTAACGGTGGCAGGGACGAGCCTAGCCAGCTAGCTGAGCCACAGCGATCGCAAAAACAGTTTTCTGACCTGAATTATCCGGCAACTGCACAGACTCCAAGGGAGCCTTTAGTCTTGGAAGTAAGATTGTTAATTTCTGAGAACGGAAAAGCGGAAGTTATATCCACGAACGTCGTGCAAGGTAACGGAAATTTCGCCGCTGACCAGTTTGTTAGGGGTATAATCCAAGACTGGAAATTTAACCCCGCTATCTCCGAGGGTCAACCCGTCCAAAGCTTACTGGATGTGTCTATCAGAGTTTCCCCTCTCTCTAGATGAAAAAATGTTGAATTGTTTGCTCAACTATCGGGAATTTATGGTAATCTAGTTTTAGTATGGCAACATACATCTTTCGCGGGTGTAGTTTAGTGGTAAAACCTCAGCCTTCCAAGCTGATGATGCGAGTTCGATTCTCGCTACCCGCTTTTTGAATTGTCGGTGGAAAAACGACAGTATTTTATCGGCTCAAGAGCGATCGCGCTTTTCCCATTAGCTCAGGGTATAGTCGGCGCGATCGCTACTATCTAATCAGTTGAGGCACAAAAAGAGGCAGATATAAAAATCTGCCTCTTTTTATCATGTCCGGTAAATTACCCCTAATAGCAAAGGAACCTCACCCCTAATAGGGAAGAGGCGACTTTGGGGAAGTCAAAATCTCTCTAGAGGCCTTTTTCTTATGGGTAATTCCACAGACTTGATATAACAAATTAACAACAAGCCTGGAGTCAGTATCCTCGTGATAACGCCACACACCCGCACTCGACGGATACTAGCGCACCGAGTCTTGATTCTAACTCTAGTCTTTGCCCGTAACGGCTTCCAGAGCCTTCTCGATCTTTTGTTCAATTGAGTCAACGCCTTGGGTATTTTCAGGGCGCTTCATATTCTCAATATCAGAGTCCCCTTGAATTTCATTCAGACCCTTAGCCGCTTCCTTCTGGGTTTCTTCTAGCGAGTAGGGTTTTGACAGAACCGCCTCTTGGGATTTCAGCTCGATGTCCAGCAGATTTGCTTCTCCATCTGAGGGTTTACTTTGGGTGCCACTGATTCCGGTAGGCGGGTTATTCTTGCTGGCGCTGAAAGCTGGTGTCGCATAGGAAAATACTAGGAACGCGCACGCAACGGCAGCTATTACCAAACGCACTGGACGTACCCAGGCAGATAGGTTGAAGCGGATCGATTTCATACAGTACCTCTCTCCCAATTTGTTGAAATTAGCAAGCATTAAGGCTATTAACCAGTTCAGACGAAGTAACTGCCTGAACGCCATCTATTATTTGCTCAAATTATGGAGCTTTTGACATCTATAGGTAGGTATAGATGCAATAAATCTTTATAAAAGGCAATAAAAGGCAATATTCACCTTCAACTCGGCAATAAAAACTGAATTTTGGGTAATAAAGGATCTTCCACTACACCAATTCCAGTAAAACCCCACCGTTGGAGTAAACCTTTTATCTGGCTTCCAGAGATTGATTCGATAGCGAAACGATTTGCCACATCCGGAGCGTGGGTGTTGAGATAGCTTAGAGCGTCAAAGTCTTCGTTAAACATCAACAAATAACCCGCTCCAGTTGCAGTTTTATCTGGTTTTGCGGCAATGTATTGCCCGTCAACTTTGGAACGGATTAGGTAATAAATTTGGGAAAACATATCAATTGCTAATGGCTAATTGCTAATGGCTAATTGTTAACAGTCATCAACAATTAGCCGTTAGCTTATTTAAGATTTTCCAACTTGATTCGGGGATCAACGGCTTTGAGCAGCAAGTCTGCGAATAAGTTGCCGACAATGAGCATAAAAGCGCCCATAATCAAACTTGCCATTACTAAATAGAGGTCTTGAGCGGTAACTGCTGACAAAATCAAACGCCCTAATCCAGGCCAGTTGAAGAAAAATTCTGCAATAAAAGCACCGCTTAACAAACCGGCAAATTCAAATCCCAATAGTGTTACCAAAGGATTAATAGCATTGCGGAGGGCGTGAACATAAATGACTCGATTTTCGGGGAGTCCTTTAGCGCGAGCCGTTTGGATGTAATCTTGGCGAAGAACATCGAGTAATTCCCCTCTGGTAATTCGCTGCAAACCAGCAAAGCTGGTGATAGAGAGCGCCAAAGTCGGTAAAATCATGTGCCAGCCGATATCCAAAATTTTGCCAAACCAGGACAAGTCAGCGTGATTGATGCTGGTTCTACCACCGACCGGGAAGAAGGGGGAGGTGTACTGCGCCAGAAGCAGCAGCAACAAAGCAGTGATGAAGCTGGGAAATCCCTGTCCGGCGTAGCTGAGGACTTGCAGAATGCGATCGCTTGTCCGATTTTGGTTAACAGCGCCAACGATACCCAGAGGGATAGCGATCGCCCATGTCAAAATTACAGAAGCGATCGCCAACTCCAAAGTCGCTTGGATGCGCTCCCACAACAGCGATGCTACCGAACGCTGATAGACAAAACTGGTGCCAAAATTTCCATAGCGCACAATTTGCCACAACCAACGCCGATACTGCTCAATTGCTGGCTTATCCAAACCAAACTGTTGTCTTAATTCCTCAATTCGTTCTGGCGAAATTTTGGGATTTTGCCTCAGAGTATCTAAATAATCCCCAGGAGCCAGCTGAATAATTGCAAAACTCAAAGCTGATGCCAGCAACAAAGTCAAAAGTGCCTGTAACAACCGCTTCACCACGTAGAGAAAAGTTTCACCAGCAAGCAGCCTTCTGAGCCAATTTAAACTAGCATTGAACCTATTTTCTCTTGAAGAATCTCTAGTAGAAGTCATGTAACACAAAGTTTGGCTAATGGCTAATGGCTTTTAAACAATTAGCAATACTTCAATCAGCTAATTACTAATATTCAACCAACGTCACAATTGGCGCATCAGGCAGTCGTTGCCGCCCATTCAAATCCCTTAGCTCGATGATAAAGCCAAATCCCACCAACGTGCAGCCCGTTTGCTGCACCAATTCGGCCGTAGCACTGGCAGTTCCACCAGTCGCCATCAGATCGTCCACAATCAAAACCCGGCTTCCAGGTAAGAGCGCATCTTGATGCACCTCCAAGCGATCCATCCCATATTCCAATTCATACTCAATCGCATGAACAGCAGCAGGTAGCTTCCCACGCTTCCGGACAGGGATAAACCCAGCTCCCAGTTTGTACGCTAAAGGTGCGCCAAAGATGAAACCCCGCGACTCCATCCCAACGATATAATCCGGGGAAAACTGGGCGCACTTTTCCGTTAAAGAATCAATAGTGAAGCGCAATCCCTCCGGATCTCGCAGCAGCGTAGTTATATCTCGAAACAAAATTCCTGGCTTGGGAAAATCTGGAATGTCGCGAATCAGAGACTTGAGATCCATAGCAGCTTTAAAAAAAAGGGTGTGGGTAACTTTCGTCATCGTTGCCATTCCCAGCGAAACTATATCCAGAATGTGCAACTATCTACCTGGAAAATCGTACACTAGAAGGTTGCACGGTTTCGGAGCATTTTTAACACTCAAAACACGCTTGCAGCAGTTATTGAGTTTCTCAGTGGTAGCTGTTTGATTCAATTACAGCCCAAGACAGCCATCCAACGGCCCGACCCGATGACTCCAAATTTAGGATTAAGAGATCCTGATTTCTGTAAAATTGGGCTGTGCATATGAATTACTGGGTAGCCGATGGACACAAACTTAACAGCTAGAAGTCATTGAGTTCAAGCGTCCAATTTGTTTTAGATTGGTGCAAGCCATCAACCAGTTCAACAGCCCTGCTATTTGGAATGAATCGTTCTGTGAGCGTAATGCCATTAAATAGTCCTTTGCAAGAGTCAATGCCACTGATTCTGGACAGTCTCCCTGACCCACCAATCGCGTCTAGTGTGTGTCCGCGTCGAACAAGGACTAAGATTGACCTGATTTTACTGGCAATAGAAGCCCTGGAACTGGGGGGTTCTGAAGCAATGCTAAAAATATCCCAGGATCTGGAACTCCAGAGAGTTATCCAAAATCGGGTGAACCTCTGGCGATTGCGTAGCACCAACCCCCTGCGACGCTCTTATACTCGACGTTTGCTGACGTTTGTTGAAGCTAAGGCGCTGGTAGTAATTGCCTGCCACTTGGCGCGGCGGTTGACTGTCTTGATCCGACAGCTGCTATTTGCCTATCAACAACTCCGGGAAAAGCAGCTGCCCTTGGAACATCATTATCGCTTGTCTGAGTATCTGGAACGGTTCCGCGCCCACTTCCGGAGTCGGATGAATCCGCGTCGCGCTGCTGTCGCCATTTACAATTCTGATGACAAGTTGAACGAGTTGGCAATGGAGTTGTTGAGCGAGTTGCTATTCTGTACGGGAACGTCTGGAATGCAACGCTTTTGGAGCAGTCTGTTTGATGGCGAAGTGTGATTGGTCATTAGTCATTAGCTAATGGCTAATGGCTAATGGATCTTGAACAATTAGCAATACTTTAACTAACAACTAACAACTAAAGATGACTATTCGACGTCCGTACAGTCTGCCTAACTGCACGCTAATCCTAGAAGGGTTGAGCGATGGCACATCCGGTCAGGTGGATGCCCGACCATTAATGTCTATCCTGGTTAATGCTGAGTGCCGTTTTGCTGGTCAGGAGAAGCCGTTAACCGGGGGACGCGACTTTTTTGAAAGTTTGGTGATGGCAGTGAGTAACTATGCACAAGAATTTTTGAGTGGGGTTCCTCACTGGCACAACCTTCAGGACAAGCCGACAACAGTGCAGTTGCATAGAGTTAATGACCATCTGCACAGGTTAAGTGTTGAGATGCCAGGAAGTGCTGGCGACTCGAACACAGCAGGTGTCTCGACTGCTAACTCGGCTAGGCAAGTGGATTTGACCACAGTGCAGCTGTTTGATTTGGTGGATGCGGTGGATCAGTTCTTGGCGGATAGCAGGACGCTACCAGACATAAACCTGTCAATTGCGCCTGTTCCTAAGCGCTATGCTAAGGCGGAAGTGCCAGTGGCACAGCGCGCGGCACCAGCAGCAGTAGGGGTATCAATTTTGGGGCTGGCAGCGATCGCATTCTTTGTGATACCGCCTCCCAATGTCGAGCCACCTAAAGATCCCTCCGCCCAGCCGAATGCCAGCGCCACAACGCCTGCTAGTCCCGTAGCTTCGCAAGAGCCAACTATAAGTCCGACACCAGTAAGCGCTGATGCGACGAATCTGGAATCTCTGCTGACATCAGTGCCAGAAATTACCGATCCTACCCAGCTGCGGGCTTTGGAACGGAGACTGTATGACAAAATTGCCCAGACGTGGTCTGGCAAGCGCCGCCGATTTAGCGAACAGTTAATTTATCGCGTCGGCGTGGGCCAAGATGGAGCCATTGTCGGTTATAAACCAGTCAATGTAGCAGCACGCGATCGCGCCTCTGACACGCCACTGCCAGAATTGCTTTACATCCCAGCCGGAGGAAGCACGACAAGCAGCGATCCTATCGGTCAGTTCAAAGTTGTGTTTACCAGAACAGGCGTTCTGCAAGTCAGTCCTTGGCGTGGCTATACAGGCGAACCCAGCTTAGGGCCACAAATTACCGATCCGACCCAACTGGAGAGTTTAAAAACTCAGCTAGAAAGTCAAATCAACGGGAACTGGAAAAAAGAAAGTGTCGCCTTTCCGCGTAACTTAGTCTATCGAGTTGCTGTGAACAAAGACGGCGCGATCGCTGACTACGAACCGTACAATCAGCCTGGCTATGATTATGTCAAGCAAACTCCGCTCCCTAACTTAGTCAACCCCAACCAAAGCGCCGCAACCCTCCCTCAAGAACCTCTGGCCCAATTCCAGGTGGTATTTAAACCCAACGGTGTCGTTGAAGTGGAACAATTTCGAGAATAGGGGCTGGGGGCTGGGGGCTGGGAACTGGGGACTAGGGACTAGGGACTAGGGCTAAGAGTTAGGGGCTGGGTAAGAGTCCTTCCAATTCCCAATCCCCAATCCCCAATCCCCAATCCCTACTTCTTTGGCTTCTTCACCTTGAAATAAGCCTCTAAAACTTGTCGTACCATCGGGGCTGCCACCTTGCCGCCGCCGCCGCCAGAGTGTTCTGCAAAGGCAACAACCAAAATAGTCGGCTTGTCCGCAGGCCCATAGGCACCAAACCAAGCATGAGACAATCCCGGTGGAGCCTCTGCTGTACCACTCTTACCCGCAATTGGGGGAAGCTCTGGCACATTCACACCTTTGCCAGTGCCGCTAGTTACCACCTGCCGCAGTCCTTGACGTACCACCCGCAGCGTTTCGGGTTTCATGTTCAAAGATTTTCGCCAATTTTTAGACTCTTCATTATCCTTGAGGACGTGAGGCTTGACCCGATAACCACCATTGGCAGGGACGGCAAACATCACAGCAACTTGTAGCGGTGTCGTTTGCAAGAACCCCTGACCGATAGACATATTCACCGTGTCTCCAATTGTCCATTCCTGCTTCAATCGCTTCTGCTTCCAAGTATTATCAGCAACCAGTCCCGGTAATTCTTCTGTCCCTAACTCAATCCCGGTTTTTTCACCAAAGCCATACTGCCGAGTCCAGTGAATCAAGGTTGGGCCGCCTATACCTTTGCCAATCTGGTAAAAGAAGGTATCACTACTCATGGCCAGTGCGCCGACAAATCCCAATGGGCCAAATCCGGCATGGTTCCATTCACCAAACCGAATCCCACCAACGGTTAGGTAAGGATAGGTTGCCAATACTGTATTTGGAGAATACTTGCCCGATTCGATAGCAGCAGTAGCCGTGACAATCTTGAAGGTACTTGCTGGGGGAAAGACTCGTAAAGCGCGGTTAACGAAGGGGTTGCCCCTACTTTGCACTTTCTTCCACGTCTCAGGCGTGATCCGCTTAGAGAAAACATTGGGGTCGAAGGCTGGACGGCTGACCATCGCCAGGATAGCACCATTATTCGGGTCCATTGCTACGATCGCGCCCTTGCGATCGCCTAGCGCCTTCTCAGCTGCCTTCTGAACATCCAGATCCAGCGTTAACTGCACATCCTTCCCAGCTTTGGCTTTTTTCTGCCCCAAAATCCGCTGTACATGACCCGCACCATCCACCTCAACCTGCTGGCCGCCCCATTCTCCTCGCAGCTCTTTCTCAAAAGCCGCCTCCACGCCCATCTGACCAATCACATCACCCAGGCGATAGCCTTCATCTCTGCGCCCTTGCAGTTCTTCATCGTTCATTTCACCCGTGTAGCCTAAGATGTGAGCGGCTACTTCCTTGTTGGGGTAGTTCCGTACCCCTTCAATATCCACCTCTACTCCCTGTAGTGTGCTTCTGTACTCTTCTAGGGCTGTGATTTGTGCCGGATTGATGTCGCGGGCAATCCGTAGCAGTGAGGTAGAGTTATAGCCTGCTTTTTCCACCTGCTTTTGAATTTCGCTCTCAGGAATATTTAAAAGCTCGGAGAGCCTCTTCCGGCTCTCAGTCCACGGTTTCTCTTTTTGGGCAATAGGCCACAGAAAAACTGAGTGAGACAGTCGGCTACTTGCCAAGATTCTACCCTTGCGGTCGAAAATCGTTCCCCGTGCTGGCTGTTTGGGAATCAGACGAATCCGGTTGTTTTCTGCCAGGGCGCGATTGCGATCGCCCTCAACCATCTGCAAATACACCAAACGAGAGCCAATCCCACCCGCTAAGAGCGTGGTAACGAACAGCATAATAATGACAGACTGAAATTGTCTGCCCACAGAGCGGGTGGTTGATTGACGCCCAATTGAGGAAGGCTGGATTAAGGTCATAGCAGCAAGATGTCAGTTTATTAACTTTAAAAGGGAAACGAATGAATTATTGTAGTTTGGAGTAGTTTCCAGTAGCGATCGCCTCTACATAGTTTATCGCCACGCCTTACTAAACGAGACGGCGCAGGCGGGCAAAAGGCGACAAGGGAGAATTTTTTTCACTCACACTCAATCCCCTCCTCCCCTCCCTAATCCCCACTACCCGGTGAGCAGAATAGCAAAATTTGAATCTAATAGCTGATCAGGTTGGCGCGACAGCTAAAATAAACCAAAGTCATAGCTCTATTTTCAATTGAGCATCCCTAATCAAAGCCTTCACAAAACTCCAAACTCTGTGGAACCTCGCTGCTGGGAAACATTACTATGTCTCAAACTTCTGTCAAAGAACAACGCTCTCCGGAGACTACAGATGAACTGGATGTCGAACTCCGCAAGGTTTTTAAGGTATTCAATGGAGAAACAGCAGTTCGTGGAGTTGACTTAGACATCCACCGGGGAGAATTTTTTAGTATTCTCGGCCCCTCTGGCTGTGGAAAAACTACAACCTTGCGCTTAATGGCTGGGTTTGAGACTCCCTCGGCGGGAGAGGTGCTGATTCAGGGACAGTCAATGAATCACGTACCGCCCTACCGTCGTCCCGTGAACACTGTGTTTCAAAGCTATGCCCTGTTTAGCCATTTGAATGTTTGGGAAAATATCGCCTTTGGGTTGCGGATTAAAAAGCTGTCAAAAGCAGAAATTGCCGACCGCGTTCAAGAAGCTCTCAAGCTAGTAAAAATGGAATCCTACGCTAACCGTTACCCAGGACAAATGTCTGGCGGACAGCAGCAACGAGTAGCTTTAGCGCGGGCGTTGGTGAATCGTCCGGCGGTGATTTTGCTGGATGAACCTTTGGGCGCACTCGATTTGAAGCTGCGTAAACAAATGCAGGTGGAGTTGTCCAACTTACATCAAGACTTGGGCTTAACTTTTGTGATGGTGACGCACGACCAAGAGGAGGCGTTGAGTCTTTCTGACCGGATTGCTGTGATGCGGGGGGGTAAGGTTGAGCAAATTGGCAGCCCTAGCGAAATTTACGAGTGTCCCCGGACACCGTTTGTGGCGGATTTCATTGGCGATACAAATCTGTTTGAGGGGCGCATCGAAGCGTCTGATTATTCGACCATCAATATTGTGACTAACAGTGGACAGAAGATTGTAGTGCAGCCTCCTGAGCCTTGGAATACCAGTGGTACACATCAGGAGGTTGTGGTAAGCGTGCGTCCAGAGAAGATTCAGCTAAGCCTGTATCCCCCAGCTAGTCTGGGCAATTGCTTTGAAGGGCGGCTGAAGCACATGATGTACATGGGAACTCATGTTCATTATGTGGTGGAATTATTGTCAGGCGATTGCTTGACGGTAAGGCAACCGAACATAGTAGGAGCCGAAGTTGCCCTCAACACTCCTGTTTATGCCCACTGGTCTACTACAGATTGTTTGGCAATGAATGCAGTAATTAAAAATTAAAAATTGCTTCATTCCCGTTTCTTTATTGTTCCTTTTTGCTATTAACTCCTGTGCCTCCAACTGCTCTACCAAAATTTCCAAGGCAACTAAAACCTTTTTGGAAAATATTTTCGACACATGGATCTTTAAAGCGAGTGATTGCCAAGGCTTTTAAAATCCAGAATCCGAAATTACGCGATTTGGGAAGAATTAATCTCCCCAAAAATCGCTTCAAAATTCAAATCCAAAATGGTATAACACGACGGAAATTTTTACAGACCTCAGCCGCCGCAAGCGTGGGACTAGGCTTGTCCGGTTGCGGCTGGACGCTTGCCAAAGTGCGCTCAGCACCAGCTAATTCAGAAGGTTCCAGCAAGTTGTTGTATATCTACACTTGGGCTGGTTACACAGATGATAATTTGCTAAATCGCTTTACTAAGGAGACGGGAATCAAGGTCATTGCAGATGTCTTTGATTCCAACGAAGCGATGTTAGCGAGGCTTCAGGCGTTAGGAGGTGGGGAATATAGCATTATTTACCCATCTGACTATACGGTGAGGAAGATGGTGGATTTGGGTTTGCTCAGGGAATTAGAGCGATCGCGTTTAGTTGGTCTAGATCGGCTTGTTCCCCGATTCCAGAATCCAATTTATGACCCAGGAAACCGTTACAGCATACCTTTGAGCTGGGGAACAACGGGCCTGATTTACAATACACAGAAGTTGAAGCAGCCACCTGAAGATTGGAACTATCTCTGGGACAACAAGCAGACACTCTCAAATCGAATGACGTTACTTTCTGATGTTCGGGAAGTGATGGGTGCTGTCTTGAAAATGATGGGATATCCTTACAACTCAACAGACCCTCAGCAGATTAAACAGGCGTATGAAAAATTAGTAATTCTGAAACCCGCGATCGCTTCCTTCACTACTGATGCTTGGAAAACTCAAATTTTAACAAATGATTTGCTCCTAGCCATGTGTTTTTCGGCAGATGCTAATGAAGTCATCCCCGAAAACAAAAACTTGGAATATGTAATTCCCGAAAGTGGTTCTTCGCTGTGGACGGATACGTTAGTAATTCCCGTCACAGCGCCCAATCCAGAAGGCGCTTATGCCTGGATGAACTTTTTGTTACAACCCGATGTTGCCGCCCAAATATGCGAACGCTTAAGCTTCGCAACCCCCAATCAAGCTGCTATCAACCTCTTACCAGAAGAAGTCCGCAATAATCCAATTTTGTTTCCCCCAGAATCGCGACTAGAAAATTGCGAAGGTGTAGCACCTATTGGAAAAGTTGCCGAAGTTTATGAAGCCTACTGGACTCGATTAACAAGTGCGTAACCAATTTTATATTTTGGATTAAAGAGTTATTAGTCCAGTCAGGCAGGTTGTACTTCTGATATAGCAATCCCAACTCATTTATGAACTTCTTTCTTTCCTGCTCCGGTTGCGCCTGGACGGTTCCTTGAAAAGTATAGGATTGCTATAGTATTTGGTTTTAACAGTGCAATGCTTAAATTTATAAAAATCTAAAATCCAAAATATTATTTCACTATTCAATCCAAAATCCAAAATCCAAAATCAGATTGTGTCTACCCCAACTTCCCCTTCTTCTATCCCCAATCCCACTCCATCTGATGGAGTTCCGGAATCACCAGTTCTGATGGGCAGCAAAACACGCCCAGGCTTAAATTGGTTGGAACCAGTCGCGTTGCTTTTGCCATCTGGTATCTGGTTAGCTTTGTTGCTGGTGCTGCCAACTTTGGTGATTTTTGAGCTGAGTTTAGTCCCAGGAATTCGACCAGGGGATGTGGTTAATCCCAGCGGGCTTGATAATTATGCTCTAGTATTTCAGCCAGTTTACTTGCAGGTGATAGCGCGATCGCTATTCTTTGCCTTTGGCACTACAATAGTTTGTCTTTTGCTAGGATTCCCCGTTGCCTACTGGATTGGTCAAATGGCACCGCCAAAGTGGCGGAACCTGCTGCTATTGGGCTTTGTCTTACCTTTGTGGACATCATCGCTGCTGCGTTCCTACGCCTGGATTACGATTTTGCGTCCTACGGGTGTTCTCAACACGGTGTTAACTACTTTTGGGCTACCTGCTTTGGAGTTGCTTAACCAAAGTTCAGCAGTTTTTATTGGCATGGGTTACAGCTTTTTGCCCTACATGGTTTTGATTCTCTACGCTTCTGTAGAAAAACTCGATCGCCGTTTGTTGGAAGCATCTGCTGATTTAGGTGCGAATCCGATTGAAACTTTTTGGAAGGTAACTGTACCCCAAACTATGCCAGGAATTGCCGCTGGTTCTTTGCTGGTATTTATTAGCACTTTGGGAGATTTCGTAGATCCGGAATTGCTGGGCGGTGCTTCTAGTATGACGGTATCTCGCTTAATTTATAACCAGTTTTTAGGCGCGACTCAAAACTGGGGATTTGGCTCGTCTTTGAGTATGGTATTGATTTTTGCGGTGAGTATAGCGATCGCGCTTCTCATCAAATACGGCAATCCAACATCACAAAAGTAAGGCGAATTTGTCGGTAGGTTAGTAATTTCTCTTAACGCACCTTTAGTTTAATTAAATATCTCTTAAATATTCGCCATTGGTACTAGACAACTATTGGTTTAATTGGTACATTTATATAATGGAAATCTGTGCGCTCATATATAGTAATTTTAAAGTTTCGTAATAGGTAATTGGTTAGTAAGCCCTAACTAATAAACTGTAAAAAGTACGCGATCGCTTGCGGTAGCCACAGAAAATAAACCGCATTAGATTCGCCATGCGCGTAAGCGCTTACTAGGCGAAGGAAAGATAAGAAGGAAGAGAGGCAACAGAAGTAATTAGATAGCCTTACCCAGTATGATCGTCTTTGGTGGGCATTGCCCATTCTACTTATCTGATTATTATGAGTTATTGCTTAAATCCCGTCTGTCAGAAGTGCCAAAATCCTCAAGATGGCAAATTTTGTCAAAGTTGCGGAAAGAAGCTGGTACTATTGGGTAGATATCGTGCGATCGCGCCACTAGGACAAGGCGGATTTGGTAGGACTTTTCGGGCAATTGATGAAGCGAAACCTTCCAAGCCAGCCTGTGTAATTAAGCAATTTTTCCCGATACAACAAGGCACAAATACAGCTAATAAAGCAGCAGAGTTATTTCATCAAGAAGCTGTACGGCTAGAAGAATTAGGCAATCATCAGCAGATTCCGGAATTGTTAGCCCATTTTGAGGAAGAAAACCATCAATATTTGGTGCAACAGTTTATCAACGGGCAGAACTTAGCCCATATATTAGAACAAAAAGGTGCTTTCAGTGAAACTGAAATTCGCAGCTTGTTGACAGACTTGCTGCGCGTTTTGGAATTTGTTCATAGCAAACAGGTGATTCACCGAGATATTAAACCAGAAAATATCATTCTCCGTTCCACCCTTTCTCAAGGGGGGGATCAACTGGTATTGGTGGATTTTGGCGCGGCTAAATTTGCTACGGGAACCGCATTGGCAAGAACTGGGACAGTGATTGGTGACTTTCGATATATTGCACCAGAACAAGCGGCAGGGAAAGGTGTTTTTGCCAGCGATTTATATAGTTTGGGAGTCACCTGCATTCATTTGCTGACTAACGTTGAACCTTTAGAGTTATTTGATACTGATGAGGATGCTTGGGTTTGGCAGAATTATTTGCCAAATCCTGTAAGCGATGAGTTGCCTAGCATCTTAGATAAGATGATTCAAAAAGCTGCTAAACGGCGATATCAATCAGCCGAAGAGGTGTTAAACGCGCTAACTCCACAAAAGTCATCTGTAGCGCCAACAAATCCAAAAATTTCCCAAGCTTCCCCGTTAAAAACGTTTGATTTTGATGTGGTGACAGTAAACGCACAGGGGAGGGAAACTAACCGCCGCCGAAAGCAAACAAAATATTTCTCTGAAGACTTAGGCGGTGGCGTGACACTAGAAATGGTAGAAATTCCTGGCGGTACTTTCCTAATGGGTTCTCCAGACACGGAGAAGGGACGTAACATAAATGAAAGTCCGCAACATCAAGTAACTGTAGCACCGTTTTTCATGGGAAAATTCACTGTCACACAAGCACAGTGGAAAGCAGTAGCAAATCTGCCAGCAATGAACCAAGATTTACAGCTAGATCCTTCAAGCTTCAAAAGTGCAAAACGACCAGTAGAAAATGTATCTTGGCACGATGCTGTAGAATTTTGTGCGCGTCTGTCGAAGAAAACTGGCAAGAGTTATCGTTTACCCAGCGAAAGCCAATGGGAATATGCTTGTCGTGCTGGAACAACCACACCTTTCCACTTTGGCGAGACAATTACAACTGATTTAGCTAATTTTAACGGAATTTATACTTACGCTTCTGCACCCAAGGGAAAAAATCGTCAGTATACAACAGACGTAGGGAGTTTTCCACCAAACGCCTTCGGACTATACGATATGCACGGCAACGTTTTGGAATGGTGTGCTGATGTTTGGCATGACAATTATAATGGTGCGCCTGCTGATGGGAGTGCGTGGGAATCTGGTAAAGATAATTCATTGCGGGCGCTGCGCGGTGGTTCGTGGAATTATATTCCTCAATGCCGTAGTGCAAGTCGTAGCTGGTATGTACTGAACAGTAGGGGCAAATTCTATGGCTTTCGAGTTGCGCTTAGTGCCTCTACGTGGACTTCTTAAACCTTTACTCAATGTCTGTACTACTTAGCTATGATTGTGAGATAGAGCGCGATCGCTTCCTAGCTACTCCTTCCGGCTAATTGCTCTTTCCTTATTTTTGATGGTTATAAGAATTAGAGTGTTTTTTATATTTGACGAGTACAGCGATCGCTATGCTCGTAAACCTTCCCTATTGTAATTAATTTAATTTATAGAGTTCTAGCTTATGGCATACAGTGATTTTACAACCTTAACTAAAGTCAGAGAAGCCTTTGGGTTAACCGTAGAAGAATCTATTGATTTATTTACTGGTACTCCAGAAGTTTTGCCAAGCTCTTATCTTCAGACTACATTAAATGAGAATGTATTTTTAGCAACTGCAATCAATACAGAAAAGGCGCGTGCGGAGTTAATTATTGCCCCGGTTTTATTAGAGGTTAGGCGAATACTTAATTTTCAAATTGGTTTTTTCTCTGGCTCCGAGTTCAATGTCGATTTGCAAGCAGGTTTGAGCGGATATTGCGATTATATTCTTACTGCCTCAAAAGAATCCTATGAAATTCGGACTCCAGTTGTAACCTTGGCAGAGGCTAAAAATGAAAGTATTAAATCTGGCTTAGGACAGTGTATTGCTGAAATGGTTGCAGCCCAATTATTTAATCAACGAAGTGGAGACCCAATCGAAAGTATCTATGGAGCCGTAACTACGGGAACAGATTGGAAGTTTCTTAAGTTGACTGATAAAACCATCTGGATTGATAAGCGAGACTATTTTATCAATGAAGTAAGTCAGATTTTGGGGATTTTAGCAACATCATTTAAAGCATTTCATTCTATGAAAAATTGAGCAATTGGCTTCTAATCCGCTAGTTTTGAGTCAATTTGTATGGCATCGCCGTATAAAAAAACGGAGTAATTTTACATGAGGTAGTTGATTAAGGACATATATCCCCATATGCTAAATTTTTTATACCTGATTTTGCGTATACCATAGCTCCTAAATCAAATGGTTGGTTGAAAGCTGACGGAAGACATCCTTTAGAATAACAACTCCTAACAATTGCAGTACCTTTTTCACCTACTACCTCAACAGTCAACTGAGCAAAATCACCCCCCGCACCAAAATCCCAGGTTGATGATTGTTCACCTTCGGCAAGGGCTGTTGCTCGGATTACTCCAATATAAGCTTTTAGTTTTTGGCAGTTCTTAAGTCCATCTACAACATCTTCATAAAAATATCCCAAGCTGTTACGTCCCCAATCATTACGAACTGAGGTTGGAACCATTAATCCTGGTGTAGGCTTAGTAAGTACAGCAAAGAAGTATGGTATCAGAATTATTGTTATAGTTGGGATTAAATAAGTAGTTCTCCGAAGAAGAGAAGGTGGTTTATGTTTGGCGATTAAACAAGATAGGTAAAGGAATAAAAAAGGAAATAAAATTGGGATACCTATTAACAAAGGAGATAGAGCTATTCCTAACGTAGCTACTGCCCATAGCAGGAAAGCTTCAAATGATGAAAAGTTAGGATATTTACGAAATAAAGGGAAAATCACCTTAGAAATTAATACACTTACGCCGAGTATCCCAAGAATTAGAAAAGTTATACTAATCCAAAAAAAAGGTAGTACCAAGACGGCAAAAGTTATATCAATATGTGTTATTAGATGCAAATCTAACAAACATCCTACTAATATGCTTGGAATCACCAGTGCTAGGTTAATATCTTGTCTTCTATATCTCAAAGTCCATATAGTCGCAGCACTACAGGAAAGAGCAACAAAAAGAGTCATTGAAAAACTATAAGGGTGTTGAATTGGCTCTGGAAACCAGAAACCTATAGATTCATTTCTCTTAACAAAGCTTATCGGAGTCACAAGAGCCAAAAATAGTAAGCTACAACCGAAAATGAGTAATGTTGTGCGAAATGATTCGGCTTTCTTATTTCTTATGTTATTCGTGTTATTTTGCAAGATTCATCCTCCTTAACTGTGTATAAAGCAAGTAATACCAACTAATTTAGCTTACTCAAACACGATTTCAATATTTATCTAGTCATCTAGAAGAATAGTCACAGCAAAAATTATTCTATTACAATTCATTCAAATTATAAGTAAAACTTACATTGTTTTACTGATGGTTGTAGATATTGAAAAGAAGATGATTGTTCGATTGACAAATTAGCTAATTATCGCAACTTTATCAAGAAAATCTTAACAGAATACTATGAGTGGGCATCTAACACCCCTAGAGAGGGCGTAGAGGAATGCTTGGCATTTGATGAGGTTCGAGATCATTACTTTTGGTTTCACCTTGGCTGGGACGGCAAGCGTAGAGTTCAAGGAGTAATGGTTTACCTGCGAATTCGAGGTGGAAAGATTTGGGTTACAGACCCAAATGCGATCGCTATGCAACGGCGTATCCTGTATACTGCCTCACATCTGGTGGATGAAACCCCAAAACTATTTTATCTTTAGGAATTCCCGCAGCAACCAGTTCCTGAGTTACGCCATCTTCTGTATCATCTCGTTGCACCCAAATCTTGCTATCTATAATATCAAGATGAACAAGGCATCCATGAACACGCCTTGCCGCATCCCAACCGAGAGTAATCAATAAATAGCTATCAGCTACTTCATCAAAAACTGTTTTACAAGTAAGTTCTCCATGCGCGTATGGAATTTTAGTGTAGGGTTCAAGAACAGTCTTAATAATATTTCGATAGTTCTCTAAGGTATCCATTGCACAATTACCTCCTTCTGAGCTTCAAATACGATTAGGTTCAGATTTTCATCAGCAATCAAGAGTTGACCGATTGGTTACTCAAAAAGAGAGTTAAACGTTATGTCGCGAACTGCCAGATATAAAATCCAATTTGGATTGGTTTGACGCATTACAGCCCGGTAAAGAACAAACTGACCGACTGCATTTTTCAGGTCTTCCATTTCGGAAGCACCGACAAAGCTCTTGATCTCTACTGCAATTTTGCGTTCCTCCCGTTCGGCTGCCAAAAGTTGCCGTGCGCCAAGAGCGACATACATATCCTTTTTGCCCCATCGGAGATGAAACGGATCATGAGAAATTGTCCAACCATCTTTGACGAGTGCATTCTTCACAGCATCGTGATAGATGTCTAGGGCAGGCATAGGCAACCTATCGATAGAGCTTACAGTCCCCTATTCTAAAATTACCTTGGTTTATTGAGTGTTTATAGGGCTTAAATCTTGTTACTTCAAGGCGCGATACCTTCGCTAAGCTTCCCTAACGCAACGTGGATGTAGGAGAGCGATCGCATAACTCAAACAGACAAAAACGCGATCGCCCTTTCTTCACTCCTGACAATTTCCATCAGGTCATAGTGAAGTTAAGTCAAGTTGTTAAGTTTAAGCAATCATCAGATTGATTAGGTAGGGTGAGCAAAAGCCCACCACAACCATTGAGAATTAATAAATTGAGTTTAACATCGCACATCAGCCTCAATTAATTTGAGCGCGATCGCTTTTTCTACCTCACTGAACCCGGAAAATTAGCAGCAGGAGACACTTGCAAAATTCGCCCGTCTAACTTGCGAACCACATCCCCCACTGGCACTAATGGTTGTTTACCATTTGTATAAATCACCGCTGTTAACGCCCCTACCCGATTGCGGCGAAAAGCCGCTACATCCATCCGCACAGGCTGCTGTTGCAGCTTGAGAGCCAAGCTCATGCCGGAGGAGGCATTCCCCAGGCTATTCAGTTCCGGAAGCGATTTGTATTCCACAACCTCTAGTCCCTGGTATCCTTTTAGCCTTTCCCGCAGTAAGCTCAACATTTTTTGCTGTGCTTCCGGGTTCTGCATTTCTTGCAGACTGGCATCAAAGTTTGCCCGATCCGGCTCTGAGGGCATATTTCCCGTGAATCCTAAGACGATTTGGAAGTTCTCTTGATTGACAAAAGCAAAGAAATTCTCCGGCTGGATGTTTGCCTGAGTCAGCTGTTGTCTAAGAACTTCTAAATTTGAGGCAATAGCAGCTGCTACTTCTGGCGGTAATTCTTGGAAGCCAGCAGGCAAATCTTCCAGCGTCAATTTTATATTAGACGACGCTGGCGCTGGAGTAGGCGCTTGAGCAGGTGCTTCTTGGGCTGGTTCTGGGATAGGCGCTTGGGCAATAGTAGCAATCGAAGCACCAAACCAAAGGGTGCTGGTCAACAAACATAAACTCAAAGGATTTTTGGGCATTTGCTCTCACTTGGTTGATCCTTATTTATCAGGATAGACAGCCAAAAGCCATCTAGACGATACTCCAGATCCCGTTTCACCAGATTGCTGGCAAACGGTTGTTATAAAATATCTTGCCCCAAGCCCTCAGTCTTCCATTACCCATTTCTTACCTCTTATATTTTGCCTTTTATCGTTATGCCTTTTAGCCCCTAATAAACTAAACCGCTCTTATACTTATTACCTTTAGCCGTAAAATCTTAAAATAATTTAAAATTCGTCTTTGCCTCGATTCCACATCTATCCCAAACCCCCAAAGTTATTATGCCCATCGGCTACCTCGCCCTAGTCCTCCACGCTCACCTGCCCTTCGTCCGCCATCCTGAAAGTGACTATGTTCTGGAAGAAGAGTGGCTGTTTGAGGCCATCACCGAAACCTATATTCCTCTGCTGCACGTATTTGAGGGCTTAAAGCGGGACGGCATTGACTTCAAAATCACCATGAGTATGACACCGCCTTTGGTGTCAATGCTACGCGATCCTCTGCTACAAGAGCGCTACGACGAACACTTAGCCCAACTAGAAGAACTAGCTCAACTAGAAGTTGAGCATAACAAGAATAACGGTCATATCCGCTACCTCGCGGAACACTACACGAATGAGTTTCACACCATTCGTCAGACATGGGAACGCCACGACCGGGACTTAGTGACGGCGTTTAAACAATTCTTAGATAGTAACAACCTGGAAATCATCACCTGCGGCGCGACTCACGGGTATATGCCGCTGATGAAGATGTATCCCCAAGCAGTCTGGGCGCAAATTCAGGTAGCGGTAGAACACTACGAGCAAACCTTTGGTCGTCCTCCCAAAGGGATTTGGTTGCCAGAATGCGCCTACTATGAAGGACTAGAGCGGATGTTAGCCGATGCGGGCTTGCGCTACTTCCTCACTGATGGGCATGGCATTCTCTACGCCCGTCCTCGCCCTCGCTTTGGCTCCTACGCCCCCATCTTTACAGAAACCGGAGTTGCTGCCTTCGGTCGAGATCACGAGTCTTCCCAGCAGGTTTGGTCTTCAGAAGTAGGCTATCCCGGTGCGGCAGAATATCGGGAATTTTACAAGGATTTGGGCTGGGAAGCAGAATATGAATACATCAAGCCCTACATCATGCCCAACGGCCAGCGGAAGAATACGGGCATCAAATATCACAAGATTACCGGGCGTGGTTTAGGGTTGGGCGATAAGCAACTTTATGACCCTTACTGGGCGCGGGAAAAGGCTGCTGAACACGCCGCCAACTTTACGTATAATCGGGAGCGGCAAGTTGAACACTTGCACCACATTATGCAGCGTCCGCCTATCATCGTCTCGCCCTACGATGCAGAGTTATTTGGACACTGGTGGTATGAAGGCCCCTGGTTTATAGATTATCTGTTCCGCAAGTCTTGGTATGACCAAAGTACCTATCAGATGACGCATTTGGCAGATTATTTACGCGCCAACCCGACGCAGCAAGTCTGTCGTCCTTCTCAGTCGAGTTGGGGTTACAAAGGTTTCCACGAGTATTGGTTGAATGAGACTAATGCTTGGATTTATCCGCATTTGCACAAAGCAGCAGAACGGATGATTGAGTTAGGACGACGGGAACCTGCTGATGAACTGGAGTGGAAAGCGCTGAACCAAGCCGCACGAGAATTGCTGCTGGCGCAATCTTCTGACTGGGCGTTTATTATGCGTACTGGAACGATGGTACCGTATGCGGTACGAAGAACGCGATCGCATCTCATGCGCTTCAACAAGCTCTACGATGACATCAATATCGGTAAAATCGACAGCGGTTGGTTAGAAAAAGTCGAGGAAATTGACAACATCTTCCCCGAAATCAACTATCGAGTTTATCGTCCCTTGTAATACAGATACCCCCAACCCCCCGAATTCCGGGGGGTTTTATTAGGTTTGGCAAGCCCCCCTTCTTTTTAGAGAGTGTCTGGATCAATATTTAACTCTCTGAGTTTAGCGGCTAATCGCTGGGCTTTTTCCTCTGCTTGCTGTCGTGCATCTTCTGCTTGCTGTCGTGCTGCTGCTTCCTCATTATGGGTAAGGAGTTTTTTATCTGTTGCTGGCTCGTAAAAGTGCAGTTCTCCAGATTCCAGCCGCAACTCCAGCTTCAAAACTTCACTGGTTAACGATACTGTACCATCCGGCAAAGTTGTTGTTGCTACTGGCAAATAATTACCTTCAACTAAGCGTAAACCCTGGATTTGGGGATTGAGATAATCCCCTGTAGGATCGTATTGATAATACTCACTTACTCCCAAAAAAGCGTAAATTCCTTTTTTTGCACCTTGATCTTTGGCGCGGGTAGTTTTTGAAGTTATCTCCAACACGAAATCAGGCGTTTTATTGTTTTCTTCCCAAGTTTTGAAAGTACGGCGTTCCTTGTTTTCTACTCCAAAGACGACAAATGTTTCCGGTGCAACAACTGACTCCGGATTACCTTTTTCATAGTAAATAAATAAATTGCCAGCGACGTATACATCAGGACGATTTTGAAAATAAATTCGCAGCGCACTCCGAGCATAAATTAAGTAATTACACTGCACATCACCTTCCGCCATCGGCTTACCGTCATCATCTGGATACTCAATCTGGATTGGGATATATTCTTCCAGCGAGACTGTTGTTGTCATCTCTATCCCTCAACTAAGGCTATCTCCAATTTATATCAACTTGTCTGAGCGTGCAGTATTTCTCCATAGAACGTTGCAAACCAATAAAAAGCCTGATCTTTTTTAAATCTTATTTTTTAGTTATAGAGGTGGGTTATGAAAAATATTCTTGAAACGAAAAGATTAATTTTACGTCAGTTTAATGAAAATGATGCTGGCAATTTATTTGAATTAAATAGCAATCCTGAAGTTATACGCTTCATTAATGGATGAGATTGCACTTGGTAATCGGTTGCTTAAATCTACTTGGGGTAAAGGCTACGCAACTGAAGTATCTCAAGAATTGGTGTTAAATGGTTTTGCCCAATGGTGGTCAACAGAGTGGCTGCTTGAGCATTAGCAGATAATAAAACATCCATAAAAGTCATGGAAAAGGTTGGTTTAAAGTTTGAAAAAGACTTTATTTTTAAAGAAAGTCAACTTCCAAATATAAAAACATCGGAACAAAAAGTGGTTATGTATGCTCTGCATAAAGAAGAATATCAAGTAGGTTTAAGTGAGGTAATAAAATAAACCGAAAACCAACCTACTTATCTGATTGCCTTTCTTACCACGGGCTACCAACTATTGTAAAAGCTGCCCAATAGTAGGGATGCGATAAATTTTGATTCCCAAGTCCTGCCAGTTCTGGCGGTAGAGATATATTTCCTCTCGGAGAGTGCAACTGACCATTTTCTATGCGTACCTGCCCTTTCAACATTGCTATCTGGGCTTGCCGCAACGCTTCTGCTTTAATAGGCGCAGTAGTCAGATGCCGATAAAACTCTGTCATCAGTCCCAAAGTTCCTTCATCTGATACATACCACAGACTAGCTAAAGCTGATTTTACGCCACTGTTAACTGCTAACCCGGCAAAGCCTAACTCTGCATCTTTATCACCTAAAGCTGTTCTACAGGCACTTAACACCAACAGTTCTACTGGTGGGTTGTTCCAGCTTAAGTGCTTCATTTGATTCAACCGCAGTTTTTCGTTCCAAAACTGAACGTAGGAGTTGCTGGGAACTCCCGGTAGAAAGTCAGCATGAGTCGCTAGGTGAATAATTTTAAAAGGCTGCAAAGCGCGTTGCGACTGCAAATTATTTAGAGTAAATTTTTGGTTGAGAAAGGATTTACCCCGCCGCAGCTTTTGTGTAATAGCAGATAACTCCACTGGCACAGCAGGTAATGGTTCTTGTTCCTTAAATATTGACGCACCCATTGCCAAAACTGGGGAATTTTTGATGTCAGCGTATCTGGTATCTGTGAGTTTGAAAGCAGGGATGCGTCCAATACTATATTTTTCTATGAGAAACTTTTGCCCATCATGAAATGCTGCCAATGGCATAGTGCGTAAGCCAACACCCATGCAAAAAATTAAGCTGTCTATGTTATTAGTTTCTAAGTCTGCTTCCAGTGGCGCAATAATCCACTGATGAAGCCGCCGGGCTGCTGGAAAATAGTCTTTACTACCTTGGATTGAGTGATTGACAATATTCTTTCGGAAGTCTTTAACTGTTTCCAGTAAAACTTCGCGCTTAGCTGCTAGAATTCGCTTGTGAATTGGTTTACCTTTTGGAGTAATCAACACGAGTTCTAGTTGTTGTTCGCGGGGAAATACGTAAATCAGGGCAGTGTTTTCCCCGGTTTGCTTGCTGATTCGGTCTAAAGTATTGGCGACATCCTTAGCTGTTATTGACTTGTCGGGGAAAGCTACCCGAAAATAATCCTCATATTGCTTTTCCCAAGTTGTCTCGATTTGCGGCACCGCCTCAGTTAAGTTGCCTTCGTCAAGGGCGATTTCTACTTTTGAGGGTTTAGCAGCTTGGGCTATGGAGATGGGGTTAGGAGTGGAAGCGATCGCAACTTCCAGTATGGGTTCGCTGCTGACGCTTCCTATGATGTATAATCCTGCCAAGCTAACGCCAATGCTACTTACTACTGATTTCATAAACCGCTCACTGATGTTGAGTTACATAGAATTTGCTCTACTAGGCAATGCCGTCCATTGATGATGTTAGCTTGAATATCAGCTTGTCTTGGGGATATTGCCAACCCTCTTGAGAGGTATCTTCTGTCTAGAAAGGGGAGAAAGGTTTTAAAGCAAAGTACGCAGAGGTTCTTGTTTTGAGTGGATCGGGTAGTGCGGAACTTAAAAAATCTGTAACCTGTCAAAAGTTTTATATTCAAGAACTAGCCTTTAGTTTTCTCTTCTGGAATGAAAGGCTGCATTATTGTTTTACAAAAAAGTAACCCCTTATCTTTTTGGAAAGAATGGCTATAAAGACTGCATGGGTATTTCCAGGTCAGGGTTCCCAAAGGATAGGGATGGGGCTGGATTTAGTAAATATACCTACTGCTAAAGCCAAGTTTAAGCTGGCAGAGGAAATTTTAGGCTGGTCGGTTTTGGAAGTCTGCCAAAGCAACGAAACAATGCTATCGCGGACTTTCTACACCCAACCTTGCATTTATGTTGTGTCGAGTATTCTTGCTGACTTGATGAAGCAGCAGGGACACCAACCCGATTTTGTGGCAGGCTACAGTATGGGCGAGTACATCGCTCTTTATGCTGCTGGAGTGTATGATTTTGAATCGGGGTTACGCCTGATTAAGCGCCGCGCCGAGTTGATGGATAAGGCTCCAAGTGGGATGATGGCTGTGTTGATCGGATGCGATCGCATTCTTCTCGAACAACAAATCCAGCAAACTCCTAATGTGGAACTAGCTAGTGATAATTTAGACCAATTGGTAATCTCTGGATCTCCAGCAGCTGTAGCCTTGGTGCTATCCCAGGTAGAGGCGAAGCGTGTGGTTCCCCTGAAGCTTTCTGGTGCTTTTCATTCTGCATTCATGGCGACAGCTGCCTTCGCGTTCCAGCAAGCGTTAGATTCTATTGAGTTTCAGACAGCCGAAATTCCTGTTTTATCAAATGTAGAACCCTTGCCAGCAGTTGATGCCACAGTTTTGAAAGAACGTCTGGGTCGGCAAATGACTGGTGCGGTTCGCTGGCGAGAAATCACCCTGCAATTAGCAGCAGAAGGTGTAAAACGGGTGGTAGAAATTGGTTCAACCCAAGTATTGACAAATTTACTTAAACGTGCAGAATTACATGATAATGTTTCTGCTCGCCTCGGCTTTGCATTGGCCAATGTTACTAGCGAAAGCGAATTATATAGTTTCGGTTGTCAGCGCGTTCATAAGCCGCTGGTGTGTTTCTAGAGAGGATCTGGGTCAATATTTAATTCTCTAAGTTTAGCGGCTACTCTTTGCGATCGCTCTTCTACTCTCACCCGACCAAAAAATAGCCAACTGGCAAGAAATAGAAGCACAATAAAAAAAAGACAGGCATAACGCCTGTCCTACACGCAATTATTCAGCACAGAAACTAGAAATTCATTTCTGCGGCTTGCACTTTTTCTACTTGCTTCTTCTTCAGCACTAGCATGACTTGAGACAGCATGATGGCGAAGATGAATGCCATCAACCACTTGACGCGGGTGGGACTTTGCAAGACGATTTCGGTGTCTACTTGACCAAATCCACCGACGTTAGGATTGTTAGTTAAAGCTTCGCCTGCTTTGACTTCTTGCCCTTCGGAAACGACAAGATCGGGGCCTGCGGGAATTGTCTCAACAACGGCATTGCCTTCTGCTGGCTGAATCGTGACTTGAGAGCCACCTTCTTCTGCTTGGGCAATAGAGGTGATTCTACCAGCGACAGAAGCGTTATAGACGGCGTTGTTGCTCTTTTCACCAGTCGGGTAAACTTGTCCGCGTCCCCGGTTTCCGCCGACATGAATGGAGTATTTACCGAAGTAAACTCCTTTTTCGGTTTCTGGGTTGGGAGAAAGAACTGGGAAGACAATTTCCTGGTATTGATCGCCGGCGATAGGGCCAACGATAACGATGTTTTCTTTGTCTTCGTTGTAGGATTGGAAGTAAAGTTCCCCGACTTTTTCCTTCATTTCTTCGGGAATTCTGTCTTCTGGGGCAATCTTAAAGCCTTCGGGCAACATCAATACGGCACCCACGTTCAGGGGGCCTTTGCTGCCATCACCTTGCACTTGCTGTATGTTGGTGTCGTAGGGGATTTTGACTACGGCTTCAAATACGGTGTCTGGCAGAACTGATTGAGGAACTTCAACTTTGGTGGATTTCGCACCCAGGTGACAGTTGGCGCAGACGATCCGCCCGGTGGGTTCGCGGGGGGTTTCCGGATAGGTTTGCTGGGCCCAGAAGGGGTAGGCGCTAGCTGACTGGGGAAGGACGCGATCGCTTGCGAAGAATAATGATAGGGTGGCGATCGCCACCAGGATGCTTTTAGCAATTACCCGCTTGCCTAATTTACACATCGCCGCAAAAGAAGCTTTTCTCATCTATTAAGGAGGGGTAGGAAGTGTCAATTTCAAACAATTTTGGATGCGTGGATGGGTGGATTTTAGATTGAGTCTGAAATCTAAAATCTAAAATCCCTATGTCCACCAGGGGTTTTCGCCAGTACGGAAGTCCGTTTCCGTCCAGGGTGTTAAAGTAACTTTGTCTTCAACGACTGCGGCGTGAACCAGTCCCAAGGACAGAGGTGCTGGGCCCCGGACTACTTTGCCAGTGTTGTCATACTGGGAACCATGACAGGGACAAATAAACCTGTTTTCGCCGGAGTTCCAGGGAACTACGCAGCCTAAGTGGGTGCAGACAGCGTTTAAACCGTAATTCTCGATTTGTTTGTCTTCTGTCACCACAATGTAGGTGGGGTCGCCTTTGAAGCCCTGAACTAAGCTGCGATCGCCTGGATTGTGATTCGCCAAAAAGTCGCTCACAATGATGTCGTTGCCGATGGCATCCTTAGCAGTTAGACCACCGCCTCCTGTACCGCTCGACGGCGGGATAAAATACTTGACAACCGGATATAGTGCGCCCAGTGCTGTTCCTGTAATGGCACCAAAAGTTAACAAGTTCATAAATTGGCGACGTCCCATATCGGGAACGTCTGCTGATCCAGAAAGTTGAGCCATGATTTCGTCTTCAGTGTATAGCTATGTAAACAATTTGGGGATATTTCCCCGAATTTGTTAAACCCTGACTAATAAATGTATATCAAACAACCACTACTCAGGGCCGCCACAAACCCTTTTGTGGAAAGGTTTACAGCCTTGCTTAGGGTATTATTACATTCTTTTGCACCGTATCATAATTTTAAGAACCGCTTCCTTTATGACGATATGTGAATAAAATTTATAACAATAAAAAATTATGACAGGACAAGACCTTCAGCAACTGCTGCTTTCCAAGTGGGGACGCTCATACGATATCCAGATTAGGCGGGTTCAGAACAAGATTTTTGTTCAGGTGATGTGGAAATATTTAGAGCAGGTGTCTTTTCCGCTGTCAGAGGCGGAGTACATAGCGCACCTGGAGACTGTCGCTGGTTATCTCCATGCTTGGGGTGGAGCATCAACGGTGCAAGAGTATATTGAACAGACACGCGATCGCCCTCGTCTGGGCAAAGCGGTAAGCATTCCCCTAGATTTGGGCGATCGCGCCTCCGAATGGATACTCTGAGAAATTGGGAACGAGATAAATATCTTAACGTCCTAACAGCTTTACCAAACCGATACCGCCGAAGTAAAGACCCAGCACCGCACCAGCGAGAAGACTTTGGGTAAGCGGGTCGGTGGAAGGTGTCAGCACCGCACCCAATACAGTTGCTCCCAGAATCACCAGCCGCCAGCCAGAAAACATTTGCGCTGAAGAGACAATTCCCAAAAAGCCCAACAATAGCTGGATTATGGGAATTTGAAACGCCAAGCCAGTGCTAAACATCAAAAGCAGCACAAACTCAAAATACTTGTCAATTGACCATAGTTGTTCTACGACATCTGCACCGTAGCTGATGAAAAAATTCAACGCGGCTGGAATAAGTGCTACATAAGCGAAAAACAGACCGGTCACAAACAGAAAGCTTGACCCCAAGACAACTGGCCCTATTAAGCGACTTTCGCGGCGAGTTAGCCCTGGTAGAACAAACTGGATAATCTGGTAGAGGATAAAAGGACTGGCGACTAGCAAGCCACTGTAACCAGCGACTTTGATAGAGACAAAAAAGTATTCTCCTGGTGCAAGTTGGAGAAACTTAACTCCCTGCGCCGGGATTTCCAATAAGCGGACGATTTCCTTGACAAACAGGAAACAACCTGCAACACCAACAACAACAGCGATCAGCGCATAGAAAATTCGCCGCCGCAACTCTTCCAGATGGTCGAACAGGGACATTTCGACTTCAGCAGGGAGTTCATCAAGATATTCATCTTCGGGTGAAGTTGCCAATTCTAAGTCTGGCGGGAGTGCGGTATCGACTTCGGAAGGAAGCGTCATCGGTCAAGGGGTTGGTTTCAGTATTTGTTGACTATTTTATCTATGTCTTGCTGTCTGGGTGATTAAAAAATGGGGAAAAACGTGATTGAGAAGATGCTAACCCTGTCCCGATTTTTTATTTTTTTAGCGCGGTTGGCTGACCATCGGCGTATTTTGCTACTTGGTCGGAAACTTCTGGATTGTACAGGCGCAGGTAGTTCCAGTAGTTGCCAAACACGTTTTTGACGTAACCTTGGGTTTCTTCAAAGGGAATATTTTCCACAAATTCGTCTGGATCGCTGAAACTTCTTTCGCCCAGCCACTTCGATAGAATCGTGGAACCAGCATTGTAACTAGCGATCGCGTAGAGGGAATTATTCTTGTAGCGATCGTGCATTTCATCCAAAGCCCAGGTGCCTAACTTGATATTGTCTTTGGGGTTGTCAAGTTTATATTGCTTAACTCCCATTTTTTCGGCAACCGATTTACCTGTTGCTGGTATTATCTGCATCAAGCCCATAGCGCCAGAAGAAGAACGAATTTTTGGCTCAAACCTTGACTCTTGGCGGATTACAGAGAGGACGAGTAGGGGATTGAGTTGATGCTTGGAAGACCAAGTTTCAATAGTTTCGATATAAGGCAACGGATAGAGAGCTTGCCAGTAAGCCTTCTGTTGCCGTAAAGTTTCGTACTGGGCTTGTTCTTCAGGTGTTTCGCGGTCTTCCAGACTAGATATTTTAGAGATTCCTTGAAGGCGATCGCCTTTGGCGAGTCTGATTAAACCATCGGTAAATTGTTCTGCCACACTTGGCTTGATCCGGTTTTTGTATTCCGCTTGCCAGAGTGCCCAAGCATCTTTGTCTTGACCCAGCTGGTAAAGTTCTTGTAAAGTCGCAGAACCTACGGGTAGAACTGGTCGCTTGGCAGGCCAATTTACTTTAGGATCTAGCTTGCGTACTGTGGAAAAATCTCCCGCATCCCAGCCCAGATGCACAGCAGACCGCCACGCATAGTAAGACTGTGGGTACTTAGTCACCACCTGCTCAAAAGCCTGTTTCGCCTCCTGCTGTTTTCCTAGCTTTTTAGCCCATTTACCTGACCAAAAGGTGGCTTGACGACCTAACTCGCTATCAGAATTTTCGGTGGCAATTTGTTTTGCCCATTTCCAGGCGCTTTGGTAATCTTTAGCTCTTGCCCTACTTTGAGCCATTTTCCAGCGATATTGTGCGGCTGCATCGGAATCGCCATATTTGGTTAGTAATGTTTGACGAGCTTCGGCGGCTCCCTCAGAACTTTTGAGACTATCCAAAACGGAAGCTTCTAATACCAGTGCTTCGCCAGCTCGATCGGGGAATTGATTAATAACTTGATCGAGATAAGGTACCGCTTCTATCGCGGGGCCCATTTTGGCAATTTGGATCAGAGCTGTGGCGGTTTCTTCGGCTTTGGGGAAGTCCTGCACCATTTGTTTATAGGCGCGGACTGCTTGTGGTCTTTTCTCGGCTAGCTGGAGTCCCCTAGCGGCGAGGTAGGCGTTCTTAGGCGTGCGGGGGGCATTAGCATAAGCGGCGCTAGCTTGACCGTATTTCCGGTTTCCCCAGTAGGCTAGAGCGATCGCTTCCCAGTCTTCCGGCTTGATCGCGTCCGGATAACCAACTAACTTGTCTAGCACGGAGGTAATGGAGGGTGTGTCAAAGGCGTATCTTGCCAGCAACAGCATCAATTCCGGCTGATTGGGATTTTCTTTGAGCAAAGACCGTGCTATTTCCAGGGTGCGAGGATGGCTCTCGAATTCCTCAATTGCTTGCTGCCAATATTCTTGATCCGTCTTTCCTAGTACATATAAAGCTTCAGCTGCCACGGGTTCTTTAGAATGGCGTGCCAACTCTTCCCAAGTTTGTTTGGCTTTACCTTTGTCGCCAGTAAGCTCGTAAGCTTGCGCTCGTTTGAGGAGAATATGTCCGGATAAAACCGGATATTGACGCTCTAGGGCTTTTAAGTGGGAGAGTGCCTTTTCACCTTGCTTTGCAGCAATCGCATCGCTAGCCAACAGATAACGGGCGCGACTGCGGTCGAGAGATAATTTTCCGTTAGCGATCGCTTCTAGTTGCGATGTCCGCTCTTCTGCTGGTAGCGATACTAAACGGGCAACAGCTGAGTCGTCATTTTCCCGCATTAACAAGCTGTTCTGCACTTGGAAAGGAACCCAAGTAACCAATCCCTCCAGCCAGCCGCTATACTTCTTGGGTAACATGGTTGTGCCAATCACCAAGGCACTTAATCCCGCAACGGCAGCCAGGACGACTTGATTTTTCCTTCTTGATTGGTTGGCTCGCGAGAAAACCAGACGCGAGTTTTTCCGGGCAAAAATAGGACGTGACCTTCTCATATAACCTCCGTGCGACGGACATCCATCTCTCTTTTCTGGGATTCGGTGGTTGTTAGTGCTATCCCTTTGTCAAGCTTTGAACCAGTCCTCGTACCTCCAAGGTGAGCCTTTTTGCGATTATGCGATCGCTGACTAACACTCACAAATATCCTTGATTAACAAAACGCTGAAATTTAACGCTACTGCTCCGCCGCGTTTGATTTTTCTTGGGAGATGCCCTAGCAATTGGATTGTAAAAAAAGGCGGTGGAATTGACCGGAAATGTGACACAGCTGCCTGAAAACCTCACTAGTACCTTGCAGGAACTGATTCCAGAAACTAAATTGAAAGCCCAACAAGTCCGCAATGCCATAATGCGGCTGGGTGTCGATAGCCCTATTCGCAAAATCATCCTGTGGATTGGAAAAACCTCAGACTCTGAATAAGAATAGCTTGTGCTTGCCTCAGCAGTTTTTTATGCACAATCAGCCAAAAAACACAAGTGCAGAACGCTGTAAATTAGCTGGCAAATGTGAATTAATGACCTCTGTGCTAAGGCTGCTGGCACATAGCCGAAGGCATGGAACACTCTTTAAACCAGGATAATCGATTTAAGTGAGAAACCGATTACAAAACATTGCATTAAGCTGCTCTAGGCAAAATATTGGTAACAAGCCTCTGTCAAAAGTGGTGTCCTCCTAAATTTCTTGTTAAAAAAAATTAAGACTAACAGTTTTTGCCAGAATCGATAAATTACCACAGATTAAAATCTATGGTTAAGTGATGTGTGACTTTTAAGAAAGTGTCATGCTGTAGGCAAACAATACTGTACGGTTAAGGGCTGATCCCTCTAGCTTCGCGATGGATGCACCTGTACTCTATGAAAATGAGGGTGACACTTCTAAAAGCCCCTTTTTAAACCTTATTGGGGAGCTTGGAGGTTCACAACACTAACCGAAAAATAGGGACATGGTATTACCATGTCCCTACATTTGCCCTTGAATTTTTTATCTTTAATTGTTTAGCGCAGTATCTGAACGCCTGAGTGTTTTTCTACTAACTTAGAAACTTCTGGATTATACAACCTCAGATAATTCCAATAGTTACCAAAAACTTGTCTGACATAACCCTTTGTTTCATCAAAAGGTATTTCTTCGACAAATTCATCTGGATCGATAGATCCTTTTTGCTTAAGCCATTTCGAGACATTACCAGGGCCTGCATTGTAACTAGCAACGGCTAACATGGAGTTGTTGTTATATTCCTTGTGGGTAAAGTCAAGAAACCAAGTTCCCAATTTTACGTTATCGTTGGGATTTTCCGTATTAAATTGCTTAATTCCAATTTTTTCGGCAACCCACTTACCTGTTCCTGGCATCACTTGCATTAAACCAACGGCACCAGCAACAGAACGGATTTTACTTTCAAACCGCGACTCCTGACGAATTAAAGCTGTTACGAGTAGAGGATTGAGCTGACGCTGTTGCGACCAGCTTTCGATAATTTCCAGATATGGGAAAGGATAGAGACTGTGCCAGTAAACGGGTTGTTGCCTGAAAGCTTTGTATTCCTCTAGTTCGGCGGGTGTTTCACGGTCTTCGAGAGTAGAAATATAAGAGATTCCCTTCAGGTAGTTGCCTAATCCTAGCTGCATGATGCCTTCAGTAAATTGTTCGGCAACGGTGGGCTGCATTCGGTTTTGGAATTCGGCTTGCCAAAGCATCCAAGCATCCCGGTGTTGACCTAGCTGGTACAACTCTTTTAACTTTTCGGAGCCAGCAGGTAGGACTGGGTGTTCGATGGGTCGCACTACTTGCGGGGACAACTGACGCACGGTGGTAAAGTCTCCCACATCCCAGCCTAATAAGACGGCAGAACGCCACGCATAGTAGGATTGGGGATACTTAGCTAGTACGTGTTCAAAAGCTGCTTTCGCTTCCTGCTGTTTCCCCAACTTAGTTGCCCATTTGCCGACCCAAAAGCCAGCTCTGGGAGCCAAAATGTTATCGGGATTGTTGATTGTGATCGGTTGCGCCCATTTCCAGGCTTCCCGGAAATCTCCTAGCTGTGCCTGTTGTTGAGCTACTTTCCACCGATATTCTGCGGCTATGTCGGAACTGGCATATTTAGTTAGCATCAATTGCCTCGCGTCGGAGGCTGATTGAGAGCTTCCCAGTTGTTCGAGGATTTTGGACTTGGCTAGGAGTGCTTCACCTGCTTCGTCGGGAAAGTTGTTGATAACGCGATCTAGGTAGGGTAATGCTTCTAGGGGTTTGACTAATTCTGCCAAACGCCGCAAGCCGAGTCCGGTTTCATCGGCATCGGGAAATTTAGAGATTAAGGATGAGTAGGCAATTCTGGCTTCTGGTGTTTTGGCGGAAATTTGTAGCCCTCTGGCGGTGCGATAAGCGTTACGGGCCGTTTGGGGTGCGCGAGCATAGGCGATGCTGGCTTTTTCATAACTGCGGTTTTCCCAGTAGTTAAATGCGATCGCTTCCCAATCTTCGGGTTTTAGCAGGGTTGTGCCTTGTTTCTTGGCAGCAGCATCCAGGGTAACTAGCCGATCTTGTACGGCAAAAATTCCCGGCTCCTTCCCAGCGTATTTTACTAGCATTAAGAGCAACTGCGGCTGATTAGGATTTTTGCTCAACCTAGTACGCACAATTTCCAGGGTGCGGGGATGGCTGGGGAAGGATGCGATCGCACTGTCCCAATATTTCGGATTCTTTTTACCCAACACATACAGTGCTTCGGCTGCTGCTGGTGAGTCGGGATACTGTTTGACTAAATTCTGCCTAGTCGTCTGCGCTTGAGTGTCACCAGCAACTTCGTAAGCTTGAGCGCGTTTTAGGGCAATATAGGGTGCCATAACTGGATAGTCTGACTCTAATCCTTCCAGCAGCTTGAGCGCCTTTTTCCCTTGCTTAGAGCCAATCAAATCGCTAGCCAAAAGATAACGAGCGCGGTTACGCTCTATAGATTGATTGCTGGAGGCGATCGCTTCGAGTTGTGCTTCCCGCTGCGCCGTCGGGAGCGACGCTAATGGCAAAACCGAAGGAGCAGATTGGCTCCCCTGATTCTGGCTTGACTGCTCCTGAGGCTGAATATTAACCATCAATTTCCCTAACAAACTGGTCAATTGTGGTACTGACAGAGTTGCCCCAGCTACCAAGGCAAGTAACCCTGCCCCTACAGCCAGAGAAATTTGGGTTTTCCGCTGCTTCAACATCGCTTCTTTTCCGCCACGTCTGAATCAAATTCCCTGAGACTCTAGCATTTTAATCAAAGTTTCCGAGTTAGCTGATACTCTGGCGAAAAATTAGCTGACTTGGGGCAACCCTGTAAGGGAACGTTACAAAAACCTGGCTTTTGATTTTGATCGATACTGGTAACTAATACAGGTAAACAATCAGCAGAACACAGGAATGGAATTTCGATCGACTGATACGCCACGTTTGGACTGGTCTGGGGATGCCCTCGCTGTTGGGCTATTTGAGGATGGATTGGAGATAACTGGCGATTTGGCGGCGCTGGATGAAAAACTCGCCGGGACTATCAAGGAATTGATTGAAGAGACGGAATTTAAGGGAAAAGAAGGCAGTAGCGCTGTAACTCGCGTTGGTGGAAGTAGCCCTATCCGCAAAATTATGTTGGTGGGATTGGGTAAACCAGAGGCTTTGAAGCTGGAAACTTGGCGGCGGGCTGCTGCTGTTGTTGCCCGGTTAGCGAGAAAGGAAAAGTGCAAAACTCTGGGGGTTAGTCTGCCAGTGTGGAATCAGGATGCAGAGGCGAGTGCGAGTGCGATCGCGCAAGGCATCCTCTTAGCTTTACATAAGGATAATCGGTTTAAGTCTGAACCGGAAGACAAAGATGTGCAGCTAGAACGTGTTGATTTACTCTCGTTGCCCGGTCAAGAGTCGGCAATTAATCGCGCTAAAGCGATCGCTGATGGCGTGATTCTGGCGCGGGAACTGGTCGCAGCACCAGCGAATGAGTGTACGCCGATAACTATGGCCGAAACTGCACAAGCGATCGCAGCAGAACACGGTCTACAATTAGAAATTCTGGAACAACAAGAGTGCGAACAGCTTGGCATGGGGGCATTTTTAGCTGTTGCTAAAGCTTCTGATATGCCCCCCAAGTTCATCCACCTCACCTACAAACCAGAAGGAACGCCCCGCCGGAAATTGGCAATTGTCGGCAAAGGTCTTACCTTCGATTC
Source organism: Trichocoleus sp. FACHB-40 (assembly GCF_014695915.1). GTDB lineage: Bacteria > Cyanobacteriota > Cyanobacteriia > Cyanobacteriales > FACHB-T130 > Funiculus > Funiculus sociatus. Next base: position 103,903 of record NZ_JACJPF010000098.1, read on the forward strand.
TGGTGGTCTTAACATTAAAGGTGCTGGCAGCGGCATCGAGACTATGAAGATGGATATGGGTGGTGGTGCCGCCACGCTTGGCGCTGCTAAGGCTATCGGTCAGTTGAAGCCAGATGTGGAAGTCCACTTTATCTCTGCTGTGACTGAGAATATGATTAGCGGTCACGCTATGCACCCAGGCGATGTCCTCAAAGCTTCCAACGGCAAAACGATTGAAGTTAACAATACCGATGCCGAAGGTCGATTGACTTTGGCGGATGCACTGGTATTTACGGAAAAATTGGGCGTTGACGCTATTGTTGACTTAGCTACACTTACAGGTGCCTGCGTAATTGCACTGGGCGACGATATTGCTGGGTTGTGGAGTCCAGACGATGCAGTTGCCAACGAGTTGCTGAAGGCTTCGGAAATGGCTGGGGAAAAGCTGTGGCGGATGCCTATGGAAGAGAAATACTTTGAAGGACTCAAGTCGCAGATTGCCGATATGAAGAATACTGGCCCTCGTCCAGGTGGTTCGATTACTGCGGCTTTATTCCTGAAGGAGTTCGTCAAGGAAACGGCTTGGGCGCACTTAGACATTGCCGGCCCGGTTTGGGCGGATAAGGAAAACGGCGTTAACAATGCTGGTGCTACGGGTTACGGCGTTCGTACTTTGGTGAACTGGGTACTGAACTAGGGATTGGGGATTGGGGATTGGGAAAGAGGCAGAATTGCCTGTTTTCAATTCTTAATCCCCAATTTTGAAGGTATTATTACTCAATCTCGTAGTAAATGCTAAATCCCCACAAGGCGATCGCTTTTGCTCCCTTCGACTGATGATTCTACTGAGGTAGCACTTTAGCCTGAATATAGTTGTACCTTGTAGTGGTGTAATTCTACCATTTCGGAGGCAAGGATGTTAGAGCGGGAAACTCTCGCCAATAGCCAGTTTTAAAAATCCAATTGGACTTACTCTAGGTTTATTAAAAATTTACAATATCAACCAAAATAGCTGCAAATTTAAAGATTATATAAAATTACTAATCTTTAATAGCAAAAATATGATGTATTGAGTATTATGCCTAAATCAACTGCGATCGCATTCTGCGTTTAAACCCCTAGTAATATACTAAGCATATTTACGCATTGCCTGAGCTGAATAGCTACTACAGAGGGATAAGTTTTCGCAAGGGCTTTGTAAGAGCGATCGCCAGTAAAGTTCCTCTCGCAACGACGCAAAACTTAAATCGTTTTAGGATAATACCCAGAGCCAAAGCTAAGGGAATCGAATCGAGGTTCAATAGGAAAAACCACTAGCTGTAGTGTAGGTAAAAATTAGTTACTGCCTAGTTTTCCAGTTTGGTTTATACCAGAACCTAAAAATATACCGCCGTAATATGGCATCTACCACTAGCACCACAGGTGAAAATAATGGTTGACTTTACCGTAGCTATTCGAGCGTATAACGCCCAAAAACGCCTCCCAGATGTTTTAGAGAGATTGCGATCGCAAATTAATACAGAGCAGATAAACTGGGAAATTGTAATTGTTGACAATAACAGCACTGACAACACAGCCCAGATTATTCAAGAATATCAAGCAAATTGGCCTAAAGATTATCCCCTCAGATATTACCTTGAACCTGAGCAAGGAGCAGCAGTTGCACGACAACGCACAATAAAAGAAGCCAAAGGCACCTTTATAGGTTTTATTGATGATGATAATTTGCCGACTCCCAACTGGGTTGCAGCAGCTTATTCCTTCGGGATAGCGCATCCAAACGCCGGAGCTTATGGAAGTGAAATTCGCGGAGAATTTGAAGCCGCTCCGCCAGAAAACTTCAACAAAATAGCTCCAATTATGGCTATCGTAGATCGTGGTGACAAACCATTCCGCTATGACCGTGTACTTCCCCCTGGTGCCGGAATGGTGATTCGCAAACAAGCCTGGTTAGAAAGTGTTCCTAATCGTCTGTTTCTAAAAGGGCCAGTTGGTACATCTTTAACAGTAAAAAGTGAAGACATAGAAGCACTTTCATACCTGAAGCGGCAAGGTTGGGAAATTTGGCATAATCCGGAAATGTGCATTTACCATCAAATACCAAAATGGCGTTTAGAAAGACAATATTTGATGGATTTGTGTCGGGGCGCTGGTATTGGTCGGCACCATATTCGGATGATCGCCTTTAAACCTTGGCAAAGGCCCTTGATTATCCCCTTCTACATAGCAAGCGACCTCCGCAAAGTAATTCTCCACTTCATCAAAAATTACCGCATTCTCAATACCGATAACATTGCAGCTTGCGAAATGCAGCTATTTTTAAGTACGCTTTTCAGCCCTTTGTATATTTGGAAACAGCATTATTTAGCTTCTCAGTCTCCAGTTGTCGAAAAAAAACAGCCAAATTTGAGCCATTGCTAATAAATAAAAGTAGCGCAAAATCCAATTGATAGGAACCTGAAAGCGAAAACACCTGACGAGTCGCCTTGTACAGAGAAAGGAAGCCTGCTAGTCACGACATTATTTGTATAGCCCCAGGCAACAAAGCCTGCGAAGGGTAACTAAGTAATGAAAAAAATCATCATGTATCGGGATAAACTGCTTCCTTACTCGGAAACCTTTATCCCAACTCAAGTAGAAAGTCTTTCATCCTATACAGGATTCTACGTTGGTACTTCACGAACTCCGGAATCTAAATTCCTTATTCCCCAGGAAAGAAGCATCACACTCAGCGATTTAGTCTCGCGTCCGGGGATTTGGAAAACCGCTTTTAAAATAGGTGGCATTGTTCATCCTAAATGGTTTAAGTTTATGCAAGATTTATCTCCTTGCATAATGCACGCTCACTTTGGCCTTGACGGAATTTGGGGACTCTTGTTAGCTGAAAAGTTGGGGATTCCTCTGCTGGTAACTTTTCGGGGAAACGACATCACAGGAATGCAAGCCAGTGAAATCAAGCAAGGGCGTGTGCAAATGCTTGATTTCTTTTTTAAGCGAGGTCAGTTTTACAGAGATTTTTACGTAAGCAAACGCCAGCAGCTATTTAAAGAAGCTCGGTATTGCATTGCTGTCTCTGATTTTATCCGTTCCCAATTAATAGAAAAAGGATGTCCGCCAGAAAAAGCTGTAGTCCTCTATACTGGGGTGAATGTTGATAAATTCACCCCAGATCCTAACGTGGTGCGTGAGCCAATAGTGCTATTTGTGGGGCGGCTGGTGGAAAAAAAGGGTTGCGAATATCTCATCCGGGCCATGTCGCAGGTGCAGGCAATAATGCCTGAAGTCGAGTTAGTAATGATTGGAGATGGTTCACTGCGTTCCACTTTGGAAGAACTAGCTAAAAGTTCCTTAAAACGTTACAGTTTTTTAGGATCGCGATCGCACGACGTTGTTAAAGAGTGGATGAATCGAGCTTTTTTGCTCTGTGCGCCTAGCATCACAGCTACCACAGGAGATTCTGAAGGCTTACCTAATGTTGTTAATGAAGCCGCAGCAATGGGTTTACCTGTTGTCGCTTCTATTCATGCTGGTATCCCAGAAGCTGTAGTTCATGGAGAAACGGGTTTCTTAGTGCCAGAAAAAGATTGGGAAGCTATGGCTAAACATATCTTAACTCTGCTAGGCGATTCCTCCTTGAGAAACCGTTTTGCTATGGCTGGGCGCAACCGCGTAGAACAAGAGTTTAATTTAAAACGCAATACAGAAAAGTTAGAAAAAATTTACAATGGCATTCTGGCTGAATTCTGCTAAAACTGTGAAATGTTCATGGTGACGGCGTTCAAGCGTGTCAAACTAGACGATGACATCTACTGCGATCGCAAAGGGGTAACTTAATGGCTGATTGGCACCTAAAAACACCAGTTGCTATTTTCATCTTCAAGCGCCCCGATACCACCCAAAAGGTATTTGAAGCAATCCGTCAAGCAAAACCACCCAAGCTGTTAGTAATTTCTAATATTCCCCCAGCTAACAAACCAGACCAAGCTGAACTAAATGCAGCTGCTCGTGCAATTATTGAACGTGTTGATTGGGACTGCGAAGTTCTAAAAAATTACTCTGATACTTTTCTTAGCGCTAAAGATCGCATTTACAGTGGCTTAAACTGGATATTCGAGAATGTAGAAGAGGCAATTATCTTAGAAGATGACTGCGTACCTCATCCCAGTTTCTTTCGGTTCTGTGAAGAAATTCTCGAATATTACCGAGATGAGCCGAAAATTATGGGAATTAGCGGCAGTAACTTCCTTAAGGGAAGCACTCGGACAGATTACAGCTACTATTATTCTCGTTACCCTAATTTGTGGGGATGGGCATCTTGGCGACGAGCATGGCAACATATGGATCTGGAAATGAAGCTCTGGCCAGAAGTCCGAGATCAGGGATGGCTGATGGATGTATTATCAGATGCTCGTGCTGTAAATTGGTGGAGTAACGTATTTCAAGCTGTCCACGAAAACCGTAAAGATACTTGGGATTATCAATGGGTACTTTCCTGCTGGTTGCAACAGGGATTGTATGTTGTGCCTAATGTTAATCTAGTTTCTAATATTGGCTTTGGTTTAACCTCAACGCATACCAGAGATATTTATGATTGGCGGGCTAATATGCCTATTGAAGCCATGTTATTTCCGCTTAAACATCCCAATTTTATTTTGCGGGATTCCCAATCTGATAGCCTTGTTTTAGAAAGATATTATTATGGCAGTACAACTCCAAGTTTAATGCAGCGTGTGAGCAGAGAAGCAAGACGAGCTAGAAGCCTGATAAAAAAGAAAATTTTTGCCCGAAAATAGTTCAAAAGTAGCTATTTAAAGCATTGTACTACTCATTAATAAGCGCGGCGTACCTATGAAGGTACTACTAATTACTTTTGGTGATGCTATAGCAGTCCTAAATGATTCGTGAAGGCGAGATACCCGATTTCTTAGAGAAGTCGGGTATCTAGAGGGCTGGGTCACAACTCAAATAGGATTGCTATACTCTCCCCTTTTTGTCTCCCTTATTAAGGGTGGCGAAGGGGGATGTGTATCTAGCGTCTCAAAAATAAAGCCTATAACTTGTACGCAGCCAAAATCTGCTAAAAAACCATTCAGTATATTTAAGTAAATATTGATACCTTAAGACCAATGATGCTTAGTTCGTTCTCAAGGGTTTCTTTAGAATGAGATATTATACTTACAAGTACAACTATATTATTCAGGAAAATATCAGGGAATTTACAAAAACTTTTTCAAGTCTTCACATTTATCCGTAAGTAGTTTACGTTATTTTTACAGTCATTTCTAGAGTTTCCACTAGAATTGTGACATGGAAAACTAACCTCACACCTTACTCAGACAATTGGGGGCTAGTGTATCTATCGAAAGTTAGCGATAACCCTGAGAAATATGAGGTGATACATGAAAGCAGTGATACTAGCTGGAGGACTTGGTACTCGTTTAAGTGAAGAAACCACTATTAAACCAAAACCTATGGTTGAAATTGGTGGTAGACCCATACTGTGGCACATTATGAAGACATACTCTGCCTATGGGATTAATGACTTCATTATCTGCTGCGGTTATAAAGGTTACATAATCAAGGAGTATTTTGCCAACTACTTCTTGCATATGTCCGATGTCACTTTTGATATGCGGTTTAACCAAATGAATGTTCATAGCGGATATGCTGAACCTTGGCGAGTCACATTGGTAGATACGGGTGAAAACTCCATGACTGGTGGACGGCTAAAGCGAGTAAGAGAGCATATTGGCAATGAAACTTTCTGCTTCACCTATGGAGATGGTGTCAGCAGTGTAAATATTAAAGAATTAATTGAGTTTCACAAAGAACAAAAGACTTTAGGAACATTGACTGCGACCCGTCCGGCTGGACGCTTTGGAGCGCTTTCTCTGGGAGAAGAACAAGATAAAATCATCAGCTTCAGAGAAAAGCAAGATGGAGAGGGAGCCTGGATAAATGGTGGTTATTTTGTTCTGGAGCCAGAAGTAATTGACTACATTGCAGGCGACTCCACAGTTTGGGAAAAAGAGCCATTAGAAAAACTAGCTGACTCTGGACAACTTGCTGCTTACAAACATCCTGGTTTTTGGCAGCCGATGGATACTTTACGCGATAAAACCTATCTTGAAGAACTTTGGAAAAGTGATAAAGCACCTTGGAAGGTGTGGCAGTAAAATAGTTAGGAGTTAGGAGTTGGAAGTTAAGAGCGGTCAAGGTATTTATGACTCATACCTGAAACTTTATAACTTCTTAAATAGTTCTCAATCATCTTAGTTTCAGGTGCAAAAATACCATGTATGACTTTGCAATCATCGGGGGGGGAATTGTTGGTCTTTCGACTGGCATGGCATTGGGCAAACGCTATCCGAACGCCCGCATTGTAGTGCTAGAAAAAGAAAGCAAATGGGCATATCACCAGACTGGCAATAACAGCGGTGTTATTCACTCTGGTATTTACTACAAGCCAGGGAGTTTCAAAGCTAAGTTTTGCCGAGACGGTTGTCGCTCAATGGTGGAATTCTGCCAAGAGTATGACATTGCTCATGAAATTTGCGGCAAGGTAATTGTTGCGACAGAAGAAAAAGAACTGCCGCGACTAGAAAATCTTTACAAACGCGGCTTAGAAAACGGACTGAAAGTTACTAAGATTAGCGCTTCAGAAGTCAAAGAAATTGAACCTCATGTCAACTGCGTGGCGGGAATTCGAGTTTATACAACTGGAATTGCCGACTATAAGCAGGTGGCTCGGAAATATGCTGAGTTGATCGAGTTGCAGGGTGGAGAGCTTCGTCTAAATACCAAAGTTGAAAAAATTATTGGAAAAGGCGATACTCAGGTAATTGAAACCAACAATGGTATCTATGAGACGCGCTGCACGATAAACTGTGCCGGACTGCATAGCGATCGCATTGCCAAACTTTCCCAAGTCGATCCCCAAGCCAAAATAGTCCCCTTCCGAGGGGAATACTACGAACTGGTTCCAGAAAAACGCTATCTCGTCAAAACCTTAATTTATCCAGTTCCCAACCCAGACTTTCCGTTCCTGGGCGTCCACTTCACAAAAATGATTGATGGCAGCGTCCACGCAGGGCCAAATGCGGTCTTGAGCCTCAAACGCGAAGGCTACAAAAAAACCGACTTTGACCTACGAGACTTTGCTGAAGTCATGACCTACCCTGGCTTCTGGAAACTAGCAGCCAAACACGCCGACGAAGGCATCCAAGAAATAATTCGCTCTTTCAGCAAAGCCGCCTTTGTCCGCAGTTTGCAAAAGCTTATTCCTGAAGTCCAAGCGGCCGATCTCGTTCCCACCCACGCCGGAGTTCGCGCCCAAGCTTTAATGAACGATGGCAAGCTAGTAGACGACTTTTTGATAGTCAAAGGTAATAACTCCGTCCACGTTTGCAACGCTCCTTCCCCAGCTGCGACTTCTTCAATTGAAATCGGCAAAGCAATTGTCGAACAACTTCCCCAACCGCAGCATCTACAATCAGCAATCAGCGTATAGGATTAGCAGCAATGAAAATATTTGTCACTGGAACCGAAGGCTATCTTGGCTCATTATTAGCCCCCCTCTTGATGCAACGCGGACATGAAGTTATCGGCTTAGATACAGGCTTCTACAAAGTAGGCTGGCTCTATAACGCCACCGACCTAACTGCCAAAACTCTGAACAAAGATTTGCGGCAGATTACCGAAGAAGATTTACAGGGTGTAGAGGCAATTGTTCACATGGCTGAACTCTCTAACGACCCTGCTGGACAACTGTCACCTAACATCACCTACGACATTAACCACAAAGGTTCAGTTCGCCTTGCTAATTTAGCTAAATCAGCAGGCGTGCGTCGCTTCGTTTATATGTCATCTTGCAGTGTTTATGGCGTTGCTACTGAAGGCGATGTCACCGAAGAATCTCCCGTCAATCCTCAAACAGCCTATGCAGAATGTAAAACATTCGTAGAACGGGATGTCCAACCCCTAGCTGATGACGATTTTTCCCCCACCTTTATGCGGAATGCCACCGCTTTTGGTGCCTCTCCCAGAATGCGTTTTGATATTGTTTTAAATAACCTGGCAGGACTGGCTTGGACAACTAAAGAAATCAAGATGACCAGCGACGGGACACCTTGGCGGCCCTTGGTTCACGCTCTTGACATCTGCAAGGCAATTGTTTGCACCCTAGAATCTCCGCGAGACATTGTTCACAACCAAATCTTCAACGTAGGGGACACTGCTCAAAATTATCGAGTGAAACAAATTGCAGAAATTATCGCTGATGTCTTTGAAGGATGCAAATTAAGTTTTGGAGAAAGCGGTTCAGATAATCGCAGTTATCGCGTTTCTTTTGAGAAAATTAATACTACCCTACCCGGCTTCAAATGTGAATGGAATGCCGAACTGGGAGCCAAGCAGTTATACGATTTGTTTAAGCAAATTGATATGACAGAAGACATTTTCTTATTTAGAGGCTTCACTCGGTTAAAACAGCTCGAATATCTGATTCGCACTCAGCAAATAGATAGAGACTTTTTCTGGAAAAAGTAAGCAAGGCTTTTTTCACTAAAATTATGCCAAATTTTTGTTGGCATCTACCACTTAGCATTTCAAGGGTTGAATTGCAAGTTCAAAACAAAATGGGGTTTAAGTTTTAGGCAAAGGAAAAAATTATAACTATCTTTTGTCTAAAATCTATCCTTAACCCTAGTTAAGCGATGCTCTATCGTCCGTAAACACTTGATTTAGTTGGATTGTATACGATGAAATTTACAGAAACCAAGCTCAAAGGTGCATTCATTATTGACTTAGAGCAACGCCCAGATGATCGAGGCTTTTTCGCTCGTACTTTCTGCATGGAAGAATTTCAAGAGCACGGGTTAAAGCCAACTGTTGCTCAATGCAACTTGTCTTTTAATCACAAGAAAGGAACGCTGCGGGGTATGCACTATCAAATCGCTCCGGCGACTGAAACTAAATTGATTCGCTGTACTCAGGGAGCAATTTATGATGTGATAGTGGATATGCGTCCTAATTCCGCTACATATCTTTTACATATTGGCGTAGAATTAACTGCTGAAAATCGTCGGGCTTTGTACGTACCAGAAATGTTTGCTCACGGCTACCAAACGCTCACGGATGCAGCTGAAGTGACGTATCAAGTGGGTGAGTTTTATACTCCAGGTTATGAGCGAGGACTGCACTATGACGATCCTGTTTTGGGAATTGAATGGCCTTTACCTGTTAGCGAAATTTCTGTTAAAGATGCAGCTTGGCCCTTACTACAATCAATTCCTCTAGGAGTTTAGTGGTGATTGGCGAGGAGCGATCGCAAGGTGAGTTCTACTAGGTTGCATAGGGTCTTATGCCTTTGCTGTAACCAAAGTCAGAAATCGTATCAAAAGGTTAACTGTCGTTTCGCTCAAGCCAGATAAACCGTCTAGGGGTAACGTCCTTCTTTCTTACATTCTTGAACCTTTCCGCGACTTAAAACCTGGTCAGCCTGTCCCAACACACATTAATTATTTGGGTTATATGCAGATAGCGAGAACTTTTTTATAACTCGTCTATTGCGTGGATGTAATCAGCTTTTTCAATGATGTCTTTGTTCCGAAAAAAGACTATGACATTTGGAGAGGCTGACACTATTTCTCAATAAAAATTGTCTATAAATTAGGCTTATATGACATATTTTCTCAGAATTAAGTAAGAAAGATAGTTAGCTTATAATTAACTTGCCAAATATTATTTAATCGGAGTTTATGAGTTAAAATTACCAAAGGCTGAATATTGAATGGCTGCTAATTGTAAACAAAATTCTAGACAAAAATGCAGCTTGAAACAAATGAGAAGCAACAAAAATAGGAGTTAGGAATGATTATTGTCGATAAGGCATTGCAAGCACGCGCCGAAGCTGGAAATCCGATAAAAGTAGGCATGATTGGTGCCGGCTTTATGGGCCGAGGAATTGCTAATCAAATTATTAATTCTGTGCCGGGGATGGAGTTAGTAGCAATCTCTAACCGTAGCTTGGATAACGCTAAGCGGGCATATAATGAGGCGGGAATTGGAGATTTGCAAGTTGTCAAGAGTGTATCTGAATTGGAGGATGCGATCGCTCGCGGCAAATATGCAATCACCGATGATGCCATGTTGCTGTGCAAAGCCGAAGGCATTGACGCGCTAGTGGAAGTTACAGGCGCAATCGAATTTGGCGCTCATGTGGCAATGGAAGCGATCGCTAACCGCAAGCATATCATCCTCATGGATGCCGAACTCGACGGCACAATTGGCCCCATTTTAAAAGTGTATGCAGACAAGGCTGGTGTGATCATCACCGCTAGCGATGGCGACCAACCAGGCGTGCAAATGAACCTGTATCGGTTCGTTAAAAGTATCGGCTTAACCCCGCTGCTGTGCGGCAATATTAAAGGCTTACAAGATCCTTACCGCAACCCAATTACCCAAGAATCTTTCGCCAAGCAGTGGGGACAAAAACCCCACATGGTGACAAGCTTTGCCGATGGTACCAAGATATCCTTCGAGCAAGCGATCGTTGCCAATGGGACAGGCATGAAAGTCATTAAGCGCGGTATGTTGGGATACGACTACAGGGGTCATATTGATGAACTGACCACTAAGTACGACATTGACCAGCTTAAAGAATTGGGTGGTATTGTTGATTACGTCGTCGGTGCCAAACCAGGGCCGGGTGTATTTGTGTTTGGAACTCACGACGACCCCAAGCAACGCCACTACCTGAATTTGTATAAATTAGGTGAAGGCCCCCTTTACAGCTTCTACACTCCCTATCATTTGTGTCACTTTGAAGTACCTTTATCGGTGGCGCGGGTTGTCCTGTTCAATGATGCGGTATTGGTTCCCTTGGGTGGCCCTTTAGTCGATGTGGTAGCTACTGCGAAAATCGACCTCAAAGCTGGGGAAACTATTGATGGCATTGGCTACTTTATGACCTACGGACAATGCGAAAATTCTGATGTCACCCAGGCGGAAAACTTGTTACCAATTGGTTTAGCTGAAGGGTGTCGCCTGAAGCGGGATATTCCCAAGGATCAAGTCCTCACCTACGATGATGTGGAATTGCCTGAAGGCAGACTTTGCGACAAGTTGCGGGCTGAGCAAAATGCTTACTTTGCCCCAGCAAAAGTTCCGGCTACAGTTGGGTAGTTTTTTAGTTTCAATCACCACCAGTTAGAGCTAAAAAGGCCAAAGTGAACGTAGGAAATGGGAGCCACGGTTGTGCGCGGGTTAAGAGCGCACGAGAGGGCGTGGCTCTTGAGGCAACAAAACCCAATTATTCTTTTGGATTTGTTGGGTTTCGCGTTCTCTCAAGGCAACCTACAGCTAACTTAGATTACTGCTGGAGAGTTCAACTTGCGGGGATTGCTCGCATATCTCGAATTTCCGGGGAGAATCATGTCTTGTTGTATAAAAAGTACCGACCTTTGGGTATGCCTGAACTTTCATGGAAGAGCGGTGTGAAAGAATGGTTAGTTTTGTTTAAGCACTTTCCGCAAGTCCGTTTGAAGGATGGTCGAGCAAGATGGGTACGTCACTTTAATTGGCGGCTGGGGCGGTTAAAGGGTTGTATGAAGCATCGGGTTTTGGCTCTCTGAATGACCAAAATTAAGACAACATTTACCTTAGTGTTGATGTCTAATTGTTATTGTTTAATTTACTAAGTTTTTGCGTTTTGTGGCTGAGGTAGGAAACGTGAAAACAAAACAATCCCCTCTCAAAAATACATCGAGAGAGTAAAATGCAAAAGCGCTTGTACAATCTCAGTAGAAATCGGGTTTTTTACATATCAGGGTTAATATCGTTATCTGTTCTTTTAGCTTTTCCCGTTCAGGAATATGCGAAGAAGTTCTTCCGGAAGGAAGTTATTTTACCGAATTCTCAAATCAAACCCCAGACTATTCAATTAGATTTGCCCGCAGAAGATAAGCGCATTGGTGGTTTGATTGCGGCGGATGTTAATAATGACACAAAGAAAGATTTTATTATTACTAAGCCGGGTTACATGGCGGTTTATAGTAATTCTGGAGAAAAGCTCTGGACTAAGCAAATTGATATCCAAGTCAGCGGACAAGCAGAAAAGCAAGGACTACCAGGCTGGCATGGATCGGGGGTACAAGCAGCTGATGTAGATGGCGATCGCTTGACGGAAGTTTTATTCTTAACCAGGGACAAAAATCTTCATATTGTTCAAGGTGCAGATGGGAAGACCAAGCAGAGTATCAAACTAGAACCGCAAAAGGGCGCAAGCAGTTGGGAGCATTTAGTCGTTGCGAATTTTCGTGGTAAAGGCAATCGCGATTTACTTCTTCAAGCTACCAATGCTAAAGGTTATCGCAAGGGACGTTATCTAGCAGCTTATGCCATAGATGACTTGCTCAAACAAGAAAATCCTAAACCTCTATGGACGCAAGATAAGTTTTTAGGTGGTGTACACGCTGGTGCAAGGGTTGCAGATTTAGATGGAGACGGTAAGCACGAAGTTTTAGGCGGAACAATCGTAGGAAGTGATGGAAAAATTCTCTTTCAAGTTCCTATGGAAAATACCACCAAACAACATCCTCACATTGATGCGATTTTTGTCGCTGATGTGCGTCCAGACATTCCAGGGTTGGAGGTGGTAGCGTTGGAAGAGGGAGGAAGCGATCGCCTGAAAGAGGGAGGTAGAGGTATTCGCAAGCGCTTTGCCGAGATGTACAACAACATCGCAGGCGGCGGTAATCGCATTTTCCTCTATAACAAAGAGCGCTTAATTTGGGAAACCCATTTTAAACACCAGGAACCTCAAAATGCTGCTGTTGGTGACTTTGACCTTCAGCGACCAGGTTTAGAAATTTGGTGTCGCAGCCGTTACAATACTAACCAGAAACCTTTTGTGTTTGACGCCCAAGGTAAACTGATTGCTGATTATCAAATCGAAGATGTCGCTCCCAAAGGTTGGTCAGATAAAGGCGTAGAGGTGATTTTCACCGTTGACTGGACAGGTGATTCTCGCCAGCTAGCTGCCGCCAAGGAGCGTCACGAGGCTGGGGATGTCGCGATTTTTGACCCGCTCAACGGGCAATTTCTCCATCGCTTCAATGAGAAGTCGGATCGGCTTTATGTAGCCGACGTGTCTGGAGATTGGCGTGAAGAATTAATTGTCATGAACGGTAATCAGCTTCGCATCTACCAAAACCAGGAGCCGAACCCCAACCCCAACCGTCCGCGACTATGGACGCAAGACCACTACCGTCTTAGCAAGATGACTTGGAACTATTACAATCCTTAAGTTTTCTTGTCCAGGCTACAGCTGGGAAAGCCTCTTCAAGGGCTTTCCCAGCTGTAGCTTGTGAATGAGAGAATCAACCAAAACGTCCGCTGACGTATTCTTGAGTGGATTTCTCCTGCGGACTTTGGAAAATAACTTCGGTACGGTCGTACTCCACCAAGTAACCCATTCTGCCGCCCTTTTCCGTCGCTTCCACATTGAAAAATGCCGTCATATCAGCTATACGCGAGGCTTGCTGCATATTGTGGGTGACGATGACGATGGTGTAATCTTCCTTGAGTTGCTGGATCAGTTCTTCAACTCGCAGCGTTGAAATGGGGTCAAGTGCAGAGGCGGGTTCATCCATAAGAATGACATCTGGCTGAACTGCGATCGCTCTAGCAATACACAACCTTTGCTGTTGTCCGCCTGATATAGAAAGACCACTTTGCTTAAGTTTGTCTTTGACTTCATCCCAGAGTGCGGCTTGTCTGAGACTTCTTTCTACCAACTCATCCATATCACCCCGATAGCCGTTCAGCCGCGCCCCAAAAGCGATATTGTCATAAATCGACTTGGGGAAGGGGTTTGGTCTTTGGAACACCATGCCAATCCGCCGCCGTACCTCTACTGGGTCAATATCCGGAGCGTAGAGGTCTTGATTGTTGTAATAAACTTTGCCTTCGGCTCGAAAAATTTTAATTAAATCGTTGAGGCGATTGTAGCACCGGAGCAATGTACTTTTGCCACAACCTGAAGGCCCAATAAATGCTGTAACTCGGTTTTTGGGAATATCTAGGCTGATTTCCTTCAGAGCTAGGAAATTCCCGTAGTAGACATTCAGTTTTTCCGTCTTTAAAACGGTATCTGTTTGATTTTTTGTTTGGGGATTAGACAACATAAAAACTCTTAGGTTTTGGGTTTAACAGAAGCGCAAAAACTTATGGTTTATGGCAATAAAAAAATTTCACTCAACATCGCCCAGCATACTGTTAAACCTGGCATTGTATCCATTGTTATCTTTTTTGTTAAATTTAACAGTATCATAGCGACACATTTCCCAAGACTCGTCGATCAATAGACGCGGCGAGCCGTTGCCAGACGGGAGATAATGCTGGTAAGCAGAACCATCATCACCAGGATGAAAGAAGCCGCCCATGCGAATTCTTGCTGATTTTTAAAGGGAGTCGTAGCGAAGTTGTAAACTAAAACTGCCAGCGAGGCTGTAGGCTCAAGTAAGCGATTATTCCAGTTAGGCCAAAACTGGGTAAATAAAGCGGTAAATAACAGCGGTGCAGTTTCCCCAGCAGCACGCGCGATCGCTAGAGTAGTTCCGGTGACAATTGCAGGTAAAGCAGCTGGCAACACCACTCGCGAAACCGCTTGAAAATTACTTGCTCCTAATCCTACCGCCGCTTGTCTAACTTCTTGCGGCACCAGTCTTAGCGCTTCTTCTGTTGCCCGCACTACAATGGGCAACATCAAAATTGATAAAGCAAATCCTCCCGCCCATGCAGAGTATGTTTTCGTTGTCAAGACGACAGTAGCATAAGCAAAAACGCCGACAATAATTGAGGGAACACCGCTGAGGACGTTGGTAGCAAAACGAATCCAATAGGATATTTTGCCACCGCTAAATTCTGACAAATAAATTGCCGCCATCACGCCAAATGGAATGCTAATTAATGCACCAATTCCCACCATAAGTAAGGTTCCCAGGATGGCATTACCAAAGCCGCCGCCCTCTACTAATGGAGGTGGCGGTAGTTCTGTAAACGCATTGGTATTAAGTTGGCTAATACCTTGAACGATTACATAACCAAGGACAGCCACTAAAGGCACAATGGCAAGCACTGCACAAAAGAACGTTAACCCCGTCATCACGATTCCGAACAGCGTCCGGGGTGAGGTGGGCGATCGCTTCAATGTTCTGCTAGGAAATCCGGAAACAGGTTTATCCTCTAATTTAGACATCGTGGGGATTGGGGATTGGGGATTGGGGACTTTTAAGATTTCTAAAATAAATTCGGAGGTTTCAGACCTATGAGGGTACTGGTAAAATCATGAAATCATTAAATTCGCTGCACCCGACTCACCAGTAACTGAGCCAAAACATTTACTAAAAGGGTCAGTATAAACAGCAGTAAAGCTGCATACATTAGAGCTGAAACTTGTAGACCGCTTGCCTCAGCAAATTGGTTAGCTAATAGGGAAGCAATCGTATTAGAAGGAGCTAAAACTGAAGGACTGATATTATTAGAATTTCCAATCAACATGGTGACAGCCATCGTTTCTCCCAAAGCTCTACCTAGTGCCAGCATGACTGCACCCACAATTCCAGAAACGGCTGATGGTAGTAGCACCTTGAGAATTGTTTCCCAGCGCGTCGCTCCTAGTCCCACTGCCGCCTGACGCAAATCGCTGTGTAAAGATATCAAGGCATCGCGCGAAAGAGCCGCTATCGTTGGTAAAACCATGATTGATAAGACGATTGATGCTGGTAGTAGTCCTGGGCCGCGCAGCGGCGTACTAAAAATTGGCAGCCAACCCAAGTTAGCATTGAGCGCTTCTCCCAGTGGTTTCAACAGCGGAATCAAAACGAAAATTCCCCATAGACCGTACACTACACTGGGAATCGCCGCTAGCAGTTCAACCAAGAAAACTAATATCATCTGAATCCGTGGCGGTAAATAATCTTCGCTTAAAAAGATCGCCACGCCAAGACCTACCGGTACAGCAATGAGCAGCGCAATCAGAGAGCTAAATACTGTCCCGACAAGTTGCGGAAGCGCTCCGTACTGATTGCGAACAGGGTCCCAAGTGGTAGAGAATATAAAGCCTAGCCCGTATTGTCTTATCGCAGGAAATGCCTGAATTGCAACTTGGATTGTGATCCAAATTAAGGTGGCAGCAACTGCGAAGGCAAAAATTCGAGTCAGCCAAATAAACCCCAGATCCAGTTTTCGCTCTGCGTCAGAGCGCGGTTTAACGATTACCTGCGGATTGTCTGTCACAGAAGCCACGATATTGTTTTCCTCTGGTAACTGTAGTAAATGTAATATTTAACGGCCGGATTTTATTCAGCCATCTTGCTGAACAATTTAGCTCAACTTCTGCTTTGGCACGGGGATTTTCCTTGTAGCCTATCGCTTAATTGTAAAGATTAGGTTAAGATAGCTTGCTTGTTTTCTGCAACTAGAGTGATAAAATGCCAAAGTTTCAGTAGATGCGATCAAAAGGGGCAGAACGTGGTTCAAGCACCAGTGTCGAACGCGGATATTCAGAGCCAGGAACAGGAGTCACTGCGGCAATGGCTGCACAACCTGAGTGTTGCGATTATTGAGGGAAAGAGAATTGGGAAAGAGGAAGCGATCGCACTCACCCAAATTGAAGGTCAAGAAAATATTTTGCTACTCTGCGAAGCCGCAGATAAAGTACGTCAAGCTTGTTGCGGCAACACAGTAGATTTGTGCAGTATTGTCAATATAAAATCTGGCAGTTGTTCGGAAAATTGCGGTTTCTGCGCCCAGTCTGCTCATCACCCAGGTAAAGATTCACCTATTTATGGTCTGAAATCTACAGAGGAGATTCTGGCTCAAGCTAAGTCAGCCGAAGCAGCAGGAGCAAAGCGATTTTGCTTAGTTTCCCAAGGACGAGGTATAAAATACAACAGTCCGAAATCGGCGGAATTTGAAGAAATTTTGGAAACGGTACGCCGAATTATTGCCGAAACCAATATAAAACCGTGCTGTGCTTTGGGCGAAGTGACACCAGAACAAGCCCAAGAGTTAAAAGAGGCAGGTGTAACACGATACAACCATAACTTAGAAGCATCGGAGAAATTTTTCCCAGAGATAGTGACGACGCACACATGGCGCGATCGCGTTGAAACTATTAAAAATATCAAAGCCGCCGGGATTCAAGCCTGCACAGGCGGGATAATGGGATTAGGCGAATCTTGGGAAGACAGAGTAGATTTGGCTTTGGCTTTGAGGGAATTAGAAGTTGAATCCGTGCCATTGAACTTGCTCACTCCAAGACCAGGAACACCCTTAGATGATCGCCCGAAACTAGATGTGTATGAAGCATTGAAAGCGATCGCTATCTTCCGCCTCATCTTGCCCCAGCAAATTCTGCGCTACGCTGGAGGGCGCGAAGCCGTAATGGGAGAACTCCAAGCCTTGGGCTTCCAAGCTGGAATGAACGCCATGCTGATTGGACACTACCTCACCACCCTCGGACAACCGCCAGAGCAAGACCATGCTATGCTCGAATCTTTGGGACTAGCTGGCGGCGAAGCGCCCATCCCCGGCGAATATAGCACTCAGTGCTGAGTATCTGAGTGCAGAAGAAGAGAAAGTATCTTCTAACTAAGTCCTCAATTTCTTGCTTCAAAATCACGCGATATTTTGGGAAGAATCAATCTCCCCAAAAATCGCTTCAAAATCCAAAATCGTTGCGTGTTTGCACCCACTGAACTACTTTGGGCCTTAATTGGCTTACTTCTAACAATTGGTGGCACCTTTCTGGAAGCGTATATCACCAACGTTCCCTGGAATTGGACTCAGCAAGGAGTTCAAGCTCACTCGCTGGGCATAACCTATCAGATTGGTGCAGTTCTGTTGGTAGGCTGTATGGGGGGTAAGAATGCTGGTGCTATTTCCCAAATTGCCTACCTAGCCTTGGGTTTAACCCCCTGGTTTCCCATCTTTTCCCAAGGCGGCGGTATCGACTACCTGACACAGCCTACTTTTGGCTACTTACTAGGCTTTATTCCTGGTGCTTGGGTTTGTGGCTTGTTAGCTTTTAAAGCACCGCAACGACTGGAGTCTTTGGCATTTAGCTGTATATGCGGCTTACTGGTTATCCATATCACAGGTTTGACCTACCTTATTCTCACCAATTCGTTGAGCTTGGGTGCAGGATCGCTCCCCTTATGGAAAGAAGCTTTGATGTACTCTGTCTATCCCGTACCAGCACAAATGGTGATCGTCTGTGCAGTTACAGTCTTGGCTTTTTTCTTACGTCAGCTGATGCTTTATTAAAAAAGCTGTTAATTTGTTGTCAGTTGTCAGTTGCTAATGGTTAAACAATTAGCCAGTCTGACGTTAGCCATTAACACTAAAATTGCCATGCCTTTTAAAAATTACCTGTTTTGGCTTGCTGGACTCGTCAGTCTGATTCTGGATCGGTTGACTAAGTATTGGGTAGTGCAAAATTTTGAGTATAGGGAAACCTGGGCTTTGTTGCCTAATGTGTTCCACTTCACCTATGTTACGAACACTGGGGCAGCTTTTAGCTTGTTTCAGGGGGGAGTTTGGTTGCGCTGGCTGTCTTTGGCGGTGAGTTTAGGCTTGATGGCGTTCGCTTTATTTGGCCCAAATCGCGACACTTTAGAACAATTCGGCTATGGTTTTATCTTGGGAGGAGCGTTGGGTAATGGGATTGACCGATTTGTATCTGGTAGTGTAGTAGATTTTCTGGATTTCCGGTTGATTCACTTCCCAGTATTTAATCTGGCAGATGTATTTATTAATATAGGCATTGCATGTTTGTTAATTGCCAGTTTCCGCCCAGAATCTGATTCTGGCAGAAGTCGTTAAACTCATATTTTGCACCTTGTCCCGACGACTAGAAGTGGCGGCTACAAAAACAAAGTTCGCCTACCTTGGCTCAGCCAAAATCAAGAGTTTTTAGGCTGAGTTTGTGGAGCATCAAAGCTTCTAGTTTGTGGAGGACGAGGTATTTCTTTCTTTTGCATGAGAGCCTTTGGTCTTTTTAAAACGCTACCTTGAGCTTGCGAGTAGAATGTTCAATAAAAGCCTCTCGCTGACAATTGCTTGACTGACATGACCTCACCCCAACAGCCGCCTAAAACCATTCTGGGACAAGTAACCCAGGCTATACAGACAATTCAAGCCAAAGTTAATTTTAATGCGCTGGCGCTGAAGCCGAATGCCAAAGTGCCGGAACTTTGGGTACAGGATGCAGGTGCTGCGAAGGCAGAAATTTATCCAATGTTGGGCGATCGCTATCTTCTAGGACGCAGTTCTAAATCTTGCGATATTGTCATCCGCAACCCAGTCGTCAGTCAAGTTCATTTGTCTGTCTCCAGAGATCCCAAGCACCAGAAATCCTTCATCATCAAAGATGAAAACTCCACCAATGGCATCTATCGGGGTAGGCGGCGACTCCAATCTCTAGAACTCCGTCACGGCGATATCCTCACCCTTGGCCCCCCAGAATTGGCTGATGCAGTTAGGCTTCAGTATCACAATCCCCCGCCTTTGTACGTTCTGGCATTTCGCTACAGCCTTTACGGTGCAGGGGCGCTGGTCAGTTTAATCGCCTTTTTGATACTTTATGAGTGGCGAAATATCCCAGTTCGACCGTTACCAGTAGCCGTTCAGGGGCCAGTAATAGTTAATTCTGATGAGGGGACACCGTTACAGCGTCCTCGAACTGAGGCTCACAGGGAGCTGCGACGATTATCTGACTTTTCCAAATATTTGCCCGCCGCGGTGCTCGCATCGGAAGACAGCCGCTATCATTGGCACTTTGGGGTCGATCCGATTGGGACGTTGCGGGCTGTGGTGACGAATGTTAAAGGAGGCGGAATTAAGCAAGGGGGAAGTACGCTGACGCAGCAGTTGGCGCGGAGTTTGTATCGCGACTATGTGGGAACTGAAGACAGCGCGGGGCGGAAAATCCGGGAAGCGATAGTCGCCTTAAAGTTAGAAACTTTCTACAGTAAGGACGAAATCTTACGGAATTACATGAACCGCATCTATCTGGGGGTAGGTGCTTCAGGTTTTGAAGATGCGGCGCAGTTCTATTTTGAAAAATCTGCTAGAGACTTAGATATTTCCGAAGCGGCGACGCTGGTGGCGATTTTGCCAGCACCAAATAGTTACAATCCGATTCGGGATTATAAGACGGCGGTGGGACTGCGCGATCGCATTATTACCCGCATGGTTTCCCAAGGTCGAATTAGTGCAGAGGAAGGACAACGGGCAAGGCGATCGCGTATTGAAGTTAGTCCGAAAGCTAGAGAAGCTTTGGCGAACATCAAGGCACCTTATTTCTACAGCTACGTTTTTACTGAACTCCGCACTTTGTTGGGCGAACAGTTGGCCAAGGAAGGCAACTTTATTGTCGAAACTAATCTGGATCTGGAAACTCAGCAGAAGGCAGAAACCTCTCTCCGCAATTCAGTTAACACCAGCGGTTCCAGCTACGGCTTCTCTCAAGGGGCAATTGTCACCCTCGACTCCAGCACCGGAGCAATTCGCGCTTTGGTCGGTGGCACAGATTACGAAAAAAGTCAATTCAATCGCGCTACTCAGGCAAAGCGCCAACCTGGTTCAACTTTCAAAATTTTTGCCTACGCCTCAGCGCTGGAACAAGGTAACTCGCCGGGAAAATTTTATTCCTGCGCCCCGCTAGTCTGGCAGAATCAACGCTTTCGGGCGTGCGAAAGAGTTGGGGGTAGCGGGACGGATATGTATACGGGAATGGCCCAATCGGAGAATGTGGTCGCTCTACGAGTTGCCCAAGATGTCGGTTTAAATAGAGTGGTGGAGATGGCGCAACGTCTGGGCATCACCACACCCCTGAATCCCGTCCCTGGCTTGGTTCTCGGACAAAGCGAAACCACCCTCTTAGAAATGACGGGGGCTTTCGCCGCTATAGAAAATAACGGTGTCTGGAACCGCGCCCACGCGATTAAGCGCATTCTCGACAGCAGCGATTGTACCGATTTCAAAAATCCGCAAACCTGCCGAGTAATTTACTCGTTCGAGGAGGAAACCGGGGCAACTAAGCGAGTGCTACCGCAGGGAATTGCAGATACTATGAACGTTATGCTGCGGAGCGTGGTACGAAGCGGTACGGGACGCGCTGCGTCTATCGGACTGGGAGATGAAGCGGGGAAGACGGGGACAACTAACAGCGGCGTTGATTTGTTGTTTATCGGCTACGTTCCCAGTCGCGATTTAGTCACGGGTGTCTGGCTGGGAAATGACGACAACTCACCAACGCGGGGAAGTAGCGGACAAGCTGCCCAAGCTTGGGCAAATTATATGCGGCAAGTTGTGCGTTAAATAAGCTGTGGCGATTGGCAGATACTGTTAGAAGGTTAAGGTCTAGATTTTAGATCAAAATTGCAGCGCGGTTATTAAATCTGACGCTGGTATTTTACTATTTTCCAGCAATTTTGTCATTGGATAATAACTCAATCACCCATCTCCCGAAGA
Organism: Trichocoleus sp. FACHB-40; assembly: GCF_014695915.1. Lineage (GTDB taxonomy): Bacteria > Cyanobacteriota > Cyanobacteriia > Cyanobacteriales > FACHB-T130 > Funiculus > Funiculus sociatus. The sequence continues at coordinate 125,422 of NZ_JACJPF010000098.1, forward strand.
TGATCTGTGATCGCATATCTGAAAAAACGAGCGATCGCACTCTGAGATTGAGAAGAATGCGATCGCTTCAGTTACTCCCTTTCCTGTTAACCTTATTTTTCGCTACAACACCCTATTTAACAGCAGATGTTAAATAGGGTGTTGCTTGTCTCTCCACTTTGTTAACTTGTTAGCAAAGAAGGATTGCTTCAATATTCTTTTGTACCTGCTCAAGTTCCTGACGCTTTTGGGCGATAAAAGCTTTTTCAGCTTCGCATTGCTCCACTGTCTTTGCGTGTTCTCTTTCTTGACTTTCTAAACAAGCTTCGTAAGTTGAAATTGCTTGCCTAACAATTTTATCTACTAAACTAAGTCTGACTTGAAAAAATTGTTGTGAAATTACTAAATTTATCTGATAAATAATCTTGTCTACTATCTGTTTTTCGATTTTTATAAACTGCTTTTTACACTCCTCAAAAACTGCTTTTTTTATCTGATTGTAAATACCCTTCATACCAAATGCACCAGCACCAATGACTGCTGCTGCAACTCCTAAAGCTATAGCAGGTGTAAAAGACAATGCTACAATGTATCCTAGTAGACCTACTAAGCTTCCTAATACTGCACCAATTAAATAATCTAGAAAATCACCACCAAAGCCACCTGTGTAACTACTGGCAAAGCCCCCATATTCATCATTAAACTTTTTCTGAAACTTTTCCTCATCAATATCAAATTTATTGTATAAAGACTTAATTTCATAATTAACCTCCTTATCTAAAATTTCCAGGTTATGCTTAACAATATCCTTAATATTTTTATCTGCCCATTTATTTATCTCTTCCGAAAGTTCTCGGCTGAATTGATTAACGTAATCCGTTACTATACCCTTTTGATCCAAAATAAGATTTTTATCAGAATTCCATTGTTCAGATTTTTTCCGTAATACTTCCTCCCACGAACCTTCTTTCAGCCACTCCTTCCAAGCTTCATAGACTTCCTGCTTTACTTTATCCATCATTTTAGACATGAGTTTTTGAATTTGGAGACGGATTCTGATACCTTGTCCACTTACTTCACCGATTTGCTCTATAATTTTTTGTTTTTCTTCAGAAGCTTTTATCTTGCGATTCAAATTATTCTCTAATTCTTGAAGCATATTTGAACCGCTTGCAATTATTGCCTCAATTGTTGTTGCAGCTTGTTGAATTTCTAGAAAGCCACGCTCAGATGTAAGAAAATGTTCGATTGAGTCAGAAAAGTTTTTAAATGCCTTCAAATACTGCTTTTCAATTTTGCCAGGACTAGCCTTTAGGGCAGAGATAAAATGAATGCGATTCTCGCCCGTAATAATAGGAGTTTGACCATATATAAAATTTTCAACTTCCTTTTTTACATCCTGCTTATCCTCTTCAGAATCCAGATGATCCAGCTTATTGACTACTATAAATAGGTTGTTTGCGGGTTCATTTTTACCGCCACCAAGTTGGCTTCTCAAATCCTGAACTAGGGTACGTTCTTCTTTAGTTAGAATTTGTGAGGCATTAGTTATAAAAATTACAGCATCAGTATCTTTGAGTAATTTTTGAGTAATAGCAGCACGGTGAGGATGTTCATTTAAACCTGGAGAATCTACAAGCTCTACACCATTCTTACATAACTCTAAATTAGGATGTTCAAAAATAATCTCTTCGACCTCAGAACGCCCTAACTCTTCACTGCGATAATCACACGCCGCTTCTTTAGAAATAGTTACTAAGACTTTATACTGATCGTAAGAGATATTGTCTTGTCGCCCATTTGTATAATGGCATACAATCCGCTTCTGTAACCCATGTTTTAACACTGTAATTGTACGATTACAGGCAATCGCTCTTACGGGTTGTATCTCTTCACCTACAAGGGCATTGATTAATGTTGATTTTCCTCGGCTAAACTCTCCTACTACTGCTATACGAAATCTCTGAGATTGTAGTTTTTTAGATACCTGCCCTATTTTCGTTATCAAGTTAATAAATTGATAATTATGCTGATTATCTTCTTGAAATATGTTAAATAATTGATTGCAACTCTTATCTAGTTCTTTCCGATATTTTTGAAACTCTGCCAAGGATGAGACACGACGCTGCTGGTTGCCCTGTAAGTTAGTCATCAGTTAATGATTCCTGTTATCAGCATGAGTAATGCTAGGATAGCTGCAACTAATCTTCATTCGCATCTGTAAATTTACCAAAAGTAATGATTTTTGAATTTTCTCCTGTAATACAGGCTGGTATCGCTGCTAGCAAATATGTGCAAGTCTTTACATCGGCAGGGGTGCCGATAGGCATGGCTAGAGATGCAACGACTGGGCAATTCGTTGCTCATGCTGTCGGTGCTGTAGTTAACAACAGTCCTTTGTCACCGCTGATAGCACCGTTTCAGTTCGCTATGAGCGGGGTACGGATGTATCAAAGACACAGAGGATTTCAAGCTGTCCAGACTAGCTTGGGAGTTCTGCAAGCGACTACAGCCGTTATTGGTGTTGGTGTAGCGGCTGGAGTTGTGCTATCAGCGGTAAATCTTCATCAAATTTTGAAACTCAGGGAAGACGTAAAGGCACTGAGACTTGAAGTTAAAGACGGATTTATCGACTTAAAAAAAGCTCTGAAAGGACAAGGAACCGAAATTATACAACGGATTGACCAAGTTGCCGAAGATGTTGAGTTTAGACAACATCGCGCAATTTTAACTCAGGCTTATGGACGCTTCTTAGAAGCGGCTAAGCTGATAGAAATAGCTATGTGCTGCGAAGATAGGAGTATTAGAACCGCTACTCTGGCAAATGCACAGCTAATGTTAGCAGAGGCTGTAGCAGACTATAGTAATCCTCATCTTGTATCAGAAACTTGTGCATCTGGGCAGCTTCGCCGGATGGAATGTGCTTGGGCAATTGAACAAGCGATCGCCTTAACCTATCAGTTACAGAATCAGCCAGCAGCTGTGATTCATCAACTTTCCCACCTTCAAGACAAAATCCGTCAAGATTCCCTAAAGGTTATTGAGCGCTGTAAGTCTGAGGATGAGCTTGATTTTCTCTTCCCTGAAATTACTCGAATTCACGACCACGATCTGGCTGTACTAGAATCCTGGCAAAATCACGTTGATTGGATACAAAGTCTTCCACCTTCAGAACTAAAATTGCTCCAAAGTGTTGATTTTAGCAATTCAGAAGTACCTAATAGCACAGATACAACTGCCTTAGCAGTGCCTCCAGAACAATTAGTGTATGAAAATTTAAAGCAAAAATCTCATCCTCAATCTTTACGCGATCAGCTTCAATTTATGATAAAGCCTGAACTACGTCGAGAGCCAGAATCTTATATTAGTCAGCAAGCAGCGATCGCAGGTTATAAAACTTTAGTCACCTCAAACTTACAGAAAGCTTCAAATTTAGCTGTTGCTAACCTTTACTGGTATTTCAAAGTCAGAGATGAAGCAGAAGACGAGGCAGTAACGGCGTAAAACTTAAAAAATAAAGAAAGGAAGATGCGATCGCATAATTACGGGAGGAGGCGATCGCGTCTATTATTCGATTTGAAGTCGAATACTATTATTCCAACTCGACTGCCCCTAAAGCTTTCAACGTGTCTTTTTGAGCTTCACTTAAACCAGCGACACGACTAATGTTCAAACCCTCATAAGGTCTTTCACTTCTAAACGTTTTTATACACTCTCCTGTCTCGACATCCCAAAGCTTGATCGTTTCATCGTGACCACCACTTGCTAAGTTATGACCTTGAGGACTGAAAATAACAGACCAAACGCGATCGCTATAACTTCATATTTGTGCTGGATCGGCGGCTTGATTGTGAAGTTTTCGTGAAGATGACCCGTCTTATTACTCCCATTACACGCAGATAACCTTCCCCTAATGTCTTGACCATAGGCTTAGGTTGATAACAATCCGTAAATCTACGGGTTGTTATCAACCTAAGCTGAAAAACCCTCAGTAAAAACACTATGTATTGCTGAGCGAGGGGTGCGTCTTGATGAGGAGAAGCAATGGGGAAAGGCAATTGGGAGAGAGCGATTGCGCCTATCATAACTAGCTGCTTAGCAGTTTTGTGTGTATTATCGGACACACGGGCGGCTGCGGCAGTAAGTTTGGTGCGTCCAATAGTAGAGACGCCCGAAGTCTTAGACGAGATTGTAGACCCACCTGGTGATGCGGATGATCCAGCTATTTGGCTGCACCCAACCGATTCATCGTTAAGTTTGGTTCTGGGAACTCTCAAAAATGCGGGACTGGGGGTATACGACTTAGACGGAAAGCTGTTGCAATCTGTACTACCCGGCGATGTGCGATACAATAACGTCGATTTGTTGTATGGGTTCAATCTCGGCGGTCAGTCAGTTGACTTAGCGATCGCATCCGACCGACTCAACGACACCCTCGCCATCTTCAAAATTGACCCGATAACTCGCCTTTTGGAAAACGTCGCCGCACCCGATCTGGGAACCATCTTCACCCCAGTAGGAGAATCATCGAACGGTAGCACCACTGCTTACGGTTTAACTTCATATATCAGCCCATTCTCTAACAAAAACTACGTCTTTGTCTCCCAGAGAGAAACGGGTAATGTTGCTCAGCTAGAACTATTTGACAATGGCTCAGGTAAAGTGAGTGCTAAGAGCGTGCGATCGCTTACTCTTCCCATTCCCGAAGGGGGAGAATTAGAAGATGCCCAAGTAGAAGGTATGGTAGCAGATAATGGGTTGGGCTATCTCTACGTAGGTCAAGAAAATCGGGGCATTTGGAAGTTTTTAGCCGAACCATCCAGCAGCAGCAATGGCGTTTTAATCGATGCAGTTAAGCCAGAAGGTAGCAATTTAGAGGCGGATGTTGAGGGTTTAACTATATATTATGGCGGCGATGGTGAAGGCTATCTACTGGCTTCTAGCCAAGGCGATAATACCTTTGCTGTTTACAACCGTGCAGCCGATAACGATTATCTGGGTAGTTTTGGTGTAGGGGCTTTTGGGGATATTGATGCAGTGCAAGAATCTGATGGTGCTGCTGTAATTAATGTACCTTTAGGGTCAAAGTTCCCCTTTGGTTTGTTCGTCACTCAAGATGGTTCTAATGATCCAGAAGTCTTGTTCTTTGATGAGGAAGACCAAGAATTTGAGAATGTCAGCAGTAACTTTAAGTTTGTGGGTTGGGAAAACATAGCAAATGCTTTCCCTAATCCTTTACTCATTGATACTACTAGCTTTAATCCGCGTCAAAACAGCTCGAAATCGGTTCCTGAACCAAGGAATAACGGTTTAACGCTGTTGGCAATTTTTGGTATGGGATGTTTGTTGCAGCGAAGAAAAAAGAGAACAAATTTGAGTTAGTAGGCTGGGTTGAGGAACCTCACCCCAACCTACAAATTATTAGCAATTACCAATTTTGAGGGGTGTTTATGGATCGTTTTGATTTTGAGCGCTTGCTATCAACCCGAAAGGGACGGCGCGGGTTTATGATTGGCGCGGGTGGTCTGACTGGACTCGCGATCGCTACTCAATTTTCTAGCCGAGTAGTTGCCCAGCCGAGATTTTCCGGTTATCCTTTCAGCCTTGGTGTAGCTTCCGGCGATCCGCTTCCAGACAGCGTTGTGCTGTGGACGCGGTTAGCTCCCGATCCGTTAAATGGAGGGGGGATGCCATCTGTGAATGTCCCGGTGCAGTGGCAAATTGCCACCGACGAGAACATGAGTAAGGTGGTGTTGCGGGGAACTGCGATCGCTACTCCAGAACTCGGTCACTCAATTCGGGTGGTTATCGGTGGACTCCAACCTGCCCAATGGTACTGGTATCAGTTCAAAGCGGGTTCGGAAGTTAGTCAGATAGGACGGACTCGCACGGCTCCGGCTCTCGGTTCTCGCGTTGATCGATTCCGCTTTGCCTTCGCCTCGTGTCAGCTTTGGGAAGCTGGCTATTTCGCAGCCTATAAACACATGGCTGAAGAGGATCTCGACCTGGTTGTGCATCTGGGTGATTACATCTACGAGGGAGCAGGGAATCCCCAGGCAATCCGTTCTCACAATGGGCCGGAGCCGGTGACATTAGAAGAGTACCGCAACCGCCATGCCCTTTACAAAACCGATCCAAATTTACAAGCCGCTCACGCTGCCTTTCCGTGGACTTTTACTTGGGACGATCACGAAGTAGATAACAACTGGGCAGACGAGATTCCGCAAGACCCTGAAAAACAGTCACGGGAAGCATTTCTGGCTCGACGCGCTAACGCTTTCAAGGCGTACTACGAACATATGCCCCTGCGCCAATCTTCCATGCCTAAGGGGATTGATATGCAGCTGTACCGCCGTCTGAGCTTTGGGGATTTAGTCGAGTTCAACGTACTGGATACCCGTCAGTATCGCAGCGATCAGCCTTGTGGCGACGGCATCAAGCCGCGCTGTGCGGAAGCTTTCGACCCAAACGCCACAATGACAGGTCAAAAGCAGGAGCAGTGGCTATTCCAGGGTTTGGATCGCTCGCGATCGCGCTGGAATGTTATTGCCCAGCAGGTCGTCTTTGCCCAGCATGACTGGACAGCAGGTGAGGAGGATGTTTTCAACGTCGATGCTTGGGATGGCTATGTGGCTCCCCGCAACCGGGTACTCAACTTCCTGCAACAACGCAAACCATCCAATCCCGTCGTCCTCACGGGTGACACTCACTCAAGCTGGGTTAACGACTTGAAAGCGGATTTCAATAATCCCAACTCTGCCACCGTGGGTACTGAATTCGTGGGTACTTCCATCACCTCTGGCTTCGGTGCTAGCGATCGCATTGAGGCGGCTCTGCCAGAAAGTCCGTGGGTCAAGTATTTCAACGGTCGGCAGCGTGGTTACGTTCGCTGCGACCTCAACCGCGAACGTTGGCGGACTGATTTCCGACTGCTGCCGGAGTCTGCGCCCGGTAGAACGACCGTCCCTGACCCCAATACACCCATTACCACAGCAGCTTCCTTTGAGTTACCGGATCGAGGAGTTGTAAAGCGCGTCTAGGTTTCACACTTCAGCGGTTGGGCATTGATATGGCATGAATCATTGTGCTTGTCAATAGTAGCGCGATTAATTTTGTCTGTACGTTGGTTGCTACTTAAGCACTGTGGATGGCTTTATGCAATTTTGATGCTCAACAGCCTGCGTTTTTGTCAGTTTTTTAGCAAAAAAGTAGCAAAGGTATTCTATGGATGACTTTGATTTCGAGCGTTTGTTATCAACTCGGTTGAGACGGCGGGGCTTGTTGGTTGGTGGTGGGGCATTGACTGGATTAGCGATCGCTACTCAATTTTCTAGTCGAGTAGTTGCTCAGCCGAGGTTTTCCGGCTATCCGTTTACTCTTGGCGTAGCTTCCGGCGATCCGCTTCCCGATAGTGTTGTGCTGTGGACGCGGTTAGCTCCCGATCCGTTAAATGGAGGCGGGATGCCATCGGTGAATGTCCCGGTACAGTGGCAAATTGCCACCGACGAGAACATGAGTAAGGTGGTGTTGCGGGGAACTGCGATCGCTACCCCCGAACTCGGTCACTCGATTCGCGTCGTCGTTGGTGGATTGCAGCCGGATCGTTGGTATTGGTATCAGTTTAAAGCAGGTAACGAAGTTAGCCGCATTGGAAGGACTCGCACCGCACCCGCCTTCGGGACTCCCATCAACCAGCTAAACTTTGCCTTTGCCTCCTGTCAAGATTGGCAAAATGGCTACTTCACAGCCTACAAACATATGGCTGAGGAAAACCTGAACTTTGTTGTTCACTTGGGGGATTACATCTACGAATACGGGCCGCTACCCATTGGGCCACGTCAACATAATAGTCCGGAAATCGTCAGCCTTAGCGACTACCGCAACCGCCACGCACTGTATAAAACAGATCCAAACCTACAGGCGGCTCATGCGGCGTTTCCGTGGATTGTAACTTGGGACGACCACGAAGTTGAAAACGACTACGCTGACTTGATACCCGAAGACGGTCAAAGTCCGCAGGCGTTTGTAAATCGTAGAGCCAACGCCTACAAAGCTTACTACGAGCATATGCCGCTACGTGCTGCTGCCCTACCAAAAGGTGCGGATATGCGGCTTTATCGGCGTTTGACCTTTGGGGATTTAGCCGAGTTCAATGTGCTGGATACCCGTCAGTACCGCAGCGATCAGCCGTGCGGCGACGGATTTAAACCCCGTTGCGCTGAAGCTTTCGCTGCTGATGCCACCATGACGGGTCGAGAGCAAGAGCAGTGGCTACTCCAAGGATTGTCCAAGTCGCAGACTCGCTGGAATGTCATCGCACAGCAGGTGATGATGGCGGAATATGACTTTGTTGCCGGAACGCCTGAAATTTTCAACTTGGATGCTTGGGATGGCTACGTAGCTTCTCGCAACCGTATCCTTGGCTTTATCAAAGACCGCAAGCCGAATAATCCAGTCGTGCTGACCGGGGATATTCATTCGAGTTGGGTACACGACTTGAAGCCTGACTTCCAAAACCCAGCCTCGCCGACAGTCGCTACTGAGTTTGTGGGAACGTCCATCACCTCTGATTTCCCAACCGCAGCCATTGCCACAGTTCAAGCAGCATTGCCTGAAAACCCCCATACTAAGTTCTTCGATGGGCAATACCGGGGCTATGTCCGTTGCAATCTCACCCGCAATGCTTGGCAGTCCGATTTCCGTGTTGTCTCAACCATTCTCGACCCGAATGCTTCTATTAGCACCCTAGCTTCGTTTGTCGTTGAAAACGGGCGACCGGGCGCAATGCGTGTTTAGTTCGGTTTGGCGCGTATTGCAAATACCAACATTTCACCAAATTTTTCTGACGTGAGGAAATACACAATGCTCAAAAACAAAAGCACTCTCAACTCGCATTTCTACACTGGACTCTCTGCCATTGGAATTGTCTCTTCTGTAGCATTTGCCTCTCCTACACTAGCGGCAGCTATCAGCTTCGATAACTTCTCGGAAGGCTTTTCGGGAACAACGATTACGAATGAGAAAATTACCTTCTTTGATTTAGATACAGGTCTTTCTCCGGAGGCAACTGCTTTTTATATAGAAGGTACTACGAAAGATTATCTAGGGGAATTCTTCTCAGATTCCAATTACCTCACCTTTGGCGGCTATGCTGAAGGAGCCGAAGCGAGCTTTGGACGGTTTGGTTCAACTCGGATTACTACGGGCAAAGTAGAATCATCTGCAAGTCTAGATGTCTTCAGTCAGTTATTTTCTCCTTCAAATAACCTTCTGACTCTAGAGGCGTTTTTAGATGGGAACCTAGTACAAAGTAACTCGGTAGCATTAGCCGATTTCGGAGTTATTGAAACTAGCTCCTTGCTGCATTCTACGCTCTCAATTTCTGGGGTGAAGTTTGATGAACTTCGACTGGTTGCGTCTGGAAGCGATGATGATGGTGCCGCCTTTATCGGCATTGATAATGTCCGCGTTGGGGTTCCTGAACCGACTTCTGCTTTAAGTGTTTTAGCCTTTGGTATTTTAGGCGTTGGTTCAGTGTTGAAGCGCAAATCCAAATTGGCTAAGTAACTTTACAATTGATTGCGATCGCGCTTTGATAATCCGCACCCTTGCATCTTGGGTGCGTGATTGTCATTGGTTGCTCAGCATTTACTCAAATACTACTGTTTTATTGCCGTAGACTAATACGCGGTTTTGTAGATGCGATCGCACTGCTCTTGCTAATACGACTCGTTCTAAATCTTTACCTTTGCGAATCAAATCGTCTACCTCATCTCGGTGACTGACTCGCACCACATCTTGCTCAATAATTGGCCCTGCATCTAAGTCGGCGGTGACATAATGTGCTGTAGCACCGATAATTTTTACGCCGCGTTCGTAAGCTTTGTGGTAGGGATTTGCGCCGACGAAAGCGGGTAAAAATGAGTGATGAATATTGATGATTTGCGGAAATTTGGCGATAAATTCCAGGCTGACAATTTGCATATATTTTGCCAGTAAAACCAAATTAATGTTGTACTGTTTTAATAAGTTTAATTGTTTAGCTTCTTGATCAGATTTAGTTTCTTTGGTAATCGGAATGTGATGATAGTCGATGCCAAATTGAGCGGCTACATCTTTTAAATCGGGATGGTTGCTGATAATTAACGGAATTTCGGCGGAGAATTCTTTGGCGCGATGTCGCCAAATTAGGTCAAATAGACAATGATCTTGACGGCTTACCCAGATGGCAATGCGAGGTACAGTGTCAGAAAAGTGCAGCTGCCATTTAGCTTGTAGAGGTTGTGCGATCGCATTGAATGCTGGAGCAATATACTCTCGCGGCAAATTAAAGTCTTCTAATTGCCATTCAATGCGGGTGAGAAATAAACCAGCAGCAAAATCAGTGTGTTGATCGGCATGAATAATATTACCGCCGTTAGCGTAGATGAAATTAGCTATTTTTGCCACCAGCCCCCGTTGATCGGGACAGGAAACTAGCAGCGTTGCGGTGGGCTTGTTCATGGTGAAGGCGAAGGGGAGGGGCTGGGCTTATTTGGATTTGATGGTGATGGCGCTGCTTTTTTAGAAGTATCGGGTTTCTGATTTACTGGCGAAGGTGATGGACTGGCTTTTTCTGAAGTAGATGGGGCTGCTTTTTTAGAAGTATCAGTTTTCTTAGTTTCTGGTGAAGGAGAGGGGCTGGGCTTAATTGAATTTGATGGCGCTGCTTTTTTAGAAGTATCACTTTTCTGATTTTCTGGCGAAGCAGAGGGACTGGGCTTAATTGAATTTGATGGTGATGTTTTTGGTGAAGGGGAAGGACTGGGTGACGGTGTTTTGTCAGAAGTGTTGTTTTTCTGATTTTCTGGGGAAACTGAGGGGCTGGGTAAAGGTGTTTCTTTTTTCGTCTCGTCCTTTGCTGTCCATTCTGACAAAGGACGATTTACACCATACTGAAATTCTAGCGGCACCAACAGCACATTTAGCTGACCAGAAGGCGATTTAAGAGGGTCAACTTGAGCATACAAGAAACTGTTGTTAAAGTCAGGTTTCCCCAGAATCAGCTGATGAGTTTGCTGATTGTTCAATTTTACTTCGACGGTAGCTAAAGGCTTGTCTAATCCATATTCTGGAAGCTGGGTAGCGGGGACGCTGAGAATGCGATCGCTTTTACTATCCACTAGCAAATTTAGCAAATACGACACATACGGATCGCTGGCTGGGTTGTCATTGGGCGCTTTCATCTGCCACTCAGAAAGACTTGACTTTTTGCCAGCAGTCTGGCTCATTCGCTCAAATTGTAAAGTCTGTTCCTGAGTTTTAATTGTTAAAGCTTGAACTTGGTCTTTAGTAAAAGAAAAGATTGGCTTTTGTTTCACCAGTGCTGCTTGTCGTTGCGGTTCGCCTTTAATTTCATAAAAATAAACGAAACCGCCTAAACCAAGCGCCAATACCATCAAAATTAGTGTTGTTCGTTGTAACTTCATAATCGATTTATTAGTTGACTTTAGATTTCAGATTATTACCTCACCCCAACCCCCTCGTAAATAAAATTTCTTCCTTTTCTACCCCTTACTGGCGGGAGGTAGAAAAGAGGAGAGAAATATTTTTTTTGTTTGAAGGTAACTTGGACATCAATCCAAAATCCAAAATTTCTAGCGTCTTAACCACCAAACAAATCCCGCTGTAGCAAAGCCAATTAAAGGCATAATCAACACAGCCATCCAACCTACTAAATTTGCTTTTTGCTGTGACAAGTTGAGGCGGCGGTCTTTTATTTCTTTGGGACGAATAGATAGGGTTTGTTCATCCTGTTTACTTAACCAACTGATAGAGTTGAGAAAGACATCTCCATTGAGTTGTTGTTCAAACAAACCATCGGTAGCAAAGTCAGAGTTTCCTACTACAACGAGGCGAGATTCAACTGGCTTTTGGGAAGTATTTTCTGGGTTTGTTGGTGAAGCCGTGGGTGAAGCTGTTGGGCTTGGTGAAGCCGTGGGTGAAGCTGTTGGACTTGGGGAAGGAGATGGTGAACCTGTCGGGCTTGGTGAAGCTGTTGGGCTTGGTGAAGCTGTTGGGCTTGGGGAAGGAGATGGTGAACCTGTCGGACTTGGGGAAGCTGTTGGACTTGGTGAAGCCGTGGGACTTGGCGAAGTCGTGGGCGAAGCTGTCGTTGGGGAACCTGTAGGGCTTGGAGATGGTACAGAGGCGCTTTGGGGGGCATATCCGCGACTCAGGGCGACACCGAGAGTTAAAGGCCCTTGGCGATCGCTTTGAGGATTGAACTCTAGCTGGTCGTTTTCGGGATCGCTTTCCGCCCAACTTTCGTTATTAGTAATCAGCAAAGGTGTTTCCTGAATACCCATAATTGATGTAGTTTGAACTGGTCGCGCCAAGGGGTAAAAAGAACGACCTTCACCGAAATCTTTAGTGATGGGATGCTGACCGTAGCGTGTCACCATAATAATCGCAGGGCCTAGTCCAAGTTGCCGTCCAGAAAGGTCAACAGCAAGGCGATTATCTAGTTTCACCCCCCACTCTTTCAGCAGACTGTCCAAACCGGGATTAACATTGGGGTCTACCATTACTAACAAGCTACCGCCGCGTTTCAGATAATCGTTTAACGCTTTGACTTCCCCTGCAAACAGTGCCTTTTTCGGGCCTGCGATCGCAACTACAGTAGCATCTTCAGGAATTGTCGGCGTTTTAGCTAAATTAAGTGGTTCGGCGGTGTAATTTTTCTCTCCCAAATTGCTTATCGCTTGTGAAAGTCCGCCCTGTACCGCAGTTAGAGGTCTTTCACCGTGACCTTGGAGGAAGTATACTTTACCAACGCGATCGCCTGTAATTTGCGCGATCGCATTCGTTACCTGCGTTTCTGAAAGGTTCTCTCTCTGTTCTTGGTTCAGCGTCTGAATTAACTTTCGCCGCGTCCCAGATTCTATATAAACTTCTCCTGGTAATTGGACATTAAACTTTTGGGCTAAGTTCGGTCGCAGTTGCGGGTCAACAAACTCAAAATTAAATTGCGAACCATACTGTCGATAATTTTCTAGTAATTGTCGGGCTTCAGGATTTGGGTTACTTTCAAAAACCCAAATCTTGACTGGTTGCTGCAAATTTGCCACCACTCGCTGCGATTGGGGGGCGAGAGTAAATAGCTGATTTTCTGTTAAATCTACGCGCAACGCACGGCGAACGCCCAAGAAATTAATCAGCCCTAAAATCACCAGCATAGACAGCGTTGCTGCTAAAGCATTCGTCCCCGCTTGAGTCGATCGTTTTCCCCAAAAACTGTCTGGCGCAGTGCTTACAAATAGCAACCACAACCCAAGTATTATTATTCCAGCAATAATCAATCCTACTGGTACCGCCCCCCAACTGTTGGAGACAAACCCAGCGACTAGACCCGCCATTGTCAGAAATGGGCCAAGCAAAAAGAGATATTTTATATATTTCCAATTGATGTTCTTCATTTTTGCTAATTGCTAATTGCTAATTGCTAATGGGGGTTTAAGCTTCTGAGTTACGAGTTTTAAATAAATTAATAACTCTTCAATTCTTACTCTTAGCTTCTCCCCATTCCCCATTTCCCAAATTAAGAACGCTGGAATCGTAAAGCATCGATGGATTGGGCGGTGAGAAACAACCCTAAAATAATGTAACTGGCAAACAAGATTAGACTGCTGGTATCTACTACGCCTTGGACTAAGTTGTTGTAGTGCTTCAGCAAAGATAAATGTCCCAAAGCGTCTCCGAATGAACCACCGATCCATTTGGCGGCAAGATCCATTAGCCAGAGAGCTAAAATTAATCCAAAGGTGAGAAATGCTGCAACAATTGAACTTTCAGTAAGAGAGGAAATAAACATTCCCAAACTCAGAACCGCTGCTGCAAGTAATATTAATCCAGCATGACCGAGTAATGGTACTGCTAGGGGAACGGTGGAACTGGCTGCACTAAATGCGATCGCTTCATACAAAAGCAACGGCAGCACCATCACTGTAAAGAACGTCAGCACTCCTAAAAGTTTACCCACCGCTACAGCCCAATTCGTCAGCGGTGACGTTGCTAATAGTTCCAAAGTCCCGCGCTTGCGTTCTTCAGAATAAAGTCCCATCGAAAGAATTGGCAACACAAACAACACCAACCAACCCATTACATATAAAAAACTTCGCAAAAACTCGTAAGGAACATCTACAGGCGGAACGGGTACGCCAATTTGCTGTCCTTGCAAGTCAGCCAAAGCTACTTGTTGAATGATTTCTACTAAAATCCAGACAAAAAAGAAGCCTGATAAAAGCCAGAAAACACCCGCTACTAAATAAGCTAGTGGCGAAGCAAAATATCCTTGCAACTCCTTGCGGTAAATTGCCACAATGTTACTAAGTACCACGCCCATTAAGTTGTTGTCTCCTCTGCTTCGGTAGCTGACTCTGACGAAGATTCAGACGCATCCGAATCTACAATCGGCAGGATTTTTTCTGCTGTCGTCAGTTCTAAAAATACATCTTCAAGATTAGCCCTAGTGCGGCGCATTTCATACAAAGCCACACCAGCACCAATCAAAACCGCTGCAATATCTCGTCCCGGTTCTGCACCCGGTTCTGATACTACACGGATCTGGCTGCGATTGGGCGGTAAATCTTTATTGGCGATTGATTCTACAAACCGAATTCCCGGCAAAACTTGAATCATTTGTTGTGCAGCTTCCTCATCGCCATCGATTTCCAGTTCGTAGCCAGAACCTCCAGCTAGTTGCGCGACCAAGTTTTCTGGAGTGTTGGTAGCAACAATTTTACCGCGATTGATAATTGCCACCCGGCTACAAGTCATGCTGACTTCTGGCAAGATGTGTGTTGAGAGGATGATGGTGTGGCTACCAGCAAGGCTTTTAATTAAATTGCGGACATCGATAATTTGCCGGGGGTCGAGTCCGACGGTGGGTTCATCTAGAATAATGGCAGGTGGATCGTGGACAATGGCTTGGGCAATGCCTACTCGCTGTCTGTAGCCTTTGGAAAGCTTGCGGATTAGGACTTTGCGCTTTTCGGTGAGGTTGCAGCGCTCCATTGCTGAGTTTACGCGATCGCGTCTTACTTTCCTAGCCACGCCCTTGATCTGCGCCACAAAATGCAAAAATCCCTCCACTGTCATGTCAGGATACAAAGGCGGCGTTTCTGGTAAATAGCCAATTCGTCGCCGCACTGCCATAGAATCTTCATGCACGTCGTACTGGGCAATTTTGGCACTGCCGCTGCTAGCTGGTAGATATCCAGCTAAAATCCTCATGGTTGTGGTTTTTCCTGCGCCATTCGGCCCCAAAAACCCCAAAATTTCTCCAGGTTCCACTTTAAAGGTGACATCCTGAATCGCTGGGGTAGAACCATAGATTTTGCTTAAATGTTCAACTTCAATCATTTTTGTTGGGGATTGGGGATTGGGGGTTGGGGATTGGGGACTGGGGACTGGGGGAGAATAGTTGTTTATTCCAGTTGTTTATTCCCAATTCCCTATTCCCTTTTGTTTGGGATTAGGGACTGGGGATTAGGGACTGGGGGAGAATAATTGTTTATTCCCTATTCCCCTTTGTGTGGGATTGGGGAGAATAGTTGCCAATTCCCAATTCCCCATTCCCCATTCCCCATTCCCAATCACTAAACTCTCTACTATATGGTTCAACTAATGCTTTATGTCAACCCAGTTACTGGAAAAGATACTAACGCCGGAAACTTATCTACACCGCACAAAACCCTCACCCGCGCCATAAGACAAGCTGAAGCCGGAACCACAATTCAACTGGCTGCTGGAACTTACAACGCTGCTAGTGGCGAGGTTTTTCCCTTAGTTATCCCTTCTGGGGTGACGGTGGTGGGAAATGAATCCACCAAAGGCAAGGGTGTTCAAATTGATGGTAGCGGGGAATTTATCAGTCCTAGCTTTGGTTCCCAAAATATCGCCCTGCGTCTGGAAACAAATGCCCAATTACGGGGGGTAACGGTGACAAATCGCGCTGCTAAGGGAGTCGGGGTTTGGATAGAATCAACATCGCCAACTCTGGCTAATAATACTTTCACTCTTTGCAGTCGCGATGGCGTGTTTGTGACTGGCACGGCTAAACCGTTAATTTTGGATAATGTGTTTAGTCAAAATTCTGCCAGTGGTGTTTCTGTGTTACGCAATGCTAAGGGGGAAGTGCGGCGAAATGTGGCTCAAAATACTGGTTACGGTATTGTAATTGCAGATAAGGCGGCTCCTCTGCTTACAGATAACAAAGTTTTTGCGAATAGGGTGGGGATTTCTCTGTCTGGTAACGCTAAACCTGTGTTGCGTAATAATTTGATTGAGAAGAATACGCAAGCAGGGTTAATTGCTGCTGAGGAAGCTAAACCACAGTTAGGCAGTCGTCAAGATCCTGCTGGCAATATTATCCGGGATAACGGGGAAGCGGATTTGCAAAATAATACCCGTTTTACTATCGTTTCTGCGGGAAATCTCCTGAATCCGGCGCGGGTACGGGGAGGAATCGATTTTGTGACCACTCAGGCGACTGGTTCTAGTTTTATACTTGGCCCTGCCCAGTTTAGCGATGTTTCTGGTCATTGGGCGGAAGCTTTTATTAAGGCTTTGGTTGCGAAAAATTTGATTAGTGGTTTTCCGGATGGTACGTTCAAGCCGGAAGCGCCAATTACTCGTGCCCAATATGCGGCGATAATTGCGAAGACTTTTAATTTACCGCCACGTCCGGGATCTGGAATATTTACCGATGTTCCTGATAATTTTTGGGCAAAGGATGCTATTCGCAAAGCAGCAGGAATGGGCTTTATTTCGGGCTTCCCTGATAGTACATTTCGACCGGGACAAAATTTAACGCGAGTGCAGGCGATCGCATCTCTAGTTTCTGGCTTGTCACTTACTGGCGGCAATCCTAGCGTATTGGGAGTATATAGCGATCGCGCTCAAATTCCCAGCTATGCCACAGACGCAGTAGCAACTGCCACTACGCGGCGCATAATTGTAAATTATCCCCAAACCAGTCTACTGCAACCGATGCGGGATATAACTAGGGCTGAAGTCGCAGCTTTAATATATCAGGCATTAGTGGCAACCGGGGAAGTTCAGGCAATCTCAAGTCCCTACATCGTCAACCCCGACGCCACCCTTCCCACCTTCAGCGACATTCAAGGACACTGGGGAGAAACTTACATTCGCCCATTAGCTACTCAAAACTTAATCAGTGGCTTTACTAATGGCACCTTCAAACCAGACGACAAACTCAATCGCGCTGGATTTACTGCTTTACTAATTAAAGCCTTTAACCCCACTCCCAAACGTCCACCTATACAATTCAAAGATATCCCCGTTGATTTTTGGGCGCAGGGTGCAATTCAACAAGCCTACAGCAGTGGTTTCATTACTGGATTTCCCGATCAAACTTTCCGTCCCCAGCAGCAAGTGTTGCGAATTCAGTTAATTGTCTCCCTAGTAAGTGGCTTAGGTTTCCCATCGGGGGATGAAAAACTCTTAGAAAGGTACGAAGATCGAAATGAGATACCAGCCTACGCCCGTCCCGCTGTTGCTGCTGCTACCCAAAGAGGCATAATTGTCAATTATCCTTCACCAGCACAACTTAACCCAAACCGCGAAGCCACACGGGCCGAAGCAGCTGCTATGGTTTATCAAGCATTGGTCGCCACTGGACGACTGTCTGTATAGTCAGTTGTTTGTTGTTTGTTAAAGTTTAAAGGTGGGAAAGTTGTTAGAACCTGACAACGTTTCAACTTTCCTTCCTTGATAACTCTTCCCTGGCACATAACCAATGACCGCTAACATTGTTTCTGGTCTGCTATTTTAACTTCTGATGACATCTACCCAAGACTCAGCTGCGGTCTACGTCGTAGCTTTGCTTGTTCACTATTGTTTTGAACTGGGGGGTTACAAGCCAGAGGAATTAGTTACCCGGTGGCTGCAAAACTATGCCGCCAGCTGGGTGCGTTTTGCTGTAATTGAGGCGCTTTATCAGGGACGTTACAAAGCGGTTTCTGTAGAACAAATTTTAAGTGCTTGGACTAGGCGTGGGCGGGCATTATATCACTTTAATCATGATTTTGAGAGACTAATTTCGCGCAATTTTCCTAACAATTTACTGGAACCAGTCGATGCTTTATCGTCAATAGCCTCTGATAATGCGGCGATAGAAGAAGCGATTTATAGCGATTCTACCCCGCCAGAGGATGCGATCGCTTTAACCGCATCTGGCGAGGTAAAAATTCCGGTAGGTGTCACCGAAATGCCGCCAGCAGAAACACCTAACCTCGCCGAACCTGCAACTGAAGGTATCACTGCGGGTCTTGCTCGTCGTCCGGACACCCGTATTGTCCGCCAAGCCGATTGGACGCGCTGGAGTGTTGGTAAACGTCCGATTCACCAATTCATTCCCCAGACGGATGATTCTGATTTTTACCAGAAGTTGAAAGCTGTCGCTCACAACGATGAAGATGACGCTTCAAAAAGTGATAAAAATGGCTAATTGTTGATAGCATATGTTTAGTTTCAGATACCCGACTTCTCTAAGAAGTCGGGTATCTCGCCTTCACGAAAAGGGCAATTAGCTATTAGCTACGAACAATTGACTACTGACTAACAGCCGCATCCGTTTCTTCTGGCTTTGGCTGTGTGCCACCCATGCGAATTTCCGAACAAAAAGTAGCCATAGAAAAGCCACCAAATCGCTTTAAAATACTACTTCTTAACCGCAAATTAGGACTAGCAAACCAAATGCGTTCTTCAGAGTACATAGTTTCGTACTCTGTAATTAACGTCATCGCTTCATCGCTGCCGATGATGTAGCGACCAGCAACAGATGCTTTCTCCGCATAGCCCATGTCGCGCAGCAACTTACCTTCATTCGGCTTGTCCGGGTCGGCAATCGGAACGAGAACGGTTGTTCCAGTGTGTTTTTCCTTATCCCATTCCATTGTTCCATCCCAAGTAACACGAGCGCCACCCCAAGCTAAGGCAGGATCAGCTTCATATTGCTGGCAAAGCTTAATCACTTCTGGATCGTCTGCTGTTACCATTTCAATCTTGATATCTGACTTGCCGCTTTCTGCTTGTTTGAAAGCCAAATGGTGGCTGGTACGCTGAGAAAACCATTTGCCAGCACTTTTCTGGAAAAATTCTTGAATATCCATGAATCAAACTCTGAGGTCTAATACTTTTTTAACAGCACTTTGAATATCTTAATTGTTTCAATCCTTAATCGGGATTTTAACTTCCGCTTAGATTTTACACCTGTTTATGGGTAGGTTTATTTACCAGTCGCCAGAGAGAGTGCTGCTGGGTAGCCTCTAGTTTATAAAAAGGTTAAGAGTCTCGGATTTTGGTTAAAAGCGCATCATGTCACGAATTCACGGCACCCCTAAAGATGACTACATCGAAGCGACTGAAGGCGATGATGTTATTTTTGGCTACGCTGGCGATGATACGCTGGTTGGGAAGGAAGGTAATGATATCATCCACGGCGGTCTAGGGAATGATTTAATTCATGGTGGAGAGGGTGAGGATACCCTGTTCGGAGAAGATGGAGATGATTGTTTGCTAGGTGGGGAAAAACGCGATCGCTTATTCGGGGGCGATGGCGATGATACTCTAATTGGGGGTAAAGATAGCGATCGCTTGTTTGGCGGTAGAGGTAATGATATCTACGTTTACTCTCCCGGCGATGGTTTTGACACTATTGAGGATGAATCTGGTACCGACATCCTACGCTTAAAACATATTCTCTCCAATGAGGTAAGCGTGGATTTTGCCATCGGTGGTTGGCTTTGCGTATCCTACCGCGACCAGCCTATTGTGAAGATGCGCGGTGTGGAGTTTATCCATACTGAAGATGGCTGCTTCACTGTCGCGCAATGGCTGAAGAGATGAAGGGATTGGGGATTGGGGATTGGGGATTGGGGATTGGAAGGACTCTTTCTTACCTAGTCCCTAGTCCCCAGCCCCCAGCCCCCAGCCTTTACTTTTCTGCCAAGCGCTTGAGGGAAATAGTGGCAGCAGCAGAAACTTGGGGATGGCTATCTTTTTCTAAGTAATTAAGAGCTGATATACTCTTATCACTTTTCAAGTGTCCCAAGGCTTCTGCTAAACGCTGACGAACCAGCCAATCTTCTGACTGAGCAAAGCGGAGAATTTTATCTACAGATTCTACTGCTTTGATTTCTCCCAAGGCTGCGATCGCTGCTTGTTGCAATACTACTTCTGGGCCATCTAATGCCCGTATTAGCACATCAAAGGCGCGGGGGTCTTTTAAATTGCCTAAACTAACAGCAGCACTGAACCGCACTAACCAATCTGTATCTTCGTAGAAAGCTCTTACCAAAGGTTCAAATCCTCTGATATCGGCTAGATAACCTAACGCACCAGCCGCATCAGCACGGATACCGTAATCTGGATCTGTTTCTAGCAACTTCGCCAAAATTGGAAAGCATTCTTCGGTCGGTTTTACACCTAGTGCAAATACTGCCATTGAACGAATTTGCAGATTTTCGTCATTTAAAACTTTTTTAATTAAAGGCACCGCCTCGTCTGGTGTAACTTGACGCAACGAAGCAAGAGCAATCATGCGATCGCGTGAATTTGGACTTTCTAACTGTTCGCCAATCTCTTGTAAACTGGGATGACTCATAATATTCTAAGCTTTTTAATAAATCTTAACATATTAAAAAATGGTAAGGGGGTAATAAGTAGTTGGGCAATCACCCCATTACCCGCACTTTACTTAAGGCTAAAGCGTCCCAAATGTTCTTCGCCTTGACGTTTTGGGATGGAATTTGTCACTGGTTCTAAGGAAAGAATTTCAAAATCTGTCTCAAAGTAGTTGCGAATTTCTGCGGGTGTTACACCAAAGGGAGGGCCACCCGGACGATTATGGGTGAAAAATAAGCCAATCAATTCTCCTTTAGGCTTCAACAAAGAGCGTACTAATTGCACGTAGGCTGGACGCTGTTCGGGGGAGATGGCGCAGAAGCAAGTATGCTCAACGATGTAGTCGAAATAATTGGGAAACTCCGCTGGTAAGTCAAAAATATCGCGTTGCAAAAATTGGGCTGTGCTACCAGTGGCATTCGCCAAAGATGTTGCGGATGCGATCGCACTCGGTGCCAAATCAACCCCAATTGTTTCAAATCCATAACGAGCAAATAGTAAGGCATCATAACCGCGACCGCAGCCGAGAACAACTGTACGACCAACAGGAAGTTGAGACGAATTTAGGAGACTTTCCAAAGGCGGTGCTGGCTCACCTAAATCCCAAGGAGTTGTTCCTTCTTGGTAGCGATTTTCCCAATCATTAGATTCAGTCACTGATTGCATAATTGGTAGGTAATGGTGAATTTTGAATTAATCCTTCTTGTAACTCCTAACTTTCCCATTTTCAAGGGTAAAGCTAGCAATTTTCCAAGGCTGGATTCTGATAGATTGCCCGGTGGGAAACGCTTCGGCTGCATCAATGGGACGCTCTAATAAATCAACAGGATGCGCGATCGCTAATCCCAAATTGCTTTGAAGTTGCATTTGTGCCTCTTCTCCGTGGCATTCATAGCACCGCAAAAGCCATTGTTGCGGATTATCTTCAGACTCTTTAAACGCCATCAAAATCAAATTTTCAGCTTGTAAGTCTAAAAATTGACCAACAGCAGGTAAAGAAGAATTTTGTTGATTTACTGATGGCAACACCATCGCTTGCAAAGGTATATTTAGCTCATAGCCGCGTCGCACTGTATGGGCTGACTGCCAAGTGCCGCAATGAGGATATAGAGCATAAGTGAATTGATGCTTGCCTTGGTCTGCTTCTGGGTCAGGCCAAATAGAACTGCGTAATAATGTCAGGCGTAATTCTGAAGGTTGAGCATCGTAACCGTATTTACAATCATTTAGCAAACTGACACCGTAGTTATTGTCGCCTAGGTCAGCCCAACGCAAGGCGCTGACTTCCCATTTTGCTTTTTCTTGAGGTGTTTGTGGTTGGGTGGAACGGACAATAGTACCGCAGGGAATTTCGTATGTCGCTGAATCTGTCGTCACGGTAAGCGGGAAAGCAGCTTTTACTAATACGTGACGTTCTTGCCAATCTACAGTAGTGACAATTTTCAGCACTGGCGATTCAGCTTCCAGCAGATAATCTTGGCAAAATTCCGATTCACCCAACTGCCTCACTACGCGCAGACGAGTTTGCACTAATCCTCGTTCTACCCATTGAATAGATTTTAACTCGGTTGGAGGTAAGGGATTTTGGGCATAGTTGGGATTTATGTTCCAAGCATCCCAATATTGTCCGCTATCTTTGAATGCCTGTAGTTGATTTCCGCCGGGTTTATTTATAACTTCCTTATGATTAACTTTGTCGAAAACGCTGCTTAAATCTCCTGTCTCATCGTCCACAATTACCCGCAGCAATTCATTCTCTAAAACCCAATTTTTTAGGTTATTACTATCAGTATCTTGACAGGTGGCATTTTCTCCCGGTATGCTACTGCTAAAATAGCCTTTTTCTTGCTGATTTAGGGAAATATCGTCTTTTTTACATAGCCAAAAAACGCGATAACCCAAGCCTGGTATATTTTTGGCAAGAAACAGTAGAGTTGATGCCTCACCGAGTTGAACAGGCATTTTTTCCCCAACCGATGTACAAATTTGCCAGCTTTGTGCAGAATCTGGTAAGTTGAGGGTAACAACCTGAGATCGTTGCCAGTTAAGGGAATTGAAGACGATAACAGGTAAAGCGTCGGGTTGCGGTGGTGGAGGAAGAGAGATAGAGGAAGCGATCGCATTCAAAGATTTCGCCAATATTTCCTCACCCACCTGTTCTACTTCCTGCCAAGCTTGGTTTGCCTCCACAAAGACTTGAGGAATCGAAGTTCCCGGCAGAATGTCGTGAAATTGGTTGAATAGAACTTTTTTCCAGGCGGATTCTAACTCATCTTTGGGATAAGTCGCATTTGTAGTGATAGTTGCGACACAGGCGAAGAGTTCGGCTTGGTACAACAAACCTTCCGTGCGACGTAGAAAGCGCTTTTGGTCAGCGTGGGTAGTGTAGCAGCCGCGATGGAATTCTAGGTAAAGTTCGTCTTCCCAGGTAGGAATTGGAGACTGCGCCTCTGCCAACTTATCGCTAATTTGCTGTAAATAGTTGAGAGTAGAAGTAAATTCGAGGCGAGGGAAAAAAGGAGACTTTTCCCAACGCTGTTGGACTTCTAACATATCGCGGGTGGGGCCGCCGCCGTGATCGCCAACACCAGGAAGCCAAAGAGCATCTTGCAGATTAGTTTGTTTTTGCCAATCAAAGGCGTAGGATGACATCTTTATCGGGTCGATACCTTCACCGATGGGGGCAGACATCAGACTGAAAATCTCAGACCCATCAGGCGATCGCCACCAAAAAACACCATAGGGAAATTCTGTAGTGTCGTTCCAGCGCAACTTCTGGGTGACGAAATATTCAATGCCGCCAGATAAAAGAAACTGCGGGAGAGTTGCACAAAAGCCAAAAGTATCTGGCAACCAAGCGACCTTACTCACCTGACCAAATTTTTCTTGGACGTAACGCTGACCGTAAAGTAACTGACGAACAATCGACTCCCCACTAATTAAATTAAGCTCAGGTTCCACCCACATTCCGCCGACAACTTCCCAACGTCCAACAGCAACCTGTTGTTGAATAGCAGAAAATAAATCAGGACGATGCTGCTCAATCCAGGCATAAAGCGCCGGCGTAGAATGGCAAAACGTCAGATTAGGAAACTCCTGCTGTAACCCAAGAACAGATTCAAAAGTGCGTTGGGCAGTAACCCAAGTTTCACCAACAGGCCATAGCCAAGCCAAATCCAAATGAGCATGACCAACCAAAGAGATTACTGCTTCTCTTCCCTCGGCGCTCACTGTGCCTTTGCGGTTCATCCCTCCCAAATTTTCACGAAGAGTAGAAAGCGATCGCATAAACTTCTGACCATCTGGTAATGCTTCCCAATCAATTTGAGAAACAGCTGCGGCTAATATTTCAAGTTTTTCTGGTGCATCTTCCAAATAGCGGTGTAATACAGCTAACTCAGAAGCCACAAAACCCGGTTCTAAAGTAGATTCATACACGCAAAGCGAATTTACCAACGCCCCATCATCATGTCCGGGACTTACCAGACGCAAGACAACCGTAATTACCTCACCCGGAGTAACAGAAGGACTAAGTAGAACCCGTGTAGAACAATCAAATAAATCTCCCTCTTGCACCAACTTACCATTAACAAAGATTTGGGCAGAATCCGCCCACCAAGTCAGCACCAGACGTAATGCCAAACCCGTTAAAGGGAAACCAGACAAATCTTGGGGAATTAAGAATTGTTGAGCAAGCCATAAAACTTGCCTTCCCCCACTCCAAGCGATATGTCCTTTAGCATTAGGTTCGACAACTTGCCAATTATTCCACTCAGCGTCCAGTGCTTCCGAAACTGGGATATCTGCGGTACAGTAACGCCAATGGAGTTTAACATTCGTCTGAGTCAGCGCATACAGCTTTTCAATCGCTTCCGAAATCTGGCGGCTGCAAGGCTGAGATATAAAAGGTGTCTTGGAATCGGTCATTTTTAGATAGAATCAGGGCATCTACTATTTTGAGCTTTTTAGCACTTAGCTTTTTAGCATTTAGCAAAATGTCCCCCTCTTCCACTGGTCGCTATCAAAGCCGATTATTTAATTTTCTATCTCAAGCGTCCCTCAAGTTGAAGGATGAAGGCGATCGCGCCTTTCGGAATTTAAAAGTAGCAACGGTTTGGGGAGTGCAAATTATGCTTTATCCTGTATATTTGCTAGTTCAAACTTCCCAATTAGCAGGAAAGCAGTTACAGCAAGCAGCGCCAGAAGGATTTCCCCAATTAGACGCTTCTAATAAGGATAACCAAAAAAACCGTTCTTCCTCCCAAACAACTCCCGCCGCAGACACACCAATTCAGCAAGTGCTACTCGCACTCAGTGGCGGGGAAAGTGAAATTTCAAATCCACCGCTAGCAGCTAGTGGGAAAAATGAATTTCTCAATTTCTTGACAGATACTGTTAATCGCGTGTCTGCGGCGTGGTGGGGATTCAAATTATTTAATAATAACTCTCTTGCTCGTAGTTCGCAGCCGGAAAATTTAACTCTCCAACCTGCTTCTTTAAAAGAGAAGGGGGGAAAATTATTCTTTACTCCCCTTTTAGGGGAAGGGTTAGCTGAATCTTCCGAGTCTTGTGCGCTGACAATTCAACTGAGTGAGGATGTATTACCCTACACCAAGACATCCATCAGCACTTCTACAGAATCATCAGAGGTATCTCCAGCAGGAATTAAAGTGCAGGGAGTGGCGACACTATTAAATACCCGTTCTTTGGTACTCGTCACAGCCGAAAATCAAATTCTGGATATTCTCAGCCATCAGCAACAGCAAAAATTACAACAACGCATCAGTTGGGAATTGGCTGATTACTGGCATCAGTTGCGGTTAGTGCAAGCATCGGCTAGAAGAGCCCGAATGCGATTGCAGCCTCCCGTTGACCAAAAAAATATCTTACCACCAGTGCGGGTCTTTTGGGGATTGATGGCTTGGGTGCAAAGAGGGCCAGTTGCGATCGCGGCTAATGTCTTCCAAGAAATCACTTTCGGCAGCACAGCCGTCCAGTCGCCCAGCCGTCCAGCTACACAGCCGCAAGAAAGTAATATCACCCTTCATCCTACATCTTTCATCTTTCAGCTTGACCGCACAGTTGCTGAAATAGAAGTGCGACAACAAGACTTTTTAGCGAATCTGAAACCCGGTTTGGAATTAGAGAAAATTTATCAATTTCCCCTACAGCGTCTACAAACTTTATTCGACAAGCCAAAACAGCAACCTACGTCTCCCGATGTTACTGATACCCAAAGTCTGAAAATTCAAGCGTTAATTCGGGCAGCAATTGACTACTTTTTTGGCAAGGGAAACGGGAAATTATCTAGTCAAGAAACACCAGTAATTAATTCAGGTTCCAACAGAGAAATCAATCAGTTAAAAGGTCGCAATTGGACTTCGTTGTTTTTACGTCAACCCAGTAGGGAACTTACAGCAGCAGATGTTGCCGATCCGTGGTTAACGATGGACGATTTATTCGGCAAAACTGCACCTACAAAAGAGAAAATAAACAACGCTCAACAGACTTCTCAACTATCGGGAACAAAGACAAGAATCGCTCTCCCTGTAGCCGAAAGTACAGAGGTTTCTGTTAAAGATTCTATCTGGAATGTTGTTAAACGTAACCTATTCCGACAAAATGATTTACCGCAGTTGGAACCTGCAACAACTGGGGAAATAATTCATCGAAAGGCTTCTAATGTAACTACTCAGAAAAAAGAGGTTGTACGCAAATCTAAAACCTCAGTTGCCAGGACTCGGCAACTGCCAGTAACATCTGTGTTAGACGCAACACACGCTGGGGTTAATAGCGCTAATGCAAACGCGATCGCACCCGTCACAGGAAACCGCTTCGCTACCCATACCCCAGATTGGATAGAAGCAGATGCACAACCTGCTGGATATGTCAAGCACCCCTTAGAATATTTACTGGAATGGCTAGATGCGGCGATGCTTTGGCTGGAAAATCTGGTGGTGAAAATTTGGCAATGGGCGAACAGAAAGATAAAAGGAAGAAGGTAACTCTCAACTACCCATTTTCCAGATTCTTTTCTCGGTGGTTCTCTATCATATGTTCGCGGGCAACTGCCATATTATTTTGGATCGTCGCCGATTTTTCGGGAAAAGCTTCGCGCGTGTAAACTTGTAATGCGTCTTTGTAGGCAGCGATCGCTATTGTTAAATTTTCGGCTTTGTCGCCCTGAATCCGGTCGCGGTAGGCATTGCCGAGATTATTTTGCACCATCGCCCAATCTTCCGGAAAGGCATCGCGGGTATAAACTTCCAACGCCGCTTTGTAAGCAGCGATCGCTTTTTCTAAATTAAGAGTGCCATCACCCTCATTCCTATTGCGGTAGGCATTACCGAGATTGTTTTGAGTCGTCGCCCACTCTAGGGGATGATCGCGAGTAAAAATTTTAACAACTATCTCGTAACCTGCGATCGCAATTTCCAAGTTGCTTTCTCTGTCCCCCAAGGGGAACTGCGCCATCAGGTTACTTAAAGTACCTAGGGTGGCGGCAAACAATGGTGCTTCTTTTGACTTTACCTGCGGCAAAGTTGCCATTGCCCACTGCTGCAAGATTTGGGCAAATTTCCGATCCAATTTTTCCAGATTGCCCTGTAGCAGGGGATACACTACATACGGGTCGCCATTGCTATCTGAAGTTGCCTGCAAAAGTTGGGTTAAAAAACTCAGATACGCTTGAGAAGCTACTGGTGAAAAGTTGACCATTTCAGCGACTAACGGGGCTGCAACATTTTGTAACCACTCGGCGGCTTCTGTATCGCCCCGTTCTAAAAGCATTGAGGCTACTCCTGCCATCGTCTTGATTAACCCAGCATCGATTAGCCCTGAATTAATCTGCAAAATCTCTCTTTCTTTGCCGCGATCGCAATTGAGTAGCGCTTGAATAATCTTGAGATAAGTTTCGAGACGCTGTTCGTTCATGAACAATAAATCTACCAGTTGATAGATTTATTGTTCCCTAAATTTCTTAGAAATGTACCTACAAATTCATAGTTTGTTAAAAGGTACGGTCAGAAAAAATTCCAAATCGCACAAAAGATAAATTTCAAGGCTCCAAAAACGTTTCCACTTTGCCATCAGGACTAAGAACGACACGGATTTGAGCATTGCGATCGCTTTCAATAGCAGAAACAAAAGGTTTCCCAGGCGCAGGCATTCCCGTGTTGTCAATATACCTAACTGAAGCTTCTCCTAAAGGTCGAATGCGCTCAATTGAGCCATCCGGATTCAGTTGCAGATAGTATTGCAGAGTTTGTTTCAAATCTGCGGGGGGCTTCCAGCGCTGCTGAAGGTATTCTCTGATTTGCGCTACCTGGGGAATAGTGTCAAATAACCTGCCATCATTAGTAGCCGACCTATTATTTGATGCCACCTCGCGCCTTCCCGCAGGTGGGGCAACACCGCGACTAGCCACCTGAGCAGGAGCATCGTTGCTAGACTCTGCCGAACCGGGATTAAGTAAAGGAAGATCCGGAAGTGGGGGAGGCGTAACCGGAACGCTGGCGCTACTTGGCGACCCTGAAACGCTTTCACCCCCAGAATTGCCAGTCTGCGATGGTACTATCGGCGCACTCACCCCACTTTGACTGGGGATAGGCTGAAACCTATCAGGACTAAGAGTTGGTTTTACTGCTGGCTCAGGAGGTGCTTTCAGGACTGGCAGCTGTTGGCGATTGCCAGGGGCTATGGGTGGGAAAAGTGGCTCTTGGGGTGGGGCTGGGGCTGAGGTTCGAGCTTGGGGAAGCGTACTAAAAGACGGGGGGCTAATGTTTCTAGGGGGAGGGGGGAGCGCAGTCAGAGGGGCAGGCGGAGTCAGAGGCGACGGCGAAACGACTATGGGAGAAGAAGATAACGCACCTGGAGAGGGAGATAAGGAAGGCGTGGGCGACGCAGAAATCAACGGCGGCGGCGTTGGCGCTCCTCCTTGGAACGGTGTTGGCGTTACTAGCGGCGACTGAGCTGCATTTGGCAGTTGAGCGGTGGTTGTGGGTGTAGCTTGGGGTGTGGATGCAGTTTGCACGACAGCATTCTGTGATTCCAGCAGTTTTACCATAACTGCTGTCAAACCCACTCCTAGCAGAAAAATTGCGGCCGTCCGAGTCCAAGCGGGCGGATTAGAAAGCAATTTGTGGCGCTTCAGGCTAGGCAAAGCGACAAGTTCAGTCGCGTATTCATCTAAGGCTGTGGCTAAGTCGAATAATTGCAACACGCTCAGGGTAACGACTGGCCCTGTTTCTTCGGTTGCCATCTGCCCTAAAAATAGGTCGTGGGAAAGTAAACCTCTCGGTTGCAAATAGGGGGTTAAGGTGCGAGGGTACGATCCTATGGGGACAACATCTGGGTTTTGCAGTGTTGTCACTGGGACGCCTAATGCTGGTTCTTCTTGGGCTGCGGCTGTCTGAATTTTCGTCGCCGGAGGCTCGAAAGAGGACTGCTGGAGGAAGTTCTGCACGTAGCTGGTAACACCTTCATACAAGGCTTCCAGATCAGCGCGATCGCCCTGAATTGTCACTCGTTTATCTTCTGGCTGGCGCGGATCGTCAAAGCTCAGCTCAAATCGTAGATGCTTCAGCACTGGTTGTCCTGCCCAGCGGGACAGGGGCGAGTTTTTCGCCTTTATTTCCAGCGTACAGGTGGGGGGAGTATAGCGTCTCAAAACCATTTTGCTAATTCAAGGATTGCTAATTGTTAGCGGGCGCGATCCAAAAGTGCTAACCAGAGGCGGCGATGACCGTTAGGGCTGCTGTAAAAGAGTAAATCAATCAGAAGTTTTAAAGCCAGGTGGGTTAAGGAGTCAGTTGATACGTTTTCTCCTTCGTCCATGCGTTCTTGATATGTGTTACTAAAGGCATCGAGATAGTCTCCTAATAACGATGCTTGATGTGGTTCGCGGTTTTGCTCGGTTAGCTGTTCGAGTAGGGCAACAGCGCGACGGATTAGCTCTTGGTATTGTTTGGCAAGATGGCAGATGATCAAAACAAGCGATCGCGCTTCCTCTACATCTAGCTTTTTCCGGCCTCCCTGGCTCTTCCGCATTGGGTTAGATTGTCGCAGTCGCCACAAAGCTACCCGATCTGCCACTATTGACTCTAAATTCAGTTCGGCTGCTGCCTGAAGTATCGCCTCGGAACCTATGTTCGCCAATGCTTCCAAAGCCAATAAAACTAAATCCAGTTGAGCTTTGATGTTGTCCAACTGAACTTCATTCGGCTGTTGGGGAAGGGGCAAATCATCCCACTGCGGGGTTGATGCAGGTGTCTTCACGATGGAGGTCATATCTTTAGAGTAGGTGACGAGACTAGCTGTAACTTCACCGTTACCAGTCTTGAAACCAGACTCTCACGATTTGGAGAAGTTTCACAAGTCTTGGCCAAGAGCTAATGGCTAATCGCTAGAACAATTAGCCATTAGCTCTTAACGCTATTTAATATACGCAATTGTGACACCTGTGCCGCCTTCTGATGTCCCAGCTAAAGAAAAACTCTCGATTTGCGGGTGCTGTTTCAAGAATTCGTGGACTCCTTCTCGTAATTTTCCGGTTCCTTTGCCGTGTATTATCCACAAGCAGCCAGACTCCATTGCTTTAGCGATCGCTTTCTCGATCACTACTTCTGCATCAGCTACTCGACTACCCCGAATATCGATAGTATTTTGGGAAGTGCGAATTACTGGCTTCGGGCTGGGGGTTGGGGTTTGCGAATCAGATTTTGGATTTTGGTTTTTGGCTTGACTTTGTTTCTGTTCCTTGTTCTTGACTAGCTGTTCCGGTTTTTGACCATCCAGAGATTCAATATCTTCCAGCTTCACGGTCATTTTCATTAACCCGAAGCGGACAGTGAATTCTCCATCTTCGTCTGGATTAGTCAGCACTTCGGCGGTTTGATTTAAGCGAGGAATGCGGACGCGATCGCCACTTTTGGGATTAAACCCTGGTTTTTGTTTGGGTGGCGGCGATGGTGGGATATAACGTTCGGCAATTTGATTCAAGGCATTGGTTGCACCTTGGGCATCTTGAGCGGTAGCATTTCCTTGCTGTAAGCGCCGAATTACTTGGGCAATTTCTCCTTTGGCTTGATTTAAAGCTTCGGCTACTGCTCTTTCTTGCGAAAGCTTCAAGTCCCGCTCCCGTTCTTGCAAATTTGTTGCTTTTCGCGAAACTTCTTGATAAAAACGTTCTGCTTGTTGCAACAACTCTTGAGCTTCTTGCGCCTTGGTTTCTTGGCTGCGGCGTTGTGCTTCAAGTCCAGCAATCACCTGGTTGATGTCTTCGGATGCACCACCCACCAAACTTTGAGCATCTTCGACAATTTCCGGATTTAGTCCCAAACGTCGGGCAATTGTCAGGGCGTTAGAACGTCCGGGAATTCCCCATAATAGCCGATATGTAGGGCTGAGGGTACGATCGTCAAACTCTACGGAGGCATTTTCAAAGCGTTCGTCTTCATATTTCAGCGCTTTGAGTTCGCCAAAGTGGGTAGTGGCGATAGTCAGTTGGGCGGTATTTGCCAGATATTTTAAAAGAGCGATCGCTAATGCACTTCCTTCGGCCGGATCTGTACCCGCACCGACTTCATCCAGCAAAATTAGGGATTGGGGATTGGGGATTGGGGATTGGGGATTGGGGATTGGGGATTGGGGATTGGGGATTGGGGATTGGGGATTGGGGATTGGGGATTCTTGTTCTTCCTCAGTTCCTGTATTACTTATCGCTTTTAAAATCCGACTAATGCGGCGAATATGACCGGAAAACGTAGATAAACTCTGTTCCAGTGACTGCTCATCCCCAATATCAGCCAAAACCAGGTCAAACCAGGGCAATTCTACTGGCTCTCTTGCTGGCACAAATAACCCCACCTTCGCCATCAGTGCTGCTAATCCCAGCGTCTTCAAGGTGACAGTTTTACCGCCAGTATTAGGCCCGGTAATCGTTACTACCCGAATTTGCGGATGAATCAGTAAATCCACTGGTACAACTGCGGTGCCTTGTTCGTGTCGCTGCTGCCACACCAACAGAGGATGACGCAACTGGCGCAGGGTGATGGGTTCGCCTGCATCACGTTCGATAAATTTGGCTGGATTTGCTTCTAACCAATAACTGTATCTGGCTCTAGCTGTTGCCAAATCTAAAGTGGTTGCCACTGCCAATAACTGTTCTAAATCTGGCTTAACTGCTGCCACTTGTTGAGTTAAAGCTTGGCGAATCGCTTCTTCTTCAGCTTGTTCTTGCCGTCGTACCTGCCGCAATTGATTTCCCAGCTGCACAATCGCATTTGGTTCAATAAACAGCGTTGCGCCGCTGCTAGAGGTGTCGTGGACTATACCGGGAATGGCATCTTTTTGGGGTGCTTTGACAGAAATCACAAAGCGATCGCCCCGCTGTTTTATAGTCGGTTCCTGTACTGCATTGCTTTGACGCTGCAAAATTCCCTGCAATGTCTGATAAATGCGATCGCGCAATTGCCGCATCTGGATGCGAATGCCACCTAGTTTGGCACTCGCCCTATCTGCTACGTCTCCTCGCTCATCAATACAGCGGTTAATTTCCTGCTCTAGTTCTGGATAGGTGCGGATGTCGGCGACTAGCTCACTTAACACTGGCACATCTTCTTGATCGTCGATAATGCGCCGCAGTCGCCTCACTCCCGCCAGAGTTGTTGCGATCGCCAGCAACTCTTCCCCAGCCAAAAGTCCCTGAAGTTCCGCCCTTTCTAAAGAATCGCCTATGTCACTAATTCCATCAAATGTCAAACCAGCCCTCAAGCGATTTTCCAGTTGGTAGACTTCCTGAGTTTGGGCGGCGAGGTGCAGACTTTCAGACTGAGCAGTGGGGATTTGCAGATGGGTTGCAGCGAAAGCCCCCAGCTTAGTTGCCGCAAAGGTTGACAGATGCTGGCACAGGCGGGGCCATTCTAGTAGTTCGAGCGTCTCAGATTGAATCAAAGCTTAAAAAAATTGCTTATATATATTCAATTTTAAGCTGTGATGAAGCTATAGAACGAGCCAGCCGCAATGATTGCCGTCAAGCAAATTGCCATTCATAGTCCTGGGCTTGCTCGAACAACACCCACCCGATTTCCTCCCAAGGTTGCAGGGGAGTTGGGGTAGAGGGAGTAGCGATCGCTTCATCAAGATTTTCTGCCTGTTCTGTGTCCAAGTCATCAAATATTTCTGTAAGTGCGTCCAAGTCCCGCTCCCTCATAGGCATGGCGAGCTGGGAATCTTTCCCGGCTGGGATTTTTCCAGTAGTAGATGCAAACATGGCGTTCCTGATGAAGATAATTTTTTCAAGCTATGGCAAGCTTCTCCTGCACACATCTACCTAATTAAATAAGTTTATTTTTACTTAGTTCTATCTTTATAAGGGTGCTGAAGATAAAATTTCTCTCTAACAACTTTTAATTCCTTCTTTGGATAGAGGACATTAAAAAAGATTTAATTTTTCCGGTTTTCCCTGACATCGCGGCTAGGTCGGGACTTGTTTTACCTAAGTTAGTAAGAATACAACAGCCAAAAAGAAGAATCTCATTGTGACGAGTGACGCAGGTGGAGCATAGAAAAACCAGTGAGCCAACAACTGAGTCAAACAGTGAGCCGAATAGCCGATACATCTGAAGGGATTATAAAAGTGTAGTCAACAGCTCAGTTGGTTAATGAAGCTCAAGAACAAACTTCTCGTTTATGGATTTTGTGCATAAGTCTTGTAGCTATCTAAGTGCCAGTGCAACTCATTCAACAATACTAAGTATTTATGCTGTTCAACCCAGCTAACTTACCCTACTGGATCTTCCTAGGGATGGGAGTCCTTTTATTCCTATTGGTGATTGTTTCTGGTGGAGGAGACTCTGACGTAGATGTAGATGCTGACGTAGATGTAGATGCTGACGTAGATACCGGCGCAGAGGGTGAATTTGGCGGATTAGAAATATTGGGATGGTTAGGCATTGGCAAAGCACCGCTAATTCTATTGTTAGGAACTGACTTTAGCCTCTGGGGTGTCATCGGCTGGATGCTCAATGTCTGGGTTGGCAGCCTCACAGGTCGCATCCCCTACCGTTTTTTTGGATTAGGGGGAGTTGTGTTATTAGGTTCAATGGCAATTAGCTTATTTCTGGGAGGGTTGATTGCTCGACCGTTGGGGAAAATTTTTGCTTCCTTTGGGGAAGATGTCAGTAGCGATCGCTTGATTGGTTGCATTGGTACAGTCAGTTCTGCCTTTATTCCCCACCAGCACCGAAACAAAATTGGTCAAGTAGATGTAATTGATTCAGCGCGAAATCTCGTTACTATTAACGCCACTTTACCTAATTGGGCAAACGTTCTCCCGCGACGCGGCGAAAAAGTTTTAGTCATTGAACGTTGGGAACAATACTATTTAGTCGTCGCCAAAGATAGTTTAGATCAAGAACATTGGCTTGAAAATTCACGCAAGTAAGATATTCCTCCTTCCCAGTGTGCGACTGGCAATGAAGTTAAAGAGGCTCTGGTTCCTTATCAACTAAATCACCTTTTTACCAATCAACAATATGCTATTTTGGCTCACCTTTATCCAATCACTACCGATTGCTAACGTCTCTGAATTAGCGCCTAACGATTTGCAAGCAGAGGAAAATATTCCCCTGAATGAGCAATCAAATCTAGTCGCTCAAACACTCCAACCACTTCCAGTACAACCTACAGTTGCCCAACTAGGTAGCGGCATTGTCTTCCCTGGAATTATTGCCGCTTTGGTTTTATTACTGCTGTTAAGTATTTGGGCGTATACGCGGGTTTATGTTGTTACACCCAACAACGAAGCTTTTGTGAGAACTGGCGGAGTTTTTATTAAAAGTAAATCGGTCATTCTCTATGGTGGTTGCGTTGTTTTACCTGGCTTTCACCAACTTACCCGCGTACCTTTGCGAGAAATTTCGATTGACGTTGAGCGCACCGGGAAGCTGGCTGTTCGTACTCAAGATTACCTCCGGGCAAATATGCGGGTGACTTTCTATGTCTGCATCAATGCCGACGAACAAGATGTTTTAACAGCAGCAGCTAGACTATCCAGAGCTGGGAAGATTACGCCGGAAGATATTAAAGATGCCCTGGAAAAACGCGCAGATGATGCGATTCGAGCAGCGGCAAAAAATAAGAGTTTAGCCGAGATTGATTCAGACAAAATTGGGTTTGCTGATGCCGTTTTAAATTTAGTTCAGCAAGATTTGAAGAAAGTAGGTTTGACGCTGAACAATATTGCCATTTCAGAAATTGAAGAAAGCGATACCTACGATACAAATAACTTCTTCGATGCTCAAGGTGTGCGACTGCGGACTGAAACCATTCAACGCTCGATTCAACAAAAACGAGAAGTTGAACTAACGACTCAAGTTACCATTGAGCAGAAAGAATTGGATGCCCAAAAGCGATCGCTCCAAATCGAGCAAGAGAAAGAAAACGCCAAACAAGAGCAACAACTGCAAGTAGAAGCACTCAAAGCTCAAAAACAGCGGGAAATCCAAGAATCGAAAGACAGAGAAGCAGCAACCGTGCAGCGTACCAAAATTTTGCAGCTAAAATCCGTTGAAGAAGAAGAAATTCGCAAGAAATTGGGAGTGCAACAAAGCCAAATTGAGGCAGATATTTCCCTAGAAGAACGCAATAAACAACTTAAGGTGGCGCAAGCACTACAAAAACAAGAAGCGGAAGTTGCGGAAATAACCCGCCAGCGCATCATTCAAGAGGAAGAAATTAATAAAAAACTGGCAGTCCAACAAAGCCAAATTGAGGCAGATATTTCCCTAGAAGAACGGAATAAACAACTCAAGGTGGCGCAAACACTGCAAAAACAAGAAGCAGAAATGGCGGAAATTATCCGTCTACAGACAGTAGAATCCTCGAAATTGCAAGCGCAAGTGCAGGTAGCAGATTCAGAAAAGCTGTCAAGAATTGCCCAAGAAGAGGTAGCGATCGCAGTCGCCAACAAAAAACGGGAAAGCTTTGTCGCTGAGGCACAACAAGCCAGAGCAGAATCATCTGTGACAACGGCAAGCGCCGTTGAGAAAGCCGAACGGGACAAACAGCTTTCAATTATTGCCGCCGAACGAGAAGCCCAAGAGAAGAGTATTAGCGATCGCAACGTTGTCGAAATTGACGCTTTCCGACGCAGAAGGCAAGCCGAAATCGCCCAACAAGCAGCAGAACTAGAAGCCGAAGCAATTCGCACCCTAGCCGATGCTAACCGCGACAGAGCTTTAGCCGAAGCCGAAGGGATTCAAGCCCAAATTTCTGCCCAAAATACGATTAGCGACGCTAACCTCACTGCCAAGATTATCACCACAATTTGGCCGGATCTAGCAGATAAACTGCCAGAAATTGTCAAGGCATTGGCACCTCAACCAGGAGTTATCGGCGATGCCCGAATTTACTCCTTCCCCGGTGCAAATGGCAGCAACGGCAACGGTGCAGGTGACATCAACAAAATGTTACTATCCACCAGCGGTTTAGCCTTAATTAACACCTTGCTTGAAGATGGCAAATTAGGCTCATTAATTGGTCAAGTTAGTAATCTGGTTCGTAGCAACAACGGTAGCATCCCGCCAGAAGCTCTCACCGCCATGATTTCCTCAGTGGAGAAGCCAAGCCAAAATAACAACCAAGACGGTATGCAAACCAGTTAAACCCTCGTTCCAATCCCTCTCCTGTAGAGACGCGATATATCGCGTCTCTTTTCCGTAATTGAGAAGGCATTTAGGTCTTCTTATCCGAGAAGTATTGGCATACCCACTCTACTTTGGGAAGATGCCACTCACGAACGGCTGAGCCAAGTTTGAATGGAATTCTTACCCAGGCGAATCCAGCCACACGACAATGAGACGGTTAATCCTCCCCCTAATAGGGTTGCTGGCGCTTTTCACCTCTAGCTGTCGTTCTGAGCGTGTGGCAGCTACCCCAGAACAAGTTGTACGCCAAAACAACCTCTGTCCCTCTCCCACAACCCAAGCTCAAGACTTTCACGTGCTGGGTACCCGCCAATGGTCGCAGGGTGTAGTGGTACTCTATAGCGCCATCTGTCCCAGCAGCGATCGCAAACAAGCGCCGCCGCAGATATTTGGTCACAGTGTGCTTGTGCGTCAAGGTAGTGGCTGGGAACAGATTGGTAATGGCAGCGCTGAATTCTTTACGGAGCTCCCGCAGTTACCGCCAGAGGAGCTGGTATGGTATGCAGGCAGCAACTACTCGAATGATAAAGGTGAAACTTACGCCCTCACTTACGGTAAGGTACTCTCGCCAGAAGTCTCAGCTGTCGAAATAACCTTTGATAACAAGCAGATTCTGCGCGACGAAGCCACTAACGGTGTTTTTGTCCTCATATCACCAGCCGCTAATCATTCTTGCCAAATGCGGGTACTGGGTAAGAATGACAAAATACTGCGGCGCATTAACGATGTGAACTTTGACTTACAAAATAATCGGTGCTAATCGCTTTTTTAGTGAGATAGTTTACTCGCGCTTCGCTATCCCTTCGCAGCATCTCCGATGCAACCGCAGCGCCTCATTTCCTAGGCTTCCTCACTCAGTAGTTTTTCCTTCAACTCCTGACACTCTTTTGCTAACGGTATGCCTAAATCTGTAGCGATGGATAAAGCGCGATCGCAACACTCTAGAGCTAGAACGCGATCGCCTAATTTGTGATGGAGTCTGGTCAAGTTGTAGAGAATTATAGCCTCATCAGAACAAGCACTAATGTATCTAAAAATCTCTAGCCCAGCCTGGAGATTTTCAACAGCTTTTGAATACTCCTTAAGTTCGATAAGAGTATTCCCCAAATTACCATGTGCCTTTCCTTTGCCCTCATTATCGCCTATTGTCTGTGCAATGGCTAAATGCTTGCTATGGCAAGATTTCGCCCGTATGAACTTTTCTAAGCAATGATAAACAACGCCTAGATTACCTAATGCTATACCTTCCCCAGCAGGATCTCCAATCGCCTTTGCAATAGTCCGATGCTGCTTATGGCAATTAATTGCACGGTCATAATCTCCTATGGATTTATAAGCAATACCTAAATTGCCTAATGCCTTAGCTTCAGCTTCTCCAGCACTATCGCCTCTGTTGCGTACGGTAGTTAAATACTGTTCAAGGTATTCAATAGCTTGGGGGTAGTTTCCTAAAGATAGGTAGGCATTACCCAGATTACCTAGAAAAAGAGCGTCCTCTCTAGGATGTAATTTGGCTACAAGTCTGTTATACAGTTCAATCCTTTCCTGATGGTAGCCCCAAATACCTAGCTGGATGTGTAATTGGTTCTTTGTAGGTGTATTGAGGCGAATAGAAAGAATTTTGCTAGCTCTTTCCCAGTCTCCTACTTTGCATAAATGGTGAAATGGTTCCAGGTATCCCCGCACTTGCTCTAGCTTGGGGGCATCTGGATCTGATCTATACGCTGTGCGCCAGATATAAGCTGCCATGAGGTGAGCCGATCTCTTGTCTGTTTGTTCCAAAAGTTCATACGCCACACTCCGAATCAAGTTATGCTGACGGAGTTGGTATTTGCTAGTGCCAGTAGCTGACTCTTCAAAAACGAGATAGCGAAGTTTTAATGTCGCAATTGCAGATATTTTTTGCTCCTCAGTCAGACTCCATAACATTTCAAGCCAGAAGGCTTTTGGCACTGAACGCCGATAAACTGAACTACGAAGGAGTAGTGCAAAGGCAGAGGGTACATCTTGCTGCAACCGTTCTAAAGACTTCCTCACTCTGTCTTGAACTTGCAATTGCAACTCCTGATGACCAATCGCTGCTTCAATGGCTTCAAATTCTTGACGGTATTTGTTCCAGTACGCCACCACATTGCCATTAAACGGCTGAGTGAGGATTTCCCCAGCAATCACTTCGATAACCAGCGGATGTCCTTCATAAGCTTTCCCCATCCGCTTGAGATAATCTGCTGCCTCTGATTCTGGCGAAATCTCTTTCTCATCTCTCTGAAACAACTTCTGAAACAACTCGATCTGTTCGTTTTCATCAAGTCCCGTTAACCGTTCCTCATGCCAAAATCTTCGAGACTTGCAACTTTTAAACTGCGTTGGTAAATCCTGTGAAGTTAAAATCAGCCGACTTTGGCATTCCCCACCCGCCAGCAAGCGATTAAAAAATTCCCACCACCGCTCATTCTCAAACTCATTCCTGGCAGCATCCTCATCCCCTTTCCCTTTCAGCAGAAATTCTAGGGAATCCATCTGCACTAAGTAACAGTAATTTCGCAGCTTTTGCACCAAGCTATTTAGCAACCCATCTGCATTTGCTCGGTCATCTGCCGTTACTTCTTCTCCCAGTTGAGCCAGCAGCGCATCTGCGGCACTGACAAAATCTCGCATATCCCTATCATCAAAATTTACACATTTATACTGTTGCCAGTCTCCCCGCAGCTCGAAACTTGCCAAGCGTTCAGCTAAAGCAGTCTTACCTTGTCCCGTGATACCAGTAATAATTAATACTCGCAATTGTCCCCGCAGCTTTTCGCTTAGCTGGCAACTCAGTTCTCCTCGCTTTACCCAAGTCTCCTCGTCATAGGCAGAACAAGCGATTGACGGATTATCTTGAGGCAGGTTGGCAAATAGCTTCTCTTGTGAGTCAAGGTTAGAGATTTGTTTCCAATCCAGCCCTAATTTCTCGCAAATTTCTACAAAATTCTCAAAATCTACGGGTTCGCCTTTAAGGAAGTTTTTAACAGTAGATAGGGAAGGATTGATATGCTCAGCAAATTTTTTCTGACTGGGATAGCCATTGCGCTTAAGAGTTAATTTGACTTTCTCGATGTACTGCGGGGAAACCTGAAGCGATCGCGCCATAGCTAATCTTAGATAAACCTAACTCCCCAGCCCCCATAGAGAGCAAGGGAAGGGGGAAAATTAAGCCCCTCCCCGCACTCCGTGCCGCTGACGCTAACGCAGGGGAGAGGTCAGAGGTTGAATTACTCTATCAACTTAGTAGCAATTCTAACCTGCTAAAACTCAGCCATAAGTCAGCTACAACCCAACCATTTCTCAACTCAGTTCTCAACTAGCACCAAATTCAAATGGGATTACGAACTAAGAAGGAATCCCATGATGAATAAGAAAAACTTCGACTGCCTCCTAAAAGCCCTGGAAATCACTGAGATTGTGCTAGCTCTTTTTGCCTTTTCCCAACCTTTGGGAATTGCTGCTGGTACAGCGATTCTTGGCTACCTTTACCTGATGCCCTACAACAACGAAAATGATGAGGATGAAAATCAAGACTAGAAATCACTGAACCTGAAACAAATAAGCGATCGCCCACCGAGCTAACTAAACTGAGCCAAGGATGGGATCGCGCCTTTGAGTCCGCTCTCGTAGGACTTCGTTTGTGTAGCTGCGATCGCTCCACCCTAACCGGAAATCTTACCCTCACCCCCAGAACAAATTACCCATCGAATTTGATACCCTAACTTAAATAGTCTTGGGAACGGGAAGAAGCGTGGATATTGAAATTGGGCGGGGTAAAACAGCTCGTCGAGCTTATGGAATCGATGAAATTGCGCTAGTACCAGGGAATAGAACCCTAGACCCCAGTTTGGCAGATACGACTTGGCGCATCGGGGGTATTGAGCGAGAAATCCCAATTATCGCTAGTGCGATGGATGGGGTAGTAGATGTCCGCATGGCAGTTCTGCTGTCTCAACTGGGGGCTTTGGGTGTCCTCAACTTAGAGGGAATCCAAACCCGATATGAAAACCCAGAGCCGATATTAGAGCGCATTAGCTCAGTCGGGAAAGAAGAGTTTGTTGCGCTGATGCAAGAACTTTATGCCGAACCGATTAAACCAGAATTAATCGAGCGACGCATAGAAGAAATAAAAAGTCAAGGTGGAATTGCCGCAGTAAGTTCTACCCCTGCTGGGGCAACTAAGTACGGCGAGGTTGTGGCGAAAGCTGGTGCAGATTTGTTCTTCGTGCAAGCCACTGTGGTTTCTACCGCTTACCTGTCGCCAGAGTCGATAACCCCCTTGGATTTGGCGCAATTCTGTTTAGAAATGCCCATGCCAGTGATTTTGGGCAATTGCGTTACCTACGAAGTGGCTCTCTCCTTAATGAAGGCTGGGGCTGCTGGCGTGTTGGTGGGAATTGGCCCCGGCGCGGCTTGTACCTCTCGCGGCGTTTTGGGCGTGGGTGTGCCACAGGCAACAGCAGTTGCGGACTGTGCCGCTGCCCGCGATGACTATTTCAACGAAACTGGCAATTATGTCCCCGTCATCGCCGATGGCGGTTTAATCACTGGCGGCGACATCTGCAAGTGTATTGCTTGCGGTGCTGACGGGGTGATGATTGGTTCTCCGTTTGCCAGAGCAAAAGAAGCACCCGGAAGGGGGTATCATTGGGGGATGGCAACGCCAAGCCCTATTCTGCCTCGTGGTACTCGCATTCGCGTAAGCACTACA
Organism: Trichocoleus sp. FACHB-40; assembly: GCF_014695915.1. Taxonomy (GTDB): domain Bacteria; phylum Cyanobacteriota; class Cyanobacteriia; order Cyanobacteriales; family FACHB-T130; genus Funiculus; species Funiculus sociatus. The sequence continues at coordinate 166,534 of NZ_JACJPF010000098.1, forward strand.
GGCACTTGCGAACAGATCCTTCGCGGCCCGGCTGCACTGGATGATGGCACTCATAACCTGCTGGGAGCTTTGAAAACCAGTATGGGGACGTTGGGAGCCAAAGACCTCAAACAAATGCAGCAAGTGGAAGTAGCGATCGCGCCCTCCTTGCTAACTGAAGGCAAACTTTATCAGAAAGCACAGCAATTGGGCATGGGTAAATAAACTTAAAGCCTAGTTTTTGGGCAAGAAAATTTTCCGGACTCAACACCAGAGTACGGGAAAAACTAAAGCCGTCGTCTAGAATAGAGAAAGCGGAGACGCATGTTTCCGTTCACTCCTCACACCACACTCCGCCCGGACTACTGTTCGGGCGGTTCCTTATTTAGGGCAGGAATAATTTATGTCTAAATGTATACGGTTTGAGGGAGAGAATGTCGGTTTTCACTATGATAGAATTGCCTATGAAATAAGAAAAATTTAAGCCAAGGATTTCTAGGGATGTCAGCAGCCGCACAAGTTACAGACGCCTCGTTTAAGCAAGAAGTACTTGACAGTGAAGTTCCCGTTTTAGTAGATTTTTGGGCCCCCTGGTGCGGCCCCTGCCGGATGGTGGCTCCTGTCGTTGATGAAATTGCTCAGCAATACGACGGTCAAATAAAAGTAGTGAAACTCAACACCGATGAGAATCCTAACGTCGCCAGCCAGTATGGAATTCGCAGCATTCCTACTTTAATGATTTTTAAAGGCGGTCAACGGGTTGATATGGTAGTGGGTGCGGTTCCTAAAACCACTCTCGCTAATACTTTGGAAAAGTATCTATAACCGCTCTCTAGGGGCAAAATACTGATAAGCCGCGAATATAGTTGTCTGTATTTTCGGAAATTATGCCCTTATGACATCAGCTGCTTCATCCTGCCTGGATGTCTTGGCTGATGGTTTTTCATAACTAAAAATATGCAAAAGCTAAAAAACCCGTTTTTTTTGGAAAAAATGGGGCTTTATTTTTTAGGTTCTCCGATTGTGTATAGTTCACAAACGGAGAATTCCTAGTATAAACTCCTATAGAAGGATACCCATATCTGCTCTGGGGACGCGAATCTAGCTACAATAGAATGCCGCCCTTGAAGCAAGAATTTATGACGATAACTCCTCCTTCCGATGCGCTTGAGTCGCTTCAGGCAGACGTAGCTGAACTAATTAACAATCTGCCGAACCTGAAACATGGAAAATGGATACAACGCACGCTGACATTACTGGTGCGATTGGCGGGGGAGGAGATCGATCGCCTGGACTGGAAAATCTTGAGTGCTTCTATGCTAGATATGGAGCGAGCATTTCAAGTATTTTATCCTTATCGGCACGTCCGCAAGGTGACGATTTTTGGTTCGGCTCGGATTTCGTCGGATAGTCCAGAATACCGCATGGCTGCTGATTTTGCTCGTTCCGTGACTGGATTGGGTTACATGGTGATGACCGGTGCTGGTGGGGGCATTATGCAGGCGGGAAATGAAGGCGCTGGTGCTGAAAATTCATTTGGGTTGAATATTCAGCTGCCTTTTGAGCAGGGAGCAAATCCGTTTATTGAGGGCGACCCTAAGCTAATTCCTTTTAAGTATTTTTTCACGCGAAAGCTGTTTTTTCTGAGAGAAAGCGATGCGATCGCACTCTTTCCCGGTGGCTTTGGCACCCAAGATGAAGCGTTGGAATGTTTAACGCTTTGCCAAACCGGAAGGTCTGGCCCCATTCCTGTCGTTTTAGTTGACCGTCCCGGTGGCGACTACTGGAAAGCTTGGGATGCTTATGTTCGCGAACATTTAGTTAAAACAGGTTTGGTGAGTCCAAACGATCCTAGTCTCTACACGATTACAGATAATTTAGATGTGGCGTGCGAGGCAATTAATAGCTTTTATCGGGTTTATCACTCCAGTCGCTATGTAGAAGGGAAATTTGTTATCCGCCTCAAGACTGATTTATCGGATGCAGATGTTGAACAGCTGAATGCAGACTTCAGCGACATCTTAGTGAAGGGACAAATTGAAAAAACTCAGGTATTACCTCAAGAGACAGGGGATGGAACTGAAAAACTGCCTCGCCTGGTTTTGTACTTTAACCAGCGGGATTTTGGTCGCTTGTATCAGATGATTGCCGTAATTAACCGTCTGGGAACTCCTTCACCAGTAGCAGCGCATCCAGAACGCAAGTAAAAATTTGTTAGCACGATTACAAAAATGCTCTGCGGGCAGCATTGGTAATTTTACCAATGCTTTATCGCTAATTTAGTGGTAGTATTTCTATCCTAAAATTTAACTTATCGGAAAGTTGTCATTAGCCAGCTTTCCGATACTTCATATTTGCCGTGAATCTTCACACGAGCTTTAAAAAAGGAATTAGTATTTTTACTTGATCTTTAAGCCAACTTGATAAATTCTTTAAAAAAGTGGTCTAAGATAAGTAGTTACACGGAGAAATTAAGAATTTATTGTCTGTCTAAAGGCTGATTCTGGTAAAAACACCCATAAAAAAATCAGTAAATTCATCAGTCTAAGGGATGAGAAAGGGAAATAACGGATTGACAAAATGTGAAATATAAGTTGCGGTTGTAAGCAAAAAATGCGATCGCTCTATTAGCGAAATATAAAGTGACTCGATAACAACCCAGGAGATGCTCTCTAATGATGAAATTCAGCATAGTTATCACTACCTACAACCGTTTACCGTTCCTGCGGCGGGCAATTGAATCAGCACTAGCCCAAACCTTGCCTTGTGAAGTTGTGGTAGCGGATGACTGTTCATCGGATGGTACCCAAGAATACGTTCAGAGTCTGGGTGATCGCGTTGTTTATCACCGCAACCCAGTTAACAGCGGTCACTCGGTCACAGTAAATACTGGGGTTGAGGTGGCAAAAGGAGATTGGGTCAAACTGTTGGATGACGATGACTATCTGGCACCCAACTGCATTGAGGAAATGACCAGAGCGATCGCGCAACGTCCAGGCGCAGTTATTTGCTCTTGCCAAGCCATTCAAGTTGATGTCAATGGCGAAGAAGTCACCCGCACAAAACCGAGTGGCCCAGGCAACGTGTTTTACGTGCCACAAGAGGACATCCACTACGGAATGCTCATGGAAGTAGTTCCTTTTGGTACACCAGTCCAAGTTGCTTTCAAAAAAGAAGCCTTTCGCCAGTCAGGAGGTTGGGATTCAACCTTAGATGGAAACTGCGACGACATCGACTCCTGGGTAAAAATTGCTCAGTACGGTGATGCTACCTTTGTCAATCAGTATCTCACCTTCCGCACATTATGGCCCGGTGGATGCAATCAGAAGTTTTCCCTACAAAAACGATTAGAAACAAATATTTTAATCAAAGAAAGAATCTACCCGTTAGTCAATGAAAAATATCGCTCATCCATACCGAAACTTAAAGAAATTCAAGCGTTTCTTAAGCTACATTGGAGCCTGGTAAGTTTAAAGCAAGGAAAAGTCGGAGCAGCTTTGAAAATGGGATATCCAGCTTTACTTTCGCCTATAGCCTGGACTTCTTTAGCAAGAGTTGTTTATTCCAAAAAAATCAAGCGTCAGTCTCAATATGTGCGGCAAGAAGTTATGCCATACATCACAGCGTCTACATAAGTTGTAGACGTTCCGTAAGCTGTAGGCTATCTTAAATAGATGAATTGATTTCAAGAAAAATGCAAATTCCCCTATTTAGGAAACTTTGGCAAGAAAGTAAGAAGCAAATAGCAGCAGATCGTTTTATTATCATATTTAATGGTTTGACTGTATTATTGTTTTTGGCTTTGTCATTTTACGCCAAACTATGGGGAAAAGGTCGAGCAATCGAATTTATATTTGCAGATCCCTTTTCTATAAAACGACCATACTACGGCTTCTTAACCAGTGTTTCTGAAATTATATGGTGTATAGGAGCTACAACCTGTTTATTCAGTTTTAGCTTGCTAAAAAGTATTCATCCCAAGCGCAAAGGAAATTTATTTATCCTCTGTTCTGCGATTGGGCTTTTTGCTTTACTAGCCGACGATCTGTTTCGGATCACCTTAATTTTGAATGGAACCGCTGGTGTACCCAAAATAGTGATGTACTTAGTTTATGGTGTGGGTGCGATCGCTTATGGCTTTCTCTTCCGGCACCGACTCGTATCGACCCCCTATATTCTGTTGCTAGTTGGTGGTTCGCTGTTCGCTATTTCTTGCATAGTAGATGTCCTACCCATCCAAGGACAGGGAACTCCGGCAATGCTAGAAGACGGAACTAAATTATTAGGAATAATTAATATTACTTTTTATTTTTGGCACGTATGTTGCGATGAAATCTTGCATGGGAAGTATGGCATACGTGTTTTTAAAGGATAAAACTAGGCGAGAATTAGGAGTTTTACACTACCTGCTAATAACCTCATTTAAAGATTGCAACAACTGTTGTGTTGTGTAGGGTTTTGACAAAAAGTTTTTAATCCCCAGCTGAGCCACTTCAGTAACTCTCTCCTTGGACGCTAACCCACTGACAGCAATAACTTTAACTTGTGGGTTGATTTTTTGTAAAGTGCGAATAGTTGTTGGCCCGTCCATAGAAGGCATCATCATGTCGAGTAATACAACACTAATTTCCTCTTTGTGCTGCGCGTACACTAAGACTGCCTCAATTCCATCACTAGCACTTAAGACTCGATAAGCATATGTTTCTAGGGATGTTTTAGTAACCTCAGCAATTGAGGCTTCATCATCAACAACAAGAATCAACTCTCCTTGTCCATTAGGCAGTTTAGATTCATCTTTTTCCACTTGCTGCACTTGCTTTGCCTGGACGGCTGGCAAGTAAACCTTAAACTCTGTGCCTTTTCCAACTTCGCTATATACGTTTATAAAACCGCCATGACTTTTGACAATCCCAAGAACAGTTGAAAGGCCCAGCCCCGTACCTTTGCCAAGCTCTTTAGTGGTAAAAAACGGCTCAAAAATTCTATCCAAAATGTCAGAAGACATTCCCACTCCAGTATCTGAAACAGTAACAACAATGTGGGAACCAACTTTGGCACCCGCGATCATTCGGGCATAATTTTCATCAACAATAATATTTTCAGCACAAATCTTTAGAACCCCGCCATTTGGCATAGCATCGCGAGCATTGACGCAAAGATTCATTAATACTTGATGCAGTTGCGTGGCATCTCCAGAAATAGTCCAAAGCTCTCTTGTCTGGATATCAGTACAGAGTTGGATTGATTTAGGAAAAGTTTCTTGGACAATTTTTTTCAGCTCAATAATTAGATGCCCTACTTGAATAGTTGTACGCTCACCTTCGATTCCTTTCGCAAATGACAGCACTTGCTTAACCAAATCAGCGCCGCGTTTAGTATTCGTTTCTAATATAGAAAGTAGATGTTTACTTTGTTCGTCTTGGAGTTTTAGTTGCAGCAGTTGAACTGACATCAAAACAGGTGCCAGCACATTATTCAAATCGTGGGCAATGCCACTAGCCAGAGTTCCTAAACTTTCCAGGCGCTGGCCTCTGAGAAACTGCCTTTCTAGTTGTTTTTTCTCTGTGATGTCAGTGTTGACAATTAAAACGGCTTTTGGTTTCTCCTGGTCATCTCGGACTAAAGTCCAACGGCTTTCGACAATAATTACCTGACCGGATTTCGTGACTTGATGCAACTCACCATACCACTCTCCGTAGGCAAACAAAATTTCGCTATATTCTTGAAGTTGGGATGGCGTTTGCTTGTACAAAAGCTGATTGGTGTTTTTTCCTACTGCTTCCTCTTTATTCCAACCGTATAGACGCTCAGCACCTTTGCTCCAAAATAAGATTTGGGTTTCTAAATTCTGCACAATAATAGCGTCTGTGGCGATATCCAGTAGGGCAGCTTGTTCGCGAATTTTTTGTTCTGAGTGCTTGCGTTCGGTGATGTCCATGTCAATTCCGGTCATCCGCACTGGCACGGAGCCGGTTTGGTTGTAATAAACTTGGCCTTTGGTTGCCACCCAATGAAGGCTACCGTCAGTCCAAATAACGCGGAATTCAATGTCGTAGTCCGCACCCTGCTCTAGGGCGCGTTGCACAGCTTGAGTTACTAAATTTCGGTCTTCAGGATGAACGCTCTCTAGAAAGCCTTCATAGGTGGCTTCAAATGAGCCAGGAGCAAGCCCCAGGCTTGCCTCAGTGTTAGAAGAGTAAACAACTTTGCCGTTTTCGATGTCCCAGTCCCAACTACCCATTTGGGCCGCTTCCAGGGCTAATCTCAGTCGCTCCTCGCTGAGTCGCGTGCGTTCAGTCTGCTGTTGTAATTCGGCTGCTGCGCGACTAGCTTGCAGGAGACGACGTACACGCTGGCGCAGAACTGCCCAGTGGATGGGCTTGGTGATGTAATCGATGGCACCTGCTTCAAATGCTTGATCGACTGATTCTTGGTCGTCAAGGGCAGTGATCATTAGTACGGGTGTGTTCTCGCCTCGCGCCGCCGAATTATCTTTAGGAAGTGTATTTAGTAGATGACAGCAGGTAAAGCCATCCATAACTGGCATCATGGCATCCAACAGCACAATATCTGGGTGTAGGCGAGTGTAGGCGGACAACCCTTCTTCTCCGTCACCCGCCTCTGCTACTTGATACCCTGCTTGTTCCATCGCTTTGCGAAGTTGAATGCGCGTGAATTTGTCGTCGTCTACGACGAGGATGAGGGGAGTATCTTTATTTGGTTCGGTGCTGTTCATCACTAATTCTGCTGGCGTTCTATTTGCAAAGCCGCTTTGACCCTTTGATATTCAGTTTCCAACTGAGGCAATTTTTCTATTCCACTTTCAGTATTACCACTACGACTGATTATTTCTAACTCTTTGCAAAAATTGGAGAAGGTTATTGCTCCTAGTGTTGCACTGCTTGATTTGAGAGTGTGGGTTGCCTGTCGCAATTGTGTAGCATTTCCTTGTTGGAGTGCTGTTGCGATCGCGCTGATTAGTTTTGGCGTATCTTCAAGGTAGCAATCAATCATCTCAGCTACAATCGAGCCGGAATTTTCACCAATCATTTTGCGGAATGATTGCATTACCTTGCCATCAATGGCATTGGGGGATTCGGGAATTGGGGATTGGGGATTGGGGATTGGGGATTGGGAATTCTTACTCTCCGCCTCTCCCCAGTCCCTTGTCCCCAGATCCTTGTCCCCAGTTTCTTGTCCCCAGTCCCCAGCTTCTTTAGGTTGACACTTGCTTATGGCTGTAATCAGTGCTTCTATCCGGATGGGTTTGCTAACATAGTCGTCCATGCCCGCATTAAGACACTCTTCGCGATCGCCTTGCATGGCATTGGCGGTCATCGCAATAATGTAAGGGCGATCCTGGCACCATTCCTCCACAATGCGCCGAGTTGCACTCAAGCCATCCATTTCTGGCATCTGCACATCCATCAGCACCACATCATAATACTGGTGGCGTAAAGCTTCCAATACTTCTAATCCATTGTTAGCTATATCTGCTTGATAGCCAATTTGTTTTAGTAATTGCAAAGCTACCTTTTGATTCACTATATTATCTTCAGCCAACAGAATTCTTAGGGGAAAGTCTACCCCTAGTTGGGAATTTATCTGAGGGATGTTAGAGCGAGAATGCTTTACTTGAATAGGCTGTTGCGCTAAAACATTGCCTAATACATTATAGAGATGGGATTGTTTTACTGGCTTAGTTAGGAAAGCTGCGAAATCTACAGTTCCAGAGACAGGATTAATTATTTCTGACCTATTGATAGAGGTCAATACGATTAAGGGCAATTTTTCGTAATTAGGCAGTTGGCGAATTTCTGCCGCTAAACTCATACCATCCATTTGCGGCATCTGCATATCCAGAATTGCCATATCAAATGCTTCCCCTAACTTTAGCAATTCCAAAGCTTGAAAGCCTGATTCAGCTTCTTTGGTTAGCATTCCCCAAGATTGTGTTTGTAGCCTTAAAATTTTCCGATTTGTAGCGTTATCATCTACAATCAGCACTTTTTTACCATTCAACCGAGGTGGTAAATTATTAGTACCAATGAGTGCGGAATGGGGATATGATGCAGCAACTATGGTGAAATAAAAAGTAGAACCAATCGATTTTGGATGGTGGGGAATTGGGAATTGGGAATTGAGAATTGGTAACTTGCCCACGTTCCCCTCCTCCCCAGTTCCCAGTCCCCAGCCCCCAGTCAATGTAAAATCTTTAGGAGGATTTCCAGCGATCGCGCCTTTACTCTCGACCCACATCTGACCGCCCATTATTTCGCACAGTTGTTTACCTATTGCTAAACCTAACCCTGTTCCTCCATACTGGCGAGTTGTGGAAGAATCCACTTGACTGAATGACTGGAAAAGACGGTCGATTCTGTCTGGGGGAATACCAATTCCTGTATCTGTGACAGCAAATTGAATTTCGTATTTTTGTTGGTTGTCCGTTAACGTTGTCAAGTTGTTAAAACCTGATACGGGTTCAAGAGAACTTGACAATTCCGAGTCAACTAACAACGGACGACTGGCCACTGACAGAACAACTTCCCCTGTCTGTGTGAACTTGACCGCATTACTCAGTAAATTTATTAATATTTGGCGTAATCGAGTCGCATCACCGACAATTGATGTAGGGACTTCAGGATGAATTAAATAGGCTAATTCAATACCTTTTTCTGCTGCTTTAAAAGCTACTAAATCAAGAGATTCTTCAACACAATTTCTAAGAACAAAAGAATGTTCTTCTAACTCCAGTTTCCCTGACTCAATTTTAGAAAGGTCGAGGATGTCGTTAATTAGCGTTAGTAACGCATCGCTACTGTTCTGAGTTGTTTCCGCGAAATCACGCTGCTGTTCGGTTAATTCTGTACCAAGTAGCAAACCCGTCATACCAATGATGGCATTCATTGGGGTACGAATTTCGTGACTCATATTGGCTAAAAATTGGCTCTTGATGCGAGTTGCTTCCTCCGCAGCAGCTTTTGCTTTTTCCAATTCCTGATTCGCCTCGGATAATTCCAGGGTGCGTTCAATGAGCGCTTGCCGTGCGAAATAACGCTCAGTAATATCATCTAATATCCACAGACGACCGGGTACATTGCGTACCTTGGTTGGCGTACTAGAAAGGCTCAAAACTTTGGGCTGCGGTTTATTAAAAACCCAGTTCCAGTTACGAATTACAGCTTGAGGTTGGGAGAAAAACTGCGCCGCCAGTGCCATAATTTCCGCTTGATTATCAGCGCTGGTACGCAATATGGCCATTGCTTGCGCGATCGCTGGTGGTTCTACAGCGCCGGGAGGAAGTTCCAGTTGTTCAGCGGCTGCTTGATTGACCCAGCCTTGTTCGCCACTCTCGTCAACAAAAACTACTCCTTGATGGATTGTTTCTAGCATGGCACCAAAGCGGGCCTGTAGCTTATCCAGGTTTAAGGTAGTATCGCAGAACTTGATCAGGGTGCCTAACTCGCCAAGTAATGACTCGATAAATTGGCGCAGATTTGAGGAAATGTCAGTCTGACGATGCCAAATGAGTAGGATAGCACCCCGGAATGCTCCCGTCTTATCCGAAGTTAGGGTAGGTTGGAGTGGGAGTATAGCTAATGACTTAGTGCCTTGGGCTAATAAGACATGAGATGCGCCGGGGGTTGCTTTGTAGTCTGTATAGTAGAGGCAACACTTTTGCTCTAGTGCCTCTGCAAACAAGCTGGGAGTTGTAACTTGATTGGGGAGAGCCTTTGGAGGTATACATACCAAGGCTTCAGCCGTGACATCATCGAGTTGGCGTAGCGCGATCGCTGCATCTGCACGAGTTAAGGAGTGCAGTAACTCTAGGGCTTGCTCAAGCAGTTTATCGGGTGTAGCATTTGTCTGATCATCCGTGAGTTTAGCCAGTAGGGATTGAGAAGCCAACCGCCACTCAATGCCCCGCAGGAAAGAGCCAAAGTTAGTACCGAATACAGCCGCGCTACCCAGTTCTATTGACTGACGTAACAGCCCTAGATCGCGCAGCAGCGCTACGATTAGGGTCATAAGCCCCACCGATAGAGCAACGCGCCAGCTTTTTAGCGGTGACAGCGTGCATAATGTCAATATCACTGGGGCAAAAAGCTGTCCGGGTGTCCATCCCGATCCCACGCCTAAGCCGACAAGAAAGAGGGTTAGCCATAGTAAGGCTGGTCTAAATGTCGGTAGCCACTCAGGAGCAGGACGCAGTAGTAACGGCGACCAAAGACGATTTAGAATTAAGCGGCGAAACATGGGGAAAGGTGCTGCATCTAGCGGCATATGGCAACGAGTAATGCTTATGCCATTTTGGATTTTGAATTGTAGAGATGGGAAAATTCGCATCTCTACCAAGATTTAGCTAAAAAAGTCAAAGCGTTACAAGTCTCAACCTAAGTATTATGCAGCTATGCTATCAGCGATCGCATTCGTTACCACTTCGGGGGCGCTGATATGCGGTAAGTGTCCCTTGGCGTTGATGTTTACCAGCTTACCTTTAGGAATTTTATCTGCCAGATACTGACCGACTTGGGTTGGCACAGCAATATCGTCACTCGCCTGGAGAATCACCGTTGGTACAGTTAATCGAGGCAACTCGGTTCTATGGTCAGACTGGAAAATCACGCGAGAGACAGCTTGGGCGATGTCCGGACGGACAGCCGCAAGGGTCTTGGCAAATTCTGCCGCCAACTCAGGTTGATCCTGGGTAGCCATTGCTATAGGAGCAAACCCAGCCGCCCAAGCATAATAGTTGGTTGACATGGAGTCATAGAGCGCATCCAAATCAGACTGCTCAAAGCCGCCGTAATATCCCATATCATTGAGATAACGGGGAGAGGCATCGAGAAAAACCAACTGGCTGAAGCAATCAGGCTCTACTAATGCTGCCAGCAAGCTTACCATTCCACTAACAGAGTGACCAACCAGGATGCTCTTAGTTAGCTTTAACTCAGCACACAGATCCAGCAAATCTTCTGCATAGCTGTAGAGACTGGTGTAGCGGCGCGGACTATAAGCTCCAAAATCTGACTTACCCGCGCCTACATGGTCGAACAGTACGATCCGGAAATCAGACGCAAAAGTTGCTACCTGGTGTCTCCAGGCTGTCTGATCGGAGCCGAATCCGTGGGCAAAGATGATTGTGCGATCGCCCTGACCCACAATATTGACATTATTCCGTTGCATGATGCTAGTTGCCATCGGTCGGGACTCCTGTCTCCATTCTTTAAATACGCGCCAAAAATGCTCACTGAAAAAAAAGTCATATATTATAGTTCCCTCAAAGCATCAATAGCTAACGGAGAACATCAAAAAGTTATACAGCACCCAGTTTCTTTGAGGCGAGAATAGCTTGAAAAACAAGCACTATGTCCTAAAGTTCCAAAAGTTTAAGAATTATTGATCCTTCTATGATAAAACTTCCAAATACCAAAGGCAAAGCATAGCAGCTGCTCTATAGCTCTGTTGACTTTACCTCGCACACCTCGCCGCAGGTTCACCTGATGGCAGGCTTATACCAATTCTAGGCGTGGGTGCGATACATCTGTCGGGACATGGCCATGTCCCTAGCAAGGTAGCCCGAAGGTCAGAACCGCGATATATTTCACCCAACTGAGAAACGCTATATATAGCAAGCACCTTCCGTAAACCAGCAGGACTAATCTCAAATCTAAAATTTTAATGACTCCAATTCGGGATAGGATTAACTCTGATTTTGCTTTTCTATCTCGTTTGGCGAAAAATACTTATGAAGCGCTATTTATCACGTCTACTTGCCATTGTTTTAGTTTTTGCGATCGCTATGACGGGCTGTTCCTCAAACAGCGCAGTCGGCTTGAGTGGAGATTACCGCTCTGATACATTGGCATTGCTGCAAAATTTGAGAACAGCCATTGAATTACCAGAAGGTACACCAGACAAGGCAGCAGCTCAGGCACAAGCGCGTCAGACAATTAATGATTTTGCCTCGCGCTATCGGCGGGATAGCTCTGTCACCAAGCTGAGTTCGTTCACAACTATGCGAACCGCTTTGAACTCCCTTGCCGGTCATTACAGTTCTTATCCTAACCGTCCTCTGCCGGAAAAACTCAAGAATCGCTTAGAGCAAGAGTTCCAGCAGGTGGAACTCTCTCTCAGACGAGGATCTTGAAGTAAAGGCTCTCATGCAAAAGGAAAAAATGAAGTATGCTTTTTTTGCATGAGAGCATGAGAGTCTTTATCCGCTTGAAGCGATCGCCGCAGTGCTTCAAATAGGTAAGACGCGGCAGCTAGACCTGCCTGCTTATAGGTGCATATCTACTAAATGCTTATATTTCTCGGAAAAACTTTTCCAAAATCTGTATAAAGTGAATCAAAAAGTGCTGTTATGATGCTCTTTCAGTGAAAGGGGAATGATGACACCTTATTTCCCACCTTTCGTCTGATAAACAGACACATATAACAGTTCAATGAAATTGGTGTATAGGAGGAAGTCCTTGACTCAGGCATCGCTAAAGTTGCCGCAACAGTGGCGGCGTCTCTATCGCGGCTTGGTCGCGGCAGTGCTGACAAGTAGTAGCCTTGTCAATCCGTGGTTAGGGTTACAACCAGTTGAAGCTCAAACAAAGGCATATTGCCAATTATCAACAGATGCGATCGCAGAAAAAGAAAGCCTGCGCTTGGCAGCCTTAAAGGGAAACCCAGATGCTCAAAGCCGCTACAAAACGCTCTTGAAAAAACACGCAGAGCGTTTGCAGCAATGTCGCTCTCAAACCTGGCCTCGCACTCAGGCAATTTGGCTACGCCTGTACCCATGCGATATCCGTCAGGGTGCCCTCGATGAACTTATGGATCGTCTGGTTAACCGAGGCTACAACCAAGTTTATGTGGAAGCCTTTGCTGATGGTCAGGTGTTGTTGCCCGTCGCCGAAAACCGTACTCCTTGGCCTTCCGTAGTCCGAAGCCCTGGTGCAGAAAAAGTTGACTTATTAGCACAAGCGATTAACAAAGGGCGTGAGCGGGGGCTGAAAGTTTACGCCTGGATGTTTAGCATGAACTTCGGCTACTCCTACTCTCAGCGAAGCGATCGCCAACAGGTTTTAGCTCGTGACGGCAAGGGACAGACCAGTTCCTCGGTTGTCGAGGATGGCTCTCAAGTCTTCATCGATCCCTACAACCCCCTAGCCAAACGAGATTATTACGACCTGGTGCAGGCGGTGGTTCGCCGTCGTCCGGATGGGGTACTTTTTGACTACATTCGGTATCCACGGCAGGCAGGTGCCAGCTCCGTAGTTACCAAAGTCCAAGACTTGTGGATTTATGGAGACGGTGCGCGAGAAGCTTTGTATCAACGCGCCCTTAACAATAAGGGACGAGATTTAATTCAGCGTTACTTGACAAAAGGCTTTATTCGTGCAGGTGATGTTGCCGAGGTGGATAAGCTTTACCCGCAGGAAGGATCGCCGCTTTGGCAGGGACGTAAACCCCCGGATGAGGAAATGAAAGCCACCCCTGGTCAGCGTCAACCATTGCTGCAATGGGAGCTGTGGCAATTGAGTGTTGCCCACGCTGCTCAAGGCGTTCTGGATTTTATAAATTTAGCCAGCCAGCCTGCCGCTAGGCAAGGAATTACCACCGGGGCAGTGTTTTTTCCAGAGGGGAACCAACCCATTGGACAAGGAGGTTATGATTCCAGAATCCAGCCTTGGGATCGGTTTCCGGCTTCTATGGAGTGGCATCCGATGTCCTACGGAACCTGTGGCAGCACCAACTGCATTGTCTCCCAAGTTCAGCGAGTCTTGAGTCAGGCACCACCGGGAACTCAGGTTCAACCAGTATTGGCGGGAGCCTGGGGAAAGTCGTACAATTCTCGCCCATCGCTAGAAGACCAGATGCAGGCAATTCGCTCTGGAACGCCACAAATTAACGCAGTGAGCCATTTTGCCTTCTCCTGGCAAGAACCGGAAGTAGATCGCGATCGCAAATCCTGCGGTTCCCGCTAAGTTACTCGTTCCTGGGTTGCGGCCTGGGAACGAATACCAGCGCTCTGCTAAGATCCAAATGGTTTTAGCCGCGAGTGGCTCTACTGGTACGATTCCAACTCTAACCGTTTCCCGGCACCAGAGAATGTTATTCAACAGGAGCGCCAACGCACTGACAGAGCTGAACAGCAGCTTGCCGAATTAATGGCTAAGTTACAAGAGCGAGGAATCGATCTCGAAGAGCTTTAGAAAAAGCGATCGCTTTTCATATTAGTGGTTAACGCTTCCCTCTACCACAGCTTTAACTTATTGTCAATCAGCAATTCTCATTCCCAGACTGAGCCTGGGAATGAGTTGGAAGAGGACTTTTCTGCTTCCCAGGCTCAGCCTGGTGCCTCCACCCTAAACCTACGCCACCACAAAATTAACCAACTTTCCAGGCACCACAATTACCTTTTTAATCTCCTTACCCTGGATATGCTTCAAAGCCACCTCTGACTCACGGGCATACTTCTCCAAAGCCTCCCGACTAGCATCAGCAGGCACTTGAATCGCCCCGCGAGTTTTGCCCATAATCTGAATCACCAAAGTAATTTCATCAACCACCAAGGCATCTGGGTCAACTTTAGGCCAGGTTTGCAAGTGTACTGACTCAGTGTTACCTAAATTCCACAACTCATCAGCAATGTGAGGCGCAAAAGGTGCCATTAACAAAATTAGAGTGTTTATCCCTTCCGCATACACAGGAGAATCTTTGCAGATGGCATCAGTAAGAGCATTACTTAACTTCATCAACTCAGAAACCGCCGTATTGAATTGATATTCGCCCTCTAAATCTTCCGTGACAGCTTGGATAGCATTGTGAATTGCTCGTCGCAAATCTTTTTCAGGTTTTGTTAGTTGTACTGACTCAGTGTTATCTAAAGTCTTCCACAACTCATTAGCAAGGTGAGGCGCACAAGGTTCTATTAACAAAATCAAAGTTTTTATCCCTTCCGCATACACAGGAGAATCTTTGCAGGTGGCATCAGTAAGAGCATTACTTAATTTCATGAAATTAGAAACAGCCGTATTGAATTCATATCTGCCCTCTAAATCTGTGAAAGCTTGGATAGCATTGTGAATTGCTCGTTGCAAATCTTTTTCAGGTTGTGTTATTTGTCCCGCGTCCGTTGTTTGTTGTAAAGACGACTGACTGCTGACATCCGCAACTAAACGCCAGACGCGATGTAAAAAGTGGAATTGGCCCTCAACGTCAGCATCATCCCATTCCAAATCTTTTTCCGGAGGTGCCTTGAACAAGGTAAACATCCGCGCCGTATCTGCGCCATACTTGGCGAGAACTTCCAACGGATCTACACCGTAGATCCGTTGGATAACATTGTGAATTGCTCGTTGGAAATCTTTTTCAGGTTGTGTTAGTTGTCCCTCGTCCGTTGTTTGTTGTAAAGACGACTGACTACTGACGAACTCCGCAACCAAACGCCACACACGATTTAAAAAGCGGAATTGTCCCTCAACGTCAGCATCATCCCATTCCAAATCTTTTTCCGGAGGTGCCTTGAACAAGGTAAACATCCGCGCCGTATCTGCGCCGTACTTGGCGAGAACTTCCAACGGATCTACACCGTTGTACTTCGACTTCGACATTTTCTCATAGAAGACTTCCAACGGTTTACCCGTTTCCGGATCTTTTGGTGCTGTCGGATCTTTTACCTGTGCCCCTGGAATATACTTACCAGTCTCAGGATTTTTGTAAGTTATACCCTGAACCATGCCTTGAGTTAGCAAGCGCTGGAAGGGTTCGTCAAAATTTAGCAAGCCGCAGTCTCGCAACACTTTAGTAAAGAAGCGCGAGTAAAGCAAGTGCAAAATTGCGTGTTCAATTCCGCCTACATACTGGTCTACAGGCATCCAGTCGTTTGTCTTCGTCTTGTCGAATACCTGTTGCCCATTATTAGCGTCGGGATACCGCAAGAAATACCACGAGGAATCGATAAATGTGTCCATCGTGTCTGTTTCCCGCTTTGCTTGCGTTCCGCAACTCGGACAAGGCACATTTACCCAATCCATCCCAGACAAAGGAGAAGCACCGCGTCCGGTAAATTCTACATTTTCCGGCAATACTACTGGTAAGTCTTCGTCCGGGACTGGCACTATACCGCACTTGGGACAGTGAATGACCGGGATAGGCGCACCCCAGTAGCGTTGTCGAGAAATTAGCCAATCTCGCAAGCGATACTGTATCCGCGCTTTCCCGAAACCTTGTTGTTCGGCGTATTGAATAATCGCTGACTTGGCTTCGGTTGAATCCATGCCATTGAAGATGTCAGAATTAACTACAACTCCCGGTTCGGTATAAGCTTCTTTCAAAGTTATGGGTGTATCAGCTGCATCAGCACGCACAATTACCACGTTGATTGGCAAATCGTTTCCATTAGCAAATTTGAAATCCCGAACATCGTGAGCTGGGACTCCCATCACCGCGCCCGTGCCATACTCGTACAATACATAATCCGCGATCCAAATCGGAATCTCTTCCCCAGTGAAGGGGTTAATTGCCTTACCACCTGTAGGAATACCCCGCTTTGGCTTATCTTCAGCAGTACGTTCCAACTCAGTTTGGTTGGAAACTTCCTGAATAAAGGCTTCTACAGCCGCTTTCCGTTCTGGAGTAGTAACCTTGGCAGTTAAAGGATGCTCTGGTGCCAATACTACGTAAGTAACACCATAGACAGTATCGGGACGGGTAGTGAAAACACCGACTTTTTCATCCTTCCCGACAATCGGAAATTCTAAGTAAGCGCCAACAGATTTACCAATCCAGTTAGCCTGCATCAACTTTACACGCTCAGGCCATCCGTTCAATTTGTCCAAATCGTTGAGCAATTGCTCGGCATAATAGGTAATCTTGAGGAACCACTGCCGCAACAACTTGCGCTCAACTTTGGCACCGGAACGCCAAGAACGCCCTTCGTTATCAACTTGCTCGTTTGCCAATACTGTCTGGTCGATGGGGTCCCAGTTGACGGCGGATTCTTTCTGATAAGCTAGTCCGCGAGAGAAAAATTGCAAGAAAATCCACTGCGTCCACTTGTAATAGTCGGGAGAACAAGTGGTTACTTCCCGGCTCCAGTCTATAGAAAGCCCCAACTGCTGTAACTGACGCCGCATCTGAGCAATATTTTGATAAGTCCACTCTGCCGGAGGAACGCCCCGGTCAATGGCGGCATTTTCCGCAGGCAAACCAAAGGCATCCCAACCCATTGGATGGAGTACGCGATACCCTTGCATCCGCTTGAGTCGGGCAATCACATCTGTGATTGTGTAGTTACGAACGTGTCCCATGTGCAGGCTGCCCGATGGATACGGGAACATAGACAGGGCGTAGAATTTCGGCTTGCTGCTGTCTAAGGAGGGGGTTTTATCTAAGCCTTGTTCTATCCAAGTCTGTTGCCACTTTTCCTCTATTGCTGCTGGGTTGTATCGGGACTCCACAACGAAAACTCCTACTGGGTCATTAATCGTCTACGTTTTCCTAATTCTGTCATACTACCTCGCTGGGTGTGGCATGAGTAGGGGGTTTCAGTTTATAAGTGACAAACGAATGACATCTGAAGTTGTCTAGTCATCAAATGTTAAAAGTATTCGTTTACGGCACTCTCAAGCCTGGGGGGTCGAATTATCAACGTTATTGTGCGGGTAAGGTGGTGGAGGAGACAAGCGCGATCGCGCACGGTAAACTCTTCGCCCTAAAATTAGGTTATCCCGCCATGACTACAGGCGACGGGAAAGTTCACGGCTTTTTGTTATCTTTCGCCGATTCAGCAGTTTTACTGAATTTGGATGAATTGGAAGATTACAATCCAGAGCGGAAAGCGGCACAAAATTTATATAATCGGCACGAAATCCAGACGTATGATTTAGATGCGCGATCGCTAGGGACGGCGTGGGTTTATCTGATGACACCAGAGCAAGTTAGACGCTACGGGGGTGTTGCTCTGCCGTGTGGTTACTGGAAAGGATAAAACCCTGAAGTGCAAATAAGTTAAAGCCCCTCTCCACCTAACCCTCCCCTCAAAGGGCTAGGGTTAGGTGGAGAAGGGTGGGAAAGATGTTAACTGTGAATTGATTGAGCGTTTCATCCCCCAACTCCAAAGGTCAATTGAGGGGTTAAGAATGTAAATTAATAACTTTGATTTTGTGTATCTTCGGCAGAGTTTAGCAGTTGGTTGAGAGAGTGTTCTGGACTCGCTACTGCTGCTTTGGGAATCTCTATGGCAGGGCGATTCAGAGCAACCATCAAAGGCTCTGAAGGCTGCGGTGCTATGGGAGATTGAGCCATCTGCGGACTCAAGGAGTAATTGCCGGGGAGAATGCCTGAGAAAGCGCCAACAAACAAAGCTGCGATCGCTGCACCACTCCATCCAGCAAATTTTTGAAATCTGCGGCGGTTGATCGAAGCGAAAACTTCATTTACTGCCTGTTCTGTTGATTGCCCAGACTCAGGAACTGGCAGGGTTTGTAACCCTTGACGTAACGTCACTAATCTGGTGTACAAGCACTGCACTGTCGGGTCAGTTTTCAGCCATTCCTGAACTTGTTTGCGTTCCGCAGCGGTTACTTCACCGTCTAAGTAGGCACTGAGCAATTCAAAGCGATCACGCTGCAAAATATCCATTTCCTTCGAGGTCTGTGCGTCCGCTGGGCATCGCAGTCCAGCATCCTTATGAGTATTAAAGTCAGGGGTCATGTTTACGTCACCAGCAAATCACACAATTGGAAACTACAGCTCTCACAAATTTTTGCCACTATCAGTATATGGTAGATACTCGTATCTCGTCTAAGATTGTAACTGTCCTGTCAACAATCAGCACGTAAGTGAGTGGTAGGGAATTTACTTAAGCCGTCCGGAGTAGCTTGGTTGGGGTTCAACTCAGCTCTTTGGGAGTTTTTGGCGGTTATAGCAGCAAGTAGATATCAAACTTTCTTCACCCGGTGATTAGGGTAAATTCCTTACAGCAGCACCACTTCAACAATCTAAAGAACACCATTCTACTGCCTTGAGCATAATTGACTTTCTGGGGAGGGCAAATCCACCTAAAAGCTGAAAATTAATTTCACCTTGAAAAGGCTAGCGCCCATCTAGATAGTTTTGCAACTGAGATTGCAGCCGCTGTCTGGCTCTAGCAATTCTAGACTTCACAGTTCCCAAAGAAACGCCAGTAATTTCAGCAATTTCTTCGTATGCCATACCTTCGATTTCTCTAAGGACGATGGTAGTACGGAAAACCTCTGGCAGATCAGCGATCGCTTCATGCAGTTGTTCGTAGAATTCCCGCGTCGTCATATCTTCGTCGGGACTTGGATTGTCTGAGGCAATTTCCCAATCCATTTCACCGTCATCCATCATGCGAGGAGCATCCAGCGACAGCGGATTAGAAACCCGTTTGCGTTTACGCAGCTCATCGTAAAACAGGTTGGTGGCTATGCGGCTCAACCATCCCCGGAACTTGACTGGTTCCTGCAAACGTTTGATATTGCGGTAAACCCGAATCCAAACTTCTTGTGCTAAATCTGCCCGATCCTGCCAATCTGGAGCCAGGTGGTACAAAATTTTCTCGACATGAGACTGATAGCGACGCAACAGCTCTGCAAAGGCAGCGCGATCGGGACGCAGATCGGCCTGACAGCGTAAAATCAAATCGTAGTTTGAGAGTTTTTCAGGTTGCACCTGAACCGTTACTTCAGCCGTTGACCAGGTTGCAGGAATCGATTGACTCATGGATGAAATGGGGGTTAAAACAGCCTTACTCCCCAAGACGCTGCCACTTGTGCAATGTTCCCAATTAGATGGAACGCAATTTTTGCGCTCTCACACCAATGTAGCGAATAGCAGTAGCAGAGAGTGGGGAGTTATTACTATTCTTCGCAACTAATAAAATCCCATCAGGAAAAATTTCCTTGGCTCAATAAACTGCTGGCAAAGTCCCCAACGACTGAATTCCCTTAAAAGCCAACCTCTATTCTTCTGGAAGAGGACGCAAGTTGAGAGCTTTTATTTAAGGAAGTCCTCATGGTGAGGGGACTTTACTATATCAAGCTTGGGTGGATGAGGCTTGGTTTGTGTAGGGTCATTTAGCTTTCCGCCAATTGCGCGAAGCCTAATATTGATAGGCGTATGCTAAAAGAAGAAGGTTATAAGGTAATTAGGTAGCAACTCGTAGCGAAAAGCGCTATGTCAAGAAATGAGCCACTGTCTCGAAATTTGATGCTGATTTGTTTTGGGACAGCTTTTGTGCTGTTGTCAGTTTCGTGGCGATCGCATTTCTCAAAGCTGACGCTCAACAGCTTGGGATTACCAGTTATTGCTGGGGAAAATTTTAGCTTCGGGGCTGCTTTATCGCCATCAACGTCAGAATACCTTGGGCGATCGCGTTTGATTGTCGATTTGAGCGATCGCGTTGTCTATGTTTACCTAGACAATCAGCTTTTCGCCACCTACCCGGTAGCTGTGGGACAGTCGGGTTGGGAGACTCCCATCGGTTCGTTTCAAGTTCTAAAAATGAACAAAAATCCAGCTTGGAGTCAACCCATCACCGGGGAAGTCTTCCCCGCCGGGGCGAAGAATAATCCTTTAGGCGATCGCTGGATTAGCTTTTGGTCGGATGGACGACATCAAATCGGGTTCCACGGCACCAACCAGGAGCAGCTGGTAGGGCAAGCTGTTTCTCACGGCTGCGTGCGAATGCGTAATCAGGATATTCGGGCTATGTATCAGCAGATAAGTAAAGGAACGCCTGTAATTGTTCGTCGCTGAGAAGGTAAAGGTTTGACCTCCTCCCCACCTTAAACCTTAGCTCCACGAGCCTGCGGTTTTGAAAGTGGGGATTTCCCGGAAAGTTGGCATTGCTTGTGAGTTTGTATAGCCTCGCGGTTTTTCTTCCCTGCTTCATTACACCCGCCGCCATCCTGCTCGGCTCTCGGCGTTACGGTAGCTTTACAGGCTAACACTGTGAGTCCCACAGCTAAGATATTCTTCCCCGCGTTCTCTTATTTAGAAGATTTCATTCTTCATCATTTTCATTTTCATCCTTATCTCTTTGCTCAAAGTTGGAAGCGTAAGTTTGTAGTAAAGAACTGACCTGCTTAAATACATCCGGCCCAGAAGATTTGCTGATAACTTGTCCTGGGTTTTCGGGACGATCCAAGTTACGAGCGATCGCTTCGTTTACTTGCTGGGTAATTAGCTCTTGGAGTTCATCTTTTGCTCGCATTCGCTGATAGCTGGCTCCTTCCTCCGTCGTCGCGTACAGGGGCGGTAGACGATTTAGAGCGTAGGCGGCAATATCCCCCACATCCAAAACGCGATCGCTAGTAGCTTCAATTTCTGCGACTCGCGCGATCGCTTCCGTCAGCACCAACTCTTCCATCACATTGATAAACTGTTTGCGAGGAACCGCAACGACTTCCCCCGTCAACAGCGCCCCCATCAGACGATCCAGCGCCATGTACTCTTCAATTGACAGCTCAGACGCGGTGTCACAAATGCGTCCTACCTCTGCCTCCATCGCTGGTGTCAGATAACCATCTTGTAGGGCTTGTTCAACAATCTTTTCAATACTCATCTAAAAATCCCGCTTTATACCCCATCCTTTACAGCGGAGGCGCAGTAAATCCGCCTCCGGGCAACATGGCTAGTTGCCTCCTACTTTGGTTGGCGAGGAAAGCAAGGCTGAGATTGCCGCTTCCCTAAAAAATTGATTTTCTCTCTTTGGGTAGAAGCAATTTTTTTAAACGCCTCTATAAGCCATGAGTAAAGTTGAAATCTGTATAGATGTCTCTTCGCTCATCCCCATCAAAATATCTTGGCATGACACAGCACCTCTCACCAGCTACCCTGAAAATCAGTTTTGTCGGGCGAAGAAACCGGAAGTGTTTTACCTACGGGGATTTTCGAGATTGTTCCCTGGAGGCTATTCAACATTGGCGTTGCCGCTAAACCTATATGCAATCCCCAAGCGAGGAATATTGCAAGACATTAAAAGTGTCACGCCCCCTCCTTTTTCACATAGACAACCCTGCCACAATGTGTACCTCAATACAACACTAAATAGATCAAAACTTCAAAAAATACATCAAAACTTCCTAAAGCCTCATTGAAATTCTTGATTTCGCCAGGGGCCAGGGTCAACTGATAAGCCATTTACATACAATCCCCAGTGCAAATGAGGGCCAGTTGAAGCGCCCGTAGAACCAATTGCACCAATTACCTGACCAGGTTTTACAATATCCCCTTCCTTAACATCAATACGGCTCAGGTGCATAAAAATGCTGGTGACACCTTGCCCGTGGTCAACTCCAATTACATTACCGTGAACCCGGAACCCTTGGCTTACCCTTCCCACCAACGCCACCCGTCCTGCTGCTGGCGCTGTGACAGGCGAGCCATACCCGCCAGCGTAGTCAACTCCGCGATGGTAGTAATCGTTGGCAAATTTGCCATTGTAGTAGCGACGAACTCCGTAAATGCTGCTGATTCTTCCCCGGTTCGGCTTCAGGAAGGGGCCATTCCAGAACTTCTGGGGTGTCACTAACTTTTTAAAAGCCGCTACCCGATCTAGTTCATATTGCGTTGCTCCCTGTCCAGCTTTTCCAGGGGGTAGAGTAATCCGTTGCACTGGGAAAGAGCGCGATCGCAAAACAATCGGAATTTCCCGCACTTGTCCATCACCCGCTACCCGAATTACCAACCTTCCCGGCTTATCTAAAGGTGTCGTTGGTAGCAAAGCTCGAAAGCGATTTTGACCGATAGAAAACGTTGAGTAATTCTGCTGTTTCAGAGAAACCGTGGGACTTTGCGAGTCTGCTACATCTTTTTGAATCACCACTGAAAGGGTATCCCCCAACTGGGGATTAGTGGGTGTCACCTGAACCTGCAAGGCTCGCGCTGGCAAAGTAAAAAGGCAAAAAGCAACGGGCAAAAGAAAAAATTCTTTCTTTGTATTTTTGACTTTCAGAGAAAAAAGTGTAGAACCGAGTTGCTGTAGATCAGGGCGAAATTTTAGCAGATTCTTCGACATTACAGGCAATTACTCCCACAGGATTGTTGACAAAATATACAGATGTTTTTTGTACTAGCGGATAGACTATCACCCTGTCTCAAGTGTTTCCCATATTTTTCTACTCGTTAAGAGCCTCCGAACGCGATTAAGAAAGGCTCCAGTCTCCCCCAAAGGCAAATAAAGCCAAGGAAGAGATGAGGTGGGAGCCTGATTCGGAGCATTCCCTCCTCTGACCTGGGAAGGAGAAAAGGCAGACTAAGTAGTGTATGCAGTTCCTACTGAAGGCAGATGAACCTTTAGCCAAAGGGACCTGCACAACCCTTAAAACTCTGTATCCTAAAGTTTATATACCTTCATAGTTTTTTTATAAAAGAAACTTGTGCAAGAAGATTTTAGACTGATTGTTGACTTAGTGACGGTTCTCGCGGCAGCTGCGGCTGGTGGTCTGGTGGCAGCCTTATGCCGTCAACCTGCTTTACTGGGCTATATTCTGGGTGGGATGGTTGTTGGCCCAGCGGGGTTGAGACTAATTAAAGAGTTGATTCAGATAGAAACGCTGGCTCAGTTTGGCGTTGCCTTTTTGTTGTTCGCGCTGGGAGTCGAGTTTTCCTTTACGGAACTGAAAAAAGTTCAAAAAATTGCTCTGGGAGGGGGCGGGTTACAAATCGCCCTGACTATTCTAGTCACAGTTTTGGTATGTGGCGTAACTGGGGCTTGGGGTACTTTACCAGCGAAGGGTGTCTTCCTAGGGGCGATTCTGTCTCTGTCTTCCACCGCTGTTGTCCTCAAGTGTCTGATGGAGCGCAACGAGACGGCAACGCCTCACGCTCAGGTGATGCTGGGGATTCTGGTGGTGCAGGATTTGGCGCTGGGATTGATGCTGGCGGTGTTACCAGCGCTGGACAAACCCCCGGAAGCAATTGGCAAAGCGATCGCTTTAGCGCTTTTGCAGATTGGGCTATTTGCTGCGGGGGCTGTGGCTGTTGGTATTTGGCTAATTCCGCCTTTGCTGCGTTTGCTGGCTAAAACGGAAAGCCGGGAGCTGTTTCTACTGGGCGTGGTGGCGCTGTGTTTGGGCATTGCGTTGCTCACAGAGTATATGGGTCTTTCGATTGAGATGGGGGCATTTGTCGCCGGGTTAATGATTTCGGAGGTGGAATATGCCGACCAAACTCTGACTTATGTGGAACCGCTGCGGGATGTTTTTGCAGCTTTATTTTTTGCCGCGATTGGGATGCTGATCGACCCGGTTTTTCTGTGGGAAAATCTGGAGTTAATTTTGGGGCTAGTCTGTTTGGTTTTTGTCGGCAAGTTTTTGATTGTGACACCAATCGTGAGAGCGTTTGGATATCCTTTGAAAACGGCTTTAATTGTTGGGTTGGGATTAGCGCAGATTGGGGAATTCTCGTTTGTGCTGGCGAGTGAAGGGCAAGCACTGGGATTGGTTTCTCGCCGAATTTACTTACTGATTTTGGGTACAACTGCTGTAACGTTGGTACTTACGCCTTTTGTGCTGCGCCTGGTACCAAAATTGTTGGAGTTGCCTTGGCTAAAGTCGTTTTTAGACACAGCAGATGCCCCTTTGGAAGTTGCTTGCGATTTGCCTTTGCAAAATCATGTGGTGGTTTGTGGCTATGGGCGAGTCGGACGAAATCTGGTGAAACTGTTGCAGGAACACAAGTATCCAGTTGTGGTTATCGATCAGTCTGAAAGCAAGATTCAGCAAATGAGAGAGGCGGGGGTTTCTTATGTTTATGGCAATGGGGCTTCTTTGCATGTTTTGGAAGCTGCTGGGGTAGGCAAGGCGACGGGGATGGCGATCGCTATGCCCGATCCGATGGCTACCCGTCTTTGCCTGAAACGCGCTTTAGAATTGGCTCCTGAGTTGGATATCGTTGTCCGCGCCAACCACAATAAAGATATCGAACTGCTTTACCAACTGGGGGCGCGGGAGGTGGTGCAACCTGAGTTTGAAGCTTCTTTGGAACTGGCTTCGCATCTTTTGGCTGGTAATGGCTTGCCTTCATGGACAATCCAGAAGGAAATGCAGCAAATCCGCAATAGTCATTATCTGGCACTACGCCCAGAGCGATCGCCTTTGGAAATTGCCCGCGATTTGGAGGTTGCGGCTGCCCAAATGAATAGCAAGTGGTATCCTCTCCCTCCTGGTTCTCCTTTAATCGGGATGACGCTGGAGGAGACTGATTTGCGCCGTTTGACTGGTGTTTCTCTGGTGGCAATTCGTCGCAGTGGGGGGGAAGAAATAGATTATCCAAATATCCAAACAATTTTGGAAGAAGGCGATCGCTTGTTGGTGGTGGGAGAATCAAATGAACAAGCTGCCTTCGATCAACTGGCAAAGGGTAAAGTGGCAATTCCCAGTGAAAATGCTCCTTGTCAGTGGTTGTTAGTTCCAGAGGATAGTCCGGTTGCAGGGAAAACTCTCTCCCAGTTGCATATGCGCCGCCAGTACGGGGTACAAGTGCAAGCAATTCGGCGCGATGGGAAGTTCATCCGGTTTCCCGGCGGCGACACCCAGTTGTTGGCAGGGGATCAGCTACTTTTGTGCGGCGGTAGTTATCCTCTAAATCAAGTGCAGGAGTGGCTTTCCCCAGTGTCTGAGGATTCTCGTGTTGTGCAGGTTCCTGTAATCCAGGTGCCTGCGAGCGAAGCTTTCCAAGAATTGCTTCCATCTGATAATCAGCAGGAACTTTAAAAAGTGTTGAGTGTTGAATTGGAAAAACAACTCAACACTCAACACTCTTCAGGACTTCGGCTTCACATACGCGATCGCTTGCAGCCAAACTATTGTGGGCTGATTTGATTGCTCCATCAGACAAATACAGTTCTGATCCAGCCAGCGAATTTTCCCACCTAAAACATCGTTTGTAAGCAGTTTTATCTCGACTTCTTTTCCTTCTTTAACAAATGTTTGGAGTAGGCGAATACTCGGTAATCCAGTTTCCAGTTCAGCAGCCATAAAATATATCCTTGATAATTGGTAATTTTAAAAAGTTAGGAATTAAGAGTTATTAATCGAAACTTGATAACTCCTAACTTTTCCATCACCCATTACATAGTTTATGCTAATTGAAGACCGTTAAGTGGTAATTGCTGCTATGAATATCGAGTTTACTAAATATCAGGGACTGGGGAATGATTTCATCCTTATTGATAATCGTGGCACAGACGAACCCTGTCTGACACCAGAGGATGCTGTCAAGTTATGCGATCGCCACTTCGGTATCGGTGCAGATGGTGTGATTTTCGCCCTTCCCGGACAAGATGGCACTGACTACACGATGCGGATTTTCAACTCCGATGGTTCAGAACCGGAGATGTGCGGCAATGGTATTCGCTGTTTAGCCAAATTTATCGCCGATTTAGAAGGCTGGGGACAGAAGGAAAAATCTACCCAGTCCCCAATCACCTATCGCATCCACACACTGGCTGGTGTCATGACACCGCAAATTAAGCCGGATGGTCAAGTTACAGTCGATATGGGAATGCCGCGACTACTTGCAGCAGAAATTACCACGACGCTAGTAGCGCCAGACAAGAAAGCGATAAATGAACCTTTGGAAGTTGCTGGAAAGTCTTGGTTAGTAACTTGTGTTAGCATGGGCAATCCCCACTGCATCACATTTGTGGAGGATGTCGCTGCTATCGAGTTAGAGACTATAGGTTCTCAGTTTGAACATCACCCAGTTTTCCCCAAGCGTACCAATACTGAGTTTATTCAAGTGGTGCGCCCAGATTATCTGAAAATGCGGGTGTGGGAAAGAGGTGCTGGGATAACTTTAGCTTGCGGTACGGGTGCTTGTGCTGTAGTGGTGGCTGGGGTATTGGCACAGAAATGCGATCGCGTTGCTACGGTGGAACTACCCGGCGGTTGTTTGGAAATCGAATGGTCAGAACAAGACCAGCGAGTTTATATGACTGGCCCAGCTGAGTGCGTGTTCGTAGGTAGAATCTAGCCGCTGTGTAACATCGAACCTTGAAAATGGGAACCTTAGATAGGTCAATACAAGGAAATTTCGATGAGTGGTGCTATTTACCTGATTCAGGATAACGGTCAGCTGGTTGAGATGAACGAAAAAGCCTATGACTCAGAGGCTTTGCTGCAAGAACTTCTTGCTAAATATCCTAATCTGCTGGCTGGCGATCAAATCGACACTGCTGCACCACGAAAATGGTTGCTAGTTAAACGAGAGGTTGGAGTGCTATCTCAGGAGGGTGGTATCGATCGATGGTCAGTCGATCATTTGTTTCTTGACCAGGATGGAATTCCAACCCTAGTGGAAGTTAAGCGTAGCACTGACACCCGCCTCCGGCGAGAGGTGGTAGGTCAGATGCTCGACTATGCTGCTAATGGAGTAGTTTACTGGCCTGTTGAGAAAATTATTGCTCAATTTGAGGCTACGTGTCAGTTTCAAGGTGGCGATTCTGAACAGATACTAGCTGAATTTTTGGGTGCTGACGCTGACCAAAAGCAGTTCTGGCAGCAGGTCAAAACTAACCTGCTAGCTGGCAAAATACACCTAGTCTTTGTTGCTGATAAAATTCCTACTGAACTTCAGCGTGTAGTGGAGTTCTTAAATAAACAAATGAATCCAGCGGAGGTATTGGCAGTTGAAATTAAGCAATACGTCGGTCAAGGTTTAAGGACTCTTGTTCCTAGAGTTATTGGTCAAATTGTTGATAAAAATTCCTCTGTTTCTGTTACTGAGAAAAGACAGTGGGATAAATTATCGTTCTTTAAGGAACTTGAAGAAAAACAAGGTAGCGATCAATGTGAAGCTGCCAAAAAAATTCTTGAATGGATCAGTCCTGACCAGATACAGGTTCGATGGGGTAAAGGCAGCAAATACGGGACATGTATTCCAAAGCTAAACTATCAGGGAAAGGATTATTCGCTTTTTACAATATGGACTGATGGCACCATCCAAATTGACAGGCGGCTATTTTCTTCCCAAGACAAAGTATTAGAATTTGAAAAACGCCTTGATTCTCTTGTGGAGAAAACTTATCCTAATTATTTCAATGTCTTCCTTTCAATGTTGACAGATGAAGCTGCACTAAAACAGTTTCTTGAAACATTTGATTGGGTGATTCAAGAAATTAAAGCTTTGTGATAAGACCACTATATTCAAGTTCGCGCATTTGTTTCTAAAACGCATCATTATCCATCAGCTACCCCATTTTTATTCCATTCCCGCACCTCAAAAGCAGAGTTATCAGCAATCTGCACGTAAAATAGCTTGTGAAAGCCTTCCGCATAAGATGGGGGTTTTAGTTTCTTGATTGTGGCATAAATCCCTACATCTGGAACTCTGGCTCTCCCCGTGCGTTGCTGGTTGCGCTCAAGGCATTGGTTTAAGATTGATTCAAAGTAATAACCGATAATTTCAGCATTGTAGCTACAACCCAACTGAATTAGAGAGGCACGATCCTCAATTGTTGGGTTAGTGTTATCAACAACTACTGATTCTCCGGCTTGAAGTGCCTCTTTAATCAATTGTGCTTGCCTTCTGGAGGGCTTTTTATTGTTACGCAATAAATCTTTGCTAACAAGTTTATGGGTTTCGGCAAAATTAGTACGAAAAAACTTACTTTTTCCAGAAGCTTGTAAACCGATAAAAATTAATAATTGCATAGGCTAATGGCTAATAGATTTTGAACAATTAGCTATTAGCCATTAACTATTAGCAATTGTCAATTCATTTCTTCAACAATAGCTTCCACACCCTTGTTATCCAGCATTTGCACAATTTCGTTAGCGCGATCGCGTCTGCTAAATACTCCCACTTGCATCACTCCGCGACCGTTGGCGACAGTGCGGAAGGCATCCGGAACCAGCGATCGCACTAAAGCTTCTTGGCGCGAATCCTGAGCATTCACCAAAACCCGATAGCGCAAACCCCGCGCCTGCGTACTACTACGGCGAGACGAATTTCTTGTCCCTCTAGTCGCTGTCTGGTCGCCAATATTCCCCAGTGGAATATTAGCGTTAGGCACTGGCAGTAAATCTGAAGAATTGGGATTGCCTAGAGGCTCCTCTGGCGAAGCGCCAAAGTCTATAACCCTAGGTTGAGTAGGTGACGCTGGCGACGAGGAAGAGGGCGTTAGCGAGGGTAGCGCTGGTAATGTCCTAGACTGCCTGGGGGGGTCGAGAGTAGGTAGAGACGACCTTGATGCAGGCGGTGTTGCTGGAATTGGTAACGGTGAGGTCTGAGGAAGAGGCGGTAAGGCTGGTAAGGTACCCTGTAGCGTTGGTAAAGACCGGGGCGATCGCGACCTTGATGCAGCCGGCACAGGTTTTATAGCTGTGTTGTTGGGTGCGCGTTGTCCTGGGGTGGAAAAGGTTGGCTCACTCCGCCAATTTGGGTCTAAATCTGAGGATGGAGAATTCTGGCTCGGTGCGATCGCTCTGGCGACTGGCAATATTTGCCTTGGCGATAGGGCAGCAGGAACCCGATCCAGAGTGTTGCTGGCGACGGCGGGAGTAGCGACACCACCTAAATCGATGTTTCCTTCTGTACGGGAGGCGATCTGATTTCCGAAAGCGGGAATAGTCTGATTAGAAGCTTTGGTGTAAAGGTCTAATTCACCATTAGCACGAAAAACATTACCTCCCGGTTCGTCAGCTTTCCCCAAATCGGGACGAGCTTGAGAAATTGCCACTAACCCATAGCGAGTATTGTTTTCTATGACATTGTTTCGTAAGATTGGCTGCGCCTTACCTTCGAGAACTACACCATCTTTATTGCCGATGATGCGATTCCCAATCAGCTGCGGTGCGGCATTCTGACCGACGCTAATGCCAAATCCTGTGTTTTGAAACACATTTTCCCGCACTTCGGGGCTGGAGCTGCCGTAGATGGTGATGCCATTTCCGCCATTGCTGTAGAAGTTGTTGCCGCGAATCCTGGGCGAACTTTTTCCGTTGACAGAAACCCCGTCATGTGTATTTCCAGTAAAGGTATTATCGACGACGAGGGGACTGTTGGATTCAATCCACAGACCGTAACCTCGCGGATTAGGATTAGTTACCGTTACCCCTGTGATTGTGGATTGGTTAGCTGAGGCGATCGCTATATTTTGACCAGCAAAGGTCGGACTCAGGAAACCGCCCCCGCCTTTAATCACAATATTCTGCCCTTTGCTGCTGGGGTCGCCTTGAATCGTGATCCCCGATTTTAGCCTCAAGGGAAAAACTTCGCCCGTCTCCAGGCTGTAAGTGCCGGGAGAAAGGATAATCGTGGTGTTGGCTCCAGCTACCCGCAATGCTTGGGTAATGGTTTGGAAAGGTGTCTTTTCACTTCCATTGCCATTAGTGTCATTCCCAGCAGTTGGGTTGACGTATAGCATTTTCATGGTGCTATCAGCAGCAGGCTGAGCTACATTAGACTGTGCCACTACTGCGGTTACATCTAGGCAAAACGGTATTGTTGTCGCCGCCACTATTCCCAGGACAATACTACAGGTACGAATATTGTGGCGGCTCTTGCCTGAAATTTGATAATCGAAAATCCAAAATCCGAAATCCGAAATTTTATGATTGCGGGGGCGTGTCAAACTCACGGCTCTACTCCTCTCAAGTTGGCACTGCAATACAAGGTGAAGTTTGATGGCATTGGCACCTAGTTTTAGTTTATGCACGCCAATGCTGGATAGACACTACCCATCTTTTTACATTTCTAAAAAGCTGTTTCCAGCCATCTATCAGAAGATTAATTTTTCAATGTGCAGGGTCATATCTTACCAACATACTTTATTTTCGACAAGATTTTTAATCAATGGATGCAATACAAGTTATGTTTATTTTGTTCAACATACTTAATCCCCGCGTCTTTATTTTTTTATCCGTTTGTATAAAATAGATGGGTTAATGGCAAAATTTGGCTCGGCGTGCCACCCTCTCACCTTAAATATTTCGCGAACAAGGGGAAGTGACTGTTACGATGAAAAATAATGGAGTGGTTGCGATGGGCGAGAAACACAGCGTTCGAGGGCGAGTCGGCGATTTGCCCATACAAACACAGCCAGCTGTTTGCCGCATTTTAGATGCCAATCTAGACCGAGCCAGAGAAGGCTTGCGAATTATTGAGGAATGGTGTCGCTTTGGCATGAATAGCTCGCCACTTGTAAATGAATGCAAGCAAATGCGGCAGGAGCTAGCGAGCTGGCATAGTATTGAACTAAGGGCAGCGCGGGATACTCCCGGCGACCCAGGCACAGAGCTGAGCCATCCTCAAGAAGAACAGCGCTCCAGTATTGAGCATCTGTTGCAGGTAAATTTCTCCAGGGTGGAAGAAGCGTTGCGGGTGCTGGAAGAGTATAGCAAGCTTTATGACCCGGATATGGGAGCGGCGACTAAGCAGATGCGCTATCGGGTGTATACCTTAGAGAGCAGCTTGCTGGCTTACAAACGACATCAGGCACTGTTGCGATCGCGTCTGTATTTGGTAACATCTGCCTCGGAAGAGCTGTTTTCCATCGTCGAAGCCGCCCTGCAAGGGGGACTAACTCTGGTACAGTACCGAGAAAAAACAGCCGACGATAACGTGAAACTGGCTCACGCCAACAAACTCCGCCAGCTGTGCCATCAATACGGTGCATTATTTATTATGAATGACCGGGTGGATCTAGCTTTGGCTGTGGATGCCGATGGTATCCATCTGGGACAACAAGATATGCCAATTGCGATCGCTCGTCAGATACTTGGGCCACAACGCCTGATCGGTCGTTCCACCACAAATCCAGAAGAGATGCAACGCGCGATCGCTGAAGGTGCTGATTATATTGGGGTGGGCCCAGTTTACGAGACTCCAACCAAAGTTGGTAAAGCGGCTGTTGGTCTAGAATATGTCCGCTATGCAGCTGCAAATTCCCCGATTCCTTGGTTTGCAATTGGTGGCATTGAGGTGGATAACTTAAATGATGTGCTGGGAGCGGGAGCCGAGAGAGTGGCAGTTGTCCGCGCTATTATGCAGTCAGATCAGCCGATGTTGATGGCTCAATATTTCATCTCGCAACTGAGTCGAGTGCAAACTCTTCGCACAATTGATGCTCGTCTTCCCCAATCTCATGTCTAATCAGTCCCATCAGATTGCGCTTCAGGTAAATGGCGAACCCCGTAGCTGTTCGCCGCATACCAAATTGCCCGAAATGCTGGAACAATTGGGGTTAAACCCGCGTTTAGTGGCTGTTGAGTACAACGGTGAGATTCTGCATCGCCAGTTTTGGTCGGAAACTGAGATGAAACAAGGGGACAACTTAGAAATCGTCACCATCGTCGGCGGCGGCTAGAAAAAGGGTCGGTAATCCGTCCCCCGTATAGTCCCCAGAGTCAGAAACCAAGCGATAGATTAAATATGTACCCGGTGATGCCAATCGAAAGATGCCTTGAGCTGCAAGAGCCGCTACAGTTTAATCAGATTCAAGAGGCATAGTTTAATGCGTAACAAAATACTTTCAACAATTAAACCATTTTTTAAATCTCTGCTCGTCATTGGGCTTGTCCTAACTTTGGCATTTAGTCATGCTGATGGAGCTTTAGCAGCCCGCACAGGTGGGCGGATGGGGGGTAGTGGCGGTTTCAGAGCGCCCAGCCGCACCTATTCACCTCCTGGCCGTACTTACGCACCAGGAGGAGGAGGGTACTATCCGGCTCCCTATCCCGGTGGTGGCGGTTTTGGCTTCCCGTTACTTTTTCCCTTCTTTTTTGGTGGGGGAGGCGGCGGTCTGTTCAGTATTCTGATATTCTTGGCGATCGCTAACTTCTTGGTTTCCAGCTTCCGTCGTGTTCGTGCTGGCGATGCTGGCGAAGTGGACTCCCTCGGCTACAGCAATCCCAAGGTTTCCGTCGCACGGGTACAAGTTGGTTTGTTGTCGGAAGCCCGGAGTTTGCAAAAAGAGCTAGACCAACTGGCGCGTACAGCAGATACAAGTTCCGCCGAAGGTCGCGCTCAAGTTCTACAAGAAAGCACCTTAGCTTTGCTACGTCACCCGGAATACTGGGTTTACGGTGCGGGTGAATCTCAGCAAACGGCGCTACAAGCCGCAGAAGCTAAGTTCAATCAGCTAGCGCTGGGCGAACGCAGTAAGTTTACTGAAGAAACTCTCTCTAACGTCAATAATCAGCTCAGAGCAGCTGCTCCTCCAGCATCTTTACCAGGAACTGCTGCTGGTGGTGAACTGATGACACAAGACCCTGGTGAATACCTCGTTGTGACGATGGTAGTGGGTGTGGAAGGTAATCTGGAACTACCGAAAATTAACAGCACCGACGATCTGCGTCAAGCTTTACGTCAAATTGGCGGTATTTCAAGCGATCGCTTACTCGCTGTAGAAGTTCTCTGGACACCCCAAGCAGAGGGCGACACGCTCACTACTGATGACTTGCTGGCTGAGTATCCGGATCTGAAATTAGTTTAATCGAAATTTGTAGGGGCGCACGATTGCGTACTTCTACTGAATTTCTTCTCAAGAGGAGGTTGATTATCAGCCTCCTTTTTTCATGTCAATCCAAAAACTATTTGGTCAGTCTAGGTTACTGTCTTGGTATGACAAACTTAACTCAGGCTTTAACATGACCATCTAAATTTATTTTTTCAATAAAACCGCGCCGAAATGCTGGTAATTGTCTTGAAATTATGCCATTTTTATCTAGGAATGTTTTTAGCCGTACTGCTAAACAGATTGGTAGCTATCTGCTGGTTCTAGACGCACATCCCAACCTACCGAAGTTAGAGAATCGGATACAAAAAATGATGAAGATTTGGCAAAAACTCTCAGTAGTAGCGATCGCACTCGCGATCGCATTGCTGACAAATATCTCTCCCGCCACTGCTGTTAGCTTAGTATCTGCTGGAGACATTGCTGAAAAGCCTATACTCTCGGCTACTTGCCACGACTACATTAATTGTTATGAGATTGCTATCACCAATTCTAACCTTTCTCTGAGTGCGCCTTTTAGCGATGGCTCGTTCTTAGAACTCAATCCCATCACCACCGATGTAATACCCGTACCCCATTCTGTTGCCAAGCTTAACTCTGTTGTTAGTTTTTTGGTTTTTGGTGCTTTAGGTGCAGGTTGCTGGTTGTTAAGCAAAACCAGCAGAAAGTTTAAAAGAGCTAAGTTGCTTTGGTAAGCCTAGAAAAATAACTTAGCAAATAGCGGCATAGCCCAGTATATCTGGGCTTTTTTTGTGGGGTTCTTCTTGAGAATGGCTGGTTAGAGCCGCACAAACCCTCGTAGGGACACGGCAATGCCGTGTCCCTACAATGTTATCTATGCAACCGAGAATTGCTATATACCAGCGGTTCTATTTGATTCGTTAATTTTTCGTTTAGGAATATGAGTAGGAAAAATTGATTATTTACTTTCGTGCCGCAGGGCGGTATTATTAAATAATGGAAATCTGTTTTTATATCAAAAATCCAGACAAATTTTCATTATTAAAAAAATACTTATAATTAGACTTTATTAAATCATTATAGCCTAAAAAAAGTTAATTTTTTGACAATATTTCTAGTTAAAGTTTTAAAATTCATAAACTCAAAAAAACTACTTAAACCGTTTTTGTTCGCTGCGATAGCGGAGTAATTCAGCGACAAAGGCAACAAAACCTGAAACTATCATTAACATAACGCTCAAGGCATTGATATCAGGTTTAACGCCAGTGCGGATGCGGCTAAAGATTTCCATTGGTAGAGTTGTGGCACCAGTACCAGCAGTGAAGCTGGCAATCAGAAAGTCGTCCATGCTGAGGACAAAAGATAACAGACAACCAGAGATAATTGCTGGCATCAACTCCGGAAGCAACACTTGTATAAAAGCTTGCACTGGTGTCGCCCCTAAATCTAGGGCGGCTTCTTCTAAGTGGGGATCGAGGGCGCTAATTCGGGAAGAGACGACAAGGGCGACGTAGGCAAGACAAAAGACGACATGAGCGGCGACAATTGTCCAAAGGCTGAGAGGTATGCCAATTACTGCCAAAAATACCAGGGTGGCGACTGCGATCGCAATATCGGGAATAATCAGGGGTAGGTATGCAACGCCGCGATACAAGCTTTGAAGAGGAAAACGATAACGAGCTAAACCTACTGCCATCAGCGTACCAATAACAGCAGCGATCGCTACGGCACAGAAAGCCACTGTCAAGCTATTTTGCAGCGCTGTGAGAACGCGAGAGTCGCCAAACAGTTTGAGATACCACTTCCAGGTAAATCCTTCCCACCCAGCGCCATAAGCAGATTCGTTAAAACTGTAAACGCCAAGTACCAGAATGGGTAGGTACATATAAAAAAACATCAGCAGGGTAAAAAGAACCTGCCAAGAGACACGAGGTTTATCCTTGGACTTCAACATATCTGGGGTGATGTCCTCCTGCTGATTTGTTACTGTACCTGTCATCAATTTTCACCACTAGCCACGGGAAGCGATCGCACTATGCGCTATTTCTTCACTTTACCGGATGCGATCGAATGTCTGGAAGAGTGCGATCGCGTCAACCTGTGCAACTTTTCAGTAATATCTTTAATCTTTGTATCATTTATTACTAATATTTCTTGAGTTAGGGCTATACTTATAGAATGGGAATCTGTGCGCTCATATATAGTCTTTTAAACGAACCATTCTAGACGCTGCATAGGGTAGAGGAACAGAGGAAGCAAGCCTTACAGTTACCAAAGACGTACTGAGGTGGGAAGGAAGAAGGGAAGAAAGTGTTTTTCTTACTGTTGATACAGGCGCGATCGCATTCTGGCAAGATATCCTCAAAAAAGAGCGC
The DNA here is from genome assembly GCF_014695915.1 of Trichocoleus sp. FACHB-40. Lineage (GTDB taxonomy): Bacteria > Cyanobacteriota > Cyanobacteriia > Cyanobacteriales > FACHB-T130 > Funiculus > Funiculus sociatus. The sequence continues at coordinate 202,336 of NZ_JACJPF010000098.1, forward strand.
CTGGTAGGAATGGGAATTGAACGATGGAAAACAAACCGGGAATTGTATCTGAAAAAGTGGAAAAGTCCGATACACAGTCCACGGATGTCAAACCATCGTTTTGGGGTTCAGTTGCGGCTTCTGGGCAAGCGATCGCAAAAACAGCCGTTGGAGGAGTTGCTGCAATAGGCAACACGGCTTATAAAACAGGCAAAGCTGTAGTAAAGACAGCAGCTGGTGTTGGCGAGACGGCGGCGAAACAAACGCAAAAGTTGATTTCCCAAACTACGCAAGGTGCAGGACGTGCGGTTAATTATGTAGGTGATAACCAATTTTTGCGTCATGTCACCAGAGCCTTGCCAACAACTTGGCTACTCGGTATCATCAATCAAGTTGATGTGGTAAAAGCCGAAAATGCTGTTAGAGATTTACAGCAAAAGCATCCAGAGGAAAGCCCCAATCAGGTTGCCCATCATTTGATGGTGGAAAAAGCAGTTTATGGCGGCGGGATGGGTTTGGCTACTAGCTTTTTGCCCGGACAGGCGTTAGCGTTGCTGACTGTTGATGTGGCGGCGACGACACTGTTACAAGCGGAAATGGTTTATCAGATTGCGGCAGCTTATGGGTTAGATTTGAAAGATCCAGCCCGTAAAGGTGAAGTGTTAGCTATATTTGGTTTGTCGCTGGGCGGTAGTCAAGGAATTAAGGCGGGTTTAGGTTTGTTGAAAGCTACACCTGTGGCGGGTGCAGTAATTGGTGCCAGCGCAAATGCGACGATGATATATGCGTTGGGTTATGCGGCTTGTCGATTTTATGAGGCACAGCTGCATTCGCAGGTATCGGAGGATAAGCTGGTAGAAACGCAGGCGGCGAGTGAAAGTTATTTGCAGACTGCGATCGCGCAACAAGCGATTATGGATCAAATACTGGTTCATACAATTGTGGCAAGTTATCCCGGCAAGTCTTGGGAAGATATTCTCCCTTCCTTACAGGCGGCGAATCTCAGCCCCGCATCAATAGATGCGATCGCTTCTAATATTAAATCTCCTCAGCCTTTAGATACTCTTTTAGATCAACTCAACCGCGATTATGCTATCCCCTTGTTGGCGCAGTGTTACAGAATATCCGAACTTGATAGCACACTGACACCAGAAGAATCCAAGGTTATCGACAAAATTACTCAAAGATTTGATATTGACGTGGATGCGATTAAAAAACTTGTAAAGATTTAAGGCAGCTTCGTCAATCGTAAGCCGTCTCGTGGGTTCCAATACTTTCTGGTTAATCTCTTCACGCCAGCGCCACAACCCCTCTCATTGCTCCTTGGGTTCGTCCGAAATCGCGTTACCCAACAAATGCCCTTATAGCCTTAGTTTTTTGCCCTAATCCCCCAAGCTACGCGGGTTTCTGGCAATAAATTTGGCACTTTTTATCTTTCTAGTGTTAGTAACGTATTTAATTCGGGAATCCTAGTAATAGGGGTGATTCTAAATGTGTCTCCCGCAATTACTGCTCTTAATGACTAGACAGCCGCATCTTCTAGAAAGAACCGGGGAAAAGTGGATAAGATCGTCCCCTCTTAGCGCAAAGCTTCCCACCCATAGGCATAACTGCCGAATGGCAAGTGGAAATCTCTAGCGCTGTGTAACCAGCAATAAATTTTATTGCTGATATCAGGGTGATTCAGTAGGGAGGACAAAATGAATATAACAGTTTATGTTAACCTAACCTGACTAATTGTTAGGTTGTTTGAATGTATTTTAGGCTCCGATTTGTATACCTACTTATAATTCATTCAAGTCATGGCTGAACAAGCATTTATGGAAGCGCAAATTTTATTCCAAACCGACTCAGAAAGTATTCTTGATAAGCTGCCTCCGGAAGCCAAAACGTGGGCTGAAAGCTTGCCTTGGAACCAGCGCCGTTATGTACTTTCTTTGTGTCATCTAATGTGTGCGGCTACTCCAGAAATGCAAGCCGAATTTTTAGATGATTATACGGCAACTGGTTTAGTTACTAAAAGGCTTCAGGACAAAAATACTCAACAACGTGTTCAAGAACATTTAAAACAATTTCAGATTCAACTAGAGCTAAGTGAAACTGTCTTAAGAAGTTATATTAGACAGTTTTATATACATTCAGCTCAAGATGTTAGCAGACAGCCGGATTTATATTTAGAATCCGCTCTCCGCTTGGTTCTGAGTACAGAAGAACGAAACAACGTATTTAATTACATTTTGGGTTTTGAACTCATTAAAATGATGTTTAGTATGAGTTGGTTACAACATGAAAGGTTGTATCAACTTCAGATAAACCAAGAAGAATTTCTTAATACCTACATCAAACCTATTCAATATGCTCACCGAGTCAACGGTATAATTGTTCCTACATCTAGAAAGAAGTTTTTTGAAAGGCGTAATTATTTTGTTCAGAAACCCAACATTACTGAAAAGAAATTAATTCACCTAGTCATGGCTACTTTTAATACAGATATAGTGACTCATTTTGGGTTTTCAATTATTCGTCATGTTAATTCTTTAGTTTTTGACTACGAATACATTTTTAACCCTGAACAAGAAGGTGTATTTACATAGTTAGCAGGTAAGAGTAATTAAACATCACTGGTGGTAATTGGTAATTAGGTAGCAGTGTATTACCGATTAATATTTCAGCCAGAGGCAATTTTTAGCGAGAAGCCAATTCTGGATGGCGACCCCTTAAACCAGTCATCAACTGCAAAGCATACTTCTTCACAGGATGTATCCGCCGCAGCATCCATAAACCTAGACGACGAATTGCTACAACTGGCAAGAAATTGTTAGAAAACATTCGATCTAGAAAATCGGTGAAACCTAAAATTGTCAGGTTTTCGGTTTTCCGCCAGCGTTCGTAGCGTTTGAGTACGCGGATATCCCCGATATCTTCACCCGAATTGTGGGCAGTTTGCAAGATTTGCGCGATCGCAGCTGCATCCCGAATCCCTAAATTCATCCCTTGTCCCGCTACTGGATGGCAACAGTGGGCTGCATCGCCAATCAAAGCCAGTCGGGGAAGAGTGTAGCGATCGCTGTGCATCAACTGTACCGGAAAAAGATAGCGATCGCCATCAAGTTCCAAATGCCCCAACTCTCCACCTGTGCGGTGTTCCAGTTCTGCGAGAAATTCCTTTTCATCTAGTTCCTTCAAAGCTTTCGCTTCCGCGTGGGGTGCAGTCCACACAACTTGGCAGCGATTTCCTGGTAACGGCAAAACTCCCATCGGGCCGCTAGGCCAGAATCTTTCGTAGGCGATATTATTATGGGGTCTTTCGGTTTTAATCGTTGCCACTACGCAGGATTGCCAGTAGTGCCAGCCTTGGGTGCGGATACCAGCTGTTTCCCGAATACGCGATCGCGCCCCATCTGCCGCCACTAGCAACTTTGTGCGGATAACTTTGCGATCGCCGTCCGCACTCAATTCTATCTCTACGGCTTCAGGCTTATATTCTGCGTTCACCACTTCTGCTGGACACAGCCACGACACATTCGGGGAATTTTCTAGACACTCCTGCAAAGCAGTTAGCAAAACCCGATGTTCCGCCGCATAACCCAATCTTTCCGTACCTAAATCCGGGGGATAGAACTGCACCACGCGAGGATCTTCGGCATCCGAGAGGCTAATTTGCCCAAATTCAGTGATTTGAGGCAAAATTTTATCCCAAATGCCGATTCCCTGGAAGATGCGCCCCGACATCAAGGAAATGACGTATGCTCGTCCTATGGCTACAGCAGCAGATTGACGCGATCGCTCTATTAACACTACCCGCAACCCGGAATCCTTCAAGGCACAAGCGAGGGTTGCCCCGACAATACCACCGCCGACAATTGCCAAGTCGTAGTCAAAATTATCTGTCTGTTGCAGCGCCATTTTTAACAAAATTTGTCAAACAAGATAAGAATATTTACTTTTCTTTATTTTGACGCGAATAGCCCAAGCGAGCAAGGCAGAGCCTATTTTTTCTGGACTTCTGGCAAAAGTGTGCAGTCGCTATAGCAATTCAAGGGTTGGGTGCGATACATCTGTAGGGACATGGCATTGCTCATCGGTGTCAATTTAAGCCCCGGCGAATGAATTCGCGGATACAAAAACCAAGTCCGCCTGCGCGGACTAACGGATCAAGATTCTTATAACCCGCGCAGGCGGGTTTTGTTTGTATAGCTGCGGTTTCAACCGCCAAGCTAACGTTAAGTTGACACCAATGGGCATTGCTATGCCCCTACCAAACGTTAGAACCGCGATATATTCCACCCAACTGAGAAACGCTATAAAGTCTGACGCGGCTTAAAAAGGCTGCTTTAAGCAGCCTTTTTAATCTTCTAAAGCCTGGGGGTGGACAGGCTATGTTTGCTACTTACTTAGCACCCATCTCAATCACTGCACTCCGCATGAAGTTGATCCGCTCTTCAAAGCCGAGTTGCTTGATCTGAGATACAAACTCATTGGTTTCTTCTGGCAGTTGATAGTCAGAAGGCACTTGGATGATTTCGCCTTTATCCATACCTTGTGCTAGACGCAGCCAAATATCCAACTGAGAACTGGAACTCATAGAGCCATATGCACGGCTGAGATCGCTATCAGCTTTGGAAATGATATCGCGTTGCACCTGTAGCTGTTGCTCTTTGGGCAGCGCCACGATGTGATGATATATAGTTTCGGCTTCTGCTTGAGCAGAAGTGGCATTGGCTGGTGTCAGTTGATCTTTGATGTCGAGGTAGCCAAACCACAGGATACCAAGCTGAGTATCCGCATCGAAACGCTGAAAGGTTTCTAAGGATTTTCTGGTAGTTTCATCGGTTGCAAATGTCATTTTAATCTCCGAATGCTTAGTAAAATCGTCTGTCTATGAAATATTGAGGAACTTTCGTTTCGCCTCAATATTAAGATTTAATAAGCTCAGAGCTAAGGATTAACCACGCTGAAGACAGATATAGCGATCGCTACTCGCGACAGATGTAGATATCTCATATCGCCTATAATCTATTCCCCAGTGTAAAATTAGTCACATCGGGTAGGGCAGGCATTTTGCCTGCCCTATAAAAAGATATAGTTAACAAACTAGACTCAGAGACATCAGCTCATCCGCCATTTCAAAGTTAGGGGTGACATTTTGGACATCATCCAAGTTTTCCAGGGTGTCGATTAATTTTAAGAGCGATCGCGCAATTTCTGGATCGGCTACTTCCATCGTATTGTTGGGAATCCAGCGCAGTTCCACCCCACCAACTTTAAAGCCTTTTTCCTTCAAGGTGCGTTCAAGGCTCTCCAAATTTTCCACCGAGGTAAATACCTCAGCACCTTCATTATCCTCATCCTCAATCAGCTCATAAGACTCAGCACCGCCTTCTAAGGACGCTTCCAGCAACTCCTCTTCCTCAACCGCACCTACTACCGTGCAAACGCCTTTTTGCTCAAACATCCACGATACGCAACCAGTTTCACCGAGATTGCCACCATTTTTACTAAAAGCTGCTCTCAAGTCAGCTGCGGTACGATTGCGATTATCTGTAAGCGCTTCCACCAAAATCGCCACACCGCCGGAACCATAGCCTTCGTAACGGATTGTTTCTAGTTGAGCGCCACCTTCCCAAGTACCAGCACCCTTTGCGATCGCGCGATCAATATTATCATTCGGAATTCCCGCCGCCTTGGCCTTATCAATCGCCGTCCGCAGTTGAAAATTGCCTGCTGGATCTGGGATACCGCTCCGAGCTGCCACAATAATAGCGCGAGACAGTTGCGTGAAAGTCTTACCCTTCACCGCATCTACTCTCGCCTTCTGACGCTTAATATTTGCCCACTTACTATGTCCTGCCATACACTCAAATCATTAACACGCTTATTCAAAAATAGCTTGTAGCTTGTAGGTTAAGTTGAGGCTTATCTATCCAACATTAATCCTACTCTGCTATATCAAATTTTGGGATGATGTAAGTGTCTAGCGGTTCTATAACAATCCTATTTAAGTAGAGACGTTGCATAGAAAGAAGAGGTGGTGGATTTGCATCTTTTATTGAGAGGAATTTAGATTTTATAGCTGAAAATAATAAGAATTTAGGTTGATTATAGTAAATTTTGATTTATTATAAATAGTTCTTTCAGTAATTATTCTTATAAATCTAAATATGTTGATTTATATAAATGTTAAGATTAATTCTATCTGTTTGTATTAAATAATTTTTTATATTATGTCGCTGGGATTGGATCTATTGGGCCGCATTTTGCTGCGGTGGTTGCTGTTGGGTGTCTGTTTGCTATGTTTGGCGGGATGTCAAGTGCAGCAACAGGTGGGTGTAATTAAGTTGACGTTGTGGCAAGGGGTGAATCCGCCGCCGAATCGGGATGTGTTGCAGTCGTTGGTGGATAAGTTTAATCGGCAGCATCCAGATATTCAGGTGGAATCGCTTTATGTGGGTCAGGCGGATCAGCAGTTGCCGAAGATTCTGGCGGCGGTGGTGGGAAATACGCCTCCGGATATGTTGTGGTTTTCGCCGATGCTGACGGGTCAGCTGGTGGAGTTGGATGCTATTCGTCCTTTGGAAGATTGGTTAAATGCGTCACCGATACGTGATGAAGTTGACCCAGCTTTGTTTGAATCGATGCAGTACGCGGGTCATACTTGGTCGGTGCCGTTTGGGACGAATAATGTGGGAGTTTTTTACCGTCCGAGTCTGTTTCAGGCGGCGGGAATTACTCAGTTGCCGAAAACTTGGGAGGAGTTGCGGCAAGTTGCGCGAACTTTAACTAGCGATCGCGATGGGGATAACCGCATCGACCAACACGGGATGCTTTTGCCTTTGGGGAAAGGGGAATTTGCGGTATTTCTGTGGTTGCCGTTTATGTGGAGTGGCGGCGGCGACTTTACGATTGGGAATGATAGGGCGAGTGTGAATCTTGTTAATGAGGGCGCGATCGCTGCCTTGCAATTCTGGCGGCATCTTATAGATGATAAATCAGCGGTTTTGTCTTTGCCAGAACGCGGTTATGAGTTAGATAATTTTCTTACTGGTAAGGTGGCAATGCAGCTTACTGGCCCTTGGACGCTGGGACAATTGAACGCAACTGGTGTAGATTATGGCGTTTTCCCAATTCCGGCACAGACGCAACAGGCGACGGCGATGGGAGGAGAAAATTTATTTATCCTCAAAACAACTCCGGAACGAGAACGCGCTGCTTGGACGTTTGCCCAGTACGTTATCAGCGAAGAATTTCAAACTCAGTGGGCAATAGGAACGGGTTATTTACCAGTAAATCTCAAATCACGGCAAAGTGCAGAATATCAGGAATTTATTGCAAAGTCGCCAGCGCTGAAGGTGTTTTTGGAACAAGCAAAAGATGCGCGATCGCGTCCTATTTTTCCTGGTTATAACCGAATCTCGGAAAATTTGGGCAGGGCGCTTGAGGGGGTATTATTAGGTAAAAGTTCGCCTCAAGAAGCACTCAATACTTCCCAGCAGCGACTAAATTTGATTTTTTAACGCTTTAAGTACGGCAGAGGTTTGCGCTCTTGTTACGCAAAGGAAAATCCTTTGCGTAACGACGATACAATACTTCGCGGTTAACGTTGTGATACAGCGCATTTTATCCCCCAATCCGATAAATTGAGGGCTTTGAGAAGTTTACCTCTCCGAAAAGTATTGACTACAATCTGGAGGCGGAAATAGCAGCACCGATGAGTCCGACTTGCGGATTTAAAACTATATGTACTGGCACCCGTTCTAGTAAAGGACTGACGCGACCTTTGTGGGTGAAAGCATGAAGAAAACTTCCCTCTTTTATAAGTGGGAGAATTTTAGCAGCGATGCCACCAGCAACGTAAAGACCGCCATAAGGTAATAGCTTGATAGCAAGATTACCTGCTTCGGCACCATAAGCTTCTACAAATAATTGTAGGGTTTGTTCCGAGAGGCGATCGCTTTTTTCTAAGGCAGCTTTGGCAATGACAGCCGCTGGATCTACAGTTTTCTCACTTCTGCCTGCTTCTTGTTCCCAAGTTCTGACCGTTTGTCCAATTTCTGGCATTTCAGTAGCAATTTGTCTGTCTCTCAAGAATTGGTAAATCGCCACAATTCCTTGCCCAGAAACTACCCTTTCTACAGAAATACGCTGGATATTGTGCTTATCAAGCAAGTATTTTAACAGCCCAAATTCTAATTCCGAGCGGGGAGCAAAGTCAGCGTGTCCGCCTTCGGAGGGAAACACTTGATAGAGATTGGCTGCCGTTCGGATCAAAAACCCTTGTCCTAAGCCTGTACCAGCACCAATTACCCCAATGGGAGCCTCTGGCTGATGTTTGCCAGTTTGCAAGGTGTACAAGTCAGACTCAGCTAGACCCAAGACACCATAGCCAACGGCGGCAAAATCGTTGATTAAAATGATTGATTTTATTCCCAGTTGCTGCTCTAGACGTTTGGCATCCAGCGACCAAGTTAAATTGGTGAGTGTAGAGGTATTGTTGACCACAGGGCCTGCGATCGCAAAACAAGCCTTTTGCGGCACCAGCACTCCCCCTTTCATTTCCTGCGTCAACGGCGGGGAAACTGAGGGAATGCTCTCCGTAGCAGCTTTGAGAAACTGCTGCACTATCGGCACCAAATCGGGATAGTTGCGGCTAGGGTAAATCGCTTCGTAGAGGGTGTGTAATGATCCCTCAGCATCAGCCTCATTAACTAAGCGCAGAATGGTTTTGGTGCCGCCGATATCGCCTGCCAAAAGTAAGGTCATAACTCTAGTGAAACCGGATGACTTTTTCGCTTTGACTCAAGTGGGAGGTATCCCCGTTGAGTTCCATCACCCATTTTTCACCATCACGCACCAGCTTAACCAAACAACACAAAGCAGCGTTGACTTGGGTGCTTTCGGGTGTGCCGCCTACTAACCCGATAGTCGCACCCAGGACGGAGGCTCCGTGACCCACCAGCAGAATATCTTCTGAAAATGCTGCTAGTTGTCTTGCTATTTCGCCGGAACGTTCCAGCGATTCTTCACCGGTTTCGGGATACTTGGCAATAACGCGAGAGGTGTAACTCAGGTCAATTCGGGGAAATTGCTCGTGCAATGTTAACAAAGATAATTTTTCTGGCATTGCTGGCATCCAGTGAGGATTCAGCCATTCGCTTAAGCCAGACTCCAGTTTTATAGATAAATCGAGGACGGATGCCACTTCGTTAGCAGTTTGCACTGTTCGCAAAAAAGGGGAGGCAAAAATGTGGGCAATGCTTTCTCCTTTGAGGCGTTGCGCCAGTTGTTTTGCTTGCACCACGCCATCAGAAGAGAGGGGTGGATCGTAGGGACGTTCGGCGGTTAAGAACCAGTCGGGGTTCACGAAGTCGAGACGGTTGGCGTGTCTTGCAATCCAGATAGTTTGAGTCATACGTTTTTTTATATATTCCTACAGGCACTGTTGCTAAGGGCGCATTCTGTTGCGTTCAAATATACTCATTCCCACAGGCTCAAGCCTTGATGCTCGAAAAAGGTAGCCTACTCCCGGCAGCCTTTAGTCGTCAGGCGTTTTGACTCTTTTCATGATAGAACCGATCGCTACCCCATCTTCTCATTGGTATCCGCAAATTCTTAATTTAAGTTTAAGTTTTTTATTTTTGCGAAATTTAGCGCTTCAATAGCCCGTATTGCCTTCTACTCTCAGACCTTACTGCCTTTGTTTCCTCGCCTGACTGCCCAAATTTCCCACGTTATAGCAAGCATCAGCAAAGTTTTTCTCATTTTGTTTTCCAAGATGCAATTATCTAGGCTGTTCGTGGGTATCCTCTTAAAGAGCTATACCGAAAGCAAGTAAAGCTAGGAAACCCCCTCTGGGGATAGACAAAGCAGCTTTAAGGAATGTTACAATAATTAACAAGCGATCGCTCTGATTAAAGACTAAGCACTATGAAAACCGCTCAGACCTCCACAGATACCGTCCGTGCTTACCTACGAGAAATTGGGCGCGTTCCCCTGCTAACGCACGAGCAGGAAATCCTTTTTGGGAAACAAGTACAGCGCTCAACCGTCTTAATAGAACTGAAAAATACACTTTTAACTCAGTTAGGACATGAGCCAACTGAGGCAGAGTGGGCAAATGCAAGTGGGTTGTCAGAGAAAGAATTACAGCAAGCGATCGCACTAGGAGAGATAGCCAAACGCAAGATGGTGGAGGCTAACTTGCGGCTAGTAGTGTCGGTTGCCAAAAAATACATCAAGCGCAACGTTGACCTGTTGGACTTAATCCAAGAAGGCACAATGGGAATGCAGCGCGGGGTCGAGAAATTTGATCCTACCAAAGGTTATAGATTTTCCACCTACGCCTACTGGTGGATTCGGCAGGCAATTACCAGAGCGATCGCAGAAAAAGGACGGACAATTCGCCTCCCGATTCATATCACCGAAAAGCTGAACAAAATCAAAAAAGCCCAACGCCAACTAGCTCAGAATCTAGGAAGAGCCGCCACAGCCGCTGAACTTGCTGCCGAACTAGAACTAACCCCCAAGCAAGTCAGAGAGTACCTGGAAAGGGCGCGTCAGCCGCTTTCCTTGGATCTGCGCGTCGGCGATAACCAGGATACAGAACTGGTAGAGTTATTGGAAGACGATGGCCCTACACCAGAAGACTTCGCCACCCAATCATCTCTCCAAGTTGACTTAGAAAAACTGATGGCAGATTTGACCCCTCAGCAGCGCCAAGTATTGGCACTGCGCTTTGGTTTGGCGGATGGGCAAGCCTTAACGTTAGCAAAAATAGGCGATCTCCTAAATATCAGTCGGGAACGAGTGCGACAGATTGAACGAGAAGCCCTCTCCAAGCTCCGCAAGCGCAAAGCTGATATGCGGGAATATATTGCAAGCTAGTAGAAGGATGGCTAATTGTTTATTACCATTAGCCATTAGCAAATCAGAAACTGGTGATACAATCCGCCGTTTTGAGTTCGGTTCTACTCACTGTACCCAGCTAATGAACTTGCTACATTTGTTTACATAAAGGTAAATAAATCTCGGAGCGAGTTTCCGGGTCAACCAGTACAACCAACAGATGAGCAGCAATCTATCCTGGTGCAAAGAACTGGGAGCAGCTGCCGCTCTTGAAGAACGGAGGAACAAGGTGAACAACCCGTCAAATCGAGTCTCAGAATTCTTTGAAAACGATTCAGAAGGCGGCAACTTGCTTTGGCAATACGTCCAATCCATGAATCCAGAAACGATTACCCAACTTTCCAAACCCTCTTCTCAGGAAGTGTTTCAGGTAATGGAACGCAATATCGTGGGGCTGTTGGGGAATCTACCACCAGAACACTTTGGTGTTACAGTCACTACCAATCGTGAAAATCTGGGGCGTTTGCTGGCTTCGGCAATGATTAGCGGCTATTTTCTGCGTAACGCCGAACAGCGAATGACGTTTGAGAAATCCTTACAAGCTGCCACTGAAGCCAACTCTTTTGAAGCTGAGTAATAAGCGCCAGGCGATGTGCGAGTTTTCTTAAATACCTGTAGAACAAGCGTCTTGGCTGGGTGATGATTGCAGCCAGGACGCTACGGTAAATCAAGGTACAGGCTAAATAAAGGTACAGCGTCCGATATAGCGACTCGGCAGACGAGAAAGTAAGTCTGCCGAGTTCTGCTATTTTGGAGGAAAAGTGATTCTCTTATGAGCCAAACTTCCGCGCTTCTTCCTCATAAGTCAATTGGCGTTGCTGTTATCTGGAACGAGCAAAGACAAATTTTAATAGATCGAAGACGCCCAGGCGGTTTAATGGGCGGACTTTGGGAATTCCCCGGCGGCAAAATCGAGCCTGGAGAAACCGTCGTAGAATGTATAAAAAGAGAAATCAAAGAAGAGTTGGGAATTGAAATAGAAGTAGGCGATCGCTTAATTGTCATCGACTACACCTATAGCCAATTTAGCATCACCCTCAACGTCCATCACTGCCAACACCTTAAAGGCATTCCCCAACCCATCGAATCCGAAGAAGTGCGCTGGGTGACACTCGATCAACTCGATCAGTATCCCTTTCCCGCCGCTAATATCCAGATTATCAACGCCCTGCGGAAAAATTAACAATTCTTCTCTCATCGCTCGTTTCCAGGCTCAGCCTGGGAACGAGGAAAGAACTCTATCGATAAACTGGCAGGGTGAAGTGAAAACTGCTGCCTTTATCAGAAGCCGAATCTACCCAAATTCGCCCATAATGCGCCCGGATAATGCGCTGACACAAACCAAGACCAATCCCATATCCATCTTTTGCTTCATCTCGCTCCAGCCGATAGCGATCCTCAAAGATCCGGTCTTGATTCTCTACAGGGATGCCAGGGCCAGTGTCGTCAACACTCACTTGAATTTTCTGTGTAGTGCGGTGAAGCATTGAAACCTGGATTTTGCCTCCTTCTGGAGTGTACTTAATCGCATTGTCCAGAAGGTTTACAATCACCTGACGCACCCGTTCTTCATCTGCATAAACATAGGGGAGATCGTTGGGAATATCAGTTTTTAAGGATTGAGATTTTGCCTGACACCGATTTTTCAAGGAGTTGAGAACCTCATGGCACAGCGCCCCCAAGTCTAACTTCAGAGGTTTAATATGTAATTCAGCGCTCGTCCCCCTAGAAGCTTGCAGAATATCTGTAATCATCCTGTCCATAGCGCGGAGTTGGGAACGAGCCTGTTTGCTTAACTGCTGCATCTGCGCTGGTGTCAACCTGGGAGTGCCGCCACCATTGCTCCAGTTTTGGGTTATTTCTATAGTTTCCACTGCCAGAGAGGCAGCTGTCAGGGGACTACGCAGGTCGTGAGCCAACATAGCAACCACCCGGTCTTTGAACTTTAGCTGCGCCAGCAGTTCTTCTTTTTCTTTCTTAAGGCGAAAAATTTCGTCAGACAGTTGAATAAGTTCTGCGGAATGGGCAACGGAACTAATTGCTGATTTTGGTGTCTGTGTTGTCGGTGCCTCAGTTGGGAGTGGTAAATTCTGTTGATATTCCTCAACACAAAGTTGCCAGCGAGGCCACCAATTCTTCAACTGAGTTACTAAATCACTACCAGCAAGAGTCTGTCGGGGTTCTGGATGGATCTTAATCAGAGCAGGAGTCGCTATAAGTTTAAAGTGTTCAGCCAAATAAGGCTGTTCCCCCACCTCGATCACCTGAATTTCAAAGGCATACTGTGCCTTGAGCTGAGCTAAATAACTGTGTATTTGTTGAATCTGTTTGCGCGAACTAGGACGCTCATCAACGAACAGCACTAGCTGTAGTGACGCTTCAGAAGAGGTAGGTTTTTCAGGAGCTGCCTGTATGTAATCTGGTTTCAGCACTGGCACCAACCGGGGACGCTTTGACGGTGAGTGAGACTAACTGACAGTTGAACAGAATCCAAGATCCGCTTTCAATTTAATATCTATTTAACATTTATAAACGATTGTAAGTGATGTTGTTAAGATTACAGAAGCAGTCAGTGTTGCGGATGGTGATGGGCGCAGCGATCGCGTTCTTTTTGTTTACCCTGATTCTCACCCTGCACCGACACTACACCTTCTATTCCTCCTACGACCAGGGCATCTTTAATCAAGTCTTCTGGAACAACCTTCACGGTCGTTTCTTTCAAAGTACGCTTTCTTCCCAACTTTCCACCAACGTCGTCCACAATGGCGAAGTACCAGAGGCTTTTTACCACCGGTTAGGGCAACACTTCACCCCCGCCCTTTTGCTCTGGCTACCGCTGTATGCTTTATTCCCTTACCCAGCAACTCTCACCGTTTTACAAGTCACTCTTGTAACTGCCGCTGGTTTGGTTCTATACGTCTTGGCGCGACAGTATTTGGAACCACCGCTGTCAGCGATGATTACCGTCAGCTTTTACTGCGCTAACGCTATCCTCGGCCCTACTTTATCCAACTTCCACGACATTTGCCAGATTCCCTTGTTTATGTTTACTCTGTTGCTGGCAATGGAAAAACGCTGGTGGTGGCTGTTCTGGGTGCTGGCTGTTTTGATTTTGGCGGTGCGGGAAGATAGCGGAGTGAGTTTGTTTGGTGTCGGCTTTTACATGATTCTCAGCAAACGCTATCCGCGCATCGGTCTTGCTGTCTGTACTCTCAGCTTTGGTTACATGATTGTCCTCACCAATCTGATCATGCCGCTATTTTCCGAAGATATTTCCCAGCGGTTTATGATGGAACGATTTGGTCAGTACGCGGATGGCGATGAAGCTTCCACTCTGGAAATTATCTGGGGAATGGTTAGCAATCCGATGCGGCTAATAGTAGAGTTATTTTCACCCTTAGACCGCACGATTAAGTATTTGTTAGGCCAATGGTTGCCTTTAGCTTTTGTACCAGCGATCGCGCCCGCTTCTTGGATGATAGCTGGATTTCCCCTCTTAAAGCTGCTGTTGGGTAAAGGTATGTCCGTCCTCGCCATCAGCATTCGCTACGCCATGACAGTTGTACCTGGACTATTTTACGGGACGATTCTTTGGTGGGGAAGAAAGCAGAACAGAGGGGCAGAGGGGATGTCCAATTCCCAATCCCCAATTCCCAAATCCTTTCGCCGCTTTTGGATAATTTGCCTAAGCCTTTCGCTATTTTTTACCTTTACATCTAACCCGAATCGGACTCTTTATTTCCTGATTCCAGATTCCATTCAGCCTTTAGTTTATGTTCCACTTCCGCGACAGTGGGAACACGTCAGCCAAGTGCGTCCGTTGCTGGCTCAAATTCCGCCAGATGCTAGTGTTACTGCAAGTACCTATCTCATTCCCCATCTTTCCGGTCGCCGCGAAATTATCCGCTTTCCTAACTTGCAGCTACGCAACGATGCGCGTGAGGTTGTGAATGTGGACTACATTATGGCTGACTTGTGGCAGATGCAGCAATATCAAACCGCCTTTCGGGAGGAACGCGAACTCCTGCAAAATGGCATTCCTTTTATTGATCAATTGTCTAGTAGTGGGCAGTATGGGATTATTGGCTTCAAAGATGGGGCGATTTTGATGCAAAAAGGTGCTGCGTCGGTAGAACAAGCGATCGCATCTTGGCAAGCCTTTCGCCAACAGGTTCCGCCCAAATAAGTTTTAAACCAATTGTCCAGATAGACGGGGAAAACTATCTGGACTCTTGAACGGGAAAATCTCCGCCACAAGTCGGGTAAGAAGCGGCATAAGCTGTAGGCGATCGCACTTAGATGTTCCTCCCATCCACCCATGATCCGCATTCGCGCGGAAGCCCTAGAGGGCGATCGCGTGACAATATTAATTTACCGATAACGACCCCTGCATGGCTGAAAATTTACGCGATCGCATATTTGATCTGTTTTTCACCAGAAAAGCGGTAGGTAGAGTTACTTTTCTGCGGTTGTCTATTAGTTATTAGATTGTTTTGGAAAAACACGGCGGTCAATTGAAGTGTATTTCAGAGCTTGGTTTTGGGTCTTTCGTGATTGAGATTACGAGAAACGCAGTACATCAAGGGCTAGGGACTGGTAGCTAAAAAGGCTCTCATGAAAAGAAAAGAATTTTTTACTTTTCCCTTTTTCTTTCTTTAAGGGCTGTGGATTAGGAGAACTTTTGTAATTTCCTGCATTTAACCTATTTATTGGTCGTTACTCAACTTAGAGCGGCGATCGCAGCAACTTTGCTGTCAATCCCTGCTAAATGTTAAAATATTATTAAAATTTTTTACATCTTACACTAATTCAGGTAGAAAACTATAACTTTGAGAAATATGTCAATCTATAGCAATTTGTAAATTTATTAGGAAGACGGGAGTTATGAAGATTTTGGTACTAACTTGGGAGTTTCCGCCGCGCATTGTGGGAGGGATTGCCCGCCATGTAGGAGAGTTATATCCAGAGATTGCCAACCTGGGGCATGAAGTCCACTTGCTGACGGTAGAGTTTGGTCATGCGCCGCTGTATGAGGTGGTGGATGGTGTACACGTACATCGGGTGCCAGTCGGTTGCGGTCACGACTTCTTCCACTGGGTTGTGAATCTAAACCAAAGCATGGGGATTCACGGTGGTAAATTGATGATGGAAGAAGGGCCGTTTGATTTGATCCACGCGCATGATTGGCTGGTAGGAGATGCCGCGATCGCGCTCAAGCACAACTTTAAAGTTCCCCTAGTTGCCACTGTCCACGCCACAGAATTTGGACGTTACAACGGCATCTACAACGACGACCACCGATATATTAGTGGCAAAGAAAAGCTTCTCGCCTATAACGCGTGGCGGATAATTGTCTGTACCAACTATATGCGGCAAGAAGTAGAACGCGCTTTAGAAAGTCCTTGGGACAAAATTGATGTAATTTACAACGGCATCCGACCGGAAAAGAAACGTAAGTGGCATGAATTTGATGCTTGGAACTTCCGTCGTCGCTTTGCTGAAGACAGGGAAAAAATTGTCTATTACGTCGGGCGAATGTCCTACGAGAAGGGCGTTTCTGTGCTGCTGAATGCTGCCCCCAAGGTAATTTGGGAAATGGGGAGTAACGTCAAAATTGTGATTATTGGCGGCGGTAACACCGACCCTCTCAAACAGCAAGCTTGGAATTTAGGCATTTGGGACAAGTGCTATTTCACAGGTTTTATGTCTGATGCTGATTTAGATAAATTTCAAACCGTTGCCGACTGCGCCGTATTTCCCAGCCTTTACGAACCCTTTGGCATTGTTGCCTTAGAAAGCTTTGCGGCCCGCGTTTCAGTTGTAGTATCAGACACGGGTGGTTTACCAGAAGTGGTGCAACACACCAAAACTGGAGTTGTGACTCAGACAAATAATGCTGATTCTCTGGCTTGGGGAATCTTAGAGGTGCTAAAAAACCCAGCTTACGCACAGTGGCTAGTGGATAACGCCTACAAAGATTTAGAACGGCGGTTCAGTTGGACAAAGATAGCGAAACAGACAGAGGAAGTTTATCAGACGGTAGTGCAAGAGCGATCGCAAGTTCACTGGGCGTAATCCGACTTTGGAATTTGCTGAGGTCGGAGTTTCGGAAACTCCAATGATTTTAGATTGAGAAATTCTCGTTCCCAAACTCAGTTTGGGAACGAGAGACGGAATGGTCTGCATCACCATAAGGCTGGCTGAAAGAAAACTATGAACACTCCAATATTTTCCCAGCATCCATACCGTTGCAAACTGGATTGGGGACAGAGGGGCGCTCGTCAGGCGGCAGAGAGAGGAGATATTATCGTCATTGTGGATACCCTCAGCTTCTCGACAGCGGTAGCGTGTGCAGTGCATCATGGCGGCATTGTCTATCCCTGTTCAAAAACTGAAGATGTAGCAGCCTTTGCACAGCGCATTAGTGGTGAAGCATCTGTGAATCGGAGAGACGTACCTGACAAGGGGCGCTTTTCGCTATCGCCTCTGACCTACCTGGGACTAGAGTCAGGAACACGAATCGTGCTAGCTTCCCCCAACGGAGCAACGTGCAGCCGCTTGTCTGGTCAGGTTTCTTACCTTTTCACTGGAGCATTAGTAAACGCAGCAGCCGTAGCTACAGCCGTGTCACAGGTTATGAGTACAACTAATCTATCTGTGACAGTCATTGCCTGCGGAGAACAGTGGTCAATACCTTCCTCAGAAGGGCAACTGCGCGTAGCAATTGAGGACTACGTGGGTGCAGGCGCAATCTTGTCTTATCTAGAATATGAAAAATCACCTGAAGCCCGTGTGTGTGAGGGTTCTTTCAGGTATATTCAAAACCATTTGGAGGAGACGCTTTGGGAGTGTGGAAGTGCGCGGGAACTGCGAGAGTCAGGATTTGAAGCCGACGTACAGCACTCCCTAACATTAAACCTGTACGATTCCGTACCCGTCATGCGAGGCGAGTATTTTGAAAAAGCCTACTTCAAAATCAACTGACACCGATGACTGTGCAAAAGTTGAAACTCCCGCCCTGCTACTTGTTCCAACATAGAAACAAGATGTTCAGGTCTTAAGATAGTTCCATCATTGCAATAACTACCCACATAACGCAAAACAACTCCTTCCTCCTCTCTGTACCCTCCATGCTTCTGCGATTCCTTAACCTCCAACTCAAACAAGCGATCGCGCAGATTCACCTGTTTAATCTTCCCAGACTTCGTAGTTTGCTCTACTAAAATCTCGTCACTAGCCTTAATCGCCTCCACCCAATCTAGCCACTGAGTTTCACCCTCAGTCGCCACCGTAATCAAATACTCCGCCTTCTCTAGCAGCGCAGTTGCAGCAGTCCCCTTGAGATCAACATCTTCCACCCGATAAATCGGAATATCTGAAGGTAACTGTGCCGCTAACCTCTGGCGGAAAGATTCCTCATCCACCCTTTCTTTCAACTCAAAATCGACAATCTCACCACTGCTAGTTGCACCTAGAGTCAGCGCACTAGCAGGAGAAATTCGAGGACTAGGATGAAACCCACCAGTGAAAGAAATCGGTAAAGCCGCCCGTCGTACCGCCCGGTCAAATAGGCGCACCAAATCCAAATGACTCACCAGCGCCATATCGCCCAGCTTCCCAAACCAGACTCGCAAACGCTGCACCCGGTCTTGATTTGGCGTGAAGTGTCCGGCAAATTCAGGAATTGGCAATGGCTTTACCACAATATTGTGACCAAAGTCAATACCGCAAACGCCACAGTGAGAACAACCTTCAAAAGAGCAATCTGGAACCGTCGCCGCTTCTAGCGCCCGTTTGAGATCATCTTTGAGCCAATTTTTATCAATTCCCGTATCTATATGATCCCAAGGGAGAGGCGCATCTATTAATTGGGCATTAGGCATAGACGACTGGGAATTGGGAGTTTCTTCTCCCCAGTTTCCAGTTCCTAGTCCCCAGTCCCCAGTTTCCACTAGGCGATATTTCCAGGTTAGATTAGATTGCGCGATCGCTTCTCCCCAAGCAGCAAAAGCCCGTTCCACATTATCGAACCAGGAATCCATTCCCGCGCCCAATTCCCAGGCGCGACGCAACACCTGGCCTAAACGCCTGTCACCCCGTCCGATAAAATCTTCCATCGCCGAAAGCCGAACATCTGTGAAGTTTACCTTCACCCCCCTCATGCCGCGAAACTCCTCGCGTAGAAGTTTCTGCTTTCGTTTAAACTCAGTTGTTGATACCGAGTGCCACTGAAAAGGCGTGTGCGGCTTGGGCGTAAAATTAGAGATTGTCAGGTTAAAATTCAGCCACCTTCTGCCCTCGGCGCGACACTCTTGCTTTAGCCAGCGTACAGTCTCGGCAATGCCCAGTACATCAACATCCGTCTCCCCAGGCAACCCGATCATAAAGTAGAGCTTAATCTTATCCCAGCCCTGCTCGAACGCTGTTTTCACACCCCGCAGCAGTTCGGCATTAGTCAACCCTTTGTTGATAATATCCCGCATCCGCTGAGTTCCAGCTTCGGGTGCAAAAGTCAGCCCACTTTGTCGCGTACCGCCGATGATATTGGCAATATTTTCATCAAACCTGTCTACCCGCTGACTCGGCAAAGATAGGGAAATATTCTCATCTTTGAGGCGATTTTTGACTTCCATCCCCACAGCTGGCAGAGACAGATAATCGGAACACGAGAGAGATAATAGGGAAAACTCGTTATACCCAGTTTCCCGCATTCCTCGCTCAATTGCTTCGACAACTTGCTCTGGTTCCACATCCCGCGCCGGACGAGTCAGCATTCCTGGTTGACAAAAACGACAACCGCGAGTACATCCGCGCCGTATTTCTATCGTCAAGCGATCGTGTACTGTCTCCACGAAGGGAACTAAGCCGATAGAATAAGCTGGCATAGGCGCAGCAACCCGCCGCATAACCCGCTTTGGCACGTCTGGGCGGTTGGGATGAACTGAGCCACTGATAAAAAGCTCCTTATCTTCCCCCTGTTGCGGGGGGATTGAGGGGGGTGCCATGTCATAAAATTGAGGCACGTAAACGCCGGGGACTTGTGCCAAAGAAAGCAGCAAGTCTTCTCTACTCAATCCGGCTTTTTTGCCGCGTTCTACTACCCAGCCTATTTCTGGCAACAGTTCCTCGCCATCTCCCAGCGCAATAAAGTCGAAAAAGTCTGCGTAGGGTTCGGGATTCGATGTTGCAGTTTGTCCCCCTGCGAAAATTAGAGGGTAAGAGGAGTTAGGGGAGTTGTCCCCAGTCTCTAGTCTCTCGCGCCACGTCAAAGGGATTCCTGCCAAATCCAGCATTTCAAGGATGTTGGTGGCTCCGAGTTCGTAGCTGAGGCTAAAGCCTAAAATATCAAAGTCTGTGAGACTGCGCCGTGACTCAACAGCAAACAGGGGCGTTTGTGTTTCTCGTAGCTTCGCCGCTAAGTCGGGAGCTGGTAAATAAGCGCGATCACACAGTTGCCCTAGCTGAGCATTCAAAATATTGTAGAGAATGATATGCCCAAGGTTAGATGCACCCACCTCATAAATTTCTGGGTAAGTCAGAACCCAGCGCACCGACGCTGCGTCCCAAGGTTTGTGTACCGCTCCTAACTCGTTCCCCAGATAACGAGCAGGTTTCTGTATGTCTGGCGTAAGTAACTTTTCGATTGCGATCGCCACAGCAAAACTCTCCCCTGCTTCCAGTGCCTCAGATTCAACCCTAGCACCAATTCGCAGTCAGCAGTTTAGCTTCTAGTTTGAAGTAGTTACACTCAGCGGGCAAAATTCGATATTTCCTAGTCCCTAGACTTTTTGAGCTGCTTCAAATGCTGACTGATTTTCAAAAATTTCAAATACACCGTCAAGTTGAGCCAGCTCAAAAATCATCCGAATCGAGGGCGAAACCGAGCAGAGTCCAAACTGCCGATTTAATTTATGAGCTAGACGGTGAGCGGATACTAACGCCATGAGTCCAGCACTATCCAAAAGATCCACTCCAGCCATATCAACTAACACTATGGACTGTTCAGAGGAAACCGCCGCTGTCAGTTCACCTTGAAGCTCTACCGCGTTGGAAGCATTTACGTGACCTTGGGGGCAAACAACCGTAATGTTTGGGCGGACCAGTGTACTTTGCATAGGGTATATCCTGCTTGAGCTAATAATCAAAAAATTGTCTGATAGCTTTGACGATATACTCTAAATTCTTGAATTGCCTACTCCTTCCTAGGTATTTTGCCAAATCTTCATTAGTTGACCCCTATTTTTTAAAGTTTTCAATAAGCTTTAACTTTCAGTGTCAAATACTACGGACATAATTTAATTAATCTATTAGTTGCATTTAGGCATATATCTTCTTAACTTATTCCCCCTCCTTAAATCAAACCTATGGTAGATGCACTAGCTTTTAAATTATTCTTTATTTCTGCACTTAGCGAAGCCAAGCTAGGGTTCAAACCCAAGGCTAGACAAGATCGCTTACCTTAGGAAGCCATAATCTTTATGTTAAATCTGAAATAGATAAGATAAATAAAATTGTAAAAAAACTAAAAGTAATCTCAAATTTTAAAAAACAGTGATTTGGATCACTTGGCTATCCAGTATTAGATCACTCTCTCAACTAGATATATAATTGATAATTTTTATATGCGGAGTTCTATAGGTTTTTATGAGAACTAGATTCGTTATTCGTCAACTGGTAGAAAAAGCTCTCCATATTAAGAAATTGACTCCAGATATAGAGAGTGAAATAAACTATGAACTGACCAGGCTAGGCTACATCTCTGATGTAGATTATGAAGCACTGGAATTACTTATGTCAGAGATGGATGCAGGTCGCATTCAACTTGTGGCAAGTTGCTAAAAAGGCAAAATACTCATATTTGGGCGATCGCCTTTTTTGTCCCACTTGGCGGTAAACTGTCTGATGGTTCATTATAACGCCATTTTTTCAGTTGCTATTCCATGCAGTTTGCTAAACACCTAAAGAATATTTTGCCCTATATATTTGCTGAAATTAACAGCAAGCAGGATGAAATAGTCGGCTTAGGGCTGGACATAATCAACATGGCCGTCGGCACTCCTGACCGTCCAACGCCAGCAGGTATTGTCTAGGCGATGCACGAAGTAATTGACAATCCATTGACTCATAATTTTCTACCAGATCAGCGAACAAAAGATTACCGCTCATCTGCTGCATGGATGAAATACTGTTTTGGTGTCAAAGACTTAAATTCAAACACCGAAGTTGTGTATTTCATAAGCTCGAAAAAAGTAATCCACAATACCTGGAAAGAATTTATCTCCCTGTCCTAGAAAAATGCGGCATCATTGTACCCCCTGTAAAGGCTACGATGTTGGGAAGCTTCTTCTGAATTGCCTTGAAACTAGCAAATGAACGGATGCGCGAAGCGATTCAACAAATGAAAGACGCACACATTCGCTAGGAAGCCTGAAACTCACTTTTGTACACTTGCCAAACCTGGCGGACAAAGCAAGTAAGCTGGCGATGACCTTCAGTTGCGTCGGTTATTGGCCCATTTGGAGCATCCATCTGGGTTAACAGAGGAATCACCTCTGTATCAAGCGCTGGTCGAAACAAACTTACAGGCCATACTAAATCTGCACCTTGACGCAAATTGTACAGCACTGGTAATTGGTTGGCATCGTTGTCTGGTAATACAGTAAGCATCAAAGGACGCACCCAGCAAACCTGTCGCGAAGTCACAACTTGAATAACTTCAGCGTACAGGCGAGAATTTTCATATTCTAAACAAACAATCTGGTAAGGCTGAAAGTTAGGAACGGAACTGATTGAGGCTTGCTTCACAGGAAGAAATAGGGCTTTTCTTATTGCTTCTTTATTGTAGAAGTTAGATGCCTCTTAGGGGGTAAGCTCGGAGTAGCTTTGCTGCTACCCTTGGCACGTCCTAGCGGATCAGCGATCGCTACCAAATATAATAATAACAACCTAATGTAGCATTCCTAAATGATTCGTGAAGGCAAGATACCCGACTTCTTTAAGAAGTCGGGTATCTGACGGTCTACAATCTCACAAATCAATATTTATGGAAAAACTATTTACGCTTAAAGAATTACTGCTAAATAAGTATATCCAAGGCTCATTAGCGATTATTGAATAACTCGAATAAACAAGTAAAAAGGGCATTATTAATAATATTAGCAGCTATGCCGTTATATCCGATAAAGGAGCAAGTCGAAAATTGCATAAATCGCTGTTGGGCAGTATCTATACTGGTTAATAAAAAGGAAATTTTCTCTGGTGCCTTGGCTTTAATGTCAGCGCCAGAATGAAGAAATTTTGACGCTTTGCGGATAAGCGATCGCTATAATTTCTTTCTATAAGCAATGTGCTATATTTCTTATCTAAATAAAAATATTAAGACTTGCTCCCCAATCCCTAATTTATCGGGGATTGGGCAGCAAATGTGTTGCATCACAACGTTAACCGAGATGTATTGTTCTCAACCCTTCCCCCTTTATGAGGGAAGGAGTTGGAAGTAAATCTCCCTTAAACTGGCAGCACCGAATTTGCAGAATTCACTCCCATCGCACCGGAGTAAATCAAACCTCGTTGCATATCCAGCGTCAGAATCGCTCCATCCCGAATGATTTCCGTTGCCTTCTTCACGCCCACAATTACCGGAACACCCAAGCGTAAGCCAATCACAGCCGCATGAGAAGCCAGACTTTCATCCTCAGTAATAATCCCAGATGCCTTGCGAATTACATCAACAAAATCAGCATTAGTGCGAGGCACCACCAGAATTTCTCCATGATTGAAGTTTCCGATTTCCCTGGCAGTGTGAGCCACCCGCGCTCGACCGCTGACCGCACCCTGTCCGATGCCAATACCCTTACCCAGAACCGAAGTCACCACCTCAACCTTAATTAAGTCGGTGGAGCCAGATACGCCTTGCAGCGTTCCAGCGGTCATCACCACCAAATCGCCCTCAATCAGCATCTGCTTCTCTAGAGCCACATTGATTGCCGCATGGAACGTCTGACCAGCCGAAGGCAACTCTAGCACCAGTAGGGGTTTCACGCCCCACACCAGCTGCAACTGTCGCGCTACATCCACATGGGGAGTTATTGCCAAAATCGGTTTTTCTGGTCGGAATTTGGAAACATTTCTGGCAGTAGCGCCACTTTTCGTCAGCGACATAATCGCCGCCGCCCCCAACTGTTCGGCAATCTGACCGACAGCCTGACTAATAGCATTAGTGATAGAGCGGGTGGTGCCTTTGACATTCGGGGCGATTTTTTCCTGCTCAATCCGCACGGCAATTGCTGCCATCGTCTGCACAGCTTCGATGGGGTATTTACCGACAGCAGTCTCATTCGACAGCATTACCGCATCGGTACCGTCAAGAATGGCATTCGCCACGTCGGAAACTTCAGCCCTGGTTGGGCGGGGATTGTTCACCATGCTGTCCAACATCTGAGTCGCCGTAATCACGGGAATGCCCAGTTGGTTCGAGGTGGCAATCAGACGCTTTTGTAAAATCGGGACATCTTCCGCAGGCAATTCCACGCCCAAGTCACCGCGAGCCACCATAACGCCATCAGAGAGGGAAAGAATCGCCTCCATTTGCTCGATGGCTTCGTGCTTTTCAATTTTGACAATTACTGGCACTTGCTTACCAGCATTGGAAATTAGCTCTTTGATTTCCAGCACATCCTGGGGGTTGCGGACAAAACTCAGCGCTACCCAGTCAACGCCCTGGTCAAGACCAAACATTAAGTCTTTACGGTCTTTGTCAGTAAGTGCCTTAATTGACAAGTAGACACCAGGGAAATTCACACCTTTGTTGTTGGAGAGAGTTCCCCCTACGACGACGCGACAATGCAATTCCCGTGAAGTGCGGTCTATCTTTTCCACGATCATTTCAACTTTGCCGTCATCAAGCAGAATTGTGGCACCGCAGGGTACTTCATCGGCCAGAGGTTCGTAGGTGACAGAGCTAATTTCCTGGGAGCCTGCGATTGGTTTGCTAGTTAGAATGAAATGATCGCCTTTCCTTAAAACAATAGACCCATTTTCAAAGCGTCCCAGACGAATTTTCGGCCCTTGCAAATCTTGCAAGATGCCGACTGGCTGATTTAGTTCAAAAGCCGTCTGGCGAATCAGGCGAATGCTACGCTGATGGTCTTCATGCGTGCCGTGGGAAAAGTTGAGGCGCAAAGTAGTCGCACCCGCTTCAATTAAATCGCGTAGGACTTCTGGACGACTGGTAGCGGGGCCAATCGTAGCAACAATTTTTGTCCGGCGCAGGAAATTTCGCAGTTGCATGGGGAAAATTTCAGGGAGAGCAGAAGAGGACTGCTAACAACACTAAAGCAAAAGGGATACTATCATATTTCGTTGAGTGATAGTATATAGCTCTAATTTTGGGTTGCGATCGCGTCAGGGAACGAGCCTAGTTGTGGATTCTGCCATCAGGCATAATTGTACCCTTGAGGTTAGCACCCGCCAACTCTGCTTTTTCTCTAGCGATCGCTCCTAAAAGACTTGCATTTTGCAAATCGGCAAATTGTAGATTTGCACCGCTGATGTTAGCACCATTGAGAACTGCATTGCTCAAGTTAGCATTAGCCAAATTAGCTCCCGTGAAGTCGGTATTTGCCAGAATCACACCGCTTAAGTTGGCGTTAGCTAAATTGGCACCTTTGAGCTTAGCATTGCTCAGGTCACTCCCTGTAAAGCTAGCGCCACTCAAGTCGCAAAATTCACATTGATTCGTCGCCATTAACCGCTGAACGTGTTCTGGATTATCCGCCTTAGCGGGCATCGCCCAATAGTAAGACATCAACAACGCAGCTACAGTTAGTATTTCTCGTTTCATGTTTTTTGATGCAACAGCTGCTTTCAATCAGTAGTAGTAGTCTTTTTTTGACTTTTACCTTTTCAAGGTGCTGCCGTTTCGGAAGGCGAATATCTGTTCAAGCCGATAACACCTTTCAGCTTAGCCTCCTGCCAGTTGGCACCTGTGAGATTAGCCTCAGCCAGATTAGCCCCCTGAAAATCTGCTTCAGTCAGGTTAGCGTAACTTAGATTAGCATCTCCCAAATCAGCCCCGCTCAAATCTGCGGTGCTGAAATTGGTATAACTCAGATTAGCTTCCTTCAAAATGGCACTAATCAGATTGCACTGAACTAGATTTGCACCAACTAAAGACGCACCAGTTAAATTAGCAGAACGCAGATTTGCCTCGCGCAAGTTTGTGCCACTCAAGTTTGCATTAATCAGATTAGCTTCACTGAGGTAAGCATAATTAAGGTTAGCACCGCTCAAGTCAGCACCACTTAGATTAGCGATCGCTAACTTGGCATTTGTCAGATTAGCATTTTTCAGCCCAGCCGTAGTCAGATTAGCGCGATTGAAACTAGCACCACTCAAATTAGCACCACTCAAGTCAGCATCGGTAAGATTGGCACTCTGCAAGTTAGCATTCGGCAACAAGGTGCCAAGAAGATACGCCTCAGCCAAAACAGCACCATTCAGGTCAGCATTGCCCAAATATGCCTGATTAAGCTTGGCTTCGCTGAGGTTAGCACTACCCAGCTTGGCATTATCAAGTTCGGCACCCGTCAGGTTAGCAGCCGCCAGGTTAGCACCCGTCAAGTCAGCAATGTTCAGTTTTGCCTCTGCCAGGTTTGCCCTTATTAGATTGGCAACCGCAAGATTAGCATTACTTAAATTTGCCTTGAGCAAATCAGCATCAACCAGATTAGCAAAATTCAGATTCGCATTCTCTAGCTTGGCACCACTCAACTGAGCTTTGGTTAAGACAGCGTTATACAAGTCAGCGCCCTTTAAATTGGCGTAGCGCAAATCCGCAGGAAATTCCTTAGCCTGCTTAGAGTCCTTGCGGTCTTCATTACGCGATCGCATTATCCCCAATTTTGCTTCCCTTAAGTTTGCCTTCTCTAAGTTGGTAATAACCAGCTTGGCACCGTTCATCTTGGCACCTTCTAGCTTGGCACCACTCAGGTCAGCACTACTCAAGTCTGCCCCTTCCAAGTCAGCATCAGTCAAGTCAGCACCCTTCAGCTTGGCATTGTCCAACTTGGCATTCTTCAGGTCGCATCTGGGACAGGCGTTTGTTTCGAGTAATCGTTCTACTTGTCGAGAATTGGCCGCTGGCGCTGGGTTGACCAACACTCCGACGACTAAAGTTGCAACCGCGCAAGCTAAACCCACGAAAGCGGGCTTAATATACCAGTTAGGGCGATGAACTGCCCCATCAATCCAAGCAAATGCTTTCTCTGGCGCTATAGTCATTCATCCCTCATCCTTGATATTGAATGCGGTAAATTCGGTCATTTGCTTCCTCCGTAACTAGCAAACTGCCGTCAGGCAGTACGAGTAAACCCACCGGACGCCCCCAAGTGGTTGCTTGGGCTGGGTTTAGCAGAAACCCGGTGAGAAAGTCTTCATAGTAGCTTTGAGGACGCCCGTTAGAGAAGGGGACGAAGACAACTTTGTATCCCGTGCCTTGGTCGCGGTTCCAAGACCCGCGAAAGGCAACAAATGCACCGTTGCGATATTTTTCTGGGAAAGTCTTGCCGTCATAAAACTGCAATCCCAAGGCTGCTGAGTGTGCTTGGAAGAGAACATCGGGCGTTTTTGTTTTCGCTACCAGGTCGGGGCGTTTACTCTTGCCATTGACCACCTGACGCGGGTCGAGGCGATTTGGTGCCAGGTAAGCGTAGGGCCAGCCGTAAAATTCTCCTTGTTGGATGCGGGTTAGGTAGTCTGGTACGAGGTCGTCGCCTAGTCCATCGCGTTCGTTGACGGTGGTGTAAAGTTCGCCCGTGGTGGGATGAAAATCAAGTCCGACTGGGTTGCGTAAGCCGGAGGCGAAGGTTTGTTGGTTGGAACCGTCGAGATTCATCACCTGTACGGAGGCGCGTGGCAGTGGTTCTTCATCGGCGTTAGAACGGGAACCAACTGACACGTAAAGCTTTTTGCCGTCGGGTGCAGCTACTACGTTGCGCGTCCAGTGTTGGTTATAGCCGCCTGGGGTGAGGGTGGCGATTTTTTGACCTGTGCCGTTAAGTTGCTGTTGTCCTGGGTTGTAGCGATATCGCCGGACTTCGCCTGTGTTGGCGAGGAAGAAGTTGTTGCCTGCAAAGGTCATGCCAAAGGGTATATTTACCCCGTTTTGTGCAGTGGCGAAGGTTTTGTTGACATCTGCAACGCCATCGCCGTTCGTGTCACGCAGTAGGCGAATGCGATTTTGTCGAGTTTCGGTTACTAGCACGTCACCGTTGGGGGTGAGGGTAAGCCAACGAGGGGCATCTAAGCCCTGGGCGAAGACGCTGACTACAAAGCCTTTTGGGACGCGCAGGGTGGGGTTTTGGGGTACTGATACTACGTTGGGCGAGTTGGAGGCGCTTTCGGTGGCGTAGGGTTTGGGTAAGTTGTTGAGGGTGATGCGAATTGGTTGGGGTGTGAGTGGTTGAGTTCGCACCACGTTTTTAGTCTGAGCGGCTTGTTGTGGCTGTTGTTTTAGCTGGGGTGTGGTTTGAGGTGGTTGTTCAACTTGTTGGGTTGTCTGGGGGTCGAGGGATGCTTGTGTTGAGTCGCAGGCTGCTGTTGTGGTGAGTATTAGTAACAGCAACAAAAAATGTCGGGATTTCATATCAACAATTTGGGAACTCTAATTCCAGGGTAGTCATTGCCGCCCGATGCGATCGCTTCGCCTACGAACTTGGGTAGTCCTAAACAAGTAAGGATGAGTTGTAGTGGTGAACAAAGTACCAAATTGCACCAATATGATTTTCTAACTTTTTAGAAAACGATAACGTCTTCCTCACCAACCGTGATACTCTCTGGCGTAAGGTGCAGTTAAACCGCTCAATTAAGCTGGTGAGAGCCACTCTCTTTACCGACACTTTGATGCCGTTTGCTGGGAAACACCCGATCGTAAGCCGACCAAAAATCGGTGTAGGAGACGGCACATTGCCGATACACGGAGGGTAAGGCATCCCATAATCCTTGTGCCCCCTCACGGCTGCGGTCGCCAATGTACACCCCGACAATTTCTCGTGTTTCGATATCTAAAGCAAGCCAAATCCACTGCTTGTTCCCTTTGTTGCCAACAAATGACCACATCTCATCACACTGAATCGTCAAACGTCCTTTTTTTTTGTCGGTACCTGCACTTGTCGGGGCACGTTCTGATATTTTTCATTGACGTAACTCTGGAGCCAAGGTTCTGAAACACCAACGACTCTGGCAATCCCGGCTAAGGGAATCTTCTCCAACAGCAATTTATCAATTAAAGTTTTGGTTGCCTGGTCAATGATTTTGTTCTGGGGGTCTTGCACAAACTGTCTACCGCACTCACGGCATCTAAAGTTCTGTTTACCGTTATGGATTTTGCCGTTTTTGACGACGTGAGTTGACTGACAAACGGGGCAAGTTGGTTGGGAATCAGACATAGAGCTTCTGATGGAACTGTATTTCTCCTATCCTTACATCTTTAGGACTACCCGAACTTGAGCAAAGGGCGATCGCTTCCTCACACCATGTCAACCAACTCGTCTCGTCGCTAATACCTCTTTTGAGCGTTATGTAGCGAAATTTGGCTTCTGGTGACAAGTCTTGACCATTGTTAAAGTATCGCTGCTCTAAATCTCGGTAAACAGCCAATCTTTGCTGGTGTAGTTCGCGGTGATGCTCTAACTCTTCCACTATCAGCTGAGGCTCAACCACAGATCCCGCAAATATTTTGACCAATAAATCATCTCTAATCGGGCTAAGTTCGCATGGTTGGGCAATCCACTCTGTCAACTGCTTTTGCCCAAGTTCTGTCACCTGGTACAGCTTTTTATCTGGACGACCTTGTTGGCAAACAATCTCGGCACTCACCCAACCCTCAGTTTCCAGCTTGGACAACTCCCGATAAATCTGCTGCTGGCTTGCCTTCCAGAAAAAGCCCACAGAACTATTGAACTGCTTGGATAGATCGTAGCCGCTACAAGATTGCTTAATCAGAGATGCTAACAGTGCGTGAGCTAGAGCCATAAAAACTAACTTATTGACATATACAACTAATTGAGTATAAATTAAAGGTAATTACTCAATTAGTTGAGTATAGTGCAACTAGAACGTGGAGGTATTCCCATGCCAACCGTCTCACGCACTCAGGCAGAAGAACAGCGGCGGATTTTGGAGTGCTAAAAGCACAGCTAGCTGCATAAGTTTTCAATCTATTAGACAAAGGAGAAACATCTAATGGTGTTTATTTCAGCTACCCGCTTGCGCGTGCGATCGCCTCTATATTTACCAGCATTTTTGTGGAACAATGTGCTGTCTACATGGCAGATCGTCAATACACCTGGGTTTTTAAAGGGTCAACTTCTGCGAGACTCTAACGGAACATTTTGGACGCTGACTGCTTGGGAGGAACAGGCAGCAATGAAGTTTTACCGCAACTCAGGCGCTCACAAAAATGTTATGCCCCGTCTTCAGGACTGGTGTGATGAAGCTTCTGTTGTTCACTGGCAACAGGAAGATAGCAACCTCCCTGACTGGGGAGAAGTTCACCGCCGTATGGTGACAAATGGGCATCCTACCAAACTCTCTAAGCCTTCACCCGCTCACCTTGAGCGAAAAATTCCAGAAACCCAATCATCTAAAGGTTTAGTTTTCAGCCCCAGAAGGAAAAACGCAGAAGCGAGTGTTAGAGGGATTTGAGAGAGCGATCGCGTAGTTAGTTGAGGGATGCGATCGCGATTAAGCCGCTTGTGCCTTGAGTGCCTATGTAATTCAGATCGCTCGAAAGGCTGAGAATTTTCACACGTTACTCATCGAAGCGATCGCTCGGCGGGATGGAAAGGGGTGAGATATTAAATATCATAGAGTTGACGCCCAACAATCATGCTTCCCCAAATCCAACTGCTCCCCGGTGTTATCTCTGAAATCCTCGCCTCTGTCAGCGAAACTGGTATTGTGACACTGGCTGACCGTTATGGACTGATGGCAGCCGCGCTGGATGAGTCCTTGGATGAAGAAGAAAGAGGTTGCGTCAACAGACTGCTGCGTTCTGTACTCAAAAGACGGGTAACAGTAGTAGCTGACCTCTCCGCTGCCGCTTAATCTCGAAGTCAGAAAGTGTGCATTGCTGTTGCCAGGACAATGGGCGTTGAACTCAGCAGCGATCGCATTCTAAAATTTTGAACCAAAAAAGGTGTCCACTAAAGAAATTACTTAGATGAACGCAAGCTGCAAAATTGATGGAATTCAGTGCCTTCTAAGTTGCTTAAGATAAGTGTTTCCTTAGAGCAGATTGCTACTTGAGTAAATTTTGGAGTACCTTTAGCCTAATTTCAAGGTATAGCTAACTATAATTCACACAAAACCTTAAATGTATCTTTCAGAAGTTCAAATTTTTAACTACAAATCTTTTGTAAAATCAGAACCCCTAGAATTTTTACCAGGCATTAACATTATTGTTGGACAAAATAATTCAGGTAAAACAGCGCTACTAGAAGCCCTAGCCTTAAATTTTGTTGACGTACCACACCGCAGTATAAAAACATTACCTACCCCATTTTCACAAATAAACTATGTCTCAACAGTTCAAGTTAGATTGAAAATTGAAAAACTAGAATTTCGCTCTATTATTGATAACCACTTGCTTCCTCTATCAATTCCTAAAGCAAGTGATGAAAATTTAAGTCTTGATGCAACAAGGAATAGGTTTCAGCAATGGTTATTTGAACCAAACCCTGTGGAAGTGAGTTTATTAATACCTTCAATAAACGCTAGCATTAGCCATGTAGACAACCCCCTCAATGATATAAATTTTGGTTATCAGCCAAAACATCCAAACAATGAAGGCAGGTATTCATTGATTAATATTAAACCAACTAAAGATGATAGTTTCGGCTCATATGGACAAAGCTATTGTGAAATAGGAAAACATACCGGAGTCAAATTATTCAATCTATTTACAAGCCGTATATACCGATTTTATGCAGAGCGTTTAAATGTTGGTCTCGGCTACTTTGGTAAAGAAGCAAAGCTACAACCAAACGCATCTAACCTTGCCGAAGTTCTTAATGTTCTTTTATCCACAAATCCAGCACGTTGGGAAAGGTTCAATCAGCTTGTATCGCTAATTTTTCCCGATATTAAAAGAATTAGTATTGAACCCAAGCAAGCTAATCAACTAGAAATTATGGTCTGGCATATAGATCATAATACAGAAAGAGAAGATTTAGCTTTTCCGCTTTCATCATGTGGAACTGGAATTGGTCAGGTATTAGCTATTCTATATGTCGTACTTACGTCGTCGCAAGAACCGCGAACCATCATTATTGATGAACCACAGTCATTTCTACATCCAGGAGCAGCTAAAAAGCTTATAGAAATTATTAAAGAATTTCCTGCTCATCAATATTTCATTTCAACTCATTCACCAATGATTATCACTGCTGCAAATCCCTCTACTATTGTAAAGCTTCGGTATATTGATTGCGAAACAGAAGCATCGGTGATGAACTCAGAAGATGTCGAAGAACAGCGCTCTCTTTTGGATGAAGTTGGAGTTAGGCTATCCGACGTTTTTGGAGCAGACAATATTTTATGGGTAGAAGGCCCAACTGAAGAGAAATGCTTTCCAATGATACTACAAAAAGTTGCAAGAATGCCCCTTAGAGGTACCCAAATTCTCGCCCTTAAGAATACTGGTGATTTAGAAGGAAAACGCGCTCGCATCATATTTGATATCTACGATAAGCTGAGTGGTGGAAAAAGCTTATCGCCTCCCGCAATTGGTTTTGTGCTTGACAGTGAGGGTAAACCGGAAAAAGATATGGAGGATTTAGCCAAGAGAAGCCAGAATCCAGTGAAATTTTTGCCAAGGCGTATGTACGAAAATTATCTGCTTCACGCAGAGGCAATAGCAGCGGTAATCAATATGATAAATTCAGGAAAGAACCTCTTACTAGCATAGAGGTTCAGGAATGGCTTGACAAAAAGAAGCAGGAAGGGCTTTGTTTACCGAAAGGTTTTAGCGGGGATACACTTCCAGATGAGCAATGGTTTTCTAAGGTTGATGGGGCTAACCTTCTTAAGAACTTATTTGCTGAACTCTGTGATACCCGATTAGAATTTTTAAAAACAACGCATTCTCCAAAACTTACAGAATGGTTGATTGAACACGATCCCAATTCCCTTTCTGAGTTAAGTAAGCTTTTGCAGGAAATATTTGATTCCAAATAAGAGACGGCTATATTGAGTACGTCAGAATATTGAAAGCAAAATGCGAGAATTTGAAAAATCTTGCTTAGCATAAAATGAAATAAAGCAAAAGTTATACTTGTAAAAATATTACACAATATTAAATCTAATACAGAGGCAACTTTATGGATGTTATGGATAATATGACAGGGCATTTCAAAACATTTTTCACCCTGCAAAAATAATTGTGACTGTTGGGTGGAATCTATCAGGGTTTTCACATTTGAGCTACATCCGCTTGGGTTTTGGCATGGCATTGCTATGCCTCTATAGATGTATTGCACATGATCGAGAACTGCTATAGAACCTCTCCTTTACAAGGCGAAGAAAATTACCCCCTTCCCGCGCTAAGGCTAACGTAGGGAAGGGGATTGGAGTTAGGTTGTTCCCCCTCTACTTAGCACTGTTTCACCGACTCGCGCTTGGGTTAACCCACCGAAACTGATAAGGTTCACCTTTTGACCCCCAAACTTGATTCCCTGCGGCATCAAAAGCCCGATCTAATGTGTCCATTCCAGTAGAATGCAAGACAATCCGGTTTGTTACTTTCACTGCGCCTTTGTAGTCGCTGGGACAACCTGCCTCCGGTGTCTCGCCAATGTAATTTTCCCCGTCAGGTTTTAAAAATACGCTGCATTTAGCAGCACCAATATCGTTTAATTTGACGACACGTTTTGCTTCTGGTTTGCTACATAGACCAATCAAAGCTTCTGGTGTTGGTGGCTTAAATGATTGCGATTCTACGCTTTGATTATCAGCACTGGAGGCAATTTTCAGGAATCTCTGCCGATAGGGTTTGGCAAGATTCTGGGACATCGCTTGTTCTTGATAGAGGAAAACTACCTTGGGATTTTTTTTAGTATTTTCTACGCTGACTTTGCAGGTAGTCATTCTCACATTTGGGGCTTTGGGATTGGCTTGCGCTTGTGCAGAAGTATCCATTACTCCCACTAAATGCGACACCACTTCCCCAACTTGTTGCTGCATTGGCACCGATTGTATATTCGGCGCTGGACGCGAATAAGCCGCAGTGCTAGTTGAGGAAAAAAGAGCGATCGCTATCAAATTTCTAATACTTGTATTCTTCACAATAGTCTCCCAGTGCTAATCAAAAACATAACGTTCGGCAACGCGCCAGTAGCGAGAAAAGCGTTTAAGGTCAATATATCCGTCGTATTTCACAAATGGCTCAACAGGTAACACTTCGATAACCAGCGATTCCTCAATTTTGTCGCAAATGTGGTCAAACCGCGGGCTAGGACTTTCTGCTGTAACAACCCCATCAGCATTGTGTTCCTTGGCAAAAGCGATAACTTCAGCAGCGACATCACCCCGTCGAATCGTTACTGGCAGTTCTAGCAAACATTCATAAATAAAAGTAATCCGCTTGAGACTCAGCTGCCACTGTTCGATCAAAGCATCATCCCAAACCCATATTGCAGGGCTTTCAGGGTATGCTTGCAATGCAGGATTAGCGGGGCTTAAACAGTCTCCATGCACCCAAATTATCGGCTGTTTCATTAGTTCAAAACTCAAAACGTGCTAACGACGCTTCTTCCCGTGCTGAAAACTTCGGCTACCGCCACTGCGATCGCTACCTTCAGCTTTGGGAAACAGTCGCTTCTCTAATTCTTCATAACTGCCCTCAAAATCGCAATGACCGTAAAGTGGACATTGACGACAATAAACGCCCTCTGTGTAGCGTTCTAAATTCTCCCGGTTGAAGAAATAAGCCTTGTGGCTGAAGGTGCTGGCAACCCATTGCCATGATAAATTGTTGCTCGCAGGATCGCCATCTAGCAAGTGTTGCAGAAACCATTTTGCCCCGGTTTGCCAACGGATGCGCCGCCAGTGGACAAGGTATGCTGCTAACCACATTCTGCCGTGGTTGTGCAGGTAGCCGGAGGAGTGCAAATCGCGGCTAAAACTGTCAATACAGACCATACCTGTGCTACCTTTGTCAACATCTTCCGGTAACTTTTCGGCATAATCTTGGGCTGTGTAGCCTGTCTTGTATGGCTCCTGGTCTTTCCAGATGTCGTTTCCCAGTTTGGCATAGAGTCGCTGCCAATAGTCGCGCCAGCCGAGTTCGTTGATGAGTTTTTCGGCGTCATCGCGGTGTACTTTGCCCAGGATGGTGTCCCGCACTTCTGCTAAGCTCAAGACACCGTAGCGGAGATAGGGTGAAAGGCGGGTGACTGCCCCGGTGAAGAAGTTGCGGGTTTTGGCGTAACTGGGAGGATCTACTTTGCTCAGTGCGGCTTCGGCGGCTTTACGTCCTCCGGGAATCGTGCTGATATGGCGATCGCGTTCGGCAGCGGTGGGGAATTGTTCGCCCAGGTAGGCGAGCAATTCGTCGCGGCTGGAAAATTCTCGCCGCATATCTCGATGGTTTGGGGTGGCGTTCATAAAAGAGCGATCGCGCAGACTTAATAAAGTTTAACAGGCGACCTGCTGCTGGCGGAAAGCAAAAACCTCTTTTCAAGAGAGAAAATGGTTTTTTGGAAGAAACAAAAGTACCAGAACTATCGGTCTCGCGAACTACCAGGGAAAGGCGAATCTTCAGGCAACAAAGGGGCTGTTATCTGTTGTCGTTCTAAAAATTGACTCAAAGCATAAGCCATATCACCACGACTCATAGGATTTAAAGGGTAAATATTGCCTTGTTCATCAGTGTTTATAAACCGCTCATAAAGTGCAGTTGCCATTGATTTTTTAGCCCAATCAGGTATACTTCCTGCATCTGGATATTGGGCAATAATTGTTTGCACAGTTTCGTCATTAAACTGAAATACACCGTGAGCTTGGGCAAGTATAGAAAAGGCTTCGGCACGATTAATTTTTTGATTTGGGAAAAACATATTTTTCCGATAGCCTTTCATAATGCCAGTTTTTAAAACTGTCTGGATATCTTTATATGCCCAGTGTGAAGGCGGGACATCTTGAACTTCAACAACTCCTGGTTTATCGGCACCTTCGCGTTTATCAAGGTTAAAGGTTTTCACTAAAATTGAAGCAAGTTCGGCACGGCTGATAATTTGTTCAGCATAAAAATTGCCATCTGGATAGTTACTCATCAATTTGGCAGCAATAACTCGCTCAACTGGGTCAGATGGTAGTTCTGATGGTTGTGTTTGTTGAGCATTCACAGTTGCGGGAAAATATTGCAGAAGTGCTAATAAGGAAAGAGTACTGAAGACGCGACGCATGATGAAAATCCTTTTTAAAGTTACTATTAATGTACAAAAAATATATCCGGATACTCATCCCCCAGTCGGGTTAATCAAAGTAGAGTAGGGGCACAGTTTTAAGTTTCCCCCTATGTAAGGAGAAGATGAAGGCTTTGGCTTTGTTCCGGTGGAGTTGGTCGAAAGCGATCGCTTCCCTTTTTCAAGTTTTTCGAGCAACATAGTTATATAAAATCGCTCTCATACCATTATGAACAAGTTCCCAGATTTTTCTCCCCACGGTTACAAAATTGAAAGCGAACTAGGACACAATCGTGCTGGTGGTCGCGTCACCTATGTGGCAAGAAGTACCCCGCCTTACCAAGAGGAGGTGCAGGTTGTAATTAAACAATTTCAGTTTGCCCAATCAGGGGCAAATTGGGCAGATTTTGAGGCTTATCAGCAAGAAATTCAAGTGTTGCGAAGCCTCTCCTCTCCTGGTCTCCCGCAGTATCTCGATTCCTTCCAAACTCCCAGTGGTTTCTGCATGGTGCAGGAATACAAACCCGCACCTTCTTTAGCCTCACCTCGTTGCTGGACAATTGACGAAATAAAGCAAATTGCTCTCTCACTATTAGATATTTTAATTTATCTGCAAAATCAAACGCCTCCCGTTATCCACCGGGACATTAAACCTGAAAATATCTTAGTAGGAATGGACGAGGAAATTAAGGTTTACCTAGTGGATTTTGGCTTTGCTCGTATCGGTGGCGGCGAACTTGCTGTGAGTAGTGTTGTTAAAGGCACTTTGGGATTTATGCCACCAGAACAAATGTTTAATCGTCAGCTGACAGAAGCATCCGATCTGTATAGTTTAGGTGCAACATTGATTTGTTTACTTACTAACACTCCATCAGCGAAAATTGGCAACTTGATCGATGCGTCTTACCAGATTAATTTTAAACATTTGTTGCCTCAGATAAATCAGCAATTTCTGGAGTGGCTGCAAAAAATGGTGGCACCCAATTTTAAAGAACGCTACCCTAACGCAGCCGCAGCCAAAGCAGCATTAAAGCCAATTGATGTTAATCGCAATTATAAGCGACGGAACTTGGAAATTAAGGCTGTTGCACTTTCCAGCCTTAGCTTAGTTGGTTTGGGGGCTTTTGCTTTGATGATGGCACCAAGCTTTAAATTAAACGCACCAGAAAGCAAGACAGTTCAATCGACTTTAGCAGTTGATTATTGGGCAAAGTTTAGCCATGCTTTCGATGATAAATATAAACTATTAAATAAGGATATTTCAATCTTGAAAAATAATAAGCGTGTTTATTTTTATGTCAACTTTAAATTAATTGATAAAGAATACGATTGTTTATGTCAAGTTTTTAGTAGTACGGGACGCATGGTTTATGCCGCTCAATCGACTCTCACTGCCGTTGGAAATAGTTTGAGTACGGGGTGTTTTTATGATTTTGATAAAAATGTTGACAAGCCAGGTGATTTGACTTTTGTGTTCTCCCTAGATGGGCAAAAAGTGGTGAAGGAGAATATTACTGTTTTAGCTGAATAATGTCGATAGGTTCTGCCAAACGGCCAGAATTGTTAACTTCTTTGGAGATACTGGGTTTCAAACGCGATCGCTGTGTAACAATTACAAGCCTCTAATGAGCCACTTCTCAACTAGGTATAGTTTACCTACTTCGCTCGTGTGAATCACATCAAAAATTGGCATTCCGATTGCGGGACTTGTGAACTAGGATCAGAAGGGGCAACTTTGATCATTTGTCCCTTGTTTGCTGAATGATGCAACCCGTAGCGGTTGCATAAAATAGTTGAAATGAGCGTTCGTTCTCACACA
Organism: Trichocoleus sp. FACHB-40; assembly: GCF_014695915.1. Taxonomy (GTDB): domain Bacteria; phylum Cyanobacteriota; class Cyanobacteriia; order Cyanobacteriales; family FACHB-T130; genus Funiculus; species Funiculus sociatus. Next base: position 240,499 of record NZ_JACJPF010000098.1, read on the forward strand.
CATGAGTAACTTCCCAAACTTGTCTAGCCACGGTTATCAGGTAGTCCGACAATTGGGACAAAACCGCGCCGGAGGTCGAGTAACTTATCTGGCTGCAAATCTGAAAACCCGTCAACCCGTAGTTATTAAGCATTTTCAATTCGCCCAAACAGATGCCAGTTGGTCAGAATACGACAATTATCAGCGTGAAATTCAAGTGCTACAAGGGCTAAAACACCCCAGCATTCCCCGTTACCTCGATTCTTTCCAAACGCCAAATGGCTTTTGCATGGTGCAAGAGTATAAAAAGGCACCATCATTAGCAGTACCACGCAGTTTTGACCCGGATGAAATTAAAAAGATTGCTGTTTCTCTATTAGAAATTCTGGTTTACCTGCAAAATCGCATTCCCACTGTTATCCATCGGGATATTAAACCAGAAAATATCTTAGTCGATGAGAAAATTAATGTGTTTCTGGTGGATTTTGGTTTAGCTAGAATTGGTGATGGTGAAGTGACGATGAGTAGCGTGGCAAAAGGAACTTTAGGTTTCATGGCGCCAGAGCAATTATTTCATCGCCATCTTACCGAAGCTTCAGATTTATACAGTTTGGGAGCAACGCTGATTTGCTTGCTGACTGGAATAAAATCTACAGCAATTGGTGAGTTAATTGATGAAGATTATCGCATCAATTTTAAGCATCTTGTTCCTAAACTTAGCTTGCGGTGGATTGAGTGGCTGCAAAAGATGGTGGAAATTAAACCAAAAGACCGCTATTCTAATGCTGCTGCTGCCTTGGAAGCGCTGAACCCTATTTACGTGATGCGTGTACCAGAAGTTAAGCTGAGTCAATCGGGTTTGGAATTCAAGGCAAAAAAATTAGGTGAAAGGGTAACTCAAAGTATCGCGATAACTAACTCGATTCCCGATACGGTACTTGAGGGTAATTGGGAAGTTGCACCACACGAAAGCGACCCACCGCATACCCCAGAGGAACACAGTTGGATTTCTTTTGATTTAGACAAGTTTGAGAGCAATCAATCTAATTGCAAAATCAAGGTTAACACCAGCAGATTGATGGCGAATAAAACTTATGAGCGACAGGTTTTATTACACACTAATTCTTTGCCAGAAACTCACACTGTAACTGTTAAAGTTCAGACCGCACCGATTCCTATTGCTACAAAAAAACTCCCTTATATTTTTATAGCCTCGCTGGTTGCGCTTGCTTTAGCAGGGGCTTGGGTGGAGGCGGAAGCTTGGAGTGGAGTTGTCGCTGATAGTGGTTCTATGGGTGTGGTAATGGCGGCGTTTGTTACTTTGTTTGTCGCTGTGTTTGGGGTTGCGGCTGCGGTTGCGGCGACGGCGGCGGCTGCTGTTGCATCTAAACTTCTTGCCAAGAATAAAATTAAGTTTGCGGCTCTTGATGCAGTTGTGGCTTTGTTTGTGACTGGAATTGTGGCTTTGTTTGTCACTGGTTTTGGCGAACAGTTTAGGGGGGCTTCTAAGACTGTTACTGGGTTTGGCGCGGTAGATTTGGGTATGTTTATAACTGGTTTGGGAGCTGCAAGTTTGGCAGCAATTTGCTTAAAAAGAGGATTCAGTACCAGTCAGGCTGTGGGAGTTTCGCTATTAGCAACTGCCTTAGGTATGAGTTTAGGAATTGGGTTGCAAATAGGCTTGTTAAATCCTTTTGTGATGTTGGCTGTTTTGGCAGTTGGTTTACCTTTGGGAACAATGCTTTTTTACCCGCCTTTTGAGCGTGCCAGGTTGATTTCTAACTATCGCAAGTTTGAGCAGCATTTGATTAAGTCGTAGGGGAAAAAACGCCACCCCCGTTTGCGGCTACCGTGTATACAGAGGTCTTGGGTCTAGAGTTTGGGGTTGTACCTGCTAAATCCCCCTTAAAAAGGGGGACTTTGACTCTGATTCCCTCCCCTTTTCAAGGGGGGTCAGGGGGTATCGAAAGCTCTAATTGCTAACCAAAACCATTTGTGTATACAGTGTAGCTCTGTTAACGCGGAGGGTTGGAGAGGGGTTATTTCTCGCTGACGGCTGATACTTTGGTTCGCTGTTGCTGACGCTGCTGAATTTGTTCTAAGCTGCCTGTGGGAATGGCGGCAATTAACTGGCGGGTGTATTCCTGTTTCGGTTCGAGGTAGAGGCTTTCAGAAGAACCAATTTCTTCAATTTTGCCTTTGTTCATTACCATAATGCGATCGCTCATAAATTTCACCACGCTCAAGTCGTGAGAAATGAAAATATAAGTTAGCCCAAATTCGCTCTGTAATTCTTTAAGCAAATTCAGCACTTGCGCTTGTACAGATACGTCTAGCGCTGATACAGATTCGTCGCAAATGATGAACTTAGGATTTAGTGCCAAAGCACGAGCAATGCACACCCGCTGGCGTTGTCCGCCAGAAAACTCGTGAGGGTAGCGGTTCATCAAGATAGGATTCAAGCCTACGCGCTCTAACAGATAGGTTGCGCGATCGCGGCATTCTTTTTTTGTCTTCGCATAGCCATGAATCCGTAGCGGCTCTATCACAGCTTCCCCGATTTTCATGCGCGGATCGAGGGAGCTATATGGGTTCTGGAAGATAATTTGCATTTCTCGCCGCAATAGCCGCAGATACTTTCCCGCGAGTTTGGTGATGTCTTGATTTTCAAATATCACCTGACCGCTCATTGGTTCAATCAAGCGTAGTAAGGTACGTGCTAAGGTACTTTTGCCGCAACCGGATTCTCCTACCAATCCCAGCGTTTCACCGGGAAAAACATCAAAGGAGACATTATTCACCGCCATCATATAGCGTTGGGTTTGACCAAACATCCCTTTTATGGGAAAACCTACTTGCAAGTCGCGGACTTGTAAAATTGGGTTTTCCGTTGGTGGTTCATCGTTATTAACTATGAACGATGAAGCATGACCCATTCTGATTGATTGTTGGGAGTTTGTTGTTGATGGTTCATTTCGGTTCACTATGAAAGATGAACTTTGACCTACTATTGTTGATGGGTCATTCCTATTAACGATTAAAGGAGAACCTTGAGCAGTTGTTGTTAATGGTTCGTTGCTATCAACTATTTCCCTATTAACTGGTTTTTCCCGAATCTCGATTTCGCCGCTGGGGGTAGTCACAACTTCCATGAAATCAGAGACGGTGGGGAGATATTGCACGCGGCGATTCAGGCTGGGGCGACAAGCTAACAAACCTTTGGTATAAGGATGTTGGGGATTGGAAAAAATCTGCTCCACTGTTCCGTACTCAACAATTTTTCCCTGATACATCACGGCTACAGTGTCGGCAATTTCCGCAATTACGCCCAAATCGTGGGCGATAAACATCATCGACATTCCACGGGCATCGCGCAATTCTCGCAGCAAGTCCAGAATTGTTGCCTGTACTGTCACATCTAGGGCTGTTGTCGGTTCGTCAGCAATTAGTATTGCTGGGTTACAGGAAATCGCCATTGCAATCATGATCCGCTGCAATTGACCGCCGGAGAGTTCGTGGGGATAGCGATCCAATATTGCCAGTTTTTGCTGATTGATGTGGCGATTAACTTCCGCTTCGCTTAACGCTTCATTTGCTTCTAAATAGCGTTTTCTCAACTCCTCATCGCTGGGGAGTAACTTAACTTCTTGCAGGTGCGCGATCGCTTGTCTTTTTGCCTCTTTTTCTGAAACATCTTGATGCTGACGTATTGCCTCGACTAGCTGATACCCGCAGGTAAAAACTGGGTTTAAGGAACTCATCGGTTCCTGAAAAATCATGGAAATCTGACCACCGCGATAGGAACGCAGTTCTTCGGGTGTCAGATTTAGCAGATTAACTTTTTCTTTGCTACTCGCTTGTGATTTAAACCAAATTTCGCCGCCTTTTATCTTCCCTGGACTTGGCACCAGACCCATAACTGCGAGGGAAGTCACCGATTTTCCCGACCCCGACTCTCCTACAATTCCCAGTGTTTGCCCGCCCTCCAGTTTGAAGGAAATACCATCAACTGCCAAAATTAGCTTTTCGTCAGTTGCAAATTGAACTTGCAGGTTGCGAACGTCTAGAACGGTGTCACTCATGGTACTCAAGGTTTGAAAATTAACTGCATCTTAACAATTCATTCCATCTTGGGGAAATAGTTCTCAATGTTTCTGTAATCAAAGATGCGATCGCGATCGCCAATGGTCTATAAACCTGTCTGGCGCGACCTGAAGAAAGTTCCTCAAAAGCATTTACTGTATGGGACGTGAACCATCAGGGCATTTTATTTCTGATGAACCACTGCTGGGAGCAGTGGGCATAGCCGGAGGCGAAGTTGAGGGTTTAATTGTCTCGCAAATAGTTGCAATTGTAGTGGCTTTACCGTTACTTTTTGTGACGAACACAACCCCTGTGTAGCTAGGAAGTTTAGAATCCTTGGCTTGGGCGGTTATCATCACGCTTTCTTTCTCATTACCTGGTGATGCCAGCCGATAAGTATAATACGCGCTTCCTGGCTCAGTTCCCAGTCCTGTCTCTTCAAATTCTGTTGCAAATTTACCTTGTTCTCGATAATAAACCTGCTGCGCTTTGTTCATCATCCCGATATACAGCTTGGCTTCGCTTTGCGGTCTGGGAAGTTGATTATCAGCTGCATTTTTCTTTTCAGTTTCTAGGTCAATTACTTGAGTGTTGGCGGGCAATGTTGTTGTCTGAGAAACCTTCTCGAAAACTGTTGCCTCAGAACTAAAAGCAGTAGGCCTAGATTGTCCAGCTTTGCGACCTTCTAACTCTACACGCAGCTGATTTTTATCGGTAAACTCAAAGATGCTTTTAATGCTTTCTTCTTCGGTAAAAACTAGGTCAATTTGTCCTGGTTTCGCGGTGGAATTAATTTGATACTTAATCCCTAAAGCAACAGGAGGGCTTTCGGGTGCGCCTTCGGGTGCGGGAAATAAAATAAATAATTTTCCTTCCGGTGCAAAAATAAATGTAACCAAATCTCCCGATTCTGGATCTTTAGTTTGCCATTGCCCCAAAAGCTGCTGTTTAGCAGCGTCTGTTTGTGGTGCGGGTTTAGTTTGAGCAATGATGGTGGGAATTGTTGCTTGGGTACTTACCGATATAGCTAGAGTGCTGCCAATTGCTATCAGCACGCTGGATGCAACAAACAAGCTCTTAACTGGAACGTTAAAGTAAATCATTATGTTTTGGCAATTCCTTAATAATTTTTTGGGAATATTTTAAGGTTTTTTTCGTTACTTTTGGGAGTTCAATATTTATAAGTAGCACATAAAATAGTATATTTTATTTTTTTGATATTGTTTTAGTACAGGATAAAGGAGCGTAGGTTGGTTTATTGGAACCAAATCCAACCTTCTTAAGGATTTGTTAGGTAACGCTTGCATCACACGGGTTGAACCGACAACTGTGTAAATCGCAACAAGAGAAAAATTCACCGCCTGATGGCTACAGGCGGTGAGGATTTGATGGCGCTCTACAACTCAGGTAATCTAGATATCTAGATCGGCGAGGTTAAGGCGAGAACCGTAGGTTTCGATGAATTCGCGGCGGGGTGCGACGCGATCGCCCATTAAGACGGTAAAGATGCGATCGGCTTCAGCAGCGTCTTCAATTTCTACCCGTTTGAGGGTGCGAGTTTCCGGGTTCATGGTAGTATCCCACAACTGTTGCGGCATCATTTCACCCAAGCCTTTGAATCGCTGGATGGTGTAATTAGCATTGGCGGGGAAATCGTTTTGTACCAGGTTGTTGAGTTCGCGATCGCTATAGCAATAGTAATGATTGCGTCCCCGTTCTACCTTATATAGTGGAGGACAAGCGATATAGATGTAACCCTGCTCAATCAGCGCCCGTTGATAACGATAGAAGAACGTTAACAACAGCGTCCGAATGTGCGCCCCATCTACGTCAGCGTCAGTCATTATCACGATGCAGTGATAGCGCAGCTGAGAAGCATCGAACTCCTCACCCTTGACACCCAATCCCAGTGCGGTGATTAGCGCCTGGATTTCGGTGTTTTTGTAGATTTTGGCATCGTCAGTTTTCTCAATGTTGAGAATTTTACCGCGCAATGGGAGGATAGCTTGGTTGCGTCTATCGCGTCCTTGCTTGGCGCTTCCTCCGGCTGAGTCGCCTTCCACGATGTAAATTTCAGATTCTGAGGGATCTCGCGTACTGCAATCGGCTAATTTACCCGGTAAAGGAGAAGATTCCAAAACCGATTTGCGGCGCACTAATTCCCGTGCGTGACGTGCTGCTTCTGCGGCTTTGAAAGCTTGAATTGCTTTTTCCAGAATTGCATCGGCAACGTTTGGGCGAAACTCTAAATATTCTGTGAGAACTTCGCCTACCAGGGAATCAACGATTCCCCGAACTTCGGTGTTACCGAGTTTGGTTTTAGTTTGTCCTTCAAATTCCGGATCAGGGACTTTGACGGAGATAACGCCAGTTAAACCTTCGCGGACATTCTCTCCGCCGAGGTTAGCTTCATTTTCTTTGATTTTGTTGCGTTTGCGAGCGATCGCATTCAATGTCCGCGTCAACACCGCCTTCAACCCTTCCAGGTGAGTACCGCCGTCAACTGTGCGAATATTATTTGCAAACCCCAGCAGAGTGTCTGTATAAGCATCAACGCACCACTGCAACGCCACCTCTACCTGCACATTGTTGCGTTCGCCGGATACATAGATAATTTCTTCGTGGAGAGCCTGCTTATCGCCATTCATATAGGCGATATACTCTTTAATACCTCCCTCGTAACAGTAGGTTTCTACTCTTGGCTCTCCACTCTTAACCAATTCCAGGCGGTTGTCAGTAAACGTGATTTTGACACCCGCATTTAAGTAAGCAAGCTCCCGCAGACGACTCGCCAAGGTGGTGTAATCAAACTCAATGCCAGTAGTCACAAAAATCTGCAAATCTGGCTTGAAACTAATCGAGGTGCCTGTTTTGGCTTCTTTAATTGGCTTGGCTTTTAGTTCTGTGACAGGAATACCGCGCTCAAAGCGCATGGTATGCTCCCGCTTCTCGCGCCAAACGGTCACGTCTACCCACTCGGACAAGGCATTCACTACTGAAATACCGACACCATGCAAACCACCAGAAACCTTGTAGCCGCCACCACCAAACTTACCTCCGGCGTGCAGCACCGTCATCACCGTTTCTAAGGCTGATTTGCCAGTGGTAGGATGAGTATCTGTGGGAATGCCTCGGCCGTCGTCTGTGACTGTGACAGAACCATCGGCGTTGATGTCTATCTCAATATGAGTGCAGTAGCCAGCCAGAGCCTCATCAACCGAGTTGTCCACTACCTCGTAAACTAGATGGTGAAGTCCACGGGGTCCAGTGGAACCGATGTACATCCCCGGTCGTTTCCGGACTGGTTCTAAACCTTCCAGAACTTGAATCTGATCGGCACTGTAACTGCTCGTCATGAAAAGGATTCTCCAATAATGGCTTGGAACCCTACCGGGACTCCAAAAAGGGAAAAACACTCCAAAATTGTAACATAAAAGCTTTCAAAGCGGCTGTGGGTCAATATAAAGAGCGATTTGTCTAGGGGATATACCCATGAATAACAGGGTAAAGTTAGGAGGCGAGGAGTTAGATGCTCATCGTAATCTGTGGTGCGACGGCAACGGGTAAGTCTGGGCTAGGTTTGGCTTTGGCGCAGCGGCTGGGTTCGGCGATTCTCAGTGCTGATTCGCGTCAAGTGTACCGCGAATTTGATATCGGGACAGCTAAGCCAAGCGAGACGGATAAAAAGTTGGTGCAGCACTACTTAATTGATATCTGCGATCCCACGGAAACCTTAACTGTGGCAGATTACCAACAACAGGCGCAAGCTTTGATTGCTTGTGTACCTGCTCCTTTAGTAATGGTTGGAGGTACTGGACTTTACATCAATTCTGTGGTTAAGGGGTTAAAGATTCCCAGAGTGGCACCGCAGAAGGAATTGCGATCGCAACTTTCCTCTTTTGGCCAAACTCAACTTTACGCCTTTGTGCAACAAGTCGATCCCGCTGCGGCAAAGAAAATTCATCCCAACGATCCCGTGCGGACGTTACGCGCTTTAGAAGTATATTATGTTACTGGTCGTGCCATCTCCGAGCAGCAAGGAGAGAACCCACCCGATTATCCCATTTTGCAAATTGGGTTAGATTGCGATCGCTCTGATCTCACCCGCCGCATTGAACAGCGCACAGAACAGATGTTAGCAGCTGGTTGGGAAGCAGAAGTAAAAGCCTTGTGTCAAAAATACAGTTTTGATTTGCCTCTGCTGAATACGCTGGGATATCGAGAAATGAAGCAATATTTAGCTGGGGAAATTTCTTTGAATGAAGCGAAACAATTAACAGTTTTGCACACTTCCCAATTTGCCAAGCGACAGCGAACTTGGTTTAAGGCATATCCTCAAATTGAATGGTTTGATGCAGAGTCTCCTGATTTATTAGAGCAAGTATGGCAGCGAGTGCAAGATTTCCTCGAAAATCTGCATAGTTTTAATCCCTAATAAAGATTAAATTGTCATTAGTAGAAATGCCTGGACAATTATACTCTTTCCTCTACCGACCATTTTGGATTACACCCTTTTGTAAGTGGGATAAGATGATATCGTGGATGTCTGTCGCCTCTAGGGTAGCTGGCAGCAGATTGGTATTATGAGTAATAATTAATGGCGCATCGTCAGGAGAATTAGGAAGTCGCCCATGAGAACCTTTCACTAACGAAGCCTCTAGGGGAATGACATCTAACAAAGTGCGAAATCCAAGTTTCTTCTTAAGCAATATCCCAGCTATCTTCAACTGAGGAAACTTAATAGAAGGGTCGATAAATAACTCCGCTGGGTCGTAACCAGGCTTGCGGTGAATATCTACATTACGGGCAAAATCTGGTGCTTTGGTGTCGTCCAACCAGTAATAGTATGTGAACCAAGAGTTAGGAGCAGCAATAACTACTAATTCACCAGAACGAGGATGATTTAAATGGTAAGTAGCCTTCTCTTTTTCGCCTAAAACTAATTCCACACCTGGCACTTTTTCGATTAAATCCCGCACTTGTGAAACTTTGTCTTTGTCGTTTATATAGATGTGAGCTACTTGGTGATCTGCAACGGCGAAAGCAATACTTGCTCCTGCATCCAGTAACTCTAATCCCAACTCTTCCCTCACTGCAAGATAGCCATTTTCCCGCAATATTCGGTTTAATGAGACGGCTTTATTTACGGGGGTTATTCCATATTCAGAAAGAACTATTACTTGCGCTCCGCGAGATTCGTAAAACTGGATTAAGTCCTTGCATACGTCGTCTACCTCTTTTAAATCAGTTGCGATCGCTTGCTCATCAGTACCCAGCCGCTGCAAGTTGTAATCTAAGTGCGGAATATAAATTAAAGTTAATGTGGGAGCATACATCTTTTCTACAACCTTAGCTGACTCAGCGATCCACTGACTGGAACGGATAGACGTTTTTGGGCCCCAAAACTCGAATAAAGGAAAAGTACCGAGACGATCTTGAAGATGCGATCGCAACTCGGCAGGTTGAGTATAAATATCAGGAATTTTCCTGCCGTCAGCGGGATACATCGGTCGTGGTGTCACCGAAATATCTGCTGAAGAATACATATTGTACCACCAGAAGAGGTTAGCACAGGTGAAGGTGGGGTCAAGCGATCGCGCCGTTTCCCACACTTTCGGAGCCTGAATTAATTTGTTAGACTGTCGCCAGAATTTTATTTCACATTCATCTCGAAAGTACCAACCATTACCAACAATGCCATGCTCATTAGGCCATTTTCCAGTTAAGTAAGTCGCTTGAACCGAACAAGTTACAGCAGGCAATGCTGGTTTAATGGGAATCACTTGTCCTTGTGCCGCCCATTCTGATAAAAACGGTGTATGTTTTCCTAATAAACTGGGCGTTAATCCTACGACATTGAGAACAACTGTTTTCTGCATTATTTTTATTGATTATTAGTTATCTAAAATTTGAGCGGCGTTGAGAGACAGCTTCATTTCCTACCCTTGTTCAGTAATCACAGACCAAGAAAATACAAACTTTTATTGCTTCCCTCCGGAGGCATTTAAAAATAACAAAGCCAAACTTTTATTGCTCCCCGTTTACTGATAGGGTCTGGAGGCGAGCTTCTTACAAACAGTTTTGATATTATTGCTCAAAAGCAAATAGAAATTAGCAATTACCAACCGTTCCCAACACCCATTCATACTCTCTCTGGATAGATGTTAATAAATCCATCTTCATCTCGGATGGCAACACATCCCAAGTGTAAGTTTCAATCTCCAAGTGCTTACAGGTATTTTCTTGCAGCAGATCTAGAACAGTCACAATATCGTCTTGAGTAGACTGTAATATTTGATAATCGCGGATAAAAATTGGGACGTGAAAGTGAGTTCGCCACTCCTCGGCGGATGATTGCTTGAGGTGCGGTAAAGCAGTTGCTAAGTCAGGATAGTGATGCAAAGTTCCATCACCATTCCGCTCTATAACTTGGTGCAGATAGGTAGATTCTGCAAAAGGATGCAACCGTTCAATTAGCAAGTTCTGTTCCTGAACAGTAGAAGGCAACGCCACCTGAATTGCGGCGCTTAGCTGAATCTTCCCAATTTGAATTCCCGCCGCTTTGAAACTTTTAAAAACTGATATTGGATCTTCATATTCCACCGCGAAATGACAGGTGTCATAGCAAACGCGCAGGTGTTCAAACAACTTTGCCTCGGCTACTTCCTGCGAAATATCCAAGTGTTTTGCTAACCACGCTCCTCCGATTGGTAATAACCAATTTTGGAAGAAATCAATGACTTCGGCAGCATTTTCAATTAATCCATCCGGTTCCGGTTCCAAATCCAAATGCAGCAGTTTCCCTGTTTCTTCCCGGATGCGTACCATTTCGGCAGCAGCTAAAGCTAAGTTTAAACTGCTGTTTTTGAAGACTGCATCGCAGCTTACTTTGTCTTCTACCCACCAGGGTTTATAAGATAACGGCAATGTAGAAATTCCGCCGTCAATTTCTTCTGGTAATAAGGCTGCCAGAATTTTCGCCAAGCGGATTGTATAATCTAACCGTTCCTGCTTTGACCAATCTGGTGCATAAACTTGGTCTTTTACAACTTGCCGATGAAATCCCCCGTAAGGAAATCCATTTAAGGTAAACACGTATAAATTTTGTTGATTCAGCCATATTTGAAATTGAGCTAAAGTATCTTCTTCCAGCAGTTCCCGTGCTGCTATATCTGATAACCGTAACCCAATACCGAATGGTTTCCCTGGTGCCAATCTTGCTTGGAGATTTGGAACGTATTTTTTCAGGTTGGCGAAGACTTCGCTCCAGTTTTCGCCTGGATGAATGTTTGTGCAATAAGTTAAGTGAAAGCTGCTGTTCCCAATTTTCATGCTTACGTTCTCTACTATCGAATGGCACTGAACTTAAGCCCTAAACTTTAGTTTAGGCTTAAAGCTAAAACCCGTTGGGACGGGTTCAAAGCTTACTTAAGCTCTGAACCCGAAATTTATTTCGAGGCTCCTTAATCAGTGCCATTCCTCGCTACTATCGAATGACACCTAACTTGATAAGGTAAGTTGGGTGAACGGTACTCAACCCAACCTACAAGTTACTGTCTGCTTAGCTTTATCAAGCTGTTTCAGGATAGAAACGGCTTGCATATATAAAGAGATATCGACTTCGTGAACTTCAATTCCCTGCCCAATTCCTTGCAGCAGCATTAGGGTTAATTCACCGCCCAAATGTTCCCGAAACTCGGTTAGTCCCCGGAATAAGCATCGGGAATTTCCTGGCTGTGTTGGAGCTAGTTCCGGCACATAAAGCGTAAAACCCAATGCCTTGAGTGTATTCATTATCTGCTGCCAGTGCGACGCGGAAAGCAGTCCAGCTAGATAAGAATAGGTGCTATCCAGTGCAATTCCAATTGCCACTGCTTCGCCATGACGCAGGCTGTAATTTGTCAAATGCTCTAGCCTGTGAGCCGCCCAGTGACCGAAATCTAGGGGACGCGATGAACCCATTTCAAAGGGATCGCCGCTGGTGGCAATGTGTTGTAAGTGTAACTGGGCGCAGCGATAGATTAGCTGTTGCATGATGTCCATATCGCGACAAGCGATCGCTTGTGCGTGCGTCTGGATATACTCAAAGAATTTCCTATCTTTAATCAGTGCAACTTTGACCGCCTCAGCAACACCGGAGCGCCAGTCTCGCTCGTTCAAAGTAGCCAGAAAATCAAAGTCATTCAAGACAGCATGAGGAGGTGCAAAAGTACCGAGAAAGTTCTTTTTTCCAAAGGCATTAATTCCATTTTTTACTCCGACTCCGGAATCATTTTGCGCCAATACTGTTGTAGGAATTCGGATTAATCGAATGCCTCTGTGAGCAGTTGCTGCGGCATATCCCACCATATCTAGCATGGCTCCTCCCCCAATCGCCAAGATGTACGAATGACGACATAAGCCAGCTGAATCAATAAGTTTGTGAATTTGCTCTAGCAACATTGGTTCGTTTTTAGCTGCTTCTCCCCCAAGGACTATCATCGGCTCAAGCATGAGCGTTAGGATGTCTCCATAATGCTCGCTATACGCTGCTAATTTACCTAACAGCCCCCGATGAAACCGCAATAACCCTCCATCTACAACTGCTATTACTTTCTTTGGTTCCGCATCTCCTTCGGATGCGATCGCTTGTGCAAGCAAAGGATTGTCCAATTCAAACAAACCTTTGGTAAAGTGAACGTTATAGCGAAAGGTAACGGGGACACATTGATGAATCGGTTCCAGATTCAAATCAGTCTTTTGCTTGATGCCAGTTGTCATATTTTTGTTTTTTAAATTACCGCGAACAATCGTACTTACCACAAAGAATTCACTTTCAACGTTTCCGGAAGTGCAGCGCGTTCCAAAGTTTGAAGAAACACTTCTACCGACTGAGAACCATTGACGTTGATTTTGTTATTGAAGATGAAGAAAGGCACGCTGTTGATACCGCTACGTCGCGCAGATGTCGCATCAGCCATCACCTCATCTAGGGCAGCATCACTGCTTAAAAGGCTGCGTAATTGTGTAGCATCTATGCCAGCAGCTTTGCCCACAGAAACAAGGGTTTCGATGTCTCCGATGTTTAACCCTTCTTCAAAGTAAGCTTTGTAAATTGCTTCAACTACAGCATTTTTACTTTTTGTTGGGGAAAGTGCGATCATCTGATGGGAAAGCGTTGTATTAACAGCCAAAGATATTTTGTTGAAATCTAGTTTTACGCCAGATGCCTCACCTCTTTGCTTAGTGTAGTCAAACAGGCGTTTCAATTCTTCGGGTTCCATGCCTTTTCGCGCCTTCATAAAGGCGCGAAACTCAACTCCTTGAGGGGGAATTGTGTCATCTAACAAGAAGGGATGCCACTGAATCTTTATTGCTTCGTATTGCCATTTTTCAAGTGCATCGAAGAGATGTTTTGTGCCAATATAGCACCAAGGGCAGGCGGTATCGTGAAAAATTTCAATGAGCATATGGCAATCTGGTTTTATTTTTGAAGATTAATGAACCTCAGAGGAGGAGAAAGGAGGGAGTTATATACCAGCCCTGAGTTTTGAAAGTTACTTTTTAAACGAACTACCCAAGAGCAAAAGAGGAGGAAAGGGAGAACTTCATAAATTACTGAGGATTGTTATATAAATGAATTTTGATTGTTGTGGTTCTATTTTCCTCAGTTAACCAGAGCATTAAGTGTGTATTCTTTTTCTGTGGGTTGGATGATTTCTTCGGCGAAAAAGTTTTGAACTGTTTCAAATTCTTCGATTAAGGCGGAGCGGTCTTTCTGTGCCACCACTTTTGCTAATTGGCTGTAGGTGTTCGCCAATCTCTCAATAGTTTGACATCTGTCTTCTGTTGCCAGCATGATGTCCACACATAAGGGCGGACTTTGGGCAAACAAACGTTTTACTATGTCAATTTCTAAGCGATAACTTGGGGTTGACATCGATAAACTACGGTCTATGTCTATTCTTTCTGCTGCTAGAAAAACACCGAGACTAAATCTAGAGAAATGCCGCGTTGCTTGAATAATTACCATCATGCGGTCATGTTCTTGAGGAGTGCATACAATCAGCTTGCTACCCTGACTTTCTATGAAGTCTAGAAACCATTGAAATGAATCCTGATTTCGCCCTGGACAAACTACAACTTTTTGGGATAGGAAAGATTTGACAGTTGGGCCAAACATGGGATGTAATCCGATTACAGGCCCAGCATGGAAATCGAGCATTGCTTGTACTGGCTGAGTCTTGATACTGGTAATATCTGCCAGTGCTGTAGTTGGAGAAAGATATTTAGCTGTACGCTTGATTACATCTATCGTTCTGTCAATAGGCACGCTGATTAAAACTAGGTCTGCTTGGCTTAGCAGTTTATCTGCATTATCCCAATCATTGTGTTCAAGAATGCTAACGTTGTGGCCTGCTGCTGAGAGTTGTTGTGTAAACAATTTTCCCATTCTGCCAAGTCCGCCGATAATAGTAATTTGTCGGGGACTGACATTATTTACAGATGAAAAGTTACTGGCAACGGCGAGACAACTCGTTACTACATTTTCCCAAACAGATTCCGGAACACCAATCTGGGAAAGAAAGGGAGCAATATAGGAAAGTTGTTCTTCAATTGGAACTTCTGATTCACTCAAAATCGATATGCGATCGCGTAATAGCTTGATTAGAAATTGGTCAGTTTGTTTGAGCTTATCTGGTATCATATAAAACTGCTCGTTAGTATTGTTTTCATTGCTAATGGCTAATTGTTTATTACCATGAGCCATGAACGCGGAGGCTGGGCTTCAAGTCACAGCAAATATTTGTGCCAGTATCATTGAGATTGGCAGCAGGCTCAAGACCAACAAACCATAAGGTAAATTTGCGAAACCAGCTGCAACTGTCGCATCCAAGACTATTAACGACAATACGCCCACCTTCACTGCGACTCGAATCAGGTCTGGAGTTGGTTCGCGGACGGCTTTTACAAAAGCAGGTAAAACCCGCCCAGCAAATAAAACAATAAACGGCAATGCGGCGAGAACTTGATAATCTGGCAAAAGCCCCAGCGCTAATATGCTGGCAATGACTGCGCCAACAAATAGCAAAGCTGTTATTCCCGTAGTCGCTTTTCCCCCATGTACTTCACCTTGGCTAATAGCAGTGACAGCAGCAATGTATGTGATAGGAATTAAAGCTAAAAACCAGCGTTCTCCTAACATTGCTGGTACAGCACTCACGCCTAGCAATAAATTGCCGCCGCGACAAATGCCCATGTTGACGGGGCCAAGAATTGAGTGGTGTTTGCCGAAAGCATCATATAGTAGGGCGGCAAAGGCGATGGTAGCAGCGATCGCGCCACTCAACCAGGATACTTGCAAGGCTGCAACTATGCCGACAACTAAAAGCAGACTTCCAAGCGCGATCGCACCTTGACGGGATGCGCGATCGCTAGGAATTGGTCTTTCTGGTCGCTCTTTGGCATCCAGTTCAGCGTCGAATACATCATTAAATACTACACCGCCACCGTATAAACCTGTGGTAGCTAGAAGTAACCATGCAAGTGTTGCCGATCCTGTTAGCGTTTGATTTAGGAATGCGATCGCTCCTGAAGCTGCAAAACCAACTAGAATGTCTGCCCAAGCAGTAACAATATTGGCAGGTCGCATTAGCTGTAGATAAGCCCACAAACGGTGGGAACTCAAACTTGCAGCATTCACTGTGATTCTCCGTGATTATAAGATTTTTTTCGGGAGTTATGAGGTAGAAGGCTATTTTTTGCTAATAGCTAATAGTGAATTGACTATGAGCCATGAGCCAATTACTCAATGAGTGCAAAGTCGCGGTTAGACTCTACGACTGGTGACTGTCCGCGCAGTACCGAATTTCCGTTGAAAAGTTCGCGTTGGTCAATAGGTAACGGTTCTAGCCAGTCTGCTTCTTTCATCTGACCACTTTGGCTATAAGCTTTTAGGGCATTTTCGTAACAGACAGCCCGCACATACTCTTCTGAGATTCCCCGTTCTAGCATTAGCTGGGCTGTCTTAGGTACAGCTAGGGGATCGCTGACTCCCCAATCTGCACTACTGTCTACGATTACGCGATCGCATCCATACTGGCGCACGATCTCCACCATCCTGGCATTCCCCATCTTGGTCTGCGGATAAATCGTGAAAGCAGCCCAGAAACCTCTATTTAGTACCTCTTCAACAGTTTCCTCGTTGTTGTGGTCTATAATCACCTGCGCTGGATCTAATCCATGCTCAATACAACGATCCATGCTGCGGTTAGTACCTGCTTTCTTGTTGCGGTGGGGAGTGTGAATCAACACCACCATATCTAATTCTTTTGCTAACTCTAGCTGTAGACGAAAATATTTGTCCTCAGCTGGTGTCATATCGTCATAGCCAATTTCACCAATAGCAACCACGCCCTCTTTACAGGCATAAAGCGGCAACAGTTCCATAACTTCTTCTGCTAACGCCTCGTTGTTAGCTTCTTTCGGGTTCAAGCCAATTGTGCAGTAGTGTTTGATCCCAAACTGGCTGGCTCGGAACCGCTCCCACCCGACAATGCTGCTGTAATAGTCCTTAAAACTTCCGGCGTTAGTCCGGGGCTGTCCCAACCAGAAGGAAGGTTCAATGACGGCAACAATGCCATACTCTCGCATCACGAGGTAATCGTAACTCGTGCGGGAGGACATATGAATGTGAGGATCGATGAACATCCTGTTGTTAGACATGGTTACTTCTTGAATAATGGATTTTGCAGAGTTATGAGTTTTGAGTTATGTACAACTTTTCTCCCCTTGTTAGGGGGGTTCTGACTTGGAAAGTGACACATCACATGAGTTTTGAATTATTAGACAAGATTTAACTCAAAACTTTTTCAGATTGTGGCTTATTGCATTCATATCCCTGGAAATAAACTTCCGGCTGAAAATTTAAACCCGTTAAAACAGGTTGAAACATTTACCAAGGAATAGTGACGACGACTTTAGCTATGAAGCCCCTTAGACGCTTTGCGGCTTCTGGAAGAGTATTTTAATTCAGGGCTGAATGAATGCCAGAAGTCTATTTTGGCTAAAACTGCTCCAAGTCAGACGGCCCTGCTCAATAGATGATTGCAAGTTTGGGTGACGAGCGAGTAGTTCTTGAGCTTGGGGTAAGGGACATTGAGAACAAGCCAAAGCAGCTGCTTCTTGCTGGACTGCATCAGGAGCGTTCAGCACCTTTTCCAAATCCGCTACTATCCGGGTGTCCGCAAACCGCCCGACTGGTCGCCAGAGTTCTGGCGTTACTGGACGTTTAGCCGCCCAACGTTCGTGAGCATAGTCTGCCAACATCCGTGCTAAATCTGGGTTAGCACGACGGTCGAGTCCGACGATGAGATGTAAGGGACTACCGACAAAAACAGCTTTTAGTACCATCTGGTTCCAAGCGTTGTTGTCGAAATAGTCGGCGGGATAAGGGTTTTGCAATGCGATCGCATTAAACACCGAAGTCATATTACTCCGTACTCCCTCGGCAGCTCTGGCGCAAAGCCGTTCTGGGTAGGGTAATATTGGCAAGCTTTGATAGAGAGCGACTAACTCTCCCACGTCGGCGGTGGTGAAGATTTGCTCAAGCGATCGCAGATATTTCTCCACATTATCCTGCGGCAGCGCCAGTATCAGTAAGGTGCGAGCCGCTTGATCTACGCTCCAATGACCGGGGAACCAACTTCTTTGTATTGCAACTGCTTGTAAGTCTTCTGGTATTAGCTCCAGGTTTTTTTTGCCCGTATAGCGAGGCACCGCACTGAAGGAGGTAAAGAATACTCGATCCTGATTACCTTGGGCAATCTGCTTTATCTTCTCATCTAGCCAGGTGAGACTTTCCTTGGTGACATTTTGTGATAGCCAGCGATGCAATAAGCCGCTTACGCCCTTTAGATCAAGATGAATTAAAGAATACATAATACTCATTAAAAGGGTTGGCTTTGGTTCAAGGTTCGCCTGGGGTGTGCGAATCGAATCCTAGATTACAAAAGTCATGAATTATGGGTTTATAACTCCTCGCTTCCTAACTCCTTACTCTTAACTTTTAATAATTTAAGGCAAAGTTGCAATGAATAATCTTTTGATACACTGGTCAATTCTTTTGATATTGTTGTGTCTCTAGCTTTATGCGATGAGTGCTTCTCCAGCTTTGAGGAGTTGTCTCGTAAAATTGGCGAAATTGGCGGCTGAAATGGCCTGCGTCTTTATAGCCTACTGCTTCAGCAATTTGATTTACTGCCTGGTCAGTTTCTTGGAGTAAGAAAAGCGCCTGTGCCATCCGACGCTTGACAATCCAGCGGTATATGCTCTCTCCGGTATGTTGCCGCACTAAGCTAGTCAGGTAAGCCGGAGAGTAACCAAATGCCTGAGCCACATCACAGAGCGTAATCGATTGATGATAATTACTCTCAATAAAATTGAATATCTCAATCATTTGGGGACATTCAGGAAATATTGAGTGCGGAGAAGACGCGCTTGCAGTTTCAGTAGGCGGTGAATCTGATCGCTGGTTCTCAGATGAACTCCACTGTAGTAAGGTAGCTTGTTTTTTCAAACGGGTAGCGATCGCGCTCAGCAATTCCTCTCCCATACAAGGTTTAGTGAGATAGTCATCCGCTCCCAGTTCCATGCCTTTGCGGAGGTCAGGTCGTTCCCCCTTGCAACTGACAAAAATGAAAGGAATAATCGCTGTCAGGGGATCAGAGCGCAGCGTAGCTAGGACATCGTAACCATTGGCTTCCGGCATTACAATGTCGCAAATTATTAGGTCAGGTAGCTGTTTTTGTGCCTTTTGAATTCCCAATTTACCGTCTTCAGCATCAATAGTGTAGAAACCTCCAGCTTTAAGGCATTCTACAAAGAAATTTCGCGTTGGGGCATTATCCTCAATTACTAAAATTTTCTTCACCATTTTCCCTATTACTCAACACTTACGTATGCGAACACATCCAGTTTCATTAAGTAAGAAGAGAGCTTGAATATTCAAAAAGTGCAATTTTGTAAAACCAATAACGCACTTCTAGTTTACCAAGCAAATTATGGACTTCCCCTAATCAGGTTAAGCCCTTATTTTTACACAATTTTTTTTTTGCTGAATGAAACAAGATAAAGTTGCTTGGCGGAGGCTAGGTAGGTTTTAAATTAGGTTAATCTCTCCTCTACGAAAATTCTCTTTTTAATATTAATATTTGTAAATACTCCTAAAGATAGAGATAAAAAACATCGTGTGTTTATCTATACAAGGCAAGTCAATAAAATATAAACTGATTAAATTCATAGGGCTTGAAGCCTTACGGTGAGCCAATTACAGCAATATCTGCGGCAATACTTACGTATATATAAAGAACAAAATCGAAAGAATTGACAAATACATCAATAGATTGTTCATTGCAGCCCCCCCTTAAAGTTTTGTAAGCTTCTTCACAGGGAAGACCGAACACGAAAGTGCTGTTAACTCAAATTTAATAATTAACAGAGTGAGCAAGCACTAAAAAACACAAAACAAACAAAGAAAACTTGTTGCGTTCTCATGAAAAAATTAGGTTAGTGAATCTGACGCAACAGAAAGAACGTAGTTTAAGCCTATTAAAGCGCTTAACTTTAATTTAAGAATTTTAATCGGGCAGTCGAGGCATAAAGAGAAAGCACTCCTAGAGATTACATATTCTCGCTGCTACTGGGTGATGTTCAAGTTTTTAAGAAGCATACAGGGACTTGCTTCAACTGCCTAGAAGTAATCGAAACCAAACGACCGAAAACTATATACCAACTTCTCCAATGAGTATTGAGTCCTACAAAGCATTCGCAACAGATACCTACACCTATGTAGATTCCGCGCCAGCCGATCCGACGCGCAATTATAAAAGCATCGATGACTCAAATATCAAGCCGGTTCTTAGCAATCAGCCGGAACTATCGCTTAGTGTCACCGAAGCGATCGCGTCGATGCTGGAAGAATTGGGAGTAAGCTACGCTTTTGGTGTCGCCGGGGGTGCAATGGCATCGCTTTGGGGTTCCCTGTCTAATAGCCTAATGCAGGTGCTTAACTTTCGTCATGAAAGCGGAGCCGCCTTTGCAGCCGTTGAAGCGTACTTTGCCACAGGTCGTCCAGCTGTCGTATTCACCACAGCCGGGCCAGGAATCACCAACGCGCTGACCGGGCTGTTTGCAGCGCGTGGTGAGGGTGCAAAAGTGATTCTCTTGTCAGCTTGCACTACAGCACCGCAACGCGGGCGCTGGGCTATCCAAGAAACCAGCGGATACACATTGCCGAAATCCGGGATATTTAGTTCCGGCGAGTTGTTCAACTATGCAACAACTATTGAGTCTCCTGAAGAACTTCCACAGATTTTTCGCAGACTTGCTTTGGGACTGTCACAACCGGGCGGCTTTGTCGCCCATTTGAGTATTCCTACCGGAGTGCAGACAAGTTTGGTGAATACATCTTTGCCTCGGTTAGACCTGTCTCATTCTCTGTTCGCGCCGAGTTCCGAAGCGATCGCCAAATGCGTACAGATGCTATCACAAGGATCGTTTGCCATCTGGGTTGGCTTTGGGGCACGGGGTGCAGCGGATGCAATTCGCCAACTGGCCGAAAAAACGGGGGCGGCTGTGATGTGTTCGCCGCGTGGTAAGGGCATCTTCCCAGAAGATCATCCTCAGTTTGTCGGTGTCACAGGCTTGGGCGGTCATGCTTCCGTACTGACATATATGCAAGAGCAACCGCCTTTGCATACCCTGGTACTGGGAACGCGACTCGGCGAACCTACTTCTTTCTGGAGTAATTCGCTGGTTCCCTCTGGGGGATTCATTCATGTTGATATTGACCCGGAAGTGCCTGGGGTTGCCTATCCATTTGTGAAAACGTTGCCCGTTCAATCTGACGTAGGCGTGTTTGTAGAAGCCTTGCTGAAGCAATTGCCAGAACGCCCTAGCGGGTCAGAGGCGGTGTCCCTGCCTAATCCTGAACGGGAAGTGATCGCTCCCGGCGCAGACAGCCCAGTGCGCCCGGAAATACTCATGGATGCAATTCAACGCATCATCGTCGAAGGCAGTGATGCAATAGTAATGGCAGAGTGCGGAAACTCATTTACTTGGGCAACTCACCTGCTGCGATTTTCCCAATCGAATCGTTACCGAGTCAGCACCGGAGTTGGATCGATGGGTCATACTGTCGCGGGTGTTGTCGGTGCAGCCCAAGCACGAAATGGCAAAGCTGTTGCCATTGTCGGAGATGGAGCCATGCTGATGAACAACGAAATTAGCACAGCTGTGAAATACCAAATTCCCGCCGTTTGGATTGTACTTAACGATGCCCGCTACAATATGTGCCACCAAGGGATGACATTGCTGGGACTCAAAGGTGCAGATGCAGCAATTCCCCCAGCGAACTTCGTTCAGATTGCTTGCGGGATGGGAGCTGAAGGGATTCGCGTCGAAAAAGAGTCTGATCTGCAAGCGGCATTAGAGAAAGCGATCGCATCCACCGTCCCCTTCGTTGTCGATGTCGCTATCGATGCCAATCGACCTGCACCATCCAAAGGGCGTAATCAGAGTCTTGCTGCACAAGGAGCCGTATCAACCCCGGTTAAGCACCTTTCATTCCCATTAGTTTAACCAAACTAGGGAAAAAGTAATTTTTAGGTTGGGCTTACCGTGTGGAAACCCAACAACTTGCTAAGGGAATCTTCAAGCCCCTCCCCGCGTAGGGGTGAGGTTGGGGAGCGAAAAGTTTGATCAGAGCCTTCCTCCACTCAAAGCTTTTCAAGAGAGAGGTTTCTTCGCGGCGAGACCCAACCTACCTTCTCTCCCACTCCCCAATCCCCAGTCCCCAATCCCTAATTAGGCGTATCAGGAGAGCTGTGTGAAACTGTTTGAAACTACGAAAGAAATGGGTCATGAGCAAGTTCTCTTCTGCCATGACAAAGAATCAAATCTTAAAGCAATTATCGCCATCCATGACACCGGGCTAGGTTCCGCGATGGGTGCAACACGTCTGTGGCCTTATGTAACCGAAGAAGATGCCTTGCGAGACGCACTTCGTCTTAGTCGCGGCATGACCTACAAAGCAGCTTGTGCAAACATTCCAGTCGGCGGCGGAAAAGCAGTAATTATTGCTAATCCGGAAAATAAAACCGATGAACTTTTCAGAGCCTACGGACGTTTTGTAGAAAGCCTAAACGGACGTTTTATTACCGGGCAAGATGTAAATCTTTCCCCTGAAGATGTTCGTCAAATTAGTAAAGAAACAAATCATGTTGTCGGTACTTCCGAAAAATCGGGAGGCCCAGCACCCATAACATCTATAGGAGTTCTTTTAGGAATCAAAGCTGCTACAGAGTTCCGGTTGCAAAGAAATGAACTTGCTGGGTTAAAAGTTGCAGTACAAGGACTGGGAAATGTAGGCAAGAATCTCTGTCAGCGCTTACATGAACATGACGTGAAACTCTTTGTCACCGATGTAAGTAAAGAGAAGACAGAAGAGATAAAACGTTTATATGGGGCAACCGTTGTTGAACCAAACGAAATTTACTCTCTTGATGTTGATGTTTTTGCTCCTTGTGCATTAGGAGGAATTCTTAATAGTTCCACAATTCCTCAGCTTAAAGCTCTAATTGTGGCTGGTGCTGCAAATAACCAGCTTGAAAATGAGCATATACACAGTAAACTCCTTGAATCAAAGGGAATCCTCTATTGCCCAGATTACGTAATCAACGCTGGAGGATTAATCAACGTTTACAACGAAATGATTGGATATGAGGAGGAAAAAGCTTTAAGCCAACTAAATAACATCTACAGCACTTTATTAGAGATTTTTGAGAGTGCTGAGAAAGAAGGTTATACAACTTATGAAGCTTCTAAAGTTTTGGCTGAAAAGCGAATTCTGAAAGCTAAGCATATCAAGCTTATGCAGCAAACAAATTGAAGGAGTGAACTGTGGAAAGAAATACGTTTGCAACGTCTGCTTATATTGCAACTTCGCCGGAGATAGCCTTTGACTACCTGTGTAGTTTAAAAAATTTGGACGAGTGGACTCTCTTCAGCCGGATGGTAGAGCAAGTTGATGAAGATACCTGGCTGGGAACAGCATCTGGCTATCACAAAAATCTCTACTATCACGTTAAAAAACTAGAAAATCCGCTATTTTACGGCATTGAATGGCACTGCGGATTTGAGTATCAGAAGTATTTTCAAGTTTACCCTGTGTTGCTTTTTCCTGCTGACTACATCGAGCCGCGAACGGATGAAAAAGGAGTCTATTTTCACTGGCTAAGTTTTGTCGATCCCAAACGACAAACTCAGATGATTATGCAGGGAATTCACACGGTACACACTTCCGAGTGTCGCTCTCTCAAAGGTGTTTTAGAACGCAAGGCTGGTCTTACCGCAGCAGCGAAAGGACGCTATTTTATCGATACTGACACTATCTATGTTGATGCGCCAATTGAAATTGGGGTTGAATACTTAAAAGATTTGCGGAACATAGATGAGTGGGCGCATCTACTGCGACCAAATGGAGAAATAAGTCCTGAGTTTGGTGAATTCAAGGATGAATATGACCAGAAGGTGAAAGTTTCTCTGAGACTGCATACTTTGAGCAAATATTACTTGCTTGAGCAGGAAAACTTTTATCCAGACTACGACTTTTATCAGCGGTCTGTGGCGCTGATAATCCCAACATCTTATGCTTTCGGAGACCCGGAAGCTCCTGGTTTCATCCTGCATCGGATTACATTTTGGAAGACAGGTGAAACTCTCGCTCACGGCAAACTCCAGATTGAGGATTTTGGGGCTGAGAGCATGAACATTAAGCGATTTGCCGAAGCTAAAGCTGGCAACGTTAAATCGTTTGATCGTGGGATGAGTTATGTACCAGTTAGCCATTAGCTTTTTGCTAATGACTAAGAGGATGTCTGAAAAGTCATGATCGAGACGCTTAGATGGTGGAGATCCCCCTTGCATCCCCTTTTTAAAGGGAACTAAGACTTGATTCTCCCTCCTTGAAAAGGGGGGCTGGGGGGGAGCAAACTAACTACTTCTCAGAGATCCTCTAATTCTCAAAAATTACTTAGAGCCAATATCGCCTGAGATGAAAGTGAAGCAATTCTCTATTGCATTTCTAATTTTTTGTAGTGTCGCTGTTGTAGGAGCAAAAGCCGCAGAAGCAGTATCTTTTACAATACTTGCGGACGGTCTTGATAATGCAAAAGGTCTTAGTTTTGGCCCTGACGGTGCGCTGTATGTTACAGAGGCGGGAAGGGGGGGAAACGGGGTTTGCGTTCCATCACCGAGCGCCCAAGGCGATTCTTTATGTTATGGAACAAGTGGTGCAGTAACCAAAATTGAGAATGGAACTTTCAAGCGGATACTTACCGGACTTCCTTCGGTAGCATTACCAGACGGTACGGGAGCCGCTGGCCCTCACGATATAAAATTTGATGCCAAAGGTTCGCCTTATGTTTTGGTTGGGTATGCTGCTAATCCAGCTTTACGCGATCGCATAATCGGTGACACAGACCTTGGCAAAATCATCTCTGCTGACTTCAATACAAATTCGTGGAGCAGTATTGCAGATTTAGCTAACTATGAACTCGCTAACAATCCTGATGGCGGCGATTTAGTTAGCAATCCCTTGGATTTTCTCATAGATGGCAATAAGTTTGTTGTAGTTGATGCAGGTGCGAACGACTTGCTGGGTGTAGGCATTAATGGGAACGATTTGAGAGCGATCGCGCTCCTTCCCACCCAGATATTGACTAATCCAGTCTTTCCAGGCCCTGACTCGGTACCTTTCGATCCCGGACAGGTGCCTCCTACTGGTACTCTTCCTGATACACCACCATTGCAGTTTCCAGTTCAACCAGTACCCTCAGCTGTGGCAAAAGGTTTGGATGGTGCTTATTACGTCAGCGAATTTACTGGTTTTCCTTTTCCCGAAGGTGGAGCAAAAATCTATCGTGTTGGTGCTGATGGTCAACCAACCGTCTACGCTGATGGCTTTACGCAACTAACAGACTTGGAATTCGATGCAGAGGGTAATTTGTATGCCTTGCAGTACGCCAATCAGTCAGCCTGGAAAGGTAATTTAGAGGCAAGCCTCTTCAAAATAACCCCAGATGGCGATCGCACAACTCTCCTGGGCGGTAATGGCCTAGAGTCGCCTACTTCCCTGACTCTGGGCCCCGATGGTGCAATCTACGTCACAAATCGCGGCGGTCGCCCTGGACAAGGGCAAGTCCTAAGAATTGATCCCAAACCTGTGCCAGATCCTAGTTCTGCTATAGCCTTATTCACCCTTGGCATAGGTGTTGCTCGGATGCGGAAGCGTAAATGTGCGATCGCAGATCGTCAAGTCAACTAACAAACTTTCATTCACTTAAATCCAACTTTGCGACACATGAAACTCAAGCAATTTACTCTGACATTTCTGATTGGTCTTACCGCTATTACCGGAACCAAAGCCGCCCAAGCTGCATCGTTGACTGTGGTTGTGGATGGAGTTAGTAACGCACGCGCTGTTAGTTTTGGTCCTGACGGTACGCTCTACGTAGCCGAGCCTGGTATCGGAGGAAATGGCAAGTGTCAGGCATCACCTAGTACGATATTTCAGCCGATCTGCGCTGGAAATAGTGGCTCAGTTGTCAAACTTACGCCAGACGGTCAGCAGTCGCGGATATTTCAAAACTTCCAGTCTCTAGCAGAACAACCCTCTGGAAATCAAGGAGCTGGTCCTCAGGATCTACAATTTGATTCTTTTGGTAATGCTTATCTTCTAACTGGGTTTGCTGGTTATCCGGGAAATCGTGATGCAGAAACAATTGCCCTTGGCGCTAATTTTCCAATCCCACCAACGCAACTCGCTACTTTCCCTCCAGCCGCACCCGATGAAGTCTTAAATACTTCTAACTTGGCAAAACTGTTCAAAGCTGATTTGATCACGCAAGAGCTAACTGAGATTTTCGACTTCGGCAAATATGAAATCATTAATAATCCTGACGGTGGAGACGTAGTTACCAATCCCTACGACTTGACTATTAGTGGCGATACTGCTTATGTCATTGATGGCGGTGGGAACGTAGCCTATAGCCTCAAACTTGATGGCAGTGATGCAAAAGCAGTTGCACTTCCTCTGAACATCATTACTAACCCAAAACTTCCACCACTTCCACCAGGAGTAGAGCTTCCACCAGGGCTAATAAACTTTCTACCTCCAGATGAGGCAGGAAACCCTCGGATCACAATTCAATCCGTACCCACTGGTGGGGCAATTGGTCCCGATGGTGCTTTATATGTTGGTGAATATTCAGGCTTTCCCTATCCACAAGATCAAGCGCGGATCTTCCGAATTGGGGAGAATGGTATACCAGAAGTTTATGCTGAAGGGTTTAACGCAATTACAGAACTAACGTTTGATAAGCAAGGCAACTTGCTAGTCTTACAGTTCAGCGACCTGTCACAGTTAACAAGTCCGAACATCCAGAACTTGCCTGGTTCTTTAATTCAACTAGCTCCTGATGGGACTCGCACAACCCTCGTCGCTGCGGGTGAAGGGCTGGAATCGGCTGATGGTCTTGCTATTGGTCCTGACAACCAAATTTATGTCACAACACGCGGTGTTGGACCCGGGCGAGGACAAGTCGTTCGGGTTGATACCACACCAGTTCCCGAACCCGCTTCGGTACTGGGTTTATTAGCCATTGGCACAATAACTGCTGTTGCCAGAAAGGGCAACAAACAAAAACACAAAAACACTAAAGCTTTGACAGAGACGATCTAACAACTTTTGGTAGATACCTTAACGCATGGTTGCGATCGCCTGAATGAAAAAAGTGTAGCGCGATCGCAACCATATAAACCCACCCAACCAGGAATTCAATCTTATGGGATTACTAAAAAATCTTTCAATTGCCATTCTCAGTACCGGATTTATAGTTGCAGCAGCAGCTGAAGCCAAATCACTAACCTTAACCTACGAGCGTAGTATTGGCAGTCCTGGTTTCGGCCCTGGGCAGCTGTTTGTTCCCCAAGGCATAGCAGTGGATGCCGCCGGGAATACCCTCATAAGTAACGGTCGCGGTCTTAACCCAGACGGCAGTTTTAACCCAGACATCGGTAACAAAGTTGAAGTCTTCGACCCTCAAGGTAACTATATAGGAGCAATTGGCGAGGGCGGCAAAGGCCCCGGACAATTTGACGAGCCATCAGCTTTAGAAATTGATCCGGATACTGGGAATTTGTATGTAGGGGATGTTTTCAACAACCGCGTTAATGTCTACGATCCCCAAGGTAATTTTATTAACTCCTTTGGCTCATTTGCCGGACTCATACCGGGTAGGGCTTTCTTTGGCCCCTCTGGTGTGACATTCGACAAAGCTGGCAATGTGTATGTGGGTGATTTTAGCGGCGACAAGATCAACAAATACACTAAGGACGGCGAGCTAATCGGTTCCATTGGCAGCTCTGGAACCGAACCTGGGCAGTTCCAAGGGCCAGCAGGTTTGAGAATTTCCCCAGTTAGTGGAAATTTCTTTGTGAGTGACCAGTTTAACAACCGCGTTCAGGTACTCGATCCAGAAGGTAATCCTATCTTGACGTTTGGCAAACAAGGCACCGGGCCTGGAGAGTTTAATCAGCCAATTGGCCTAGAAGTGGATGAGTTTGAGAATATTTATGTGGCTGATTCTATCAACAGCCGCGTTCAGGTATTCGATAAAAACGGTAACTTCCTCACTGCATTTGGTTCAGCTGTCGCAGCACCACCTCCCCAACTAGGTGAGCCACCTTTTGGCAATCCCCTCGACCTCTCACCAGGGAAATTTAACTGGACGGCTGGCACAAGCTACAAAGATGACAAACTCTATGTGGGCGATTTCTTCCAAGGTCGCGTCCAGGTGTTAAACATAGACAGAACCGCAGTACCTGAACCTTCCTCCGTATTGAGTTTAGCGTTCCTGGGGATTGGAGCGGCGGCGACATTGAGAAAACGGCAACAAAAGTCAGTCATCGATTTGACAAGCGATCGCGATCGCACTGGTGTTTAGCAACTAAACACGAGACAGAAGCGGGGAGTATTGAAAAACAAAAGACAAGCGTCATAAAGCAAGTGAAGGTTTGTCTTTTTGATGTTCCTCCGTCTCTAACAAATTTTTCCCTAAAATAAGAGGACTATTACTGATGGACGCAAATGAATCCAGCGGTAGCAACCCGTTTGCTGGTGGCAACCCATCATCTACTGGTAACAGCAACCCAAACTCTAGTGGTGGCACCCTGCCTCGGCAATCACCCTTTGATCGGCTGTCTGTAGTTCTTGGTGATAACTCACCCTTTGGCGGAAGCGGTTCTCCTACAGGTGGTAACTCTTCCTTTAACGACCTACCCTATGGTGGCAACCCGTTTGCTGGTGACAATCTCTTCACTATCTTCGGTGGCGGTGCCAACCCCCTGAGTCGTAGCAATTCATCTACTGGTGGAAGCAATCCCTTTGCTGGCGGCGGTAGTGGCGGCGGAAGCAATCCATTCGCTGGTGGTAGCGGCGGAAGTAACCCGTTTGCTGGCGGCGGTACTGGCGGCGGAAGCAACCCGTTTGCTGGTGGCGGTACTGGCGGTGGAAGCAATCCGTTCGCTGGCGGCAGTAGTGGTGGCGGAAGCAATCCTTTTGCTGGTGGCGGTGGAAGTAACCCGTTTGCTGGTGGCGGTACTGGCGGTGGAAGCAATCCGTTCGCTGGCGGCAGTAGTGGTGGCGGAAGCAACCCGTTTGCTGGCGGCGGTAGTGGCGGTGGAAGTAACCCGTTTGCTGGTGGCGGCGGAAGCAATCCGTTCGCTGGTGGCGGCGGAAGCAATCCGTTCGCTGGTGGCGGCGGAAGTAACCCGTTTGCTGGCGGCGGTAGTGGCGGAAGTAATCCTTTCGCTGGCGGTGGTAGTGGCGGCGGAAGCAATCCTTTTGCTGGTGGCGGTAGTGGCGGAAGTAATCCATTCGCTGGCGGTGGAAGCAATCCATTCGCTGGTGGTGGTAGTGGCGGCGGAAGCAATCCATTCGCTGGTGGCGGTAGTGGCGGAAGTAACCCGTTTGCTGGTGGCGGTGACGTATCGTTCAATAGTAGTAACGCACCCATTGGGAATGGTAACAGGGACATCGGAAGCGATAACGCAACCATCGGCAATGGTAACTCGGACTTCAGTAGCGACAACGCAACCATTGGTAATGGTAATTGGCAATTTGGAAGCGATAACGCAACCATCGGTAATGGTAACTGGCATTGGGACTTCAGCAGCGACAATGCAACCATTGGCAATGGCAATTGGTATTTAGACTACGTTAGCGATAACGCAACCTTGGGTAATGGTAATTGGCACTTCGGAAGCAATAACTCAACTATCGGTAACGGTAACTGGGACTTCGGAAGTAACAACACGGTCATTGGGAATGGCAATTGGCTGTTCACCAGTAATAACACAGTCGTTGGTAATGGCAACTGGCTAGTTGATGGTGACAACATCACCAGCCCGGAGACATTATTGCCAGAGATAAAGACTACTGTTGACGACTTGATTAACTCCCTCATGGGCAGGATTGGTGAAGACTTTATTGGGTTAACAGGCAATTTAGGGGAATCGGAAAGTCAGACGTTTAACCGGCTCATCCTTGCCAAAGATACTGGTACTAATGACGGTAATGTTCAGTCTGTACCTGAGCCTGGATTTTCTACACCGCTGGTAGTGCTGGGGCTC
Source organism: Trichocoleus sp. FACHB-40 (assembly GCF_014695915.1). GTDB lineage: Bacteria > Cyanobacteriota > Cyanobacteriia > Cyanobacteriales > FACHB-T130 > Funiculus > Funiculus sociatus. Next base: position 270,292 of record NZ_JACJPF010000098.1, read on the forward strand.
TCATTTTTACTGTATTCAAGGTTCAAAAAGCGGAGTAGACAGAAGCTTAGCGTCTGATACTAATTTACTGTTTTAATGGCACATTGAATATTCCCTCAACCCCCTTTTAAAGGGGGTTGAGAAGAAGTTTAAGTATAACGTTCAAAAAAGCGAATTGGGATGAGATTGGCACATAAGGGAAATATTGGCAAAAGCAAAATTTGAGTCTAAGTTGGGTAACTTTCTCAAATAGGGCTGTTAATACCGACTTTTAACTAGAACTTGGATTGACTTTATTATGTTTTTTGATTCCCACAGCTATATAACCAGAGGCGGCGTTCACATAACTCGTTCCATAATCGAGATTTCAATGGAAACTGCCATTGAAGAGATTTTGGGACGCATTAATTCTCAGCGAGGAGGTTTGCTTGCAAGCAGCTACGAATACCCAGGAAGATACAAGAGATGGGCTATAGGTTTTGTTAATCCACCCTTGGAACTCGCTACACGCGATCGCTCTTTCACTCTGACAGCACTTAACGAGCGCGGGGTGGTGCTTTTGGCTTATTTGGCAGAGCGTTTAAAGTCGCGATCGCAACTTCAGGAAATCACTCTGGAAAAGTATTTTATCACTGGTTCTATAAAACCAACAGAAGAATCTTTCCCCGAAGAAGAGCGCAGCAAGCAACCTTCTGTCTTCACTATTGTTCGCGATATTCTACATTCTTTTTACAGCATTGAAGACGAGCATCTGGGGTTATATGGCGCGTTTGGCTACGACTTAGTATATCAGTTTGAGTCAGTTTCCCAGCTTCAAGAACGTCCAGCAGATCAGCGGGATTTGGTGCTATATCTGCCTGATGAATTGACGATAGTTGACTACTACCTTCAGAGCGCATATCGTATCCAATATGAATTTGATACTGTGCATGGCAATACCAATGGTTTACCTCGTACAGGTGAGGTAATTGATTACAAAGGTAAATGTCTTACCCGCAATCAAATATCTGACCATGCCCCCGGAGAATACGCCAACCAAGTTAACAAAGCGCTTGATTACTTCAAAAGAGGCGATTTGTTTGAGGTCGTTCCCAGTCAAAGCTTTTTTGAAGTATGCGAAACCTCCCCTGCTAAACTTTTCCAAACATTAAAGCAGATAAATCCTAGTCCCTATGGATTCATCTTTAATTTAGGTGGGGAATATCTGATTGGTGCATCTCCAGAGATGTTTGTGCGTGTTGAAGGAAGGCGCATTGAAACGTGTCCGATCAGCGGTACTATCGTGCGCGGACAAGATGCTATTGATGACGCGGATCGCATTCGTCAGTTACTCAATTCCCGCAAGGATGAATCTGAGTTAACAATGTGTACTGATGTCGATCGTAATGACAAATCCCGCATTTGCGAACCTGGATCAGTAAGAGTAATTGGTCGCCGCCAAATTGAGTTATACAGTCACTTGATCCATACAGTAGATCATGTTGAAGGAATATTACGACCTGAGTTTGATGCTTTGGATGCCTTTTTAAGTCATACTTGGGCAGTGACGGTGACGGGCGCTCCAAAACGGGCAGCAATGCAGTTTATTGAACAGCACGAACGTAGCGCCCGACGTTGGTATGGCGGGGCCGTTGGATGCTTAACTTTTAATGGCAATCTGAACACTGGCTTAATTCTGCGGACTATGCGTTTGAAAGATGCGATCGCAGAAGTTCGAGTTGGTGCTACTGTCCTTTATGACTCGGTTCCAGAAGCGGAAGAACGGGAAACTCTCACTAAGGCAGAAGCTCTTTTTCAAACAATTCGCCAAGCTAAACAAACGAGTGTTGAAGTTCTGCCAAATAGTTCGGTAGTTGGCGAGGGGAAAGTTCGTTTTGGAGAAAACAAGCGAGTCTTATTAATTGACTATGAAGACTCGTTTGTGCATACCCTTGCTAACTACATCCGCCAGACTGGTGCTACAGTCACAACGCTACGTCATGGGTTTTCAGAAGAAATTCTTGATAGTAATCCAGACTTGGTTGTTTTATCTCCTGGCCCTGGCAGACCCAGTGAATTTCATGTACCAGAAATGGTAAAAGCTTGCGTACAGCGACAAATTCCCATCTTCGGAGTTTGTTTAGGGTTGCAAGGAATTGTTGAAGCTTTCGGGGGTGAACTGGGAGTTCTCAACTATCCACAACATGGTAAGTCATCGCGTGTTTTTGTCACAGATTCAGAATCGGGTCTTTTCCAAAACTTACCGCAATCTTTTGAAGTCGGTAGATATCACTCATTGTTTGCTCTGCAAGATTTATTGCCTGAAGAACTGAAAGTTACAGCTATTTCCCATGATGATGTGATTATGGGAATTGAGCATAAGATACTCCCAATCGCCGCAGTCCAGTTTCACCCAGAATCTATCATGACGCTTGGTGGAGAAGTTGGTCTGGCGATTATTATCAACGCGATCCGTACCTATGCAAAAGGTAGTGATTCTTCAAATCTGGTGGAAGAGAAGATGACTGTTCAGGAAAATCTGGATGGGAATTCGCAAATTAATTCCGACTTTTCCACTGTCCGACATTAAAGCGATCGCGTTTGTTCTTAACTCAAGTTACCCCAATGCAAATCCATCGCAATCCGCCAAATCTCGAAGTCAATATTCTGCAAAAGATTGTAAAGTACAAGGAGCAAGAAGTTGCTCAAAGCAAAGAACAGCTACCTTTAGCAACTCTTCAAGAGCAGCTAAATGATGCTCCTTGTCCAAAGGATTTTCTGATGGCTTTACAGCATTCAAATTGCCCTAGTTTGATTGCAGAAGTCAAGAAAGCGTCACCTAGTAAAGGAGTAATTCGAGCGGATTTTGATCCAGTTGCGATCGCGCAAAGCTATCAGCGGGGTGGAGCAACCTGTCTGTCTGTGCTAACCGATCGCAAATTCTTCCAGGGTAGCTTTGAAAATCTGCATCTTATTCGTCAGCGCGTCACACTACCGCTACTCTGCAAAGAGTTTATCATTGACCCCTACCAAATTTATCTAGCGCGGACGGTGGGAGCGGATGCCGTGCTGCTGATTGCAGGCATCTTATCAGATCGAGAGCTGCAAAACTTTCTGAATATTGCTTGTGATCTGGGTATGAACGCGCTAGTAGAGGTGCATACTTTAGCAGAACTCGACCGGGTGCTAAAGCTCTCAAACGTGCGATTAGTGGGGATTAACAACCGTAATCTGGAGAATTTTACGGTCTCACTAGAAACTACACAGCAAATAATGGCACAGCGGCGGGAAAAGTTGCACAGTTTAGGGATAACGGTTGTCAGTGAATCTGGTCTGTACACAAGAGCTGATTTAGACCTTGTGGCTGAGGCTGGTGTCCGTGCAGTTCTGGTAGGAGAGTCTTTAGTTAAGCAACCCGATATAGAGCAAGCTGTACGCAGTCTGCTAAGGCTTGATCTCCCCGCCTACGGCGACCCCCCTAAAAAGGGAGTTGAGGAGCATACCCCTGGTATAAATAGCTCTGCTTTTTAACGGGTTTAACTCAACAATAGCCCCCCTAAAAAAGGGGGTTGGGAGGATTTTTGCCAGATGAACACGACTAACCGAGATGTATTGAGGTGATCCCATGAAAGCAATGGTTATAAAAGACTTCGGCGGTTCAGAAGTCTTTGAACTCCGCGAGGTAGATAAACCAACACCAGGTAAAAACGAACTTTTGGTGAAAGTTTATGCAACCTCCGTTAACCCTGCTGACTGTGGGGTGCGTCAAGGGGTATTTGGCCCAAGAATCAAACTACCCGCAATTCTCGGCTATGACGTTTCCGGTGTCGTCGAAGCGATCGCGGAAAATGTGAGGGATTTTCAAGTAGGCGATGAGGTATATTATGCCATCGGACTTATGGATGGCGACGGTGCCAACGCTGAGTATCATGTAGCGAATAAATCGATTGTCGCCAAAAAGCCTGCAAATTTATCCCATCAAGAAGCAGCTAGCATACCCGTAGCAGGCGGTACAGCGTGGGCTGCACTGATCGACCGGGCAAACATCAAAATCGGCGAAACTGTACTAATTCACGGTGGTGCAGGAGGTGTAGGCTCGTTTGCTATCCAAATCGCTAAGGCGGCGGGTGCATACGTTTATACAACTTGCGGCGGCTACGACGTTGATTTCGTGAAGTCCATCGGTGCAGACAGAGCAATTGACTACCGAAACGAAAACTTTGTTGAGATCATTCAGCGCGAAACAGCCGGACAAGGGGTTGACGTTTGCTTGAGTACGGTTGGCGGCGAAGTTTTCGCCCAAAGCCTGATAGCAACCAAAGTTGATGGTCGTGCTGTTACTGTGACTGGTGTACAAGGCGACCTCAATATGGCTATTGGGAAAAATATTACTGTTCACTTTGTCCATTTAGAGCGTCCCCGCCCTAAACTCGAAGCGCTAAGAACCTTAATTGAACGAAGTCAAATTAAGCCTGTTGTCGGGATGACCTTTGGGCTTAATCAAGTTGACCAAGCCCATGAAAGGCTCGAACAGGGTGGCGCGGGCGTGCGCGGCAAAATCGTTTTACAAGTTGCATAAGTTGCTAATTACTCCAAAGCAATTAGCCATTAGCAATTAGCCATTTTTAAAGGAATATCAGAATGAATTCTATCTCTGATTGTTTTGAGTCTTTACGCGATCGCAACCAGTGCGCTTTGATTCCTTTTCTCACAGCTGGAGATCCTGACCTGGATACAACAGCAGAGGCTTTACGAATCTTAGATCGCAATGGTGCTGACATGATTGAGTTGGGCGTTCCCTATTCAGATCCGCTGGCAGATGGCCCTGTGATTCAAGCCGCAGCGACTCGCGCTTTGCAACAGGGAACCAAATTAGAACAGGTTTTAGAGATGCTTCAAGCTGTCAGTCCTGGCTTAAAAGCGCCTCTAATCCTATTTACTTATTACAATCCAATTTTGAACCGGGGCATTCAGCAGTTTCTAGAGGACATTGCGAGTGCAGGGGTAAGAGGGCTGGTGGTTCCCGATTTACCATTGGAGGAGGCTTCAAACCTGCTACAGCAAGCTGCTGCTTTGGACATTGAAGTAATCTTGCTGACGGCTCCCACCAGTTCCAAGGAACGTATTGAAGCGATCGCGCAACAGTCTCAGGGATTTATTTATTTGGTGAGTGTCACTGGCGTTACCGGGATGCGATCGCAAGTCCAAGGACGTGTTAAGGATTTGTTAGTAGAGATGCGCGCCGTAACCGACAAACCGATCGGCGTTGGTTTTGGCATCTCTGGAATAGAACAAGCTCGTCAGGTAAAGGATTGGGGTGCAGATGCCGTAATTGTGGGAAGTGCCTTTGTGAAACGTTTGGCATCTGGTACTCCAACTCAAGGACTGCAAGCTGTTGAGGAACTTTGTCGAGAGTTGAAAGAAGCGATTACCCCCCAATTAATCAAGCATTAAGAATCAAAACTTAAAAATGAAACGTTTTTTAGCTCTCATTTTTAAGTTCTGATTTTGGCGGTGAGGAAGTTAACCGAAAGCGAAAAAAACATGGGATTTTTGCATAAATCTGTTAAAATATTAAGCTTTGGTATAGCTGTTAGCTTGTTCGGTATGGAAGCGATCGCAGCTGACCTAGTTGTTAGAAAAAACGTGGTTGACCTTACTTCTGAGGAAAAAAACAACTTCGTTAACGCTATCAAAACTTTAAAAACCACAATTCCAGAAGGCAGCGCTCTCAATATTTACGACCAGTTTGTTGCCGTACATCTGGGAGCCATGAGCGTAATCCATTGGCATGAAGAACATCAGCATCATCATATTGATACTGCTCATGAAAATTCAGGATTTCTGCCGTGGCATCGCGAATATGTACGCAGATTTGAACGAGCCTTACAATCAGTAGACCCAAGCGTAACGGTTCCCTACTGGGATTGGACAGATCCTACAGCCCTTGACGTTATCTTCCAACCCGATTTTATGGGGTCAAATGGTCAAGGCGTAACTATCAATATCCCAGGCGCGGGAGCTTTTGAAGGAGGCCCGGTTGTATCCGGTAATTTCTCAGAAGCTAGTGGATGGGTTCTGAACAAAGACTTACATATCGATCCATCTACAAACCAATCGTTGGGTACGTCACTCTTACGTTTTCTGCAAGTACCTCCTGCTACTGATTACCCAATACCTAAAGCAGAGATAGATCGAATTCTTGCCCTCGATGATTACCAAATTTTTCGTCCTGCTTTAGAAGGATTTATTTCTTTTGATAAAGACGGTAATGTAATTAATGGAGGCTTTGCTCATAACTATATTCATGGCTTAGTCGGTGGGGTTCGTATTGATTTAACTACGAACCGACCCACGTTCCAGCCTATAGGAACGATGAGCAACATCCCCAGTTCTGTAAACGATCCAGTATTTTGGCTAAATCATTCTAATGTGGATCGTCTCTGGGCTGAGTGGCAGGATAATGGACATGAAGGAAGCGATTTTTATCCTTCGGAAGGTCAGCCTTATGGACACAATCTCAACGATCCAATGTGGCCTTGGGATGGAGGTATGTCCACTCCAGCGAGTAAAGGGCTAGGAGATTTACTATCCCTATTACCAGTTTTTGACTCTGATGATATTGTCACGCCCGCAGACGTTTTAGATTACCGGAAAATGGGCTACACCTATGACACTACTTCAGCTTCGGTTCCGGAACCGACTTCTACATTAGGTTTATTAGGTCTAGGTCTTTTGGGTATAAGTTCTCTTTCCAAGCACAAAAAGAAACAGAAAACATTGACTATTAGTAATGGCTAATAGCTAATTACAAGCTTGTAAGTTGGGTTGAGTGATAGCGTTACCCAACGCCTCCTTTGTTTTTGTTCGGTTGAAGTCATGAAACCCAACCTACGATAAAACTCAATTCTCGTTAAGTCAATGCCATTTTAATTGGGAGGAAGTCTTTCCTATTACCCATTACCAACCCTTAGTAAGTGAAATTTAATTGCGCCTACCTGCTTAATCATCAGCAAAATACTCAACAGATAGAGGAAATTAACAGTGACAACCACAAAAGACATTTATACTCTAGCTTCACCTATTACCCAGCGCCCCGATATCTTGGGCCGGTTTGGTCGGTTCGGCGGTAAGTACGTACCGGAAACTTTGATGCCTGCCCTCAGTGAGCTAGAAACAGCGTTTGAGCAATATCGCAGCGATCCTAGTTTCCAAGAGGAACTGCAAAACCTAATGCGAGACTACGTGGGACGACCCAGCCCCCTGTACTTCGCGGAGCGTTTAACTGCCCGCTATGCTCGGCCTGATGGCACAGGGCCCCAAATTTACCTCAAACGCGAAGATTTAAACCATACAGGCGCTCACAAAATTAACAATGCGCTGGCTCAGGTGCTATTAGCAAAGCGCATGGGCAAGCAGCGAATTATTGCTGAGACGGGCGCAGGTCAGCATGGTGTCGCCACCGCAACAGTTTGCGCGCGTTTTGGTCTGGAGTGCGTAATCTACATGGGCGTTCACGATATGGAGCGACAAGCTCTCAACGTGTTTCGGATGCGGCTGATGGGGGCAGAAGTCCGTCCAGTGGAAGCAGGAACAGGAACGCTCAAGGATGCCACTTCGGAGGCGATTCGAGACTGGGTGACAAATGTGGAGACTACCCATTATATTCTCGGTTCCGTTGCCGGGCCCCATCCCTACCCAATGATGGTGCGCGATTTCCACGCGGTAATTGGCTTAGAAACTCGCGCCCAGTGTCTGGAAAAATGGGGAGGGCTACCGGATATTCTGCTTGCTTGTGTGGGTGGTGGTTCCAACGCAATCGGACTGTTCCACGAGTTTGTGGATGAATCAACAGTACGGATGATTGGCGTTGAAGCTGCGGGTGAAGGTGTAGACACCGAGAAGCACGCAGCGACTCTGACGCAAGGGCGAATTGGTGTTCTGCACGGTGCAATGAGCTACTTACTGCAAGATGATGATGGTCAAGTTATTGAGGCGCATTCTATTAGCGCTGGACTAGACTATCCCGGTGTTGGCCCTGAGCATAGTTATCTCAAGGAACTTGGGCGCGCCGAATATTACAGCGTGACAGATCAACAAGCTTTAGACGCATTTAAGCGAATGTCGCAGTTGGAGGGGATTATCCCAGCGCTGGAAACTGCTCATGCGATCGCATACTTAGAAACTCTCTGCCCGCAACTAGCTGACAATCAACGCATTGTCATTAACTGCTCTGGGCGTGGAGACAAGGATGTGCAAACAGTTGCCAAGTTTTTGCACATTGCTTAAATCCTACTGATTAGACTTCACCCTACTGCTTTTGGGTGAAGCCTAATTACGATCCGAACATTTTGTACGCAAACATATTAACAGGGACTTAAAAGATGATCGTGATTATGAAAAGCGGCTCTCCAGAAGCGGAGATTGATCGCCTTAGCCAAGAGTTCAGCTCTTCTTGGGGGCTGACATCACAAAAAATCGTCGGTAAACATAAGGTTGTAATAGGTCTAGTGGGTAATACCGCTACATTAGATCCATTGCAACTGCAAGAACTTAGCCCTTGGATTGAGCAGGTATTGCGAGTTGAGAAACCCTTTAAACAAGTTAGCCGTGCCTTTCATCATGGTGAGGCGAGTGAGGTAGTGGTACCCACTCCTAACGGGCCTGTTCATTTTGGAGAAAACCATCCACTGGTAGTTGTGGCAGGGCCTTGCTCAGTTGAAAATGAAGAAATGATCGTCGAGACGGCACGACGAGTTAAGGCAGCTGGCGCAAAATTCTTGCGGGGAGGTGCATACAAGCCTCGCACTTCACCTTATGCTTTTCAAGGTCATGGTGAGAGCGCTCTAGGTTTGCTAGCAGCAGCGCGGGAAGCGACAGGTTTAGGTATCATCACCGAACTCATGGATGCTGCTGATTTGGAAAAATTAGCAGAAGTAGCGGATATTATCCAGATAGGCGCTCGCAATATGCAGAATTTCTCGCTGCTCAAAAAAGTGGGGGCGCAGAATAAACCAATCTTGCTAAAGCGGGGAATGGCAGCCACGATTGAAGAATGGTTGATGGCAGCTGAGTATCTGTTGGCAGCTGGGAACCCGAATGTAATTCTCTGCGAACGCGGTATCCGCACGTTCGATCAACAATACTCTCGGAATACGCTGGATTTGTCAGTGATACCTGTGTTGCGAAGTCTGACGCACCTACCGATTATGATTGACCCCAGTCACGGTACAGGCAAAGCCGAGTATGTGCCTTCTATGGCGATGGCAGCGATCGCAGCTGGCACAGATTCTCTGATGATTGAGGTTCACCCCAATCCCGCTAAAGCTTTGTCTGATGGCCCCCAATCCCTGACTCCAGAGCGCTTCGATCGCCTCATGCAGGAATTGTCCATCATTGGTAAAGCTATGAACCGCTGGCCTCAATCTGTTCCAGCTCTTGTCTAATTTGTAAATGATTCGTGACGAGATACCCGACTTCTTAGAGTCGGGTATCTGAAGGGCTGGTATCTCATAACTCTGGATCGGGCTATAGTAGCGATCGCCTTGAGCAAGACAATCGCTACCACTTTAGCCTGGACACGCTACTACACTCTTTGAAGGCAAGTCTCTAGAAAAACTAACCATATATGAAACTATCGATACCCCCGACACGTTCTCAGGCTTGCGAGGTTATGGACTTTCTGTTGTCAGGATACGCTGAACACGATCAGATCGTCAGCTTCCTTCAGTCCCGACCGATTCTGGACGCACGACCCCAAGAACTACTGGGGTATCGCGATTCCCTCTGGGAGAAAAGACGAAAGGCGGACTTTGGTCGCGTCGATCTCGATATAGTTGGTACTGGAGGCGTTCGTCAGCCACGCTACAACGTTTCGACAACGGCAGCGTTTATTGTTGCTGCCCTTGGCGTTCGAGTTGCTAAACACGGCAATCGCGGTTCGGTAAAGCCTAATGGATCTTTCGACCTACTGGAAATATTAGGGATTTCCCTATCTGCACTCACAGTACGCGCCGTTGAGAGTCTCCAGAACACCGGGTTAACATTTCTTTTTGCTCGTGATTGGCATCCTGCTTTTAGCGCGATCGCTGCTGCACGATCTGAGGTAGGAAAACCTACTGTCTTTAATCTATTAGGGCCATTACTCAATCCCAGTAAACCAGTTCACCAAATGGTAGGCTGTGGCAATCCATCAGTAGCTCTCGTTATTGCGGAAGCTTTATCTGAACTCGGAGTGAAAGCGTTAGTTGTGACTGGTTCGGATGGACTTGATGAGATTACTTTAGCTGGTAGTTCCCAAATAATCGAGGTACAAGATAACATTACTACAAGAGAAATCGTACCTGAAGATTTCGGGATGACGACTGTGCAAGTATCCGATATTGCCGGAGGCGATGCTACAGCTAATGCCGCTGAATTCGTAGCTATAATCAGCGGGCAGGGGCGGAAACATATTGTCGATCTGGTAACTTTAAATGCAGCATTTGCATTGTCTCTAGTCGAGTCAAATTACACTGTGGAAAAGGCTATTATTACAGTTCAGCGTGCATTAGCAGATGGAACTATAGAAGCATTTTTTAAACAGTTCCGCCAGTTTCTGATGACCGAACAGAAGAGTACGCTTAACGAGTGCATACCTTTGCAAGATAGGCGTTAATCAGGCAAGTGAAGGCGAGATCCCCGACTTCTCTAAAGAAGTCGGGGATCTGAACCCCTGGCATCTCAAAACTTAAATAGGATTGCTATAGTTACTAGCTGATAGAGGAAACGATTTCTGCGCGATCGTATTCCCACTACTTTCGTTTTGCAGACGAAGACGACCGGGTTTTTGCTACGGTTTTTCGGGAGTTTACAGTCTTTTCTCCAATTTCCCCATACACTTTTGACCACCAATTACCTTCTTTAGTCCACCAAAAAGCGATTTCTTTACAGCTACCTTTCCTATTATCAGCATTAGAACACCTCAGCATTGTTTTAGCTTCTCCGGTTTTCTTGTCGGAATAACCAAACTTTTCCAAAAAAGAACTACAAACCGGGCAAGAATAACTTGTCAATTTTTCTGAATCAGAGCTTTTTGCCGAACGTTCTGAGTAAGGCAATTCGTACTTTTTAGTGTGTTCATTCATGAACATCACTGCACCACATCCACCAGCACGGTCATCACATTTGAGGAAGTGACCTGCTTTCACTTTCTCAGATTTAGAAGTAACTTTGGTCAAAAATCTACTGCACTTGGGACAAACGATTTCCGTGACTTGAGGAAAATCGCTTTTTGGTAAAGAGCGAGATTTTTGTGGAGCGCGTTTTGTGCTGCTGGAAGAACGAGAAACCGGGTAATTATTATTTTCAACTTGAGCTGGATAAGAATTCTTGCTGGAGATTTGCTTAATAGCTCCCGTTGCAGCAGGTGTTACCAACTGCTTTGCTTTAGATATTGCTGGTGCAAAATAGTCCTGGTTCCAGTTAATTACGTACTTTTCCCAGTCAAGTTTGCCGGATGCGATCGCATCCAATTCTCGCTCCATTTTTGCGGTAAAATCTGACTTAATTAAATCCGGTAACGCCCGTCCCATAAACTCATCAACTTCCAGTCCCAAAGGTGTAGGTACCAAATTTCCCTTTTGGACAATTACATATTCCCGCTCTTTCAGAGTTGCTACAGTCGGAGCATAGGTGGAAGGTCTGCCAATTCCCAACTTTTCCATTAATGAAATTAATTTTGCTTCTGAATATCTCGGTGGCGGTTGAGTTTCTTTTTTATCAGCACCAGCCTTTTTCAAGGTTAATGACTGACCTTGTTTGAGGGTAGGTAATACCACGTCTCCTGCAATATCTTTCCAGTAACGCAGATATCCTTCACTCTGCAAAACTTGTCCGGATGCAACCCAGGTGATATTTCCTGACTGAGTAAGTATGCGGGTTTTTAAAAGTTTAGCCGCTTGACATAAAGAAGCTAAGGCACGCCGCCAAATTAAGTCGTATAATGCCGCTTCTTCGGCTCCCACTTGATTTTTCATTACTTCTGGCGTGCGGGTAATCTCTGTTGGTCGGATTGCTTCGTGAGCCTCTTGAGAGCTACTAGAACTCTTATGTTTTACACTCTTGTCTGAAAGGTTTTCTGGATCGTTTTCGGCTAAATACTTCCGCACTGAAGCACAAAATTCTGCTGACAAAGCTGTGCTATCTGTACGCATATAGGTAATAAACCCGCCTTCGTATAATTTCTGTGCCAGCTGCATTGTTTTCTGTGGGTTTAACTTTAGCCGCGTTGATGCTGCTTGCTGGAGCGAGCTAGTTGTAAATGCTGCGGGTGGGTTTTTAACTGCTTGCTTACTAATTACACTCAGTACGCTGTGAGGATGAGCTTTAGCTGCTTGCACTAGAGTATCGGCTTGAGATTGCGATCGCACTCTCGCTCCCGTTTCTTTTTCATTGCTTGGTAATTCCGAATCATCTGTTGTATCTAACCGCTCTGATTCTTGCGTGTCTTGAGTATTAACTTGTCCGGCGTAAAAAGCTCGAAATCCTTCAGCGTAATCTACCCATACGCTCCAATAGTCTTCTGGAACGAAGGCTTTTATCGCTCTTTCGCGATCGCAAACCAGGTGTAATGCAGCACTTTGAACTCGACCTACTGATTTGGCTCCATTGTTGAGCGACCAAATCAGCTTTGAGCCGCGAAATCCTACCAGTTTGTCTAATACTGCTCTTCCCAAGGCTGCATTGATCAGATTTTGGTCAAGGGAACTGGGGGATTTAATTGCTTTTTTGATGGCTGTTTCGGTTATTTCGCTGGTTCTAACCCGCTTGGGGTTTTTGACTTTTAATTCTCGCGCCAGGTGGTAAGCTATACATTCGCCTTCTCTATCTGGGTCTGTTGCAAATATTACTTCTGTTGCTGCTGAAGAAGCTTTTTTTAGTTCCCCTAACACTTTTTTAGCGCGATCGCTGCGAGGAACAAATCGGCAAATTACCCGGTTGTCGGTCATGTCAAACCCTAGTGCATCCTCACCGTCTTTGGCTAGTTCGACGACATGACCTATACTTGCCATGACTTTAAAGCCGCTACCAAGATATTTTTGCCATTTTTCTTTTTTACCCGGCGATTCGATTAAGACAAGCTTCATTGTTGCTCCAAGTTCTTTTCTGCTAAAGAAAGCTATATGCGGCTTAAAAAGAGATTTAAGAAAAGCAATTCTTTGTTAAATAAGCATTATTCAGCTTATTTTCCCAGATTTCACCTGACAAGTAGGGTTTGTGGCGATTTGTTTTGACCTGTGCCGCGTTACCTTTAATTCAATCATCAGTCGCTTCTCTTGTTAGGAGAGGATTCGCCACAGGTGGGGAGTTGGGGGATATGTTGCGATTTGTGATTTATGAACGAAACGGCATTCAAATAAATCTATAATAATCTTTATAAAAGAAAATATTTCGTATAAATATCCGATAATCCGCCTCAAGATGGATGGCATAAAATTAATAATAGATACGAATAAACTATTTTAATCAAAAATGGAAGAAGCAAAACCACCATTTATCTCTTCAAGCTACGCAAATCACTCTTAGCGCCAGCGACTAGGGAGTACCCATAGGCGATCGCTTCTACTTAGTGGTTGAATCTGTAGGTCTGTAGGAATTGTGTAATTTCTATGAGGACTTCAACAGAAGCGTTAGTCCATTGAAACAAAAGGGAACACTTTAATAAGACTTATCGAGTAGCTAATAGCTTAATATTTCTCATGCTTTTTCACTGCGTCACAGAAATCAGCGATGACTTAGCAAGCGATCGCTCTAAAGGTGGTTGCTCCCTTTGCTCTTGTCAAAGTAGGAATAATAAAATGAACAATATACTACCAAAAAATGAAGCGGCGAGGCTGGAAGCGATTCACCAATATCAGATTCTCGACACCGATCCGGAAGCAGCTTTTGACGATCTTACTCAAATAACCGCGCAGATTTGTGGAACCCCAATCGCGTTGATAAATCTTTTCGATGAGAACCGTCAGTGGTTCAAGTCGAAGGTCGGTTTAGATATCTCCCAAGTACCGCGAGATATCGGTTTATCTCCCGCTTGTATCAACAGGGGCGACGTTCTGATTATTCCTGATACCTTGGCTGATGAACAGTTTGCCACAAACCCCGTGGTGAATTCCTCTCCCCATATCCGGTTTTACGCTGGCGCACCTTTAATTACACCAGAGGGGCAGACGATCGGGGTACTATGTGTCGTTGACACTGTACCAAGGCAGCTGAGTTCGCAACAAGTAGAGGCACTTAAAGCGCTAAGCCGTCAGGTAGTTAGCCAACTAGAATTAAGGCGTAATTTAGCTGAAGAAAAACGCCATATCGCCCGCGCCAAGACGCTTGAGGCGAAGCTAAGCACTAGAGAAAAGGATCTTTTTGACTTCTTAGAAAATGGAGTCGTTGGGTTGCATTGGGTGGGAGCAAATGGAGAAATTCTCTGGGTAAACCAGGCGGAATTGGATCTTCTTGGCTACTCTTGGGAAGAGTATGTTGGTCAGAATATCGGCAATTTCCATGCAGACAAAGAGGTAATAGAAGATATCCTCCAACGGTTAAAAGCAAAAGAAACGCTGCATGACTATGAGGCGCGTCTGCTGTGCAAAGATGGCTCGATTAAGTATGTACTAATTGATTCAAACGTGTTGTGGGAAAATGATAAATTTATCCACACAAGGTGCTTTACTCGCGACATCACCGAACGCAAAGTTACTGAGGAAGCGCTTAAGGCAGCTGCTGACGAAAATCTGCGACTGGCGCGTGCTGTGGCTTTTGTCTCAGATGGAATTGTGATTACAGATCCGAACCAGGCGGACAACCCGATTATTTATACTAATCCTGCTTTTACGCGGATGACTGGGTATCAGCCAGAAGAGGCGTTAGGGCGTAACTGTCGGTTTTTGCAAGGAGAGGGGACAGATAAAGAAGCGATCGCGCTGATTAGAAACGCGATCGCTCAACGCCGAGAAGTTAAAACCACCATCCTCAACTATCGCAAAGATGGTAAGCCATTCTGGAACGAAGTAAAAATCTCTCCCGTATTCTCAGATAAAGATGATTTACTTTACTTTGTCGGTATTCAGACAGATATTACTGATCGCATTGCTGCTGAACAAGAACGCATTCAACTTTTAAACAGACAACAAGAGGCACGCGCCGAAGCTGAAGCAGAACGCAACCGCACGAAAAACATTCTTGAAAGTATCACTGATGCCTTCTATACCTTAGACAAAGAATGGCGATTTACTTATTTTAATCGGCAAGCAGAACAAATTTTACATAAAGCCGCAGCCGAAGTCCTCGGTTGCAATATATGGGATAAATTTCCCGAATCTGTTGGCTCAGTTTTCTTCCATCAATATCACAAAGTAATAACCGAACAAGTAGCTGTTGAATTTGAGGAATTTTACCAACCATTAAATACCTGGCTTGAAGTCCACGCCTATCCCTCTAAAGAAGGTTTATCGGTTTATTTTAATGACATCACCGAGCGGAAGCGGGTTGAAAAAGCACTCAAAGAAAGTGAAGAACGTTGGCAATTAGCTTTGCGCGGCAACAATGATGGCATTTGGGACTGGAATGTAAAAACTAATGAAGTTTTTCTCTCAGCACGATGGAAGGAAATGCTGGGTTATGAAGAAAGTGAAATTGCCAACCATATAGATGAATGGCGGAAAAGAGTCCATCCAGATGATATCGCTTTGATGACACAATTAATCGAAGATCACTTTGCGAAAAAAACACCGTTTTATATCAGTGAACATCGACTACTGTGCAAAGATGGAACCTACAAATGGGTTCTAGATCGGGGACAAGCTCTTTGGGATGAAGAGGGGAATCCTGCGCGAATGGCCGGCTCCCATACAGACATCACTGAACGCAAGCAGTCAGAACAGAAAATCCGCCAACAAGCTGCTTTACTCGATGTAGCAACAGACGCGATTCTGGTTAGAGATTTGAACAACAAAATCTTATTCTGGAACAAAGGAGCTGAGGCAGTGTATGGCTGGAAGGCAGAAGAAGCCATCGGAAAAAATGCCGAGTACCTATTGTATAAATATCCTTCAAATCAACTCCTAGAAGCCCAAAATATTGCGCTAGAGAAAGGTGAGTGGCAAGGGGAATTGCATAAAGTCACCAAAAACGGTAAGGAAGTTATTGTCGCCAGCCGCTGGACACTTGTCCGCGATGAAGAAGAGAAAACCAAATCAATCCTCACTGTTGACACTGACATTACTCAAAAGAAAAAACTTGAAACCCAGTTTCTTCGCGCTCAGCGAATGGAGAGTATCGGGACTCTTGCTGGCGGTATTGCTCATGATTTGAACAACGTACTAACGCCAATTCTGGCATCAATTCAAATCCTAGAAATGGTGCTTCCCGATGAGCGTAGTCAGCGGATATTGACCCTATTAGAAACAAATGCTAAGCGCGGTGCCGAGCTAATTAAGCAAGTTCTGTCTTTTGCGCGAGGAGTTGAAGGTGAGCGGATGATGTTGCAAGTGGGACACCTGATTTATGAAATAGAGAAAATTGCCAAGCAAACTTTTCCTAAATCAATCGAAATCTCCACTGATGTATCGATGATAGACCTGTGGCCTGTTTCTGGAGATGCCACACAACTACATCAAGTTTTAATGAATCTCTGTGTTAATGCTCGCGATGCGATGCCAAATGGCGGTAGTTTGAGTATTACTGCTGAAAATCTATTCATTGATGAAAACTATGCCCGGATGAATATAGATGCCCAAGTTGGTGCCTATATTGTGATAACTGTCGTGGATAGTGGTATGGGCATTCCTGGTGAAATATTAGATAGAATCTTTGAACCATTTTTTACAACCAAGGAACTTGGCAAAGGTACTGGACTGGGTCTTTCAACAGTTGTTGGTATCATTAAAGGACATGGCGGCTTTATTAATGTGTATAGCGAAGTAGGAAAAGGAACGCAATTTAAGGTGTATTTACCAGCAATAGAGACAACTGAAACAGATCAAGAAAACGAAGAGCGTCACGAACTACCTACAGGAAACGGAGAATTGATTCTAGTTGTTGATGATGAAGAGTCCATTTGTGAAGTGACAAAAACATCCCTAGAGAGTTACGGCTATCGGGTGCTAACTGCTAGTGATGGTATTGAAGCGATCGCGCTGTACGCACAACACAGATTGGAAATTAGCGCTGTGTTGATTGACATGATGATGCCATCTATGGATGGCCCGACAACTATCCGCGCCTTGCAAAAAATTAACCCGCTTCTCAAGATTATTGCTGTCAGCGGACTGGTGTCAAATCATAAACTTGCTGCAAGTATAGGTAGCAACATCAAAACATTTTTGTCGAAACCCTTCACAGCAGAAGAGTTATTAAAAGCCTTGCACGAAATTCTCAATTAGCTGCAAGAGTAGCGGTAGCGATCGCTCTCTTTCCCCTTCCTAGCAGCAGCTGCGGTGCCGCAGCTGCTATAGAACTTTATGGTAAAATTTATTAAAATTGTGCCTAATATATTTATAATTAGCTATCGTAACTATACAATAATGCTAACCACCATAACCTACTTTATTTTTGTAGAATCTGTCTTAATATACAATAATTCTCTTATTGTGATTATTTTATAATTTAGTATCTAAAAAAGTATAATATGTATGGTTTATTTTAATTTATTTAAATAAATTTCAAGTAAGCAAGAGGAATTTGAACATGGATTATCAGAGATTTATCGACCAACTGCCTAACTTATATGAAAATTGGGGGGAAGACTCTGTTCGCCCCAAATCAGAACGATTTCAACAGGCACTAGATCAAGTTCAAGGGATGACGACAGCAAACGTGATGCAGTTGCTGAATTTTGCTGTGGAGTGCATGGAACCAGATGAAATATACTGCGAGGTTGGCAGTTATCAAGGTTCGACTTTAATTGGCGCACTCCTCAATCATTCAGAGCGAATGGCATACGCTGTAGACAATTTTGCTGAATTTGATCCAGTGGGTGAAAATCTGGAAAAATTAATTGATAATTTATCTAAGTTTAATCTTCAAGATCAAGTTTATTTCTGCAATCAAGACTTTGAAGAATTTTTATTAGAGCTTCGAGAAATCAAGCCAGAAGAGAAAATCGGCGTTTATTTGTATGACGGCGCTCACGACTATAGATCGCAATTATTAGGATTACTTCTAATTAAACCTTTTCTGGCTGAAAAAGCCCTGATTATTGTGGATGATAGTAACTGGGGAACAGTGCGTCAAGCTAATTGGGACTTTATGGCTGCTAATCCAGAATGCCAGCTATTACTAGATTTGCGGACAGCAGGAGACGGTTGTTACACTTTTTGGAATGGGATTCAGATTCTCAGTTGGGATTCAGCTAGAAAATTTAACTATCCCTGGTCTACTTTCACCCAATTGCGCCAAAAATCAGTTGTTCAGGCTATTTATAAATTACAGTTTATTGAACAAAAAGAAGAGGCGTTAGATCAGCTTTATCAAGAAGCTTTATCACTGCATCAGCAACGGCAATTTTCAACCGCAGTGAAAAAATATCGCGAGTTTTTACTGTGGCGTGATAGTGATACCCAGGCGTGGCTAAATTTGGGAATTATTTATTATGAAATGGAGCAATATCAAGACTCCATAGAATCAATTTTAACTTTACTAAATTTTGATAATTCTCAAGCTAAAGCTTACTATGTTTTAGGTCTCGCTTTGGAGAAAATTTATCAACCTAATCAGGCAATTTCGGCTTATAAAGAAGCGATCACGCTGGAACCACACCTGATTGAAGCTTACAACAATTTAGGTAATCTTCTCACTCAGTCGGGCGAAGTTGAGCAGGCCCAAGCAGTTTATCTTCAAGCGATCGCAGCTAACCCCAACCACTTCGGTAGCTACCTCAACTTGGGAAACCTCTTGATGGAACAAAACCTACTGACTCAAGCAATTGAGGCTTATCAAACAGCTCTGTCAATCAAGCCAAATGATACCGATATATTGAACAACTTGCAAATCGCATTGACAGCCCAAGCTAATCCAGCTGCGTTTCTTCTAAACTTGGGAAATAAATTTTATGAGTCAGGGAAATATGAGGAGGCGATTGAGCAATATCGAAGACTTGTAGAACTTCAAGCGGGAGAGGCAGAACTTTATTTTAATTTGAGCGAATGTTTTAGACATTTGAATCGAGTAGAAGAAGCTATCAATACGCTTCAAGAAGGTATTGTCATTCACCCGACGGCTGGCAAGCTTCACTTTTACCTAATAAAAATATTGCAAGAAAATGCCCGAATCAAAGAAGCCATATCAAGTGCTGAGATGGCATCGCGATTACTGCCTAATGAATATGTTTTTAAAATATTCAATAATTTAATATTACCAACTGTTTATAATACTCCAGAGGAAATCAGCTTTTATCGTCAGCGATTTACACAAGGCTTACAAAATTTAATTCAACAGACATCTCTAGAAACTCCTGAAGACAAAAAAAATGTTCTTGCAGGTATTGGTAGCGTCACAAATTTTCACTTAGCTTACCAGGCTCACAACGATCTGGAGTTGCAACGCCAGTATGGTAATTTAGTCCATCAAATTATGGCAGCAAACTATCCACGGTGGGTAGAGCCGCTATCTATGCCATCCCTGAAGGATAACAAAAAAATTCGTGTTGGCTATGTTTCAGGTTTTTTGCATAGTTGGAGTGGAACATTTTTGTCAACTGGCTATCTACGTCACTGCGATAAGGAAAATTTTGAAGTTTACTGTTACTACACAGGGAATGAGCCAGACGCTATTACGAAATTATTTCATAAATACAGTGATGTATTTCACCATATTCCCCATAATCTCGAAGCCGTCTGCGAACAAATTATTGCAGATAAAATACATATACTTGTTTTCCCAGAAATTGGGATGGATGCTCCAACGATGCCACTAGCTGGTTTGCGTCTTGCTCCTGTTCAATGTGTAGTTTGGGGACATCCAGTAACTACTGGCTTACCTACTATAGATTACTTTTTATCCAGCGATTTAATGGAACCGGATAATGGGCAAGAACATTATTCGGAAACTCTGATTCGTTTACCAAATATCGGAGTATCTTATCCAAAATCAGATATTTCTGGACTGACAAAAACACGAGCAGATTTTCCCCTACGGGATAATGCTGTCGTTTATTTATCTAGCCAAGCACCTTATAAATATTTGCCGCAACATGATTATATTTTTGCAGAAATTGCCCGTCGGGTTCCTCAAGCTCAGTTTATGTTTCTTCGTGCAGGTATTCCGCAGCAACGACTGCAACGAGCTTTTGCAGCAGTAGGTTTAAATAGTGAAGATTATTGCATTTTCTCACCTGTTTTACCTCGAAATGAGTATTTCATGCTGCTTTCAGTTTCAGATGTTTATCTTGATACTTTAGACTGGTCGGGAGGTAATACTACATTAGATGCGATCGCTTGCAATTTACCTGTCGTCACCTGTCCTGGAGAATTTATGCGAGGTCGTCATTCTTATGGCATTCTCAGAATGTTACGGGTAACAGAGACAATTGCTCAAACTGAAGCAGAATATATTGATATTGCTGTAAAGTTGGGTTTAGACCCAGTTTGGCGGCGCAACGTTGCAGAAAAAATTAAGGCTCGCCATGACTATCTTTATGACGACCAAACTTGTGTAGCAAGTCTTGAAGATTTTTATAAACAGGTTGTTCAAAAAGGACTTTCGCAAACGTAGAGAAACCCATGATAACCCAAGATAAACAACAGAAAAGCTGGCAACAAATTATTAAACAATTTGAAGCAGCCGTCGGCAAAAACGGTGTTATTCAACGCCGAGAAGAGTTGATTACCTACGAGTGCGATGGTTTAGCCAGCTATAAACAAAAACCCGCCCTGGTCGTGCTACCGCGAACTACAGAAGAAGTGGCGGCGGTGGTGAAAATATGCGATCGCTTCTCTCTCCCTTGGGTAGCACGCGGCGCAGGAACAGGACTTTCCGGTGGCGCATTACCCGTAGAAAATTGTGTGTTAATTGTAACCGCTCTTATGCGGAAAATACTAAGCATTGATTTGGACAATCAGCGAGTCGTCGTGCAGCCTGGAGTCATTAACAACTGGGTGACACAAGCCGTCAGCGGTGCCGGATTTTACTACGCTCCCGACCCCTCCAGCCAGATTGTCTGCTCCATTGGCGGCAACGTGGCGGAAAACTCCGGGGGTGTCCATTGCCTCAAGTACGGCGTTACCACCAACCACGTCTTGGGCTTAAAACTGGTGCTACCCGATGGCTCCATTGTAGATGTAGGGGGACAAATTCCGGAAATGCCTGGTTATGACATTACCGGGTTATTTGTTGGTTCTGAGGGAACGCTAGGAATTGCCACAGAAATTACTCTGAGAATTCTAAAAACACCCGAATCAATTTGCGTACTCTTAGCAGATTTCACCAGTGTTGAAGACGCTGGTGCAGCAGTGTCTGATATTATCAGCGCTGGAATTATTCCTGGTGGTATGGAAATCATGGATAACCTTAGCATCAACGCTGTAGAAGACGTTGTGGCAACAGGTTGTTATCCGAGAGATGCAGCGGCGATACTGTTAGTAGAAATAGACGGTTTAGAAGTAGAAGTTGCAGCCAATAAACACCGCATTGCTGAAATTTGTACCAAAAATGGGGCGCGTAACATTACCACAGCTAATGAACCCGAAATGCGTTTTAAACTATGGAAAGGACGTAAAGCAGCCTTCGCAGCAGCAGGCAAGCTCAGTCCCGATTATTATGTGCAAGATGGCGTAATTCCCCGCACTCAGATGCGATTTGTGCTGCAAGAAATTGAAGCGTTGAGTCAAAAATACGGCTATCGTATCGCTAATGTGTTTCATGCGGGAGACGGCAATCTTCATCCGCTGATTCTTTACGATAATTCCCAGCCAGGAGCGTTGGAAAAAGTGGAAGAATTAGGCGGAGAAATTCTCAAACTTTGCGTACAAGTGGGGGGGAGCCTTTCTGGAGAACACGGCATCGGTGCCGATAAAAAGTGCTATATGCCGCAAATGTTTACCGAAACAGATTTAGAAACGATGCAATTTGTGCGTCAAGTTTTTAATCCCAAAGGTTTAGCAAATCCAGGTAAAATATTCCCTACCCCACGTACTTGTGGCGAAGCTGCACACCCTCAGTCTCAAAAACAGTTTGAGTCAGTTGAGCTATTTTAATTCATTGGCAAAGAGCAAATGATTAGCTAAAGAATTTGGGGAAATATGCGATCGCGCTACGATCTAGAGCCAGAAAGATGCTTTATGCAATCTAGATGGGAGTCTTTACTACAACCGTTTCAGGCTGAACAAGAGGTTGGTCAGAAAGTGTTGCTTGACTTATTCCAGGCTTACTCTAGTGCTGGTAGATTTTATCATACGCTGGAGCATATAGAACAAGTTTTAGCAACAATTAACAATCTGCGCTCGCTATCCCAAAACTATGCAGCTATTGAATTTGCGGCTTGGTTTCACGATGCAATTTATAACCCTAAAGCTAACGATAATGAGGAAAAAAGTGCAGAATATGCAGTAAACATTTTAAAAGCACTACATATTCCCTCATCAACTATAGAGGCTGTATATTCCTTAATCATAAAAACAAAATATCACCAAGATATAGATAATATTGACAGCAAAATTTTTCTGGATGCAGACCTTTCTATATTAGGAGCATCTCCTTCTAAATACAAAATATATTCTCAATTAATTAGAAAAGAATATTTATGGCTCTCGCCAGGAAAATATCGAACGGGTAGGAAACAAGTATTGCAGAGCTTTTTAGAGCGAGAAAGAATATATTTTACTGAAAAAATGTTTTTTGCTTTAGAACAACAAGCTAGGCAAAATATTAAAGAAGAAATAGGATTCTTATGAAAATGTTATGGAAAGCGGTAAGAGCGATCGTTTAATCCGGGGAAGTTATCCTATCAAGGATGCTTCTGCTATTCAGCAAAATAAATGTCTGGAAATTTTGCTGAATCATGAGAGACAATTACCAGAATCCTATTCCTCATGTTCTAAAAGCCAATAGCTTTTTATAGCGTTGACACAATATCATTTGCGTCCATCAATACCGAGTTTTGTAATGGCAGAGTGACGGTAAAAGTCGTGCCTACCCCAATTTCACTGGTAACGGCAATATTGCCTCCTTGTAAATCTACGCACCTTTTGACAATCGCTAATCCTAGCCCAGTACCGGGAATATTTCTGACATTACTAGCTCGTTGGAATGATTCAAAAAGTTGCTGTTGATCTTCTGGCGAAATGCCAATACCTTCGTCTTGAATTTGGAAAATAGCCTGTTCATTCTGACACAGCAAGTTAAAACGAACAGTGCTGCCTTCAGGGGAATACTTAATCGCATTTGTAAGCAAATTAGTCAGGATGTGCCGCAGCAGGTTTTCGTCTAGGCAAACGCTTATACATTGACTTTGATTGACACAGGCTTCATTAGTGTGTTTTTCAAAGGTGATTATGTGTTTGCAACTTGTACTTAATTTGATTTCTTCTATTAAATTGCGGGTAAATTTTTCGAGATCGAGAGGTACTGGTTTGACTTCTAATCTTCTTTGATCGGAGCGACCGATTATCAAAACATTATCTAATAGCGCGGTCATGGTTTTGACATTTTTTTTGATTCGCTCAAAAAATTCGCGTTTTTTATCTACAGACCATTTGTCGCTATAATTTTCTAGGATTTGAGTCGCAGCTAGAATGGTGTTTAGTGGATTGCGAATCTCGTGGGATACCATTGCTACGAAACGGGATTTAAGTTCATTCAGCTCTCGTTCTTTTTCCAAGGTTTCGAGCATATCTTCTTCAGCGTGTTTGCGAATAGTTATGTCTCTTGAATTTACAACAATCCCAGTTAAAATAGTTTCAGTATTTGAAAAGGTACTTTTAGATTCCAGGTAATGCCAACTTCCATCTTGGTGACGAAAACGATATTCGGAGATTTGCGTTTCGCCGGGATTAGTTAAACTTGCCTTAAAAGCAGCGATCGCTTCTGTTAAATCATCAGGATGAATATAATCAAAAACATTTGTTCCTTCCAGCTCTTCTCTAGACAAACCTAAAACCATTTGACTTGAAGGACTGGCATAAGTGATGGTTCCATCCGCCTCTAAAACTTGAATTACATCTGAAGAATTTTGCACCAACGCCCGGAATTTGGCTTCACTTTGGGCCAGTGCTGCCTCTACTTGCTGACGGTGGGCAATTTCGCTTTGCAGTTCCTGATTCGCGGCTTTGAGATTCTGTGAATACTGACGACTTCGCAACAAAATTTCTACCCGCGCCTGCAATTCCACCTTTTCAATAGGTTTAGTAATCAAATCATCGATGGTTCGCCACAAATGTCGCGTTACCATCGTTACATCAGCGCGTGAAGTAATTAGGAGAAATGGGAGAAAGACAGGCTGCTGAAGCTCTCGTATTCGTTGCACCGATTCCCAGAATTGATTGAGCGATCGCCCACATATAATACATAAATCGAAAGATGGCGCTAGTAGAAAATCCGGCTCTTGCTTTGCGACTTTTAAATCCGGTGAAATTACCTCGTAGCGCATCGCCAGCCACTCCGACAGCAGGCGGCGGTTCTGTTTGTTTTCTACAAGCAGCAAAATCCGATCCATGATCATTCTCCCAACAGACTTTTAATAAATATAAAAAATTTTTTGATCGCCAGTGGTTTTACCTAGCATACTCCCCCCGCCTAAGCAATGCACTGTTGCCCAATAACAGCGCTTTGCTTAGGCGATATCAAAAAAGGATATTTGCCGATTCTACTGGTAGCGCCGATAGTCTGCTATCCTTCCTTAACCAAAAGTTGAGCCAACAGTTCTGTGTTGCGATGGTTGCGTCCGTTACATCAACTATTTTTCGTCATTCATTTTCCTGCTTACCGATAGACTCCGGCATACCGCTCAAGATTCCGCGCAGATTTGTCAGTGGCTTACCCACCTTGATGCCATAACGGGTCATCTCGATTTCGCGCATCGTCTTTTCAAAGTCAGACATCCGTTTCTTAAGCACCCCGATTGCCTTACGCAGCTGACCTTGAACCTCTATGTAGCGGAGGAAAATGATATTGTCTGCCATGTAGCTGATGCCAACATCCGTCGCCCGGAAGTCTCCGGTAATTGTTTCCAGTTCGTTGACTAGAATCACTGTCACACCCATGTTTTGCAAATACTTGCACAGAGAGTGCAGGTGGCTAATCAAATCTTCTCCCCGCAGGGAAAGCCGATAGCCAGCAACACTGTCAATCATCACAATCCGGGCTTTTTTCTGCTCTACCTCCTGACGCACCATGTTGGCGAACTCGTCGGGGCTGAAGTGCAGCGGCTCCACAGCAATGACTGAAAGGGTACCCAGATCGCTCATAGCATGAACCGGAATATTGACCGATTCACAGCGATGCAGCAAAATTTCCTCTGATTCCTCGAAGCAGTAGACGACAGAACGTTCACCTCTTCCCGCCGCTTCTTTCATGAACTGTAAACCAATGGTGGTTTTGCCGACACCAGTGGAGCCAGTAAAAATGGTGACAGTACCCCGCTCTATCCCGCCGTGCAGCAGTTCATCCAGTTCCGGTACGCCGGAGGGAATGCTTTGAACGGCAAATTCCCGTTTGTAAACTTCCGGCTGTAGACGGGGGGAGACTCCCATCCCTTTATTGGTTAGCCGCATCGAGTGCAAACCACTGTGGAAGTTAGAACCGCGAAACTTGGTGATGTTAAGGGTACGTCCCTCGGCATCGTGGTTGAGGTTAATTACCCCATCGCTGATAAATTGTAAGTCGTCGTCGGGTGCTGTCTCGCTGCCTTCGGAGGTAAAAATTACCGTTGTACCTTGTTGTAAAAGAAAGCGGATAAATGAAAGCACTTGCTTGCGGAACTGGAAGGCATCGGCTGACAAGTAGCGGAATTGGGTAATCGCATCCAGAACCACTCGTTTTGGTTTGAGGGTTTCTACAGATTCAATAATTTTTTGCGTGGTTGGTTCTCGTTCTACTTCAGCTGGCGAGAAGATGTCGTAGGTCTGAATTTGTGTGAAGAATTCAGAAGTGGGGCTGAGGTCGAGAAAGGTCATCCCTTTCATGTCAAAGCCAAGGCGATCGCCATTAGTGCCGATTTGCTCGGCGGATTCGCCCAGTGTGATGTAAAGAGTTTTTTCGCCATTGACTATGCCCGCGGCCAGAAAATGCAGTCCGAGCGTGGTCTTGCCGCTTCCGGGGCCGCCTCGCACTAGATAGGAGCAAGCTGGGACAAGACCGCCATGCAGAACCTCGTCTAAACCTGAAATGCCTGTGGATAGCCGATCTTGCAGCATTGATCTGTTTCTCTGGGGTTAGAATACTAATTTATTATTAGAAGCGATCGCGCCGTTTTTGTATATAAAATTCACACTAGGCTGCAAGTAGAACAATCACTCTGTCTTGATTTGTTAGTATGCGCCCTTAAACCTGCGCGATCGCTGCATGATTGCCTTTTTCATAATGGCAGCGTAACGATAAACGTGCTACCTACTCCGACTTCACTGTGAAAAGTAACTTTCCCCCCATGTAAGTCTACACACTGTTTGACAATTGACAATCCTAATCCTGTACCAGAAATATTCCTGACATTGCTACCCCGATGGAAGGAATCGAATAATTGTGCTTTGTCAGCTTCCGGAATACCAATGCCTTCATCTTTAATCCGGAAAATTGCTTCTGTTTGTCCGCAGATTAAGTCAAAATAAACCTTGCCGCCTTGGGGTGAATACTTCATGGCATTCGAGAGCAAATTGTTCAGAATGTACCGCAGCAGTTTTTCATCTAGACAGGTGGTATTGCAGTCCCCTTCACAGAGGAAATCGTTAGCAAACAGTGTCTGAAAGACAATCGCATACTTATGAACAGCAGTGAGTTCCATTTCTTCCACCAGCTCCCGACAAAATTGTTCCAGATCCATTGGTGCTGGGTTAAACTCTAGTTTCCCGGCTTCTGCTTTCCCGATCAGCAGTACGCCATCCAATAACTGAGTCATCTGATTGGTGGCTACTTCAATTCGATTAATATACATGCGTTTTTTCTCCTCAGTTGCAACTTGGCTGAACCTTTCGAGCAATTTGGCAGACATGAGGATGGTGGTTAGCGGGGTACGGAACTCATGGGATGCTGTGGTGATAAAGCGAGATTTCAGGTCGCCGAGTTGTCTTTCTTTTAAGAGTGCAGAACGAATTTCTTGTTCAGCGGTTTTGCGCTGAGTGATATCTTTGGCAATACCCACCATACGGTAAATTTCTCCAGCTTGGTTGCGAATCGGAAAACCACGATCCCAGATCCAGCGGATTGAGCCATCAGAACGCACCAGCCGATACTCGATGTTGTATTCTGTGTGAGAGTGTGTTGCCCAAGATGCGATCGCACTTTCCCTGTCTTCCGGATGAATTTTGTCTAACCAAGATTTAGGGTTCGCATACAAACTCTCGCGGCTACGTTCCCATATCTCCTCGTAAGCGGGACTAACATAGATGATTTCGCTCACATCGGGGTTGCTCATCCAAAATACTTCTTGGATATTTTCCGCCATCTGACGGAACCGTTCCTCGCTTTCCCGCAAAGCTTCTTCCGTGCGTTTATGTTCTGCGATCGCGATCGCTAATTGTTGGTTCGTGTGCAACAATTCTCCTGTGCGGTCAGTGACTCGTTTTTCCAGGGTTTCGTTGGCGATACAGATTTCGCGAAATTTCTCCTTGAGCGCGATCGCCATCAACTTGAAATTTCGCGAAAGCAAGTCTATCTCTATCACTGAACTAAAAGACCAATTGATTTTTTCTTGTTCTAATAATTTATCCGGTAAATTGCTAGTAACATAAGCTAAATTGAGGAGCGGGCTAACTAATCGCCGGCTTATTTTCACTGCCAATAGCAGTGTTAACCCGGAAATTAGTACCATGATAGTAAGGTCTTTAATATAAAAATTTTGCAGATAACTGACATGTGGTGCGGCGGGTAACTCCACAACTAAAGTCCAGGGTATGTTGCCGCTAATTAGAGTTTCCTGCACGAACAAAGATTTATACCAGCGTGTCAAAAGAGGCATATTTCCTTTGGCTGGTAGCCACTGATAAATAGTATCCGCTTTAAACTGGATTTCCCCCCTGCTGGTGTGGTCAAAAACTTGCATTGGCAACCGATCTGACTTAGTGCTGGCAACGATATTTCCTTGCTTATCAACCAGCGTGACTTGAATATCTTTATGAGCAGTATGCAATTGAAGTAGTTGGCTGATGTGACTCAAATTTAGAGAACCATAAGCGAAGCCTTCAGCTACATCGCCTATCACCACTGGTACGCTCAACTCAAGATGGGGAATCAGCAAAATCGGATCGATATGTACATTAATCTTTGAGGGTTGCAAAGTAGCCTTCGTTTGTTGCACAAGTGATTGATTAAGGACACCTACACCTATCTTTGAATTTTGATATTGATTAGTTGTTGGGTAAGAGGTAATGATAGTTTTAGAGGGATTAACCACATACAAATTATCGAAATCCGGAAACATTCGCTTCATGATTTTTGTGCTTTGCTGTAGCATATCTGATGCTTCCATATCAGACTCAAGAGCAATCTTTCCTAGTTCACTAAGCCCATTCAGATATTGGTATTGCCAATGTTGAATATCAGAAGCTATGTGTGCCGAAGTGGATTTGAGTTCGACTTGAATATTATTATCAATATCTCTGTAGACACGCTGTCCATCCAAGACCATGAGCATCAGCGCTGGCAAAAATACAAATGCAACTAACAAGTTAAATAAAGTTTGTTGGAGAGATATTTTATTGTTGACAGTTGGACGACCTACCCATTTATGAATTGGTAAATAAGCGATGATCAAACTGGCAAATAAGGCGTTAAAAACACCATTAACATAACTTTTAAGCACAATCAACAGTGTTTGAGTGGCATTTACGTGCATGATACCGAAATTAGTCAGCCACAAATAGGGCATACCAATCAGCAGCCAATAAATACCATCCAGCAGCACTATATTGTATTGCTTGCGGTGCCACAGCCAACCCACAAACATAGCTTCAAGAATCAAACTAATTGCAGCGTAGGGATTATGCCAGAGTAGAATTGTGTAACTGCTAGAAATAATGGCTGCGAGCGTTCCCCATATGGTGCCAAAAAAGCGCACCACGAGCAAAACGGCAATGCTACCGAACACACAATCTACCCCAAAAAAGAGAGGAACGCTGAAATAATTGCCTGCATATGCTGCTGCAATCAAAATAAAAAAAGCAATAATCGCTTTTTGCTTATGGTGAGATAGCGACATAAGTAATTAAAGTTTGTGAAGCTTTATGGGAGGTTAAATATATCTTTAAAACTGCCGACCTACTTTTGTTAGGTTAGGCTATGACAGGGGCTTGAAACATTAGTAAATACACTGATGACGGAAGGAAATAGCGCTACGCACCTACGCTGATAGCGATCGCTTCCTCAAAAAGCCCTCAAGGATCAACCCAGAAGGCACCTGTTCTCTTGGAACACCCGCATTACATGAAGGTGGATGAAGCACCGACCCGGCTGGGTAGACTATTTCGTTTTATACTTGCAGCATTTGATTTCCCCAAACTCGCTACAGGCTAGGATTTCGCAATCAAAAATCAAAAATCAAAAATGGTAATACCCCTAAATCCATTACAGTAAAAAAGATAAGTAAAAACCGATCCTTAAGCTTATAGGGAAACTTGGAATGCACCTGAGTGAAATAACCCATCCTAACCAGTTGCACGGTCTATCAATTCGTCAACTCCAGCAAATTGCGCGTCAAATCCGGGAAAAGCATCTCCAAACCGTAGCCACCAGCGGTGGACATTTGGGGCCAGGATTGGGTGTCGTGGAACTTACATTAGGGCTGTATCAAACTCTCGACTTAGACCGAGATAAAGTAGTCTGGGATGTCGGACACCAAGCCTATCCGCACAAAATAATTACCGGGCGGTACGACAACTTCCACACCCTGCGGCAAAAAGACGGTATTGCCGGTTATCTCAAGCGATGTGAAAGTAAATTCGATCACTTCGGTGCAGGTCACGCTTCGACCAGTATCTCAGCTGCCTTGGGCATGGCTGTAGCGCGAGACCTGAAAGGCGATAACTTCAAAGTCGTTGCCGTGATTGGCGATGGCGCACTTACTGGCGGTATGGCATTAGAAGCGATTAACCATGCCGGACATTTGCCGAAAACTAATTTGCTGGTAGTGCTGAATGATAACGAGATGTCAATTTCGCCCAATGTGGGCGCAATTCCCCGCTATCTCAACAAAATGCGCCTCAGCCCGCCGATGCAATTCCTCACAGACAACTTAGAGGAACAATTCAAACATATTCCCTTTGTCGGCGAATCCCTCTCCCCAGAACTGGAAAGGGTGAAAGAAGGAATGAAGCGGCTGGCAGTTCCCAAAGTAGGGGCAGTGTTTGAAGAACTTGGCTTTACCTACATGGGGCCAGTGGATGGTCATAACCTGGAGGAACTGATTGCCACCTTCAAGCAGGCACACAAAATGCCAGGGCCAGTGCTGGTTCATGTGGCAACCGTGAAAGGTAAAGGGTACGAAATAGCCGAGAAAGACCAAGTAGGCTACCACGCCCAAAGCCCTTTTAACCTTGCCACTGGCAAAGCTATCCCCTCCAGCAAACCAAAGCCTCCCGCCTACTCGAAAGTTTTTACCCACACGCTGGTGAAACTTGCCGAAAACAACCCGAAAATTGTTGGCATTACAGCGGCAATGGCAACAGGAACAGGTTTAGACAAACTCGCCAGCAAACTGCCCCAGCAATACATCGATGTTGGCATTGCGGAACAACACGCCGTCACCTTAGCGGCAGGAATGGCTTGCGAAGGGATGCGCCCTGTTGCTGCGATTTACTCAACCTTCCTGCAACGCGGCTACGACCAGATTGTTCACGATGTCTGCATTCAAAACCTGCCTGTCTTCTTCTGCCTCGACCGGGCAGGAATTGTCGGCGCTGATGGCCCCACCCACCAGGGGATGTATGACATCGCCTATCTGCGCTGCCTTCCCAACATAGTGTTGATGGCACCCAAAGATGAGGCAGAGTTGCAGCAAATGGTGGTGACGGGAGTAAATTATACCGATGGCCCGATTGCGATGCGCTATCCTCGCGGCAACGGCTACGGCGTTCCCTTGATGGAAGAAGGTTGGGAAGCTTTGCCCATCGGTAAGGGAGAAATTTTGCGGCAAGGGGATGATGTGCTGATGGTAGGCTATGGTTCAATGGTTTACCCAACCATGCAGGTAGCTCAAATTTTGAGCGAACATGGGATAGAAGCCACTGTGATCAATGCCCGTTTTGCTAAGCCTCTTGATACTGAGTTAATTTTGCCCCTTGCCAAGCAAATTGGTCGGGTTGTGACGCTGGAAGAAGGCTGCTTGATGGGCGGCTTTGGGAGCGCGATCGCGGAATCTCTCCTAGATAATAATGTCGTAGTGCCTGTGATGCGAATTGGCGTACCCGATGTCTTAGTAGACCACGCCACCCCAGATCAGTCTATGGCAGAATTGGGATTGACACCGCCGCAAATTGCCGAAAAAGTACGAAAATCTTTTAGTCCTCAACTGTCAGCAGTTGGCGGTTAAAAAGGTTTCTTAACGCAAAGGGAAGCGCAGAGTAAGGCAAAGATTCTTGACGTAGCTTTGCGATTACCTCAGTGACCCTTTGCGTTAAAATTTTGATTTTGCATCCCACACTAACTACCCAACTGATATGTCTATTACCAACCAAGTTTATCCGGTTATTTGGAACCAAGACCGCGTTTTATTAATCGACCAAAATCGCCTTCCCAACGAGTACACATTTGTGGAAATTACCTGCTCTGAGGATATGGGGCAGGCGATTAAAACTATGATTGTCAGAGGCGCACCTGCAATTGGTGTTGCTGCTGCTTATGGAATGTATTTGGGAGCAACGGAAATTCAAACCGAAAACCGGGATGAGTTTTTGACTAAGTTAGAGCAAATTGCTCAGATGTTGCGTCAAACTCGTCCAACTGCGGTTAATTTATTTTGGGCGATCGCGCGAATGATGAGAACCGCCTACGAGTCCATAGGAACCGTAGCAGAAATCAAAGCCATTTTACTAAAAACTGCTCAGACGATTAATTCCGAAGACTTGCAAACCTGTCAGGCAATTGGCGACAACGGTTTAAAAGTTTTACCCTCCAACCCTGATAAACTAACTATTCTTACCCATTGCAACGCCGGAGCATTGGCAACCGCAGGTTATGGCACGGCATTGGGCGTGGTGCGTTCTGCATGGCGCGAGGGGCGTTTGATGCGAGTCTTTGCCGATGAAACCCGCCCTCGTTTACAGGGTGCCAAACTCACCGCCTGGGAATGCGTCCAAGAAGGCATCCCCGTCACTGTCATTACTGATAGTATGGCGGCGCATTGTATGAAACAAGGTTTAATTCATGCTGTCGTCGTCGGTGCTGACAGAATTGCCGCTAATGGTGATGCGGCTAATAAAATTGGCACCTACAGTTTGGCATTGGTGGCTAAAGCTCACAACGTTCCTTTCTTTGTAGCAGCACCTCTTTCAACGATTGATTTTGAGTTATCTTCTGGCGAGGAAATCCCTATAGAGGAGCGCGATCCGGTTGAGATTTATAAAGTTGGGGATACCATTCTCACCCCCGCAGGCGTAGAGTTTTATAATCCCGCTTTTGATGTCACTCCTGCTGAATTAATTTCGGCAATTATTACAGAACATGGTGCAGTTGCCCCCGCTGAGTTAAAACATTTTCGGGAAAAGCAATTGGTTTAGAAAAAAGTTAGGAATTATGAGTGATATTTAATCCGATTACGCATAATTAAAAGTCACCCTACCCCGTTCTTGGCCTGTCGAAAGCAGCCACCTGAGTTTGGGGATGGGGTTCTTTTATTATGGGCAATTAGACGGATTTGATATGAAAAGTTGTAGGTTAGCTTTTATCGCTCAACTCAACAAAGGGATAAAACGTTTGGGTAACACTAAACCTCTTGCATAAATGCCTTGAACTAAAGTTCAGGCTTAAAGCTAAAACCCGTTAAAACGGGTTGAAAATCTTTGCCAGTTAGCTTTAGCTAACTTTCGCTTTCAGCCCGAAATTTATTGCAGGGCTGACTTTTGCAAGAGGTCTACTCACCTCAACCCAACTTCTACTATAGCAATCCTATTTAAGTTGTGAACGAGTATTCGCTCTGGTGTAGGGAAACGGCAGTGCCGTTTCCCTACAGGGTTTCACGAATCATTTAGGATTGCTATAGACTTATCAATTCCTTAGTAAATGTT
Organism: Trichocoleus sp. FACHB-40; assembly: GCF_014695915.1. Taxonomy (GTDB): domain Bacteria; phylum Cyanobacteriota; class Cyanobacteriia; order Cyanobacteriales; family FACHB-T130; genus Funiculus; species Funiculus sociatus. The sequence continues at coordinate 303,648 of NZ_JACJPF010000098.1, forward strand.
TTAACCTATTAAAACGGGTTAAAGTTTTAAGCCGGAAACTTATTTCAAGGCAATGAATGCTGACCGTTCAAAATTACACTTCTGCTAAAAGTTTATTAATTTGACTTTGCATTTTTTCTTGTAATAGTTGTGCTTGTCGATAAGCAACTGTTCTCCCTTCTCTTACGGAAGCTTCTGGTTCTGGAGTATCTTCTATTGACCAAGTTTTATACATAGGTTGAACATAATAACGCAACTTGGTTCTCATCGCCCAAACGCCCATTGATGGGAAGAGAATGAAGGCAAACATTAAAAAAGAAATAGGCAAGAAAGGTAGGTAGAAAACTCTGGCTAACCTTTTAAGATTAACAGCCCAAGGATGTAAAGATTCATTACCAATACAAACAACTGGCAGAACTGGAATTTGGTAGCGATCGCTCAATCTAATAAAACTGGGATGAAACGTTTCTAGCTGATAGCGCTTTCGCCAACCTTTCCCAGGCCCGCGCAAACCCTCCGGCGCATAAAGTAAAATTGTGTTCTGGGCAATTGCCGCTTCAAAATCATCAGCTTGGGCTTTTACACCACCTAGAACGTTTGACCATCCGGGAGGTAGCCACCAAATCACCCAAGGATGCTCAAATAAGGATATACCCGCAAGCGATCGCATACTCCATCCCCGTGTCTGACTCAAGAGCGTACCTAATACTAGGATGTCCCAAGGGAAGGACATCCCAGCATGGTTCATCGCTACAATTAATGGGCCTGTCTGAGGCAAATTCTTTAGTTCTTGTAGCTCTCCTTGAAAATAGTATTTCACAATAGGAGCGAGAACTTCATCTCGAAAAGCTTGCTGATAGTTTGGGTCGAACTGCCCTTTTTCAAAGCGCGGAGAACGACAACCAAGACGTAACCAACGAATCAGCAACGCTAGATAAAATCCCCCAGGAATCAGAAATAATCCATACTCCAACCAATTCCAACCATCAGGATCTACATGATAGTGTTGCCAGTGACGGTTGAATAAAATCAGCCAGCCTGGAGGATACCACAGACAAAACCAATCGAACCAATTCCATCGATAATCTTGAGAACACTTAGCCATGCCATCCTCAATCTTGACCTTTTCGACATACAGCAGCGAGTCATGCTCTTAGCAAGTATACGTCTGTTGAGAAGATTCGCTATTCAACCAATCTCTGTTTTCTATATTTTTGCAAAACTAATCTGATTCCAGACAGTAAATCGACAAAAAGTTGAAAACCTTTTACACAACAGGTAATTCTAAGAATAAACAAATTTAGACTATAGATAGGCTTAGAGTAAATGTACACTTGGCAGGAATTTTTCACTATGTCTGTAGAAGCTTGACAAGGAAAGCTATCGCTAGCGCCAATAGGCGACGAAATCGCTGACAAAATATTTTTAAAAGCTCAATCCAGCTTACAGCTGTGCTAGAACCATGTTAGCGATAAGTTTGGTAAATACGGATACCAAACCAAATTTCCAGCGACTAACACATTCGGCTTATCGGCAAATAGCCATTCCCAATGCTGTTAGATAACTACAATCTAGCGAAATTGCTTAGTGTTATCTTACATGGGTTTTCCGTCAGCGTCGGGGTAGGTTAGCTCTGGCTCAACGTAACTTTGTATTTAAGATATTACTGTCGCCGCAGTGAGGAGATATTTATTTACTGAGTTTCTTCCCTTGGGGGGATGTTTTTCTATAAAAAAGTAACTTTAATTTGCCAAATATATTAAGCGATCGCTACTTTACCTGATCAACATTATTGCCAAATATAACGAAATAATAATTCTTCCGGAAGCGCAAGCAACCATAAAGGAGAGCGCATTTTACAACATCATTATTTTGTACCCTTAAATTTAGTACAAGGATAAAAACATGACAACAACCCCCAAACTCATCACCCTCAACTGCTCTGGTGGTATATCATTAGGCGCTTATATGGCAGGAGTTTTCTATGAGCTGACCAAAGAAGCAGTCCAGCCTGAACCTAAAGTCATCATTGATATTATCACAGGCTCCTCAGCGGGGGCAATGTCGGGCGCGATCGCTGCCTACTGTCTACTAAATGGAAACGTAGCGCCACCATCTAAATACATAAACTTGGAAAAAATTACCGATGAAGCTCATAAAAGCCCGTTATATCAAGCCTGGGTTGAACAAGCTGATATTGAACAAATAGACAGCTTTGCTGTGATGCTATCTAGTTTCAAAGATGGATATAAAGCTACTATAGAAAGTTTCGTAAATAGCTTTGAATCTACTTTGGAAAAATATAAGGTTAGCTCTAGCCCAATTAGGAGAGCTATTTTTAAATTGTTCAAAAAATCTCAATCCTCAGAATCTACTCCCCAACAAAAACGCAATAGAACAAACTTGAGTGTTCTATCTGGAGAAGCAATAAAGAAAATTGCTCAACTTGTGATAGATCCGCCGCAAATAACAGATAATACAAAGCCCTTAGCATTGTTGATGACGCTGACAAACTTACAGGGGCTTCTGGAGAAAGTAACTCTTGCAGACTCGCAGGGTTTGGTTGAGCAAGAAATAGAAGCGATCGCTAGTTCTGAAACTCGTCAATTTCTTTTTCATTCTAAACTCGACCAACAAAAGATGAATAAGATGTGGGAGAAAGCCGTCATAGGTGGTAGAGCTTCTGGTGCTTTTCCTCTCGCTTTTCCTCCGATTTGGGATCATTCGGATATTACTAGCCTCAATCTGAAAAATCTCAGCGATGATTACTTTGCAACTCTTAATCCTAAAATTCTGAAAAAAGAAGGATTAGGAGCTATACCAAGAACCGAAAACAGTGATACAGACTTAATGTTTTTGTACACCGACGGCGGTATTTTAGATGGGTTACCAATTTTAAAAGGAATTGACCTTGAACATGATTTACGTTTAAGAAAGATACATAATAACGGTAACTCGCGTCAACAGTTCCGTCAGGAATTTACGGCACAACAATCCTCAAGCAATACAGAAAGGTTGCACGTTTATATTCGTCCAATTCCTGTGGAGAACTTAAAAAGTGACGAAAGACTAACACAAGGATACTTCCCGATGCTGGAAGTTGGCATAAAGGGGTTAACATTGCCAAAAGCAGAACACGACTCAATGCGGCTCAAAGAAATTCAAAAACGGAATGAGTTAGTGCAAGCAAAGCAGGAATTGCTAGAAAAGCTCCAATATCAGGGTGTTGAGAATATAACCCAGATTAAGGAAAAGCTAGAGGAAGCGATACCTTATCGACACGTTAATCTTCGCCCGATTACGCCAGCAATTATTGGCAAAATTGCTGAACTAGAAAAGCATCCAAATCTGAGCCGACTGAAACCGATCTATGCGAATCTACCAAACAATATTCAAGTTTCGCTTCAGGAAGGAAGCGCAGCAGCATTATTAGCTTCAGACTTTCTGGGTGCTTTCGGGGGATTTTTCGATAAACGCTATCGCGATCATGATTTTATACTAGGTCGAATCTGCGGTATTACCTGGCTGCACGAACACTGTAATGTAGAAATTTCCGAAGCAGAAGTTGAGGAGTTGGTCAGGGATGCCCAGAAGTATCTTCTTGATAAAGATCCTCAACCCGCAGATTTGAAGTTTAGTCAAAAGATTAGAATTGCCAGGATGGGTTTACGCGCTCTGCGAATTGTGGTAACAGAGTCAAAAATTATTGGTTTGGCTTGGCTTTTCGTTTTGGGAGTTGTGAAACTTTCAGCAATTTTATTATTGGCAATTCTGGAGATTTTGGCAACTTTATTTATCGGTTTAACCGATATGGTTGAAAGAATGCACAAGATGATGTTTGGGAGTGGAAGCTGAGAAATCTGTTGTCGCCCAAAGCAAAGGCGGGTAAGATGTCAACCCTACAATAGATAAGGCTTATCTTGTGGGGTGGGCATATGGCCCGCCTTATAAGTACAAACGCTACTACTCAGAAACACCGCAAAGCTGGTAACGTCAAACAAAGGAAAAGATTGTTACAGGACGTGACGGCTTGAAAACGCGCTCTAGTTATTGGCATCTACTGCCATACATCCGCCCTCAGTGGAAAACCATTGCTCAGGCTTTTGCTTGCACATTAGGGGTTACGGTATTCTGGCCGATACAGGCGGCACTTGCAGGCAAAATCGCCAATTTCATTGGACAGGGCGATATGGCGGCGCTTGCCCAGTTAGCAGGAGTGCTGGCAGTGGTTTTTCTAGTCCAGAAAATTCTGATGTATGGACAGGATACCCTGATGGCGAAAGCCGCCCTTTTCGTGGCCTTTGACTTACGCAAACAGGTTTATACTCACCTACACCGCCTCAACTTTGGCTATTTTGAAACTACACAGACAGGCGATTTAACTTATCGTCTTACCGAAGATATCGACCGGGTTGGGGAGGTGGTGAATAAAGTTTTCCATGACTTTATTCCCTGCGTGTTGCAGCTAATAGTCGTGTTGGGCTACATGATTTATCTCAACTGGCAGCTGACGCTGGCAACTTTTTTGGTAGCACCGCTAATGGGCGTTTTAATTGGCTGGTTTGGCGAACAGATGCTGAAGTTTTCTCGCCGCAGTCAAAATCACGTATCTAATTTATCGGCTTTGCTGACAGAGGTATTTAGCGGAATTCGTCTGGTGCAAGCTTTCGCCGCCCAAGATTATGAAATTGCTCGTTTTGCCCAGGAAGCTGAAGAAAATCGGAAAGCTAAGTATGCAACTGAACGCCTGAAGGCGATTCAGAACCCTGTGGTAGGATTTCTGTACGCAATGAGCGTGTTGCTACTGTTTTTCCTGGGCGGCTGGCAAATTTCTATCGGCAATTTGACTGGGGCAGAATTTGTTAGTTATATCGCAGCTGTAGCGTTGCTAATTGACCCCATCGCCCATCTCACGAGTAACTACAACGAGTTTAAACAAGGTCAGGCATCGGTTGACCGAATTTTTGAACTGATGGCAATTCAGCCGACGGTGCTGGAAAAGCCCGGTGCAAAGGTGCTTCCGCCAGTTACTGGGAAGGTGGAATATCGCAATGTTACTTTTGCTTATCCGTCTTCAGCGGACAGGCGACTGGAGGACAAGGGGGATTTCCCAATTCCCAATTCCCAATTTCCTATTGCCAATTCCGCAGTTCTGAAAAACTTGAGTATTTTAGTCCAACCCGGTGAAATGATTGCCTTGGTGGGCGCATCTGGTGCGGGTAAAACTACTTTGGTGAATCTGCTACCCCGCTTTTATGACATTCAAGGCGGTGAAATTCTGATTGATGGGATCAATATTCAGGATGTGACGCTGCGGAGTTTGCGGCGACAAATTGGTATTGTGCCGCAAGAAACTATTCTATTTTCTGGCACGATCGCGCAGAATATTGCTTTTGGTCAAGCTGAGTTTGATTTGAAAGATGTTCAGGCTGCTGCCGAAATTGCTAACGCCCACCAGTTTATTAGCCAAATGACGCAAGGCTATTACACTTGGGTGGGGGAAAGAGGGGTGAACTTGTCGGGAGGGCAAAAACAGAGGATTGCGATCGCGCGTGCTGTTTTACTCAACCCCAGAATTCTGATTCTCGATGAAGCTACATCAGCGCTGGATTCGGAATCTGAAGCTTTGGTGCAAGAAGCTTTAGAACGGATTATGCAAGACCGGACTGTATTTATCATCGCCCACCGCCTTGCCACCGTGCGCCGCGCCGATCGGATTTTAGTGGTGGAACAGGGGCAGATTTTGGAATCTGGGAGTCATCAAGAATTGTTGGAAAAGGGCGATCGCTATGCGCGATTCTATGCCCAACAGTTTAGTTAGGAATTGGGGATTGGGGATTGGGGATTGGGAAAAAGTCCTACCTAGTCCCTAGTCCCCAATCCCCAATCACAGTTGTTCCAGATAGCGCAGCAAATCTGCCATTTCTTTGGTGCTAGGCTGGAACTGCGGCATGGGTGGGGTATCGCCACTGATGACTTGGTGAATTATTCTGACGCGAGACTTCCGCTTTGAGATGTCTTCCAGACTGGGGCCTACCCGACCTTGCGCTTCCAATCCATGACAGCCAGCGCAGTTCATTTGAAAGATGGCGTGTCCCTGCACTATATCGCCGTTTAAGGATAAAACAGTCTTTACATAAGGATCGGAGACGCGCCACAGGTGAAAGCTGACAACTGATAACAGGAGTACCAGCACAAACGCCAAAGCTATCAAGCTTAAGCGCTGCATCAAGGTTTCTCGTAGAGTGTACTGGTTATCCAATGGTTTCTTAAGGCGAAGATGTACAAACAGAGTTTTTTATCAGGGGAGAGGGTGATTAGTGTGTAATGACCGAGTATATCGATATGTGTGCTAGTGTATCGAGAAACGTTTCAATTTATATACATAGCTTAAATTTTTCTCTTAATCCAGGCAAGCGTAATTTTGCGTAGCTTTACGCCGCCAGGGATGAGATGCTGTGAAATTCTCTGGTGCCAGCCTTACCCTTTCTTTGTCTGTACCTTGTAGGATGAGAAACAGGCAAAAAACTTTAACAAAGGAGAACTGACGTGATCGAACCTCTGCTTTCAGGAATTGTGATGGGCTTAATCCTTGTAACCCTCGCTGGGCTGTTTTTCGCTGCTTATATGCAGTACAAGCGCGGTAATGACCTAGGCTTGTAGAAAAAGTGCAAAAGTGCTGAGTGCTTTATTCCTCGCCTCAGCACTCAGCACTCATAACTCTGAAGAAGGTGAGGGCTGTGTTGCCATAAACCTTTTGGCGACAGATTTCCAGGGTGGGAATTGGTTCAACTGTCCAGTTGTTGGGGCTGTGTTCTACTGCCATTTCACCAGTGGGAGCTAATATTTGGTAGTGTGCGATCGCTTCCAATACTGGCTGATACACTCCACTGGCGTAGGGCGGATCGAAGTATATGCGGTCAAACTGCTGACCAGCAAGTGTTGGCAATTGCCCTACGACATCTCCCCCCAGCACTTGAAATTTTTGCTCGCTTTGAGCAACTTGCTGCCAGTTTTGCTGTACGATGGCGCAAGCTTTACCCCATTTTTCTATTCCGACTACGCAGTTGGCACCGCGACACAATGCCTCTGCGCCCATCGATCCGCTACCAGCGCACAAGTCCAGCCAGCGACAGCCGTTGATGCTGCCCTGCCAAATATTAAACACTGCTTCGCGCACTCTTCCTAGTGTTGGTCGGGTTTCTTGACCGGGTAAGGTTTTGAGTTGGCGATTGCCGTAAATTCTTAGGGTCATTGTGAGAAAAACCGCGTTGGCGAAGGCTGCGCGTTAGCGCTTAGACGCTAAGGGCAAGGGAGGGAAGACAAGAAAAAGAGGAGTCTACTTAATACTCGGTTAAGGCTTGATACCCCCAACCCCCTTGAAAAGGGGGCTTTTCTGATCATTTTTTAAAGGCGGGATATCCTAGCCAAGAAATATTGGTAGTGTACCCAAAAATCTTTTATGCTGGCACTTTCGCCTGTACTTGGGCGACGAAGTTGGATAAAATTTGTAGTCCGCTAGTGGAAGATTTTTCGGGGTGGAATTGGACAGCCATCAAGTTGTCACGAGCGATCGCAGCTGTTACAGTTTGACTACCGTGGGTGATGGTTGCCGCCCTAATTTTCGGGTCAACTGGATCGACGTAGTAGGAATGGACAAAGTACACCCAAGCCTGTTCTGGTAATTGTCGCCACAGTGCGGCATTTGGCTGGGTAATTTCCAGAGTGTTCCAGCCCATGTGGGGAATTGTTAATCCTGGTTCTGAGCTAAATCTTCGCACGACACCGGGGACAATTCCTAAACCGGGTTCTTTGCCTTCTTCACTCCCATCAAAGAGAATTTGCAGACCCAGACAGATGCCTAAGAAGGGTTTCCCGGAAGTGATCGCGTTTTTTATCGGTTCTACTAGGTGACGCGATCGCAATTGTTGCACTGCTGGGTCAAAAGATCCTACCCCAGGCAGTACCACCGCATCCGCCCGTTCAATATCTAACGGTGAATCGGTAATTTTCGCGATCGCGCCTGCTTTCTCCAACCCCTTACAGGCAGAGTGCAGATTCCCCATGTCGTAGTCTATAACTGCAATAACTGTCATGCTCGATCTTATAACTGAGTTTTTTATTTTTTCCGCATCAACGTACAATTGTACGTTGATGCCATAAGAGAAGTTATCTCTGTATGTTTTTAATATTTATAATATAACAACCCCCTACTAAAGTCAATATATAAAATAATAATTCCCCAAAAAAACGGATTCTTTTATTAATAGTTACAGTTTCCTGAATATCCAATGAGTAAAATTATCTTATTGACCTCCTTTGACACTTGGCTACCTCACCAAAAATCCAATTCCTCGGATGATTTATTGTTAGAAGTTGCCAGTGAGCTTTCCCCGCTGTCTTTAAATTTTTTAAGACAGCTACCAGTTGATGTTGCCCAAGCAAGCGATCGCGTCATTGCCAAAATCAACGAATTGCAACCAGATGTGGTTATCTGCTGCGGCATGGCAGAGGGGAGAACCCAATTAAGCGTGGAATCTTGCGCGAATTGTGGAGATAACCGACTGTTGACACCAGTCAATTTAGAGAAAATATTAGCAGGTTGTGCGGCAACTGATATCAGCCACGATGCCGGAAATTTTGTCTGTGAGGGACTATATTATTCAGTATTGGAATATTTACAAGAACGCCAACTTAATAGCCGCTGCGTTTTCGTTCACGTTCCGGTTTTGACCCCAGAGAACTTGTCTGGTATTGTGGCAGATTTTTTGGTAGTTATTAAAAGCATGGCACTTTTAGGAGACTTATAGAGTCTTAGCGTTTATCTATAATCTTGCATCCTATGCTACCGTTATTATCTATTTTACCTCTTGCTCAAACACCGCCCCCACCACCGAAGCCAGCACCCCAAGAAATCGTGCAACCCCAGCCAGTTTTGGCTTTGCCTGGGAAACTGGATAATGTGCCGATGTTTAACAGCAACAGTCCAGAATGGGTAAAAATTGAGGGAATTTTACTCTCTACCTTTCCGCCTACAGGTAAAAAGGTGCCAGCGGCTCATCTTAATTTTCCTTTTCAGGGGAGATTTGATTTATTTGCCCACCATTTTAGCCACACTCCCAAGGATTTGCAGACGCTTTATATAGGAGTGATGTTGCATAATCCAACTAAAAAAACTGTAAGGGTGCAAGTATTGCAAGCGGCAAGCCAGCTAATGCAAAATGCACCTTATGTCACCTTGCCAACTTATGTGGAAAATCCTAAAGGGGAGGTATACTCTGGACATGGCGATCGCGCTGTGAATGATGTCCTGCGGGGGATTCGTCAGGCTGATTTTCCGGCGCAGTTAGCGATTCCACCAGGGGAAAGCCGGATGTTAATGAATCATCCGATTCCGGTGCGGGATTTAGAAAAGCCGATAAATGGGCGTTCGACGTTGATGCGCTTACGCAGTAATGGCACGGTTTATGCAGCCAGTTTAGCGATGTATGCTAAGAAAAATGCTGATGGTAGCGATCGCGCACCTACTCAACTAGAATGGAAAGCTTTACTAAATACTGGCGGTTTAGCCGGGCCGCGCGATACACCGCCGAGTCCTCCACAACAAACTACAGGAAAATTTATCTATAGTCGCGTGGCGGGAGTGTCCGCAGGTTCTGCATGGAAAGGGCGACTGGTGGATAAACCAAATGCCCAGCATTTGACAATTCCCGACTCAGGTAAAGCCATTTCTTATCCTATCAGCAGCTTGAAACTAGGAACTCTAGGGACGGGTCAAGTGCAAACAGCAAAAATGCTGGTACGCTATCCCGATACAGCTTACGAAGCGCATGGTAACTATGGAGTTGAATATAACCTCAGCTTACCTTTAATTAACTCTACGAATAAACCTGAAACTGTTAGCGTGACTCTGGAAACGCCTTTGAAGGAAGATAAGTTGAGTAAAGGTGGGTTACGCTTCCGAAAACCGCCCCAAGATTTCCCAATTTTCCGAGGAACAGTGCGGTTGCGTTACAACGACGACCAAGGTAAGCCTCAGACTCGCTACGTGCATTTGTGGCACAGAACAGGTCAGGTTTTAGACCCATTGCTAACATTGAGAATGGCACCGAAAACTCGGCGACAGGTGCAAGTTGATTTGATTTATCCTCCTGATGCCACCGCGCCGCAGGCGTTGACTGTGAGAACTTTAGACACTAACTCGGCTAATTTAGGCGCGATCGCATTTTTAAGCGCAATACCCATGTTGTATGGAATTGGGCGTTTAATTTAGATTATAGGGGCGCGCCTGTTCCGCGTCCCTACTCAAATTATTTTGATAAAGATAGCGATCGGTAATACAGGCAACCTTCCAGGCCGGGAAACAAGATAAAGTGTAGCTTTTAATACATTTATTCGGTAAATTTGTTGATAAACATATATCTAAGCTTTAAACAGCGATCCCCAAAAACTATTGCTAATATCTGCTAGAAAAATTCATAGCTTCTAGGGTTCCGGTTTAAATCTGAGGGTTTAAACGTCTGGTCCAAGAGAAGCTAATCAGCTTGATCGGATTAGCTGATGACACGGCGGGAAAAAAGCCCGGGAGAGACATCTAACCGTTACATAACTGTTAGTGCTTTCCTGGGCTTTGATATTGCAATAGTTTGGGATTGAACAATTTTTAGGATTTTGTAAGATGACTGAAGAACGCGATCGCCCCCTTTCTGAGAGTTTAGATTCTCACTCCCAAGAGCCTCCTAGTGAAGCTGAACGAGCTTTGGAAAAAGAAGCGCGACTGCCTTTGACTGGTTGGCAACAGGAGGTTTCCAGAGGATTAGACTTAGGGTTAGAAGGAGCAGACAGTATACGCGATCGCTCCATTCCCACCTTCTCGCGCGGCGAATTACCCCACTACGCCGGAATTAACACCTTCTTAAAAGCGCCTTATTTAGAAGATGTAAAAAAGGTTGGAGAATACAATGTTGCGGTTGTCGGAGTACCTCATGATTCCGGTACTACCTATCGACCAGGAACTCGTTTTGGCCCCCAAGGAATTCGGCGCATTTCCGCACTTTATACTCCCTATAGCTTTGAATTAGGTGTAGATTTGCGAGAGCAAATCACGCTGTGTGATGTTGGGGATATTTTCACAATTCCTGCTAATAACGAAAAGTCCTTTGACCAAATTTCTAAAGGTATTGCTCATATCTTTAGTTCTGGTGCCTTCCCGATAATTTTAGGCGGAGATCATTCCATTGGTTATCCGACAGTGCGTGGAATATGTCGTCACTTAGGCGACAAAAAAGTGGGAATTATTCACTTTGACCGCCACGTAGATACCCAAGAAACCGACCTGGATGAGCGGATGCACACCTGTCCCTGGTTTCATGCCACCAACATCAAGAATGCACCTCCAAAAAACTTAGTTCAATTAGGGATTGGTGGTTGGCAAGTTCCGCGTGAAGGCGTGAAATTTTATCGAGAACGAGCAAGTAACATCCTGACGGTTACAGATATTACAGAAAAGGGTCTGGATTACGCTGTAGACTTTGCTTTAGAAAGAGCATTAGACGGAACAGATTGCGTTTATATCAGCTTTGATATTGACTGCATTGATGCAGGTTTCGTACCTGGAACAGGATGGCCTGAACCCGGTGGGTTATTGCCCCGTGAAGCTCTCTATATGCTGGGCAAAATTGTCCAACGCGCACCTATCTGCGGACTGGAAGTTGTGGAAGTTTCTCCCCCCTACGACATAAGCGATATGACCGCATTAATGGCAGCTCGTGTAATTTGCGACACGATGGGACATTTGGTAGTTTCAGGTCAGCTACCAAGAAAAGAAAAACCAGCTTACATTCACGAAGAAGCTGAGCCAGAATTAGTTGCAGAGTGGAGATAAGCCTTGCACGAAACTGACATGACAAAGGCGCTCATTTTTACAGTAAAAGACTGGTGGCAATCCCAGCCTGAGCGCCCCCAGATTTCCCGAATTCACCTAATTGTTGGTAAGTTTACTTGCGTGGAGCCTGTAAGTCTGCAATTTGCTTTTGAGGTACAGACCTACAACACTTTTTTAGAAGGAGTTGAGTTGGTAATTCAAGAAAAACCCTTGATTGCCTTCTGTCATCCTTGCCAACAGGAATATAACCCAGAAATTGGGTTGCAATATTCTTGTCCTCAGTGTCACTCGCCGATGGAGGATATTCGCTCAGGACGAGAATTAAAAATTGACCGAATTGAATATAGTTTCGACGAGGCAAATAAAGAAGCTTATGCACCAAACATTTGACGCGGCATTAGGGATTAACTTGCTCCATGCTAATCAGAAAGGAGCAGAACATAACCGGGCGCATTTCGACAAGTGGGGGATTACTTGTTTCAATGTTATGAGTAGTCCCGGCGCTGGGAAAACAGTGCTGCTGGAACGCACTCTCGCTGCTTTGAAAGATGAGTTAAAAATCGCCGTAATTGAGGGCGACATGACTACAGAATTAGATGCAGATAGGTTGCGACAGTATGGAGTACCTGTGTTTGCAATTAATACAGGTCGTTCCTGCCATTTAGATTCAAAAATGGTCGCTGGGGGAATCCATCAACTAGAACATCAATACAACCCTTCAGACTTCGATTTAGTGCTGGTGGAGAATGTCGGCAATTTAGTTTGTCCTGCGGAATTTGAAGTTGGAGAACACGCAAAAATTGCTTTACTTAGTATTACGGAAGGAGAAGATAAGCCGCTTAAATATCCAGTAATGTTTCAAGAGGCGGATTGCTTGCTGATTACCAAAATGGATTTGGCTCCTTATCTGGAAGTTGATATTAATCGGATTGCCGCTAATGTTCGCCAGATGAATCCTTATGCCACAATTATTCCCGTTTCTGCGAAGACAGACGAGGGGTTAGACGTTTGGTTTGATTGGGTAAAGTCACAGCTAGCATCTCAAAATCAACCGCTAGTAGATGCAGCGATCGCTAGCAGATAAGAAGAAGCGAGAGTAGGAAAAAGGGGGATTCTCATGAAAAGGCGATCGCTACTGTCCTGTTTTGCTCTCTTTTTAATTAGTTTAAGCCTTGCCGTGGGTTGCACTAATCCCGCAGTTTACATTACCACCACTACCGATACTACTTCGTCCGCAGTGGCGGCTGACTCGGTGAATGCAGGTGTGGCGCGTTTGGGATTCAGTGCATGGCCCGGTTGGTTTCCCTGGCAGATTGCCTACGACCAGAAGATATTCGATGCTAAGCAGGTGGGAGTGGAACTGAAATGGTTTGATGGCTATTTGGAATCCATCAACACCTTGAGTGCAGAGCAAATCGATGCTAATAGCCAAACCCTAAACGATACCCTTAGCGCGGTATCTGGTGGTGCAGATCAGGTTGTAGTGCTAGTGAACGACAACTCCACAGGCAACGACAAGGTAATCGTTCGGGAAGGCATCAACTCCATTGCCGACCTGAAGGGCAAAAAAGTCGCAGCTGAAGAAGGTGCCGTCGATCACTTCCTGCTGCTGTTGGGACTGAGGAAAGCAGGCTTAACTCAGAAAGATATTGAATTCGTCCCTCTGGAAACAGGGAAAGCAGCATCAGCATTCGTAGGCGGACAAGTTGATGCGGTAGCAGTATTTGCTCCCTTCACAACCCAAGCGCTGAAACTCCCAGGCAGTAAGGAACTTTTCAGTTCTAAAGACTTTCCAGGGGCAATTCCCGACCATTTGGTAGTCACTCACAAATTTGCAGACGAACACCCAGAACGAGTACAGGCAATGGTCGATGCCTGGTTTGCCACCCTGGACTACATGAAGAAAAACCCTAAGACTGCGATCGCAATCATGGCAAATCGGGCGGGAGTCAGCGTTGAGGAATACAAAGAGTATGCCGAAGGCACGAGGATATTCTCAGTGGAGGATAACCTGAAAGCCTTTCAACCGGGCAACGATATGACCTCCCTGATGTTTGCATCTCAGGAAATGATTAAATTTTTGGAAGAAGTGGGTCTAGCGAAGACAAAACCAGACCTTAGAAAGCTATTCGATGACCGCTTCATCAAGGCTTATGCCCAAAAAACCATAAAAGCATAGGTATCCGGCAGTTCTTGCCAGTCAAACTGCATAACCCTTAAACTTCCTTCAAAATCCTAACTTTATGAACTTTTCCCCTTCCTCCTCCTCTGCGCCTGTGCGGTTCGTTTAAAAGCTAGCCACAATGCCGAGGATTGCCACGGAGGAATTTATGAGTCAAAGCCCTAAATCGCACGAGTCTTCCACCGAATCAAAAATGTTGCCTTCCACTGTTTTCTGGCGCATTGGCGAAGACATTCCCAAACCTCTGAATACAGCATTGATCGCCACTTCCATTGCACTACCCCTACTACTGTGGTGGCTGGTGACAATGTTCGGGAACATCGATCCGAAATTTTTGCCCTCTCCTGCCCAAGTTATGGCAGCATTTGGACGGCTGTGGAGTACCCGCGAACTCCTCAAGGACACAGTGGCTAGCTTGTGGCGGGTTGGTGTTGGGTTTTTGCTGGCGGCAATTTTTTCCATCCCCGTTGGAGTCCTGATGGGCAGTTTTCCCAGTATTCGGGCATTGCTGGAACCGCTGTTCGGGTTGATGCGCTATATGCCTGCGCCCGCTTTCATTCCTCTTTTCATCCTCTACCTGGGAATCGGGGAAGCACCGAAAATTACCCTGATCTTCATCGGTGTCTTTTTTTTCAATTCCCTGATGGTGATGGATACTGTGAAGTTCGTGCCTAAAGAATTGATTGAAGCTACCTACACGCTGGGGGGGAACCGTTGGCAGACGTTGTTTCAGGTAATTTTTCCGCACGTCTTGCCCGGAATCATGGATGCGTGTCGAATTAACTTGGCAGCAGCTTGGCAGCTGGTGATTGTCTCAGAATTGATTGCCGCAACGGAGGGGTTGGGTCGTCGGATCAGCGTGGCTGGTAGGTTTCTCAACACTGATGAGATTTTTGTCGGGCTAATTGTAATCGGGGTTATCGGGCTGTCATTCGACCTGTTATTTCAGTACCTAATGCGGGTTTCTTGTAACTGGGCAAGCCAAAAACGATAGATTTCCTGCTATCAGGCTGTGTCGCTCCTAAATATCCATTTAACGATTTAGAGGTTTTAAAGTTATGTACTTGCAAATCAATAATCTGCACAAGCACTTTAATACAAAACAGGGAAATTTAGTTGTCCTCAAGGACATTAATATGACGATTAAGGAAGGTGAATTTATTTGTGCTGTGGGAGCATCTGGATCTGGTAAGTCCACGCTGCTACGGCAGATTGCCGGACTGGATACCCCGACGACAGGGGAAGTTAAGATTGATGGCGTGCGCGTCGCTGGGCCAGGGCCAGATCGGGGGATGGTGTTTCAGCACTACACGCTTTACCCGTGGATGAACGTGCAAGAAAATACAGAATTTGGACTAAAACTTCAGGGAATATCAAAAAAGGAAAGACGCGATCGCGCCAGTTACTATCTGAATATAGTCGGGTTGACGGAATTTGCTAGATCGCTGCCCAAGGAGCTATCCGGCGGAATGAAGCAACGAGTAGCGATCGCCCGCGCCCTTGCTTCGGAACCTAAAGTGCTGTTGATGGATGAACCTTTTGGTGCATTGGACATTCACACCAAAGAATCTATGCAACAGTTTATGCTGGAACTTTGGGAACGCAATCGTCTCACGGTTTTCATGATTACTCATGATGTAGAAGAGGCAGTTTTCCTTTCTAATCGGATCTACGCCCTGAGTGCGCGTCCCGGTACGGTGAGCAAAGAAATCCCCATCGAATTGCCCAATCGCACCCATGCTGTTAAGCGCCACTCTATTTTCCACGATTACAAGGATGAATTGATGAACTTGCTGCGGAGAAATTCCTTGGAGGCGGTGGCTGCATAGATATCCATACGGTTCAATTAAACAGGCAATTACCTGTAGGGCGGTCATCTCGCCTACAGGTAATTCAATTTATTGAGTGCTAACCGGAGATGATTTACGGCTGATAGCGGATATTCGCTTCTTTAAAGCGGCGCAAGGCTTCACCCAAGCGATCGCATTCCGCAATCAAACTTACTCGCACGTAACCTTCACCCCCAGCGCCAAAAGCATTCCCTGGCGTTACAACCACACCAGTCTGCTGCAACACTGATAAGGCAAAATCTGTGGAACCCATCCCCACTGGACAAGGAACCCAGAGATACATTGTGGCTTTTGGTTTGGGAATATTCCAACCCAATTCGCCTAAACCTTGAATTAGAAAATCGCGGCGACGACGATAGCGATCGCATACCTGATTGACATATTCATCTGGCAATTCCAACGCTGTTTGGGCAGCAGTTTGCAAAGCGGCAAAAATGCCATAATCCAAATTAGTTTTCAGCGTCCGCAAGCCTTGAATAATGTGTCTATTTCCAACCACAAAACCTACGCGCCAGCCAGCCATATTGTAAGTTTTTGACATGGTGTGAAACTCGACACCGATATCTTTGCCGCCGGGAATTTCTAACAAGCTAGTCGGCTGATAACCATCAAAGGCTAACTCTGCATAGCACAAGTCATGCACGAGTAAAATTTCGTACTTTTTAGCAAAGGCAACAATATCTTTGAAAAATTCACGGGGTGCTGTTGCGCCAGTGGGGTTACTGGGATAATTGAAATAGAGAATCTTAGCTTGTTCTGCTACAGAATCTGGAATCGCACCGATATCGATTACCCAGTCATTTTCTGGTTTCAAAATCAGCTGGTGAATTTTGCCGCCGGCGATCGCTGGCCCCCGAAAATGAGCCGGATAAGCCGGAGAAGGTACTAAAACCAAATCTCCCGGATTGATATAAGCAAGCGCCAAATGAGTCAACCCTTCCTTAGAACCCAATAGCGGCAAAGCTTCGCTATCCGGATCGAGGTCAACATCATAACGACGACGATACCAGTTAGTGATAGCGCGACGGAAACTGCTAGTACCTTCAAACGGGGGATAGCCGTGATTTGCGGGGTTGTGCAAAGCTGCGATCGCTGCCTCTATCACTGGCTGCGGTGCAGGCCCATCTGGATTCCCCATTCCCAAATCAATTAAATCCAACCCCTGCTCCCGCGCCCTAGCTTTCAGTTCATCCAGGCGGGCAAATACATAGGGCGGCAGGGCTTGCAGCCTGTCGGCTGGGCTAATCCAATCTAACGTCATCAGACCTATCCGTAAACTGGTGTATATTTTCAGCGAGGCAGCGCTCTAAATCCTTATTAGGAATTGGAACATGAAATGCCACCTCGTAACTCAATCAAAACATTTTTAAAAGATAGCTAATTAATCGCCAGCCATTAGCCATTAGCTATTGACAAATGACCAATTGTAGTAGAAACCATTGCCGCCATCAGTTCGTCAGGCACAACTTTAAAGGGTAGCCGATGGATATCAGAATTAGCAGCGCAGGCAATTTCAGCCGCTTGCCGCAACTGAGCTAAAGTGATGTCACCCAAATTCAGATCCTCCAAAGTTTGAGGAAGTCCAATGTCAGCGTAAAACTTTAATAACTGTTGTCTAGCTGTAGCAGCTAATTGGTTGCCTTGTACCATTTCTTCCAAACGCAGCTGTGCAAGAATACCATAAGCGACTTTTTCCCCATGTATGGCACCATGAGCTGCCGGGATGTGAGTCAAACCATTGTGTACTGCATGAGCTGCTACTGTACGACATTGAGCGCCGCCCAATCCACCAATTACCCCAGCTAGTAAAATTGTGGCATCGACAACATCGCGCCAGACTTCACTACCTGGTTCAAGGAGGGCGGCCGCACTCTTTTGAAACAAGAGATCCCGCAAGACTCTCGCTTGTTGGACTGCGGCAATTAGCAAACTTTGCTCAGAATGACCGCTACTCACAGAAGCTTCGTACCACTTTGCCAAAGCGTCACCAATACCAGCTACTAGGGTGCGTTGCGGCGCAGTCTGAATCAGATCGTAATCCAGCACCAGCAAATCTGGACAGCGGTCGAGGCTGACATCGTACAGAAAAGCTCCGGTGTCAGAATAAACGTTCGATAGAGCTGTCCAAGCAGCGCAGGTAGCTGCTGAGGTAGGAATCGTGACTACTGGCAACCCGCACTGATAAGCGAGTAATTTGGCGGTATCTAATGCTTTTCCGCCGCCGATGCCGATAATCAGATCGGCTTGAGAATCTGTGGCTGCTTGTCGCAGAGATCCTAGGCTGGCTTCGCTACAATCTGGGCTGTAAGATGCTGTTGCAAAGCTTAATTGCTCTAGAACGGCTTGCAATTGGGGCAGTGTGACGGCAAGGGTGCGATCGCCTCCCACAATTAAGGGACGATCCCCCAAACGCGCGATCGCTTCTCCCGCTTGCGAGAGCGCCTTCTGACCCCGCAGCACCCGACCGGGAGCCACACAGAGTGAAAACAACGAAGTAGCGGTTTGAGTAGACAAATCTGGCAAAGATTGGTTGGGCATAGAACGAACTATTTTATTCTAAATAGGGGTATCTCTCAAGATTTTTCTTAAAAAAATTTACAGCGAATAAATAGAATTTTCCTGAGGCGGTTGCTTCCAGTATCAGGAAGCAACCGCCTCTATTTCATAATGACAAACGCTCAAGCGTTGGGTTTTGGCAGTTGGGCGATATTTTCCGGATAAACTTTAATAGCCAACTGGTCATCATCGCGGGTGACGAGACTCCGCTTCACCTCACCCAAGTAAAGCGGTTTAGAAACCCCTGGTTCTGGATGGATGACGGTGCGTGCGCGAATAGTGAGTTGATTGTTTATCTGACCTAAACGACCATAAGAAAACAAGTTGCTGGCGGCTTGACGCAGGGTTGCGTCCAATTCTGTTTCGGTAATTTCTGGGGGAACCTTGATTACTGTCTGCGCGCCCCCAGTGTCATAAACCAGCTTATAGCGCACCGCACCCGGAACCACCGCGTGGGTTAACGGCACCAAACCCAAGGCAAACAAACCACCAGTCAGTACGCCCATAAAGCCAGTGATACCCACTAGGCGAAACCGGATACCCCATTGCAAAATAAACCCCAGCCCTGCCAAGACACCGCAGGCTAGAGTGAGGATACCCGCCCACTTGGCATAGTTTAAAAAATCAGCAGTCGTTAGCATGGCAGATCAAGCGTCTTCTTTTTCATTACTGATAAAGCCATTTCCTGAATTGCCATTGGGCAATTCCAGGGCAGCTTTTAAAGTATGCCAGGTAAGGTTAGCGCATTTGATTCTGACTGGGAACTGAGAAACACCTTGCATGACGTTTAGCTTTCGCTGTTCTTTAGGAAACTCAGCTTGCCCTTTCATCATGTTTTGGAAGCGTTCAACCATTTCCAGGGCTTCGCTTACACTCTTTCCTCGTAAGGCATCCGCCATCAAGTCAGCAGAAGCCATCGCGATCGCGCAGCCTTCTCCTTCAAACTTTACTTCTTCTATGGCGTTGCCTGCATCGTTTAGATGCAACGTCAGCTCAATCGTATCGCCACAGGAAGGATTATGTCCTTTCTGATACCGATGCACCGGATTAGTTTTGCCTTTGTGCCGTGGCTTCTTGTAGTGTTCGAGAATGACCTGTTGATAAAGGTCGCGCAGGTTGCCCAGAGTCATGAGTGGATAAGTATTAAAATTTATGAATCCTTCTCGATCCTATCAGTGTCTCTCATTTTGGCAGGGCTGGTAAACCTCACTCCCAGATATGTATCCTTATTTCTACTGGGCTTCCCCAATTAGGGTAAATGCTGCCCAGTCTAACGGTTCTGGATACTGTTTCATCGTTGCTAACATTGCGCTTCGCAATGCTTGGGCTTTATTAGGGTTTGTTTGTAGAGTTCGATAAAATTCTGTCATTAGAACGTTAGTCGGCTCATCAGGCACCGCCCACAAGGATACGATCGCGCTGGGTACCCCTGCTGAAATCAGCGATCGCGATAGCCCGATGACACCATCTCCGGTAATTTCACCGCGTCCCGTATTACACGCACTCAGTACCACAAGTTCAGCATTTAGCTTCAAGTCAAAGATTTCTCCTGAAGTGAGGAATCCATTATCATTCTTTGATGGAGCCAGAGCGATCGCGCCGGGAACACCTAATTCTTGAATATCATCAAGTAATCCGTGGGTTGCTAGATGAATCAGCCGCGCTTTAGACATCTGCGGCACAATATTAACCTTCGTTGCCTTGTCGCCAATAATCGCCGTGGTGTTCAAAAGTTTAGCAATCGTCTGCGCTTCCTGTTCTGCACCCGGTAATGGGTCTAGTTGCTGAGGCGTTTGCCCAGGCTGTTTTGCGGGCATTGTTGGCATTGTCGGATTGCCCACCACTAGCACATCTTTGCTATGTTGAGACGTTCTATGCAACGTTGCTATACGTTGCTGTTGCTGGCGCGTTAAGTCTAGCACCTCAATAGATGGAGATGTTAGGATTGTGTGTTGCTCGACTAAATATTTGCCATTGGGAGCTTTTAGCGCCGGGAAAGGCAGCAGAAACAACCTGTCTTGCGGGATAAATATTACGTGGGAATTTGGGTCTTTGGGCAGGAATTCAGCAATCGGCTGAATCAGCACTTGATGAAGTTTCTCTCTAGCAGCTTCTCCTTGGCCAAGATTAGGTCCGTGTAAAATACGACTGTCAGCCAGCAAATCTTCAAACGAATTTTTTTGCCGCCGTAGCTGTTTAAGGTCAACTGAGCGAAACGCCACTTTACCTGTAGGCTGAACTACCCAAATAAAGAGTTCAGAGGCCTTACCTCTGAGTTTACCTTGTACTTTGAATTCTTCTTCAGGAACAATTGAATATTCAATCAGTGTGGCATTTTGTTCTTTAGCAATTTTTTTGATTTGCGCGATTGTTGGAGGGTTTAAATTAGTTTTAGATCGAGCAGATTTTTCAGGAGATAACCGCTGTTGCAGTAACTGTACAAAAGCACGCGCTCGTCCCCGTTCGGAAATTTCTAAAGCAGAATCTTCTTTCTTCTGAGCGATGAGGATTTGTTGCAGCAGGCTGTAGGTAAGAACTTGCGTATCAAAAAGTGAGACATTGTGGATATCATTTAATCCCGGTCGCAGAGATTCCAAAACTTCAACTGCATCGCGAAGTTTTTTTTCTGCTTCTGGGAGTTTGCCAGAGGTAAATAGGGTATGTCCTAGATTATTCAGAGCCATTCCCTCGCCGCGTCTGTCACCAAGCGATCGCGCGATATCTAAACTTTTCTCGTGATGTTCAATTGCTTTGGCGTAGTCACCTAAATCTTCGTAAGCAATTCCTAAATTCGAGAGTGCTTTCTGCTGCAACTGGCGATCGCTAGTTGTGAGAGCGATCGCTAAACTCTGGTGATAGTAACCAAGCGCTTTGACATGATCCTCTTGAACGTAGTAAGCAGATCCAAGATTGTTTAGGGAACTTCCTTGTCCTTCCTTGTGGTTAACTTGTTGGGCGAGCGCTAAACTCTGTTCGTAAGATTTAACTGCTTCGTCATACTTGCCCAAATTAGCGTAAATAGCTCCCAAATTTCCTAATGCTATCCCTTCTCCTGAACGATCTTTAATTTCCCGTACAATAGTTAAACTCTGCTGATAAGATTTAATTGCTTTGTCATATTCACCCAAAGCTTCATAAGTATTGCCTAAATTTGTTAAAACCTGACCCTCTCCCTGACGGTCTTTGGTTTCTTGCATAATTGCCAAAGCTTGCTGATGGGATGCAATCGCGTTTGCATAATTTCCCAAAGCTTTGTATGCAATTCCCAGATTTGAGAGTGCTTGTCCTCCTCCGCTAGAATTGTCATTTTCCCGCTCCATAGTCAAAAATGGCTGTAAGAGCGCGATCGCATCCCTGTAGTTTTCCTGAACCAGAGAAGCCGCACCCAGAACACCTCTAGCAGCAACTTCCCCCGGAACGTCTTTGAGTTCCTGGTAAATTCTTAATGCCTGTTGCCAAGACTGGACAGCAGATTCAACCTGATTCGGCTGATACTGTTCAAAACCTTGCTGTAATAGTCGATCTGCCGCCAGTTTACGGCTATTTTGCGCTGACGCTGATGCTACTGGTGCGGCGGGTTGTTCTTGCAAACAACGCGGATCTCGTAGTTGCAGATTTTGCGATCGCGGATCTTGCAGTTGTGCAGCGCACACAGCAGATGTTTCAGCCGTTGACAATTTCAGCGTTCCATCGCTGTTCCGCATCACGCGGTTAGCATGACGTGCATTTAACCTGTTTTTAAGGATGTCATCGACACCAAGAATATTATTACTATCAAATCCATGCGAGGCAGAAATACCATTGCTCAACGAAATCAACTGTATATCTGTTGTTGTTAGTCTGTCAGCTTTATCCGTAGCCGTATCAGTGGCACCAGTATTAGTAGTAACAGTAACAGGGTTAGTGCCAGTAACACTCACAGTCACATTAACAGGATTAGTACCTGGGTTAGTGACTGGTTCGGGTTCGGTAATTATGGGTATAAAGGGTCTATCTTGAACCGATATGTTGACTGTTTACCCGTTAGTTATAGGGCGAGGGACAAAAGCTAGATTGTCCTTCCCAGATCCTCAACAAATCCGCCGTTACCGGACTTGGTGCCGCCTTTGCTGCTAATATTTCCGGAAAAATCTGTCGTCTTATCTGTCCAAAAAATAACTCTACCGCCATTGCCATTGCTAATAGCATCAGCTTTGATAGTTGCGTCTTTGCCTACGAATGTTTGGGTGGCATAGTGCCGTCAGCCCCTGGAACAATACTAGTTTGTGCCTGTATCAATTTACTGCTGATAACTCCTAACAACGGAAAAACTACCAGCAGACAACGCAGGCTTCTGACAGCATTATTCATATAAATCTTGCCAAAATTATTATTTTTACCGAACTCAAACCCTTTCTCGCTGCAATAATTACCCTGAAGTTTTTTCCATAATTTGGGTTTGTGCAGCTTGCACCTATTTTTTAATTACTGTTTTAGTATCATATACTAGTATTTTTCGATCAATACTTATACGTAATCTAATTAAATTTTTATTAAAATTTCATAAAAAAGAATATTAAATTTGTTGTAAATGTTTAGTGTTGCTTCATTTAACAAGAGTATCTTCGGGTGAATTTGCTTGCGTTCTCACAGTCAAAACCTGGGGCGGGGTAGCATCTGGGGGATAGAGAAAGTCTACTTGCACCAAACGTGTATCTCCTGGTGGCATCTTCAAAGTTACCAAAGGTTCTCCCTGTTGACCACGACGCTGTACTAAATGCACGTAACGAATTTGCGGCAAACCTCGGTCATTGTTGTAGCGGAGTTGGACAGTACCACGGAAAAAGACTTGTGGTGCAGGTGGTTCCAAAAAACGCAGTCCCCCTTGCAGCTGATCCTGTTTAATCGGTGTTTGGATAGCCACAGTCACAGTTTGGGTGTCGCTGGTGTCATTGATTAACGGTAAACTCAGGCTGTACTGAATGCCGTAGTTGCCGTGAGCGCGATAGGCGGTGTCTGGATAACGCACTTTCATCGGCGCACTTTGACTCTGGTAGGTGCCTAGCGTGCCACGAGGCAGGGTATTCAAAGCATAGGAAAATGCTGATCCTCGCGGGGGAATGCTGCGATGCTGGGCAGATGGAACTTCCACTAGCCTAGCTTTCCACACAGAACCTTGGGCAACACCAGCAACACGACCGTAGAGAAATTGGCCGTTGCTTCGTTCTGGTGGTGTGGGAGCGCGATCGCGCGGCCCTGCTAAACTACCAGTATTTAACAGCGTCTGCCATTCTGACAAAGTTGGCGCTCTTTCACTGCCATCAGGATTTTGCCGCGCATACATCCCTAAACTAGCAATATACACATTCGCGTCGCTGTGCAGCCGCATCAACGTAGAGCGACCATTCAACGGCGGCGTTAGCGTCTTCACCGGAATCGGCTGATTAAACAACAGTTTACTTTGCCCTGGTGGAATGACTAACTGAGCGGGAAAACCTGCCTGACGAATGCCTCGCAAGATGTCATTACTTACGCGATCGCCTGGGCCAGCGTAAACTCTACCCAAGGGATTCTCCTGCACAGAGGGCATCGGTACAAATGGCGCATCCGGCTGACTCAGATAACTCGCCGCCTGCAAGATATCCACCGTCACCGCCTTCGTACCGGGATTATGCACTATTATCCCCAGATAAAGAGTCCGCAAGTCTTCTGGAGTCGCCGCCTTAGCGATGTGGTGGGCAAACACATCAAAGCGTCCCTGGAGTGGCAAATTTAAGTGAGCATTTGGAATTTTGCCAGTAGGGGGAAATGTAGACAGCAAAATCCCCTCTGTCTGCACCAATTCCGGGCTATTGCTATTAAAAACTGGAACCTTATCCAGTTTTCCTGGTAATGGGAAAACCTCTTGAGGTTGCACCACTTCTTTTGGTGCAGGTGTTGGTTCTTGGGCAAGAAGAAAAAGTAGTAAAAATGGCAGCAATTTTACCTCGACACAGATTAAATTTACGATTTTTTATAAACTGAAATTTTGCATCCCTATCAAATCGAGACTCTGCCTCCCGATTGTTTACAATGGTGCATTTCAGTTTATCAGAAGTTAAGATTTACCTTTTACCGCATGGAGATTGTACACCAAATACGGTAAATTAAAAGGCATTTTACATTTCCCTAATTAATATTATTAGGAGGATAAAATCCGGTTTAATTCAATTTCAAACGCCTTTATGTCTTTAAGTTTGTTTCTTCTTCCGTTTCATCACAAGCCAGATAACAAAGGCAACAACTAGAACCACAAACACAATTTTAGAAACCGGGCCAAGATACTGCTCCACAAGTTCATAGTTGTCTCCCAGGGCGTATCCGGCATAGGTCAGCAAACCCACCCATAATGTAGTGCCAAGGGTTGAGTACAGTAAAAAAGGCACCAACGGCATACCGCTGATGCCTGCCGGAAGCGAAATTAAAGTGCGAACACCCGGAACCAAGCGGCCGTAAAACACTGCTTTACCACCGTGCTTATCAAACCAATTATCTGCCTTGTCGATATCCTTGCTGGATAGCCCAATCCACTTGCCATACTTGTTGGCTAATCGCTTTAAATTTTCCTCGCCTACGAGTTTGCCCACATAGTACCAGGGCAGTGCGCCCAACATAGTTCCCAACACTCCTGCTGTAACCGCCAGCACAAAGTTCATATTCCCTTTTGCCACCGTAAAACCTGCTAGCGGCATGATCAATTCTGAGGGAATAGGAGGGAATAGGTTCTCCAAAAACATCAGCAGTCCTATTCCGACATACCCCAGAGATTGCATTGTGTTGGTTATCCAATCAACCATTGAGTGAATTCCTTTGATTAATGGCGTTATTACTGAGATAGTGCACTAAAAACTGAGGCAGAGCCTCTATATCTTCGTTCCCAGGCTGAACCTGGGAACGAGGGAAAGCAGGCTCTGGCTCCCAAATAACTAATGACTACTGGCTACCTTTTATGTGCCTGAAGTCCAAGAGTTGATGTACTCGATTTGATCTGGGGTCAGGCTATCAATTTGAACGCCCATTGCTTGCAACTTCAGGCGTGCAATTTCTTTGTCAATCTCGACTGGAATGGAGTGCAAACCGGGTTCCAGCTTGCCTTTGTTTTTGACGAGGTGTTCGCAAGCTAAAGCTTGGTTAGCAAAGCTCATATCCATCACTGCACTGGGATGTCCTTCCGCAGCCGCCAGGTTAATTAAACGTCCTTCGCCCAGAACAATTACAGATTTACCATTCTGGAGGCGGTATTCTTGGGTGAAGTTCCGCGCTTCCTTGACTTCAGTCGCTTTGGCACCCAAGGATTTTAGGTCGATTTCGATGTCGAAGTGACCGGAGTTGCAAACCATCGCCCCGTCTTTCATGACATCGAAATGCTCGGCGCGAATGACGTGCTTGTTGCCAGTGACAGTAATAAACAAATCGCCTACAGGGGCAGCTTCTGCCATTGGCAGCACTCGGAAACCATCCATCACCGCTTCAATCGCTTTGGTCGGGTCAATTTCGGTGACAATCACGTTGCCACCCATTCCCCGCGCCCGAAGTGCCGTGCCTTTGCCGCACCAGCCGTAGCCAGCAACCACAATGGTTTTACCAGCTAACAGAACGTTGGTGGCGCGGATAATGCCATCCAGGGTGGATTGCCCGGTGCCGTAACGGTTATCGAAGAAGTGCTTGGTGTCAGCGTCGTTGACATTGATGGCGGGGAAAGTGAGAACGCCATCTTTGAACATGGCGCGCAGGCGGACAATGCCCGTTGTGGTTTCTTCAGTGGTGCCAATCAAATCGGCAATCTGGTGTTGACGTTCCTGAATCAGGGTAGCAACCACATCGCTACCATCGTCAATGATGATGTTGGGTTTGTGGTCGAGGGCGATTTGCACGTGGCGAGTGTAAGTCTCGGCGTCTTCACCTTTCATAGCAAAGACAGGGATGCCATGATCGGCGACGAGGCTGGCAGCAACGTCATCCTGAGTAGAGAGGGGGTTGCTGGCAATTAGCAGGGCATCAGCACCAGCGGCTTTGAGAGCGATCGCTAGATGCGCTGTCTCTGTCGTCACGTGGCAGCAGGCAACTAAACGAATACCTGCGAGGGGCTTTTCTTGGGCAAAGCGATCGCGTATTTGCTTCAACACGGGCATCTCCCTACCTGCCCATTCAATGCGTTGTTTGCCAGATGGCGCGAGGGAGAGGTCTTTGACTTCGTGCTTGGGCTGAGTAACAGTTGCAGTCATTAGATTGGCTTCTCAACAAAAATTAAACTTGCAGTTCTCACTAGATTACTCGACTGGGCAGGTAAAACGGTAGCCTCAGTCCTCAGATGGAAGTCCTGAATGCTTTTAAATGTTCAATCTAAAAGAACTTCTTGATTCAAAATTCAAAACTCAGACTCAAAATCACACGCATCTGGAGATGAATGACTAACATAGGCAGTTGTACTTAGTCTGCTTCAGACTGATGTACTTGTGTTCAAAAGCATATTCCGGAGGTTGGAAATGCGTTCTAAATCTGATTGGGCGATTCGCCCAAAGGCATTGGCAAGTCTAGCTGGATCAATTCTGCTCGCTGGGTGGGTAGTATCTCCAGTTCAGGCACAAACCCCACTGCCGCAGAATTTGCAACTGCCCATTCCCAGCTTGCCGCTGAATGACTCGCAAAGCAATGTGGTTGCTGGTTGCATCCGTTTGGATGGTCGCTGTCTGTTTCAAGTTGCAGCACCAAAATCGGAGTTACCAGCGCGGATTCAAGATATTCAGCAGAGATTGGAAAATATTAGCAACAAATACTTGCAGGATGATGCCGCTAAACTGCAAGTTGAGATCACAAAGCAAAATAATTTGCCAGTTATTGTTGTCAACGATCAACCTGTGCTGACGGTTACACAACCGGATGCGAACTTGCAAGGGGTAGATTTGGATACACGGGCCCAAAAGCTGAGAGAATCGCTGCAAGAGGGTTTGGTTCGGGCGAAAAAGGAACGAGAACCCCAGTTTATAACTCGATCTAGCGCGATCGCTGGTAGTTTGATTTTGGGGATGGTGGTGGCTAGCTGGAGTCTAGGACGTTGGCGCAAGCGATCGCAAATACGGTTAGCAGCATCCGCTAGTCCCCCAACAGCCCATCCAGTTACCACCCAGTTGACTCAACAGCAAAAGGGAAATTTACAAGAAGTTCAGCGCCGTCTGTATCAACTGGCTCAATGCGGCATTTGGGGCGGTGGAGGGCTGATTATCCTGGGTTTGTTTCCCTACACCCGTATAGTCCAGGTTTTAGCCCTCTCTGCCCTACAAGTTCCTTTGCTGGTGGGAATTGTCGGACTGGGTACTTACCTGGTAATTCGTCTGTCCTACGTCCTGAATGACCGATTCGCCGCTGCTTTAGCCAGTAGTTATTTACTCACCCCAGAAGCTTCTCGCCGCGTGCAACTGCGAGTTTCTACCATTTCTGCCGTCACCAAAAGTATTACCACCCTCGGCTGCATCGGGATTGGCATCTTGGTTGCCCTGACTACGTTGGGAGTGAATATTGCCCCCTTGCTTGCTGGTGCTGGCTTAGTTGGCGTTGCCGTGTCTCTTGCCTCCCAAAACCTGATTAAAGATGCGATTAACGGCTTTTTAATCATCGTAGAAGACCAGTATGCAGTCGGCGATGTCATCGCTGTGGGAGATGTCGGCGGCTTAGTGGAATACATCAATCTGCGAATTACCCAAGTCCGCGATGCTGAAGGGCGATTGATCACAATTCCCAACAGCGAAATCAAAATCGTTGCCAACCTTTCCAGCAACTGGTCGCGGGCTGACTTAAATATCCCTGTTGCTTACGACACTGATGTGGATCAGGCGTTGAAGCTGATTGATGATATTGCCCAACAAATGAGCCGCGACCCGATTTGGCTACAGCAAATCTTGGAGGCACCCCAAGTGCTGGGAGTTGATAATTTTGGAGAACGGGGCGTAATTATCCGCGTTTGGATTAAAACCCAGCCCCTGAAGCAATGGGACGTAGCGCGGGAGTTTCGCCGCCGCCTGAAAGTGGCGTTTGATGAGGCTGGCGTGCCGATTCCGTTACCTCAGCAAGAGATTTGGTTTAACCAATCTTTACCAGCCAAAGCTCAGATGGATGGACACGAGTCTAAAATGCTAATCCGGTAGTTGCTGATGATTGCTGGTTCATGACGCTCAACTCTTGATTGATCAAGCGTTTCACAGATCCCCCCTTGCCCTTTTAATCATGAGAAGGCAAGGGGGGATCTGTTTGTAGCCGCACATTAAAAAAAAGCGTATAAATCGACCCTATAACAGCCACTTTTAGTACAAATATACTATAATAAAGAGGTGGGCTAATCAAGTCGAGCAAATGCCTGAACCCCATATGGAGTCAAGTTTTTATCCCATGACCAAGCACTACATTCTCACCCTCAACCCTTCCGCGCAGCATGAATGGGATCGTTGCACCTTGAGGAACCCGATCACTGCTGAACGCCCCGACTTGGCGGCCTTGATTGCCGATGCAGTGGGAGAGGAGGCTGGTTCTTACCTGGTTGCTGTCCATATCGAAGTTCAGGTTTTGGAGAAAGCCCCAATTGCCCAGCCAGAGAGGGTTTCCGTGGATGTGTCAGCAACGCAAAAGTTGCAACGCAAGGAATTAGTGGCGAAGCCTTGACAACAAAAGTCAAGAGCGAACGAACTCTCGCCCGCCTGCGCGGGCTAGTACAGAATTTTCTATATAAGTATTCTCCTCACGTAAGATGCAAATGAAACTGAGTCAATATCCAGCTCTGATCGCTCAAGCTGCACAAACTGTTAATGAGATTGATTCTCAGCTTACCGCAGCGCAAATGGTAGTTAATCGGATGGAAGCGAGTGCTGATAAAAGCGTAGCATTCGAGCCTGATTTGAAAAACGACAATCAACGCAAAGGTCGGCGCTTTGAATTGTTAATGGTGAATCTGGAGTACCAACACGCACTAAATACGGTGATGCGCTTAACTGCTGAACGGGCTAACGCCGTAGCTCATCTAGAGTATCTCCGCAACCAGTTTAGCGTTGCCAAGCTAGAAACGCGGATGGCGATCGCTAGGCAGCTTGCTGGTTCCGAAGCCCTTGAATTAGTGGGTGTCTAACCGCTAAAAGCTTCACCGATTACCGGAAGATGGAATAAATCGGTGTTTCTACAAACAAGTAAGGTGGGCTTTTGCCCACCTTTTTCTTTGGGTGAGGCACAATGGTTGTAATTGCCTAGCTGAGTTTTAGCTAGACTACTTTTAAGAACAATCCCATGACTATAGTTACATCCGAAGACATTGCAAAATTTCGCTCTGATTTGGCAGATTATCCCGATGCTCTGATATCTCTGGATGTGATAGAAGATTGTGAAGGAGATTTAGAAGATGCGGCGATGGTGCTGGCAATTCGAGTGGGACAGCAACCAGATATAGCTAATGCAGAATGGTTCGCCGGTTTAGCTAAAAAATGCCGTGCTGTTATCTGTCAAGAAGAATTTCGCGACGATCTGGTAAATGGACAATTTGCCTTAATGATGGGACATTTGGCAGCAACGAAACTTTGCCCAAGTCTCCTAGTAACGCCCGTTTTGATGTATGTGGCTCAACTTGGTGTAAACAATTTTTGTGAGCCTCTTGACCCGCTATTATGATCCGAATTCATTTTTAAACGCAAAGAACGCCAAGGATAGCCCAAAGTTACGCAAAATAAAACTTTGCGTAACTCTACGTTTAAGGTTGCTGCGATGGAAATTGACGCGATCGCACTTCGCCGCTAAACTCCTGTACTGCCTGGGTAATTGTTTCTCGCAGATTGGCGTAAGATTTAGCAAACGGCGGTTGTCGGGAGGAAAGTCCTAATAAATCGGCGGTGACGAGTACCTGTCCATCGCAGTGAACGCCAGCACCAATCCCAATGGTGGGAATCGACAACTTTTGCGTAATCTGCAACGCTAACTGGGCGGGGATATGTTCCAACAAAACGGCAAAGGCTCCAGCTTGTTCAAGAGCGATCGCTTCAAGTAAAATTCTTTCTCTATCTTCTGGTGTTTTCCCCTGTTGTCGGTAGCCTAGCTGATGTACTGATTGCGGCGTTAAACCTACATGAGCCATCACCGGAATCCCAGCTTGCACGACTCTAGCAATAGTTTCTACCATTGCCGGATATCCTCCCTCCATTTTCACCGCTTGAGCGCCCGTTTCCTTCAAAATTCTTCCGGCTGAGTGAATCGCTTGTTGGGAACTTTCTTGATAAGTCAAAAACGGTAAATCGCACATTACTAACGCCCGGTTGACACCGCGACACACCGCTGAGGCATGGTGTATCATATCATCCAGCGTTAATGGGAGCGTTGTTTCATATCCTAGCGCCACCATCCCTAGCGAATCTCCCACCAGGATGATATCCACCCCAGCTGCGTCTAATAGTTGCGCGATCGCATAATCCCAAGCTGTCAGCGTCACAATTGGACGATGTTGCTGTTTCCACTGGATTAATTGCTGGGTGGTGATTGCCATAAACAAGTTAGAAGTTTTGTTCTAGACGCGATTTATAGCGTCTTGAGGTTTGATCTTGTTAGCTAATAGTAGGGTGGGTATGACCCGCCCTACCTAACTACTAACTAAAAACTATTTCAGCGCTCTGGTCTAATACTTTGCACAAATCTCAGGAAATCTCTAGTTTCCCTGCCGTCTTGAATATCTAGGGTACGCACTTTGAAAACCCCTATAGAGCCGTCCGGAAGCTCTACTTCCATTGGTACTGATCTACCAAGACCATAGGCGCTTACTGTCTGCTCTACCAACGTGCAGGGCATATTAAAAGTACCCATGTTGATTCTACCGTTGTTGGCGCGGTAGTCCCACACCATTACCTTTTCAATTCCAGCAGAGTAGGGTTGCTGGCAGTAAAATTGATGACTCAAGGCAATCATCCGCGCCATGTGAGCATCATACAAGCGCATCCGACCACCGAAGGCAGAAACGGTAGTATTTCGGTTAGGAACTTCAAAATAACCCTGGCGCACTCTAGCACTGGCATCAAGGGTGCTTTCGATGCGGATGGTATTAATTGCAATGTCTCCGGGATTGGTAGCCTGTGCGATCGCGCTTTGACCGATAGTAGATACAGCACCAGCAGCACCAGCAGCAATGGCAATTGTTTTGGCAAGTTTTTTCAGCATGGAAGTGTCAACCTTAATTAACTAGAAGTCATCGGTATTAAACTTCAACTTCCTGCTGAATTATTCCGTATAGCTACGGAGTGAACACTTGCTGGTTGTCCTCGCCACGAACAAAGGCTAAATGCGGTGTGACGCGCCCGGTTGTCAAGCTGATCCAAGCCAGTCCTTCGCTGGTTCCTACCCACAATTTATTACTGACATCAGCTGCTAGGGAAAGAATCCGGCTAGAAGGCAGGTTGGCAACTTGATCCAAGACAGCGCCAGTATTGGGATTCAATCTCAGCAGGCCGTTCTCTGTACCTACCCAAACACTGCGATCTTGTGCAAAGCGCACAGAGGTAACGTTGCGTCCCCGCAATGGGGTTACAGAACGCAACACATCACCTGTTTTGGGATCAATGACTAACAAACTGTTGGGTGTTCCTGCCCAAATCTTCCCGTCGGAATCTAGGGTGAGGGCTTGTACTGTGGTGCCTGGGATATCTTTCACTCGCTTGAGGATAAAGGCGTTGGCGGTATTGATTCGCACTAATCCTTCAAGCGTTCCTACCCACAGATGACCTTCTCGATCTAGGGTGAGGGCGTTAGCAGATACTCCGGGTAGCTTTTGTACCGTTGTCATCAGTAATCCCTGGTCGGGACTGATCATGGCAAGACCGCGATCGCTTCCTACCCACAAATAGCCCCGACGGTCAATTAACAGCGACAATACTCGATTAGAAGGTAAGGTGAAATTTTGCGCTGTCACTTCATTACTACGAGGGTCTACCCGTACCAGCCCTTCATAGGTTCCTACCCAAACTCGTCCTACTCGGTCTTGGGCGATCGCGCCGATGGTGTAGTTGGGCAGACTAATTCGCGCCAAAATGTTGCCAGTGCTGGGATTAATCCGCGTTAAACTCTGCCAGGAACCAACCCAGAGACTGCCAGTATACCCAGGCTGCAAGGCAGTGATGCGAAAATCGGCAGGCATTGGGGTTGCCTCTTGTCGTCGGCGTTCCGGAGGCAAGGGTCTGCGTCCAGGTGGTGCTGATGATGGTGGATAGGTGCGGAGGTCGTCTCCCCGGTCTATCTCGACGGGTTGTTGAGCCAGTACGCGGCTATTATTGGTGTGCTGTGATTGGATGATTCCCCACAGTGGCAGGCTCACAGAAAGCAGTGTGGCACTGATAAACAAACCAATACGCCTACTCAAGAATGCCATTGCGATCGCGCCTCTCTTCATTTGGCTGATATACAGGATTGAATTTACTCTATTTAATCTTGCCTCAGCTACACAATGCTTGCTTTAGTTCCGATAAGTGTCTACCGTTCGGCTCTTTTGAGCATTGTTATTTTAAAGAAAGTTTATTAATATACAACATTTGGTGCGCGATCGCTTGGCTTGGCTCATAAAAAAAAATATTGAAATTATTCATTTAGCCAATATGTCAAGGATTTATCTGTAAAAAAATATTACGAATTGTTTTAATAAATAAAAGTTATGGAAGTCAGAAAAAGATTGGAATTTCAACTTATTACCTTACTGGTATAGTTAAAAAACAATAAAGAAAGATGTACGGGATCGCTCAAAACCCGTAACTACCTTCAGAATTCCCTCAGGAAGGAAGACATGGCTTACTCTCAAACAAAAACTCAGACGAAGACTGGGTATAAGGCCGGAGTTCAAGATTACAAACTCACCTATTACACCCCAGACTATACCCCCAAAGATACTGATGTCTTGGCGGCTTTCCGGGTTACGCCTCAGCCTGGTGTTCCTCCAGAAGAAGCTGGAGCTGCTGTTGCTGCTGAATCTTCCACAGGTACCTGGACAACAGTATGGACAGACCTGCTGACAGACCTGGATAGATACAAAGGTCGTTGCTACGACATCGAACCAGTACCAGGCGAAGACAACCAGTATATTTGCTATATTGCTTATCCCCTGGATTTGTTTGAAGAAGGTTCTGTTACCAACTTGTTGACCTCTCTGGTGGGCAACGTGTTTGGTTTCAAAGCCTTACGTGCGCTGCGCTTGGAAGACTTAAGAATTCCTGTGGCGTACCTCAAAACCTTCCAAGGCCCTCCTCACGGGATTACCGTTGAGCGCGACAAACTGAACAAGTACGGTCGTCCTTTGCTGGGTTGTACGATTAAGCCGAAGCTCGGTTTATCAGCCAAGAACTACGGTCGTGCCGTCTATGAAGTCCTGCGCGGTGGTTTGGACTTCACCAAAGACGACGAAAACATTAACTCCCAGCCTTTCATGCGCTGGCGCGATCGCTTCCTGTTTGTACAAGAAGCCATTGAAAAAGCTCAAGCTGAAACAGGTGAAATCAAAGGTCACTACCTAAACGTGACTGCTCCCACCTGCGAAGAAATGATGGAACGGGCTGAATTCGCTAAGGAAATCGGCACCCCAATCATCATGCACGACTACCTGACGGGTGGCTTCACCGCTAACACCACCCTCGCCAAATGGTGCCGCCGTAACGGTATTCTGCTGCACATTCACCGCGCTATGCACGCCGTGATCGACCGTCAGAAGAACCACGGTATCCACTTCCGCGTATTGGCTAAGTGCTTGCGGATGTCTGGTGGCGACCACCTCCACTCCGGTACCGTTGTCGGTAAACTGGAAGGCGAAAAAGGCATCACGATGGGCTTCGTAGACTTGATGCGCGAAGACCACATCGAACAAGACCGCGCACGGGGTATCTTCTTCACTCAAGACTGGGCTTCTATGCCTGGTGTGATGCCCGTAGCTTCCGGTGGTATCCACGTATGGCATATGCCTGCGCTGGTTGAAATCTTCGGCGATGATTCCTGCCTGCAATTCGGCGGCGGCACCTTGGGACACCCTTGGGGTAATGCTCCTGGCGCTACTGCCAACCGTGTTGCCTTGGAAGCTTGTGTCCAAGCTCGTAACGAAGGACGCAACCTGATGCGCGAAGGCGGCGACGTGATCCGCGAAGCTTGCAAGTGGAGTCCAGAGTTGGCTGTTGCTTGCGAACTTTGGAAGGAAATCAAGTTCGAGTTCGAGGCAATGGACACTCTGTAATCAATTTTGGATTACGGATTTTGAAGCGATTTTTGGGGAGATTGATTCTTCCCAAAAGATCGCGTGATTTTGGATTAACCTAATAGAATCCAAAATCCAAAATCTAAAATCTAAAATTGCTGTGGCTGGGGTCAAAAATGGATCTCAAACAAGTTGCCAAAGACACTGCTAAGACGCTGATTAGCTACTTGACTTATCAAGCAGTGAAAATTACTGTCGCTCAGTTGAGCGAAACAAATCCTCCTTCGGCAATCTGGCTGAGTAACTTTTCCTCAACGGGCAAAATCCAAGATGGAGAAGCTTACTTACTGGAATTAATCCGGGAGAAACCAGACATCGCATTGCGGATTCTGACCGTGCGTCAGCATCTAGCAGAAGAAGTAGCAGACTTTTTGCCTGAGATGGTTCGTGCTGGCATTCAGCAGTCTAATGTGGAATATCGGCGTCAGCATTTGGAGCGAATTACGCAATTCAATTTACCTGATCCCAGTTCCCAGCCCGAACCGCAAACCGATGCACCAGGCGAGCCTGGATAACCTCGATTGTTAGCTGACAGAACTTTCAGCAGACATACACACAAGGAAACTATTCACACCAACCATGAGAACTTTACCTAAAGAGCGTCGTTACGAAACCCTCTCCTACTTGCCACCGCTCAGCGATGCCCAAATTAGCAGACAAGTTCAATACATTCTCGACCAAGGTTATATCCCAGCCGTAGAATTTAGCGAAGAGTCTAACCCAGAACAGCACTACTGGACGCTGTGGAAACTGCCTCTGTTCAATGCAGGCTCCACACAAGAAGTTCTCAATGAAGTAAAAGCTTGCCGTTCTGAGTATTCCGCCGGCTACATCCGTGTAGTAGGTTTTGATAACGTGAAGCAGTGCCAAGTTCTCAGCTTCATCGTTTCCAAGCCCAACCAAAGAGGCTATTAATACGGCAATCATGTAAAAAGAAAAAATCATTTTAGATTTTTTCTTTTTGCTTTTGCAATGCGCTCGTAAATTATTCAAGAAAGGAGAGGTAGATAAGTTTACCTCTCCTTTTTGTTGGAAATTAGGAGTGCGCTTCCATATAAGGGTTTTGGGTGTTTGTGGGAATTAATCTACAAATATGTTGGGTAGGCTGCATTATCTTATAAGAAACCGTATTGCGATCGCCCTCACTTCCAACAGTTGATATCCTGTAAAGTATCCGTAGCGCCAGATATCAGTCGTGACTAGCTTTCCTCACTCAATAGCTCAATCCGATCCGCCTCTTTCACCCCGGCAAACTTTGCCGACGATGTACGATCTGCCTAGCGAAGACCCAGAGGAACCTGGTTTGCCTGACGAATATCACGAATTTCAGCCCCCGATGCTGCCCCAAACCTTCCAGCCGTCTAACTACGATCCGGAGGAGGTTTTTGTTGGTGCTGACCTAAACCTATACTATGACTGGCATCATCCCAACTGGTACAAACGTCCCGACTGGTTTGCAGTTGTGGGAGTTTCTCGACTCTACGAAGGTCGCGACTTGCGGATGAGTTACGTTATGTGGCAAGAACAAGTCAGTCCGTTTGTCGTAGTTGAATTATTGTCCCCCGGTACGGAAGATGATCGCGAAGCGTATGCCCAAAGGGCTATAGACTTGGGTAGGACATTCCAAACAGGAAAACCGCCGACTAAATGGCAAGTTTACGAACAAATTCTCCGCGTTCCTTATTACTTTGTTTTCAGTCGCTACACGAATGAAGTTCAAGCCTTTCATTTAGTTGGGGGTCACTACGAATCCATGACCCCAGAAAGCGATCGCTTTTCGGTTCCAGAACTAGGACTAAGTTTAGGTTTGTGGGAAGGTAGTTACGAACGCATCAACCGCGTTTGGTTGCGCTGGTTTACACAGTCTGGTGAAATGATTCTAACTCCAGAAGAGAATGCGATCGCTTCTTTTCCAGCCGCCCAAACTAAAGCAGAACTGCTAGCAGCAAAACTACGCGAGTTGGGTATTGATCCAGATCAATTGAGTTAAATAATAGGCGTAATATCCCTTATTTAAACAGGAAAAAATAGATGCGATCGCTATTTTTATTGATGAGAAGATGAGAGCGATCGCATCTCCATATGATTATTTTTAGGTTATGGAGCGAAAACGCGATCGCCTTGGAGTGATTATAAAAGTGCGATCGCGCCTTTTCATCTCAGTAAAAATACCCTTCCCATACTTTTTGGTGTCGTTTAAGCTGTTGCTAACGTTCGCTCTTCTCACTTAAAAATCATCAAAGTATGTCTTCTCAACAGTTTCAGGAAACACACGAAAGTATCTACAGGGCTGGTACGCGCCTGTGGCAGTACCTTCAAGAACTTCGAGCTGGACGACTCAGTGAAGGATATGATACGAAAGGATTACAGAGTGTTGAGGATGATATCAAGAAAGCCCTGAATGCTTTAAAGGAGCAGAAGTATCAGGTAGCTGTTATTGCAGCCATGAAAGCTGGTAAGAGTACCTTTCTCAATGCTCTAATTGGGGCTGATATTTTAGCAAGCGAATCAGAAGCCTGTACCGTATGTCGCACAGATATTCGTCCGATTGATCCACAGGCTACGCCAAGACTTTTGGAGTACAGAGAAGGGCAAAGGAAATCAATTGCGATCGCTGAAGGTGAGGCTGGAGTAATTCGGCAAAAATTCCTAGATCGTACCCACGAGCTTAGGACTACAGCTAATAGCGATAATACAACACGCTTTGAGCTACAGCATCCTATTGAAGCAATTAGCAAACTTTCATCTCTGACGGGCTTTACTTTAGTTGACACTCCTGGCCCTAACGAGTGGGAATCTGCGAGTTTCAGCACAGTGGCACTTAAGCAGACAGCTTTGGAAGCACTGCGAACCTGTGATGCGATTTTATTTGTTTTGGATTACTCCTCATTCAAGGACAATACTAATTCTGAGCTACTTCAAGACTTAATCGAACAGCGCGGAGAGTTTCTAGCACAAAATACTGGAAAAATTTACTTTATTCTGAACAAAGTTGACCGAAAAGCAGAGGGCGATCGCGATATAGAAAACGTAATAGCAGATTTGAGAAAAGCTTTGATTGGTTTTGGCATTCCAGAGCCAATCATTTATCCAGCAAGTGCATGGCAAGGATTGTTAGCCAAACTCATCTTGCAAAATACAGCAACAGATAGTCACATAAAGAATTTCAAAAGATTCTTTAGTGCCAGATATGCTACAGAAAATGAGGAAGGCGATCTAGTAACCCCGGCTCCTCGTAAAATTGCACCACAAGCTTTAGAAGATAGTAACATCTCTCGAATTGAACAGTCTGTAATTCAAACTGTTGTTCAGAACTCTGGATGGAACCTTTTAAATGATGTTTTGGCAAAACTTGATAAAGCTGCTAAAGCGATAGAAGATACTCTAAATACACAAATCAGCGGTTGGGAGATGGAGCTGGAAACTCTCAAAGAAAAAGTAGAAGAGTACCGTAAACGTGCCGAGTCTAGCAAAAGAAAAGTTGAAGTTGTAAAGAAGTCCGTAGATGGACAAAAACAAATACTAATCAAAGGATTTGAGCGAGGAATCAATATTTTCGCTAAGGGTGCTAAAGCCAATATACAAGAGGAATTTGAGAAGATTGCCGATTCCAGGTCTAGCAAATCTGTAAAACCCACAACAAAAAAAACTCGTCAACAAGTATCAAATCGGACAGATAACGATATCAACTGGGAAGTTATTTGGCGAGAGATAAGCTGTTCAGCATTTAAATAAAGTATAATCCGAAAGTAAATTTAGTCTAACAAGTGAAAGATGCCAGCGAAAAATTATCTCAATCAAGAGCAAGTAGAGAAACTACAAAAAGCATTAAAGGAAGAGGATAATGGACATATCCGAGAAAGAATTCTCATGCTATTGCTGCTTAATGATGGAAAAACGCAAGCTAAAATTGCCGAGTTTTTGGGTTGTTCAATAAATAAAGTGTCTTACTGGTGTATTCATGGAGATCCAGACAATTTAGAAAGTTT
This sequence comes from Trichocoleus sp. FACHB-40, assembly GCF_014695915.1. Lineage (GTDB taxonomy): Bacteria > Cyanobacteriota > Cyanobacteriia > Cyanobacteriales > FACHB-T130 > Funiculus > Funiculus sociatus. Next base: position 342,346 of record NZ_JACJPF010000098.1, read on the forward strand.
AAAAGATGAGAGGATGAGGGGGAACCATAAAAAAGCTACAGATAAATATATAGAAATCCTCTTAGAAACTATAGATAAAGAGCCAGAAGAATTAGGATACGACTTTGGCAGATGGACAGCGCAAAGATTAGCAACATATTTAGAAAGCATAACTGGGATTCA
>NZ_JACJPF010000099.1 GCF_014695915.1 Trichocoleus sp. FACHB-40
GCGAGTAACTTTTGTATTCACACACACTCTTCGTGTTGCCTAGTCCCTCCTTCGTATGTTCTGGTCTTGCAGGTGGCTAGCGCCTTCCTTTTTTCTTTACACAAGTGTAAATCCTCCAAGGTAACGTTCTTTAAGTTGACACCAATGGGCATTGCCATGCCCCTACCAAACGTTAGAACTGCAATGTATTCCACCCAACTGAGAAACGCTATAAAGTCCGTGCAGGCGGACACGAATTTGTGGAGCATCAAGGCTTTAGCCTGAGGGCATATTGCGCTACTTACTTGCACTCCGCCAGTCCCAAGGTTCCACAAATTTTGTGTCTCGCCAGACACCGCGTCTCGCCTTTTTTGCTTCAGCTTCTGCTTGCTCAACAATAGCCGCGCTGGGACAATCTTTTATGTATTCGCGATACACCAGCACCAGCCCTTCTTTGACCAAAACTTCTTGAACAAAAGTGCCATCAGGCAGGCGCACCTCACTCACTTTGCGCCCATACTGGTCAGTATCGGTGATAGTTAAGCGGACGCGATCGCCACCTTGTTTCACCAGTTCTTGCAAACGCTGCTGTGCTTTAAATCCCCACTGAAATTGGTTTTTGTCCGCTGTTTTTTTGCTTTGCTTTTCCTTGTTGGTGTGAGGAATTTCTGGAGCATCCACGCAAGCAAAGCGCACGCTGATGTTTTTCCCACCATCATCCTTCACATTAATAGTATCCCCATCGCTAACGTTGTTAACTGGGTACGTGGGAGGGCCAAAAATAGCTTCACACGCCACCAAGCTAAGGATAAGGAGAGCAGCAGCAGTCAATTTGAGGGAGTTCTGAAATAATGTTCGCGTGCGAGTCATCGTGAAGTATTTATAAATAATGAAGCTTTCAGCAGCACAGATGTTTTCTATCTTGGCATAGCTATGTTCATTTTCGCCATTAACGCACTAGCAACTGGATTGGGTTGCCGCACAAAATCTCCCCAATTAAGCTAATTTAGCTGAATGGCATCATAGTTGAACTGCAAAACAACTTTATTAGGAAAAGTCGCCAAATAAACGTTAGGTTCTGGAGTTTTGGGAGTAGTGTGCGAAAATACCACCACAGGATAGACAAGCACGTTAAATTTCTCAGACAAGCGGGAGAAATAGCGGAACATCTGCTTGCAAAAGTCAGTTGATTTTTTTGCTTGGTTCTCTACATGAATTAGGAAAAAAGATTCCTGACCTCGAAATTGAGCCTTGACGATTCAATCAGCTTCATAACGTTCTCCAGCGGTTACATCAGTAAAGACTTCTTTATCTAAAAACTCTATCGGATCGCGTTCTAGACAAGTTACTACCTCTGGCAAAAATAAGTCTATAAACTCCACAAAAAAGGTGGTAAGGAGTTCTTTAAACAAGCGGTCATGGTCAATCATCCGTGTTTGTCGAAGTTGCTGGATTTAATTACTTTATTTACATCCAATTCTGTCCTGAACGGACATCAACCGCAAGGTAAACACTCACAGAGACAGTGCTGTCCATTTTCAAGCGAATTTGAGAGCGCCCATTGGTAACTATATTCCTCAAAAAAGCTTGGTTGTACTATCAACATCTAACAAAAATAAGGTTAGATTAGTCTCTAATTGACAAATGACAGCGACATGGCTGGCTATCCCTAGAGTATCAGCGTTACGGAAAGATTCTGGTAAAACTCGGATGCTGGATAATGGTACATCCATCAAAGCTGGGACGGTTTCAACGGGGATACCATAAAGTTCACCTACTGTATTTTGGATAACGATTAGGTAGCCTTGTTTATAGTTTTCGTTAGTGTTAGAGGATTGAAATAATCGCTGCTGTAGATTCAAAACAGTAACTTCGCGATCGCCCATATGGACAATCCCCACCCCATTGACACCACTACCATAAATGGGCGTAGAATTGAGGACTTTGTAGACTAACTCAACGCGCAAAGCCAAGTTTAGGCTACCCATACTAAAGACAAGCACTTTGAGAGGAGGTGCAGCATGGGAAGCGTCTAATGTTGTTTCCGGTTGATTACTCATTGCTCTTGGCTGAGTGGGAGAGGGAGAAAAAGAGAGGGGAGGGATAGTTACCAATTACCTATTACCCTCTTTGTCAATAAGAGTTTTGATTGCTGCTAAAAATTCTTGATCTAAGTAAGGCTTGGTGAAGTAGGCGCTGGCTCCCAAGTGAGTCGCTAGTTGTCGGTGTTTATCACTGCTGCGACTCGTCAGCATGATGACTGGAATTTTTGATAGCAGTGGTTCTTGACGACGATGGTTGAGAAATTCAAAGCCATTCATATTAGGCATTTCAATATCACAAACTACCATTTGGATGCTTGAATTTTGCTGCAAGTGTTCGATAGCTTCGCGACCATCTCTTGCTTGCAAAACTCTATAACCTACTTTTTGCAGAGTCAAGGCTAAGGTTTGTCGCAGGGCGATTGAGTCATCTACGATTAAAACTAGGGGAGATTTGGCAGTATTGGTTGATACCTTAGTTTTATCAGTCGATGCAGTTTTAATTGGGGTAGAAGCTGGCAAATCGGGTAAAGTGGTAGTGACAAGCGCATTCTGACCTTGCCCAATAAACTGGTTGATAAGAGTTGCGCCATCAATCACTGGAATCAAACTACCATCCCCTAAAATAGTGCAGCCATAGATATAACTCGGAGGCGCGATCGCTCCACCAAAGGGTTTAATTACCAGTTCTTGCTCTGTGACTAAGCGGTCGATTTCTAAAGCTAGAAATTGATTATCCTGACGCAGCAGCAGCATCGGTGATGCCCAATCTTCTGGAGAAGGAACGGCTACCAATGCTTGGCTAGGGATTGATTCCGGCAATGGAACTGCATAATCTAGTAGTTCAGATAAATGATAGACAGGGACAATTCGCTTCCTCCAGTGCAAGAATCTCTGTTTCCCAGATCGCTTCACCTGGTCAGATTTAGGAATTAAAATTTCTTCGATGCTGTCAGAGGGTAAGGCATAGGCAGTTGAACCCACCAAACCAACGAGTAATTTGGCAATAGTCAGCGTCAGTGGGATGCGTAAGGTAAAGGTGGTACCTCGTCCGAGAGTAGATGTCACCGTGACCGTGCCTTTGAGCGATCGCAATTGCGATCGCACCACATCCAAGCCAACTCCTCGACCAGAAAGTTCGCTCACTTGAGTTGCTGTTGAAAATCCTGGCTCGTATAACAAATCAAAAAGTTGATCTGTCGAAGTTGTAGCTAGTTGTTTTGATGACAGCAACCCTAAATCTACTGCTCGATTGCGGATGCGTTCCAAATTGATGCCTTGACCGTCATCCCGCACTTCAATAACTGTTTGACTTCCTTGGTGGTAGGCGCGAATTTCAATCTGACCCCGCTCCGGTTTTTTTTGCTGACGGCGCACTTCTGGTGGCTCAATGCCATGATCGAAGGCATTACGAAGTAAGTGCAATAAAGGGTCGTAGAGTTTTTCCAAGACTGCTTTATCAACTAAAACTCCTGTCCCGCTCAATTTCAGATCGACTGGTTTATCGTAAGTCGTGGATAAGTCGCGTAATGTGCGAGGATAGCGAGTCAAAACTTCACCAAGGGGAAGCATCCGCGCCCACATCAGATCGTCCCGCAGATGTGTGACCATTTGACGTTGGCTTTCTATAGTCTGGCTGGATTGCCCAGTTAGCAGTGCAACGTCACCCACTATTTCTTCGAGTTGCGCCATTTCTTCGAGAGTGTCTTGCAGCAGGGAGTGCAGTTCTCCATAGCTGTCCATCTCTAGAGAGTCAAACTCAGTTTGAGTGCTGAGTGTTGTTAGCTCCTCAGCACGAAGTGCGTCCTGAGGAGCCAGGCGCGTGCGTGGGTTGCCGCCGTTGAGCGAACTGGCATTGCTGAGTAAGGATTCTTTGCCTTCCCCTGAAATTTTAAAGTTTAGAGATAAATCTTTCTTTTCCTGAGTCAGCTTTCGTGTCTGGTCACGCACTTCGTGCCGCTCAGCTAACAGCACCCTCGAAGGAGCTACTAGCATCTTGTCTGATAAATCGCGAAGATGATTTGCTATTTCCTGAAATTTCCCAAACCGACGCAGCAGCTCTTGAACAGTCCCCTGCAATTGCTCATTTTGTAGAGAAAGGCTATTTCGATTGATGGATAATTCACCCACCAAATTATTCATTCGTTCTAGCCGATCTAGATCAACTCTGACGGAAAGGTGATGGGTAGGATTTGTGGGGGATGAAGTGGCTTCATTGTTTTCTTGGACAGCAGGCTCAAGAATCGTTTTTGGATTTTGGCGGGCGGATTTGGATAGTGGGGGTACGGGAAGGTTAGATTTTTGATTGTTGGCAGCATCCCCCAATTCAGAATTGGGAGTAGTTGTATTAGAAACTTCCTTTAAAGAGTCTTTTTGTGCGATATAAGTAGCAGGAAACTCTTCTACCAGAGGCAAACTGTCAAATACCTTCTCAATTGATTTAACTAACTTTTTAATTTTATCTGGGGATGGCGCTTCAACTAAGTCCGAATACAGTTCTTGAGATGCTGTTGAAACTGGTGTGGCTAGAAGCGGCGGAATTCTAACCAACTCAGTTTCTTCTTTTGCTAGCTCTATTTTAGTAATTTGCTCTTCTGGAGTGATGTCACTAGAAGTTTTTACACCAACTATATCTGCAATTTCTGTACTTGGTAATTCTGAAAAATTGTTAGTTAAATATTCTTCTAAGTAATGAACTTCATCAAATATACTTTTTTGAATTAGTAAATTACTTTCTGAAACTTCTTCTGTTGCAATCGTCATTACCTCTAATTCTTCAACTTCCAATAGATTTGAATTTTCTGGAGTTTGCTGGCTAGACAGAAAATCATCAATGAGGTCTTCTAAAGAATAGGTGAAATCAATAGTTTCCTCTTGACTCAATAACTCACTTACCAGAAAATTATCTTCTGTTGAAAGAACCGCACTACAGTCTGATTTGCTACTTTTAGAAACCTGGGAAATCTCTGTAGTTTTGGGTGGGGAGGCACAGAGAGCCAAAATCTCATCCACAGAAGGAATCGGAGTTAATGTTTCTCCTTCTTGAGGAACTAAAACGATCGCATGGACTTCCTCTGGTGAGATGACGGAAATCGGATCTGATACATCAACATTGGAGCGGGTTGTTAGTTCTTCCATCTGGGATGTCAGGTCAAAGATTCCAAAAAGTTCATCCACAGAAGGAATTGCCTCTGTTGTCTTCTCTGGAGTAAGTAGCTCTCCTACTGTAAGTACCGTGGGTGTGGGTACAGCAAGTTGTGCTAAACCAGGGGAGGGGACACCGCCTTCAGCGCGATCGCCTGCCAGCACTGCTTCCCTGCCTGCCTTAAAATCAACCAATGCTAGTTGTGCAATTTGTAGAGTTTGCTCTGGATGAGCATTGAGAGCCGCTATAGTAGTTTGGGCGATCGCTCCAAATCCTGGCAGATTCAATAGTTCTGCTATTCCGGTAAATACGTCGGCTATTGCACGTAATTCTCCCGCTACCTCGTTGCCTTCAGGATAGATCACAACATTGGTAAGGCGATCCAGTTCCTGCGCTACGTCCACTTCAAATATAGATAAGGTAATATCTATTCCCAATTCAACTGAATTGAGTATGGGGTCTTCTCCTCCCAGAAAATCTCCTAATTGCCCCTCAATTTGTGCAAACACAGGTTCGGCTATTGCCATTGCCTGCTCTGGATTGAAATAACCAGTGGTAATTTCATCCATTAGAGGCAGACGGAGACAATCATAAGCCTGCAACAGCAAGGTTTCTAATTCATCATCAATCTGAATTTCCTCGTTGTAGAGTGCTTTAAAGAAATCTTCTAGGCGGTGAGCTAAGATTTTGATTGTTTCCAGTCCCACGCAAGCAGCTCCACCTTTTATTGAGTGGGCGGCACGCATTAGGTTGTGAACTTTAGGGGTACTGCGCTCTGTCTTCAGTGTCAGCAACTCGGCTTCAATTAGTTGCAACAGTTCTGAAGCTTCTTGAATAAAAAACTGATAGGCTTGGTCGCGGATATCAGAGTCGATCGCCATATCAAAGAGTTGAAGGTTTTCAACGGTTGAAGGTTATAGGTTAGAAGGTTGTAGGTTGCAGGTTGTAGGTTGCAAGTTAGAAGGTTGAAGGTTGCAGGTTAGAAAATTGTAGGTTGGCAGGTTGGCTTTTGAACCTTCAACATTGAAACCTTCAACCCTCAACTATTTAAAACCTTCAACCTTGAAACTTTCAACTATGCGATAACCTTCAACCTTTCAACTCTCAACCCTTATTGCACTTTGAATTTACCAACGTTAGCTTGCAGTTCTTGAGCCAACGCCAGCAGTTCCTTAAAGGAAGCGGATACTTCAGTAGCTCCTGTTGAAGTTTTATTGGCGATCGCGGCTACGTTGCTCATGGTTTGAGTAACTTCATCGGAAGCTTTTGACTGCACCGCCGCAGCTTGAGCGATCGCCTCCACCAAGGCGCTGATCTGGACACTGGCAGCAGTAATTTTATTCAGGTTCTGGCGGGCTTCATCCACCAGCTTAGTACCTGTTACCACCTGCTCGGTGCCAGATTCCATCGCTGCAACCACCTCATTAGTTTCCGCCTGAATGCCTGCTACCAACTTTTCAATTTCAGCCGTTGCTGCCGCAGATTGTCGAGCAAGCGATCGCACTTCATCCGCAACCACAGCAAAGCCTCGACCTTCTTCCCCAGCGCGGGCAGCTTCGATAGAAGCATTCAACGCCAACAAGTTGGTTTGGGCAGCAAAGGTGCCAATCAGGTTCACCACTTTGGAAATCTTTTGCGAAGATTCGCCCAAACGCTTGACCTTTTTAGAAGTTTCTGCTACTGTCTCCCGAATTGCCAAAATTCCGTTCACCGTCCGGTTCATGGCAGCGTCACCTTCTTTCACAATTTGGGTAGCTTGTTGCACAGCAGCTTCCGCTTGTTCAGCATTAGCGGCAACCGCTCGAATTGAGCTGGACATTTCCTGAATTCGATCCAGCGCCGCTAAAATTTCCTCAGTTTGCCGCAGGGCTTCTGCCGATAGCTCTTGGACAGAAACTTCATTGCTACTGGTAGTTGCTGTCACTTGTTTAGCGGCGGTTTGCACCTGATTGACGATTTTCCGCAAGCTAGATATCGTCGCATTATAGGAGTCAGCAATAGTGCCGATTTCATCCTCAGTCACCTGCGCCCGAATGGTAAGGTCGCCTTTACTTACGGGATCTACTTCCAAGAGCAGTTCCAGCGCCCGTTTTTGTAGAGCTTCCTTCGCTAACCTTTGCTGTTGGGCATTTTCAGCTTGTTGACGGGTAGCTTCCTGTTGAGCTGCCAGCAAAGTTTGAATCTGTTCTACGAGAGTTGCTTGGTTCAGTGCAAGACCTACTTGAGTTGCCAACTGCATGAACAAATCGATTTCACCCTTCTGCCAAGTGCGAGTTTTGGAACACTGATGAGCAATTATCAAGCCGAATAGCTCGTTGTCTAACATAATCGGCGCAACCAAGCTGGCCTTGACTTGAAGGCGCTCCAACATCTTGATGTGACAATCGTTCAAACCAGCTTGATAAATATCGTCAATGGCACGAATGCGCCCCTTGTTGTAGCTTCCCCCGCTCGTTTCTTTCAAGCAGGTGTCTTCAATTTTGACTCCTTGAGTGGGCATCCAACCCGTTTCCACAGATTCTGCGATCACTGTCCCATCCCAGTTAGCATCGAAGCGATAGACGATCAATCGCTCTGTGTTAAATGCGTGTCGCACCTCTTCGACTGTTGTGCTAAGGATGTCCTCCAGCTTAAGAGATTCGCGAATGCGAAGCGTAATATTTGATAAAAGTTGCGATCGCTTGGCTTCAGCTTCCTTCTGTTCCAAGTAGCCAATCCGGTCTATCGCTAAGCCGACTTGAGTAGCCAACTGCGTGCAGATGGCGACTTCCGACTGCTGCCAAACCCGAGGAGATGAACACTGCTGGACACACATCAACCCCAGTAGTTTGTCACCGCTGACAATCGGGGCGATCGCATTGGCTTTGATTTTTAATCGCTCGTACAACTCAATGTGACAAGGCGTGAGATTCGATTGATAGATATCATCAATGACAAATACACGACCCTGACGATACAGTTCTACCCCCTCCTGCGAGTCGGTGAAGTAGGTATCAGCAACTTTTATATTCATGCAACTCGGCAATCCCGGCATCATCGCTTCCGCAACCACAATTCCACTCCAGTCCGGGTTAAAGCGATACAGGAACACTCGTTCTGCATTGAGAATTTGTTGAGCGCCAACAACTGCTTTGTCGAAAACCTCTTGGACATTTAGAGATTCACGCGCACTATTGGCAATGTCTGCAAACAGTTGTGTTAGCTTGGCTTCGACTTCTCGCTGTTTGGCTTCAGCTTCCTTTTGTTTCAGGAAATTGATCCTATCTAGAGCTAGCCCGACTTGAGTGGACAACTGCGTGCAAAAGTCAACTTCATACTGCTGCCAATTGCGAGACGTTGAGCACTGCTGGGTACACATTAAACCGAGTAGTTTATCACCGCTGACAATCGGCGTAATTACGTTTGCCTTGATTTTTAATCGCTCATACAACTCAATGTGGCAACCCGTCAGATTGGCTTGATAAATATCATTGATGACAAATACACGACCCTTACGATACCTCTCTATCCCCACCTGTGAATCGGTAAAGTAGGTGTCAGTAACGGTTAGGTTCATACAGGTCGGCAATTCTGATATCATTGCTTCAGCAACAACATCTCCACTCCAGTCTGGATTGAATCGATACAGGAATACTCGCTCCGCGTTGAGGATTTGTTGAGCGCCAGTAACTGCTTTCGCAAAAACCTCCTTCACGTCTAGAGTTTCCCTAGCGCTAGTAGCAATGTCGGCACATAGTTGTATTCGCTTGGCTTCGACTTCTTGTTGTTTGGCTTCAAATTCCTTCTGTTCTAGGAAAGTTATCCTGTCTAAAGCTAATCCTACTTGAGTAGACAACTGAGTGCAGAAATCGAGTTCATACTGTTGCCAATTCCGAGCAGATGAACACTGCTGGGTACACATTAATCCCAGTAGTTTATCGCCGCTGACAACCGGCGTAATTACGTTTGCCTTGATTTTTAATCGCTCATACAATTCAATGTGACAAGGGGTGAGTTTGCCTTTGTAAATGTCATCAATGACAAATACGCGACCATTTCGATAGAGTTCTACTCCCACATTAGAGTCGGTGAAGTAGGTATCTGTCACCTTAATTTGCAGGCACGAAGGCAAACCTGGCATCACCGCTTCAGCGACCACAATTCCACTCCAGTCCGGGTTGAAACGATATAAGAATACCCGTTCTGCATTGAGGATTTGTTGAGCGCCTGTCACCGCTTTTTCAAACACCTCTTTAACATCTAAAGTTTCCCTCGCACTGGTAGCAATGTCGGCACACAGCTGTATGCGCTTGGCTTCAACTTCTTGCTGTTTGGCTTCAGCTTCCTTCTGTTTAAGGAAATTGATCCGGTCTAAAGCTAAGCCTACTTGGGTAGATAACTGCGTACAAAAGTCAACTTCATACTGCTGCCAATTCCGAGAAGATGAGCATTGCTGCGTACACATCAAGCCTAATAACTTGTCGCCACTAACTAGCGGCGTGATTATATTAGCCTTGATTTTTAGTCGCTCATATAACTCTACGTGACAATCCGTGAGATTGGCTTTGTAAATGTCATCAATGACAAATATGCGACCATTACGATACCGTTCTACTCCCACATTAGAGTCGGTGAAGTATGTGTCACTAACTTGCATCTTCAGGCAAGAAGGCCAACCAAGTGCAACTGCTTCGGCGACAATATCCCCACTCCAGTCAGCGTTGAACCGATACAGAAACACCCGTTCTACATTGAGAATTTGTTGAGCGCCAGTAACTGCTTTCTGGAAAACCTCCTTGACATCTAAAGTTTCCCTCGCGCTGGTAGCAATATCAGCACACAGTTGTATGCGCTTGGCTTCAACTTCTTGCTGTTTAGCTTCAGCTTCTTTCTTTTCTAAATAGCTAATCCGGTCTAAAGCTAGGCCCACTTGAGTGGACAACTGCGTGCAGAAATCGACTTCATATTGCTGCCAATTTCGAGGAGATGAACACTGCTGGGTACACATCAAGCCTAGTAGTTTGTCGCCGCTGACAATTGGCGTAATTATATTAGCCTTGATGCCAAATTCCTCATACAACCTGATATGGCAAGGATTGAGATTGGCTTTGTAAATGTTATCAATGACAAAGACACGACCATTGCGGTATAGTTCTACTCCTACGTCTGATTGTGTAAAGTAGGTGTCATTAACTACCTTATTCAAGCACGAAGGCCAACTGGGTGCCACTGCTTCAGCAACTACATTCCCACTCCAGTCCGGGTTGAAGCGATACAGGAACATTCGTTCCGCGTTGAGGATTTGTTGAGCGCCAGTAACTGCTTTTTCAAATACCTCCTTGACATCTAGCGATTCTCTAGCGCTGGTGGCGATCTCAGCAAATAACTTTGCCCGTTTTGCTTCAAATTCTTGTTTGCGTAACAAGTCTTTGACTCTAGCCACCAGGTTATTAAAGCTAAGAGCCAAAGTTTGGGTTTCCGCAGTACCGCGAGGTTCAACGTAGGCATCCAAATTTCCAGCCGCTAGCTGCTCTGATGTACCCGTTAATTCTTTTAAAGGTGCAGACCAACGGCGTGCTAAACTCACTACAATCCCTGTACCAACTGCTCCTAGTGTGAGGAAAATTAGGACAAATATTAGGGCATGCTCATTCCCTGCGGCTCCAATCTCAGAAAGATCAATCGAGGTTACGCTGACTAAGTCTATGCCGGGAACTACGGCAAGGGTATACTTTCTGTCGTCGTGATTGAAGGAGGTGCTTAAAACTAACTGTCCTTGTTCGTGAACAAAGGGAATAATAGTTAGTCCTTGGAGTTTATCTCTGGTAGTAAAATAGCTAGGCTTTCTCCCTAAACTTGGCTTTTCCCCAAAAACAGCCTTTTGTGCTTTTAGTTCTTCTAACAGAGCTGTTGCCTTTTGGAAAATCGGCTCACCCCCTAGCAGCTCTGCGTTGCCAATAGTGCCATTAGGCGTTATTGTGCTGATAACGGCTTTGCTTGCAGGAGCTAAAATCTGAATTTTTTCCGATGCGCTGAGGCCTATATGTTTTAAAGGCACTGCCAAATCGTCAAAGTTGGCAGCAGTCATTACACTCTTAATGACACCTAGAAATTCGCCTGAATTTGGATCTTTAATTGCGTTGCTCAGTTCAATACTAGGATTTCTGCCTTGCTCAAGCTTAAATTCACTAATCCACTGACCTTCACTTTTTGCTTTTTGCCACCATTCATTGCCCCTCTGGACAGTATTTTCAACAGGAGCCGCTGAAGCAACAACTAACCCATTTTGGTCGGTAAACAATAATTCGGGAAAATTCTGTTTTTTCGCGGTTGCCTGCAAATAATAATTTAATGTTGGGCTAGGCTGGGGTGGTTTTGGAACTGCCAAATTCACCTTTGCTTGAGAAGGTGTTAACTGATTAGGTTGAACGGTTTGGGTTGGTTTAGTAGCAGCGCGAGCAGCATTAATAATTAAAGGATTTTCTGCTAAAGAGGATGGAACGGTAAAAGCATCCTTAACCTTGCTGCCAGCTAGGTCGGAGGATAGCATAGCGTCATTCCATAACTTTGAGTCAGTGCTACGAGCTGCCTGATAGTTATTTATTGCCCAGAACGCCGCTCCAGCTATAGCCAGAGGTGCCAATACCACAGGTAGGATTGTTGTTAGCAATTGGCTGCGGAGGGTGGAGCTTTTTGGTAAACTTAGTTTTTGCGGCTGCTGACTAGGTTTTTCTTGCTTTTTTTGCTCTAGTCCATCCCTCACCCAGTTATCTGCATTTTGCTCAAGGCTCTGGGATTCGTTAAATTCTTGTTGAGTAGCAGTTAGTTTAAGAGGAATAGGATCTTGATGCTTAGCAGTTACTTTGCGACCATTTAGGCGACCGCGACCGTTAGTTGTGACTTTGGTTGTGTTAGGTTGAGGATCGGATGGTTGATGCATATATGAAACTTCTCTCAGCTATAGAGAATTATGGCTATTTGACAGGGCTAATAAATTGAGAATTTAATAGGGTAAAACCAACTAAATTCAAAAAATAAATAGGTTAAAAAGATTAACCTTTTTGGTTGGGCATTCCCGCAAAAACTGATTCGCTGTCTAAAACTACCAACATCTCTCCAGTGGATCTTATCCAGTAACCTCGTAAAAATGGCAGCAGTTCAAGAGTTACAGCGGATTGAAGGGGAGATTGGATTAAATTTGGATCGTACCATTCCATATCTTCCACTTGATTAACCACCAGTCCCAGCATTTTTCTACCCGTGATTTGGGTACCTATTCGCTGTTTTACTAACACTTGCTGTGCGCTATGAATCACAATTACTGTATAGGTTGAGCGGCTAATTGCGTGTTGATATAAAGGGGTTAGTCCTACCAAGCGCCCCAAATCTACCATCCATAAAATTTCACCACGCCAGTTATAAACTCCCATTATCCAAGCTGGCAGATGAGGAATAGGCACAATTTGATTTATGGGAATGGTCAATACTTCCGTCATCTGATGCACAGGTAAGAGCGCTGTAGTATCAGGCAAAAGATGGAACCGCAAAAACTGCTGTCCCACAACTGCTGTATGTCCTGGGGTATGAGTTTTAGATAGCTCAGCTAAAGTCGTGTTTGTGGGCAACAACTCCGATTCCATTGCTTGTCTCCTTGCCCTTTAGTAAGGGCGAACGCTAATTTTTAATTAATTGCTTAACAGTACGCAACAGTTCTTCTTGATCCACTGGCTTGGGGATGTAAGCATCTGCTCCTTGTTTCAGACCCCAGAATTTATCCATATCAGTTCCTTTGGTGGAACACATTACAACTGGAATTTTGTTAGTTTCTGCATCAGCTTTCAGCTCGCGGCATAGTTCAAATCCACTACGACCTGGCAGCACCACGTCTAGAATGATGACATCAGGTTTATAAGCCAGAATTTTTTCTAAGGCTTCTTCTCCATTATTAGCTGTCAAAACATTTAATCCGCCCCGTCGCAAACAGCTACTAAAAATTTCTCTTTCAGTTAAAGTATCTTCAACAACTAAAGCAGTAGGCATGGTGTTAACCTCTTAGGAAAGATAATTTTAGCGTGTTACTACATCTATCAGAATAACCAGCATTAAAACATTATTAAAAGTACAAGTTTCTACAAGCTTTACTTTTAATAAATTTTTTCTTTAATACGGTTTTCAACTAGCGCCGTTTAAACTTTGTTTCATCACTGCTCCCCCTCCACCTGCGTTGGCTGCTGATGATTTCAAAGCAGATTTTGGTGTTTTTTCTGGAGCCAGATACTTTTGAATGACTTGCAGCACTTTTTTCGGTTCTGGTGGCTTGCTTAAAAAATCTACAGCACCAGTAAGTTTGGCTTGGCTGCGGTTAATTAGGTTATCCCGACTGGTGAGGATAATAATCGGCGTTTTCTGAAATATTGGCGTCTGGCGTAAGAAGGCACAAAGGCTATAGCCGTTAGCATCCGGCATTACTAAGTCTAGGAAAATTAAGTCTGGCTTTTGGTTCGCGAGGATACCCATCTGTTGCAACGGCTCAGTTATCTTCAACAGCCGATATCCAGCGGGTATGAGGATTTTTTCTAATACCTGACCAATAACTGGACTATCATCAATACAGGCAATTAAAGGGCCGGAGAGATTTGGCGTTGGAGATGCACCCACTTTTATAGCAGCAGGCTTTTGCTTTTGTGAAACGGGTTTGGGTAAATCTGGAACTTCTTTGAATTCCACAAGGTTCTTACGAACCAAGGTAAGTAAGGATAGTGTCACTGCCCACGCAGGTTGCCGCAGCTGATAAGCAATATCCCAAAGGGTGTTTTGACTATTGAGCAGCTGAATTAGGCTTAAAGAAGCTTCTTTAGAATCTTGATTTGGTTTTTGAGGAGATTGTTTTAAAACAGGTGCCAGGTTAGGGGAAATTTGTTCTAAATCTTTCGCTTGCCACTGTTCCCACATTTGTTGAGCTTTTTGAAAAACTTGTTTTGCTGGAAGCAAAGCTATGGGAGTAGTTGATAGTTTGCAGGGTTGCCAATGGCTAGTAAGAGGGGCTGGATAACTAACCAGTTCAAAAAACACCTCTAAAGCGTTGGTTTGAACAATAGCCTTGACTTGATTTATATTTAGGCTACCTTCTTTAATGCCTTCCTCCAGCACCTGGTACTCCCAAGGTTGATTAGCAAAAGACACCTCAGGGGCAAACTCAGGACAGGATTGCTTCAACGCCCTTTGCCAACGGCGGAAGCAGTGGTGGCTATCAGTGGCATAAAAAAGATGCCCTTGAAAGAAGTATAAGTGCCATTGGCGATCGCTCTGGCTTAGCACCTCGGTCGGCGAATCGCTTGGCGTATTGTTTTGCAACTTATCGCCACTAACAAGGAGCAATTTCCCCGTTCCTTGTCGCTGGCTGACTAAATCTATTAACTGAACAATCTTTGCCAAACTTAATGTAGTGGCTTTCATTTTTATTAAATTAGTTCAAATACTGCCTATGTCACGAAGTATACAGAATTAATGAGATTTTTTTCATCAGTAAATTTTCTGATCTTAATTTCGTAATATAAATTTTATATAAAATAACTAAAATAACTTTATAAAAAGTTTATAAAATTACGGTTCCATTTGAGCATCCGAGTATTTTAACTCAAGCTAAAAACCTTGCTTTACACCAATTAAGAAACAATATTGAAAATTATTAAATCTTTATTAATACTAAAAACTATAGCCGATCGGGTTTTGTGACATACAATTTTAAATAGTTTATTAAAACTTAACCCTAGCCTAAGAATTGCGTTCTTGCGTCCAGACTATGCTTAGGTAGGTAATTGACTGTTAGTGCTGAGCAAACCCAATAGGAAAAAGCCTTACCCGACATGGTTTGCAGAGATTGTAGAAGCTAGGGTTGCTGCTAGGCGAACAGACTGGGAACGCAAAAGCCAAGAACTGGAAGTTATAAACAGGTGAGTGAACTTAAACTATTGGTTGAGAGTTGTAGTTGGTAGGGGTATGGCAATGCCCATTGGTGTCAACTTAACCAGAGGAAGCCCAGATTTCTTTTGAGCGAGCGGTATTTTCTCGATGCCGCTTGCGTTCAGCTTTTACCAAACCTAAGCGCTGGT